>NZ_QLJH01000060.1 GCF_003951315.1 Sphingomonas sp. S-NIH.Pt15_0812
GCCGCCCTGACCCAGCATGATCTCAACCTCGCGCAGCTTCCCGATGATTTCCTCGGGCTTGTGCTTCTTGGCAGGCATTCGTCGTCCCTTCCTTGGTCCAGACTGTCATAGTCGATGGACCACTCAGAGGGGGGCAGCTCATAAGCTACGGCGAGATCGTCATGAGCCCAACCGCACCAGCATGACGCCTTTCGCTCGTCTGACTCGACGATCGCGTCGCAGGGCTCATCACTGACACTCGCGACTGAAGGCGAGCGCTGATAAGCCGAGATCAGCTTCGATGCGATTTTCAACAGGCCTAACCCTCCTTCGAAGAAGGTGCGGTTCGGGTGTTATTTGATCGAAGCTCGTCGGTTTGCGTAGGCGAGCCAATTTGTTATCGCTTCGCCGACAGGGGTCGGTGCGAAACCTCGAAGCCAGTCTTTTGGCGTTGAGAGCGTCAGATCACTCCGTTTGGAAGCGACGGGAACATAGATGAAGATTAGACGAACGATTACCGCCAGCGCGCTTTTCATGAGTGCTGCAGGGGTCAACGCACAGTCCGACGTCGCGGCCACGTCCAATAAGGCAGTGCCGTATTTACTGAGCCGTAATGGCCGCCACGCGCTAATAATCGACGGAGCGCCGTTCCTGATGCTGGCGGCACAGGTCAATAACAGCAGCAATTATGCGATATCGCTGCCGCACGTCTGGCCGATCCTCGATCGGATTCATGCTAACACGCTCGAAATACCTGTCGCATGGCAGCAAATCGAACCACGCGAGGGACAATTCGATTTCTCCTTTGTCCAGACGCTGCTCGATCAAGCGCGCTCGCATGACAAGCGAGTTGTCTTGCTATGGTTCGGCACGTGGAAGAACACGTCGCCAAGTTACACGCCCGACTGGGTGAAGCTGGATAACAGCCGTTTTCCACGCATGAAAGACAAGACCGGCAAGGACCATTATGTCTTGACGCCGATGGCGACGAGCACGCGCGAGGCAGACAAGCGCGCGTTCGTCGCATTGATGACCTATCTACGCGATCACGATGCGCAGAATACAGTCATCATGGTTCAACCGGAGAACGAGGTTGGCAGCTACCGCAACCCCCGCGATTATAGCGCCGCCGCCAATGCGGAATTCACCAAGTCAGTTCCGGCGGCACTAGCGCGCAGGATCGGCAAGTCGGGAACGTGGACGCAGGTGTTCGCTGGTCAAGCCGATCGAGCTTTTAACACATGGTACACTGCACGCTACATCGATGCGATCGCCGCCGCGGGTAAGGCAATTAAGCCGCTGCCGATGTACGTCAACGCCTCGCTTGCCGGGCCGTCGAACGTCCCCGACCCGACCGGCGTCGCCAGCGGTGGTCCACAGCAGGACGTGCTCGACATCTGGAAGGTGGCGGCCCCGTCGATCGACTTCGCGGCGCCGGACCTGTACGACAAGGTAAGCAAGAATGTCGACCTCTACCTCGACGCGTACCGCCGCGCCGACAATGCGTTGATGGTCCCTGAGATCGGTAACGCGCGGCTTTTCGCGCGCTACTTCTACGCGGCGGTCGGACGCGGGGCGATCGGCTTCTCGCCATTCGGCATGGACGATACCGGGTTCTTCAACTACCCGCTGGGTGCCAGCGCGCTAGATGGCGCGACGCTCGACGCCTTTGCGCTACCGTACAGCACGTTCGCGGCAATGCAGCGCGAGTGGGCGCGGATCGCCTTTGAGCATCCGACCTGGGGCACAGCCAAGCCGGACAATGGCGCACCGGTATCGACCACCATGGGCGATTGGACGATTTCGGCAAGCTGGGGTGAGTGGCAGTTCGGGATGAAGGACTGGATCTGGCTGAAATCCGAACCGGCGCCGTGGGCAAGCGAGCCGGTTGGCGGTACCGCCGTGGCGCAACTGTCCGCCGACGAGTTTCTTGTGACGGGCGATCACGTCCGCCTGACGTTCGGTAGCCGGCCCGGCGGGCCAACGAACGCCATGATCGTACGGGTCGAGGAGGGGCATTTCGATCAGGGCCGCTGGGTCATGGACCGCATCTGGAATGGCGACCAGACCGATTACGGAATCAACCTGATCGATCGACCGGCGGTGTTGAAGGTGACCATGGGCCGCTATCGCTGATCGCCACCCCAAAATGTCGCCTTCCTGCTCGCTGCGCCTATGCCACCGGCGCGGCGCAGTGGTGAGCGATGAAGTGACCGTGGCGCGGCATGGTCCCCGCCGCCCGTGCGATCGCGGCGCGCATTCGCGGTAAAACATCGGCCAACGTGTCCATCGCATCCAGCGCCAGCGGATCGGGGCACGTGGGTCGGATGCCCTGACCGTTTAGCACCGCGACCCAACTCGGTTCCAGGAACAAGTCGAACGCCTCCGGGAAGAAGCGGCCACGGCTGCGGAACAGGTCGATCCGCTCGGCCAACGTGTCCGGGATCGCCATAGTGCGGACGTGGTTCCAGAATGGCGAGTCTTGCCGCTCCGTGGCATGATAGTGGAGGATTAGGAAGTCGCGGATCCGGTCGAACTCGGCAGCGGTCGCGCGATTGAAATAGGCGATGTCGGCCGGCGCGAACGCGCGATCGGGAAATAGTGCCAGGAGGCGGGTGATCGCCGACTGGACCAAGTGGATGCTGGTTGATTCTAGCGGCTCCAGAAAGCCGGCGGCGAGCCCGATTGCCACCACATTGCCACGCCATGCCTGCGTCCGCCGCCCGGGCATGAAGCGCAGCAGCTTGGGCTCGGCCAACGGCGCGCCTTCGACAGAGGCGCGCAATGCCCGCTCCGCAGCCTCGCGATTGATGAAGTCGCTGGCAAAGACATGCCCGGCGCCGGTGCGATGCTGGAGCGGGATACGCCATTGCCAGCCGGCGGCCCCGGCGATCGATCGCGTATAAGGCAGCGGATCGGTAGCGCGCGCGATGGGCATTGCCAGTGCGCTGTCGCACGGCAGCCAGTTGCGCCAGTCCTGATAGGGGTTCTCCCGCGCGTCCCCGATCAGTAGGCCGGCGAAGCCCGAGCAGTCGATAAACAGATCGGCCTCCAGTACGCGGCCGTCCGCCAGGGTGACCGACTGTAGCATCGGGCCGGCCGGGTGGTCGGACGCTTCTCGCGCTATCGCGACGATGCGCCCTTCGTGCCGAACCACACCGTCCGCCTCAGCCTGCGTTCGCAGCAAGTGGGCGTAGCGGGCGGCATCGAAGTGGAACGCATAGCTGATTGTCGAAAGCGTGTTGCGCGAATCGTCGCTCGGTCGACAAAAGGTACCCGCGCGCGCCGCCACAGCGGGTAGGCTGTAGTCGGTCAGCCCTGCCGCCGCCGCGGGATCCGCCGACGCCAGCGCCTGCCAGTACAAGTGGAAGGGTAGGGGCCCAATCGCGGCTCCGATGCGGCCGAACGGATGGAAATAGGCGTGACCCGCCGCGCGCCAGTTCTCGAACGCGATCCCCAGCTTAAAGGTGGCGCCGGTCGCCCGCATGAACGCATCCTCGTCGATGCCGAGCAGACGGTTCATTTCCAAGATCGGTGGAATCGTCGCCTCGCCCACCCCAACGGTGCCGAGTTCTTCCGATTCGATCAGTATGATCGACGAACGGCGTGGGCCCAGCGACCGCGCGAGCGCCGCCGCCGTCATCCACCCCGCCGTACCACCACCGACGATCAGGATCGAGCCGATCGGCGCAGACGCAGCGTCAATGTTTCGGATCATCTCGGTCCCCTGTGGGCTGTGAAAACTATTTTTGCCTTTTTAGCATATTAATAGGAGTTGTTGAATTGACGAGATTTTTCATGGTAGATATCGCTATCAAATCAGCCGCATTCGCCTTTCCGAGCGATGTCGCGGCCGTTTTTTGGGGAGGACGAGGCGTCGGCCGAAGCGCCGCGCGTGCTTCCCCGTCGTGACGCTGCCGGTGCGATCCGGATACTTGGGGGGAAGACGAATGCACACCGGAAAGCGCGAATTGGTGCGGGGTCATGCCCGGGAGATCCTGACGGGCGTTTCGCTCTTGACCATGGCGCTTGTTGCGGCTCCGGCCCTGGCGCAGGGTACCAACAAGGCTGGGAGTGGTGCGCCTGCCCAGTCGGAAAGTGGTGCCTCCGCCACCGGGCAAACAGGTACGCCCGCCAATGGATCGCTGCCGCGCGATGCCAGCGGCACCGTTGCCGCGGTGCCGCCCTCAGCCGCCAGCACGGTCGAGCAGGCCGCAGGGCCAAGCGATGATGTCGCCGCCGATATTGTCGTCACCGGCCTGCGGCAGAGCGTCGCCACTGCGCAGGCGCTAAAGTTCAATTCCGACCAGTTCGTAGATTCGATCACCGCAACCGACATCGGCAAGCTGCCCGACAAGAACGTCGCAGAAGCGTTGCAGCGGGTGTCGGGCGTCCAGATTAGCCGCAACTACGGCGAAGGGTCCGGGATTGCGATCCGCGGGCTGACGCAGGTCAAGACGCTGCTCAACGGCCGTGACGTGTTCGGCGGCAGCGGTGGGCGCTCGCTTAGTTTCGAGGACGTTCCATCGGAGCTGCTGGGTGGCGTCGACGTCTATAAAAATCCATCGGCCAAGGAGATCGAGGGCGGGATCGGTGGTATCGTCAATCTGCGCACCCGCATGCCATTCGACGAAAAGGGCTTCGTCCTGTCGACGACGGTTGGCGCCAATTACTTTGACCTGTCCGAGGATGCACGCTTCAACGGCTCGGCATTGGTCAGCAAGACGTGGACCGATACCGGAATCGGCGACTTCGGCGTACTGTTCGACGTCGCATATTATGAATCTGCCTTCCGCCGTGACCAGGCGACGATCGACCCCTATGTTCCGGTCTCAGGCATCCCCGGCTATGCCGGCCAGACGCTGTCGATGCCGGTCGGCGCAGGCATCCAGGTGACCGAGGGCAGCCGCAAGCGCCGCGGCTATTATGCCGCTGCGCAATGGGAGCCGGCGACCAACCTGCAATTCTACGGCACGTTCTTCCAGTCGAACTACGACTTATACACCCCGAACTACTCCAGCTTCGTCACCAACGGGACCAGCCCGGACTTCCTAAACAATTTCCAGCCTAATACCGGCGGTTTCCGGTTCGAGGACGGAAGGTTCGTGTCGGGCGGGTTCAACGGCTTCACCCCCGCCTATTCGGTGCCGCCATACGTCAACACCGCTCTTAATATCCAGAATAACACCCAGGTCGCGTTCTCGCGCACCAAAACCACCGATTATGCCGGCGGGGTAAAGTGGCAACCGACCGATCGCCTGCACGTCAACCTCGACCTGCAATATGAACGCGCCACGGCGGAAGTCTCCAGCTACACCGCCTTCGCGCAGAAGGATTTGGCAGGCTATACCATCGATCTCAGCGGCGACTTGCCCGCCATATCGTTCCAGAGCGCGCCCGGCACAGGTTCGATTTCCGATCTGTCCGCCTACCGCTTCACTGCGATCATGGACCATCTGGAGGACAGCGTCGCCACGCAAAAGGCGGCGCGGCTCGACCTGGAGTGGGATTTCGACGACAGTATTCTAACCTCGGTTCAGGGTGGCATCCGCTATACCGACCGCGAAGCGATCAACCGCAGCACGCCGTACAACTGGACTGGCGCGTCGCCGACCAACGCTGACGGCACGCCACTGAATTTAGCTAATCCGATCGCATTGGGGCTGGTGGCGCCTTATGGCGCGCTGTTCGGTGGTGACGGCGGTGCGATCGTCGGGCCGGTGCCCTACGCGTCTGCGCGATTATTCGACGATGCCGCCGCGGCGTTCCGCACGATCGGCGGGCGTGCGATCACGACCTTTACGCCGCAGGATATCAATACGCAGCGTGAGAAGACCTATGCCGGCTATCTCGCCGCCTATTTCAAGGTCGACGCCGGGCTGCCGATCGACGGCAACGTCGCGGTACGCTTCGTTAAGACCGAGAACGAGGCGGCGGGCACCACCCGGCTCAACTATCGCCCGACGCTGGATGCGGCTGGGCAGCAGGTGACGCTTGACCAGCCCTATTCCGCCGATCAGTCGTATACGAAGGTACTGCCGAGCATTAATCTGCGCGCGCACCTGACCGAGCGGTTGCAGTTGCGCATCGGTGCCTCGAAAGGACTGTCACGACCAGAATTCTCGCAGCTCAATCCGAACCGACAATTCTCCGTCGGCTATGTGCAGCTATTGGATGCCGCCGGCAACGTGATCGGCTACCAGCCGAATGGCACGAACACCGGGTCAGGCGGCAATCCGTCGCTCAAGCCGCTGACCGTCGATCAGGCCGATCTTGCGCTGGAGTGGAACGTTGCGCCGACCACCTTCCTGTATGGCACGGTGTTCTACAAGAAGCTGACGAACTTCACGACTTCGCAGGTGTTTGAGCAGCAGATCGAGGTGCCAAACCAGGCGTCGCAGACCTTCCGCTACACTGCGTTCGTCAACGGCGCCAAGGGAGAGGTGAAGGGGTTCGAGATCGGCGGCAACACCTTCTTTGACTTCCTGCCCGGCCCGCTGTCCGGCTTCGGTGCGCAGGCGAACGTCACGTATGTCGATAGCAGCGCCCCTGGCGCAACCGGCACGCTGTTGAACGGGGATCAGGTGCCGACCTCGTTGCAAGGTCTGTCGAAATGGAGTTACAACCTCGTCGGCCTATACGAGAAGTACGGCGTCACTGCGCGTGCGGCCTTTAATTGGCGCAGCAGCTACCTGTTTGATCCGGCCAGTAACGGCACGGGCGGAGTTCCGATCTACAACCGCGCTTACGGACAGCTCGATGCTTCGATCGGCTACAACTTCACGCCGAAGGTGTCGGTGACGATAGATGCGATCAACCTGACTAAGTCGCGCTTCGATAGCTACCAGTATTATCCCGGTAATCCACGCAACTTCGAGCTGAACGATCGCCGCTTTGGCATTTCCTTCCGCATGCGCAATTGAGGGGTGGCGGGTCGCCGCCCTCTACGAAGGTTTTCCTGCCTGCCCGCCCGTCCCATCGCGAACAGGCGGGCATTTCTTTCGACGCGACCTGATGAAACGTCAGGCCAGCCCGCGACCGTCAATACGCAGCACCGGCACAAACCCCGCACCCGTCGCAGGCGGCAGGTCGACGTGCAGCCCCGCCGCGTCGCGGCGATGCGGGACCGCGCCGCCACCCAGCAGCGTTACTCGCTCGATTGTCGCGTGCTTCAGCCGGTCGCTGCCAAGCGACGCGACCGATAGCCGCCGTGTCGGCCAAGCCAGAGCCAGCGCATAGAGTGCACCGTTGTTGGTGGTGAAGCGCACGTCCTGCGCGGTGAACGTGCCGGCCGTCTGCTCGTTTTGCATCCCCACCTGCAACCGCGTTGGCCCCTCGCCATAAACGCGCCACGGCCGAGATCCGAAAATCGCCTCGCCGTTGACCGCCACCCATGCCGCCATGCCGTCGAGGATCGCCTCTTCCTCGCGGTCGATCGAGCCGTCGCCAGGTTGCGGGATTGACAGCAGCAGGTTGCCGTTCTTCGACACTACGTCCGCCAGCCGCTGTATTACCTGCTCGGCGGTCTTGTAGCTCCGCTCGTTCAGCCGCGCGACATTGTAGAACCAGTCGCCCAGGCACGTATCAGTTTGCCACGGCTCGTTCCACAGATGGTCGGTGAAGCCGCGTTCGACATCCTGCACCAGTCCGAAGCGCGCATAGGGCTTCAACTGCTTGGCGGTCAGCACCACATCAATCGAGCCGTGCCATTGCAACGAGCGGTTATAGTAATCGGCCGCAGCCTGAAGCCCGATTGGTCCAAACGGCAATTCGTAATCGTCGAAATAGCAGAAGTCGGGGCGGTACTTTTCCATCAGGTCCGCCTGCCGCAACAGCCAGCGCGCGGCATAGCCGGCGTCGCTGGACGGTGCGCTCTCGATCCACTGCCCGTCGTTCCGGTCGTGCCACGCGTTCATTTCAGCGACGCTGTCGATCCCGTCGGGCAACACCATGTGCCGGCCGGTGTAGAGTTGTTGTGGATCGAGCCCGTCCCACCAGCGCCCGCGCCCGTCCTCTTTGCGCAACCGGTACGCGTCGTAGCGCTCACCCTTGCGCGAGCCGACCGGATCATATCCATAAGCGGTCTGATACCAGTGCCAGGCGTGCGCGGCATGATTGGACACGCCGAACTTCAGCCCGGCCCGCCGCGCCGCTTTCGCCCAAATGCCGACCACGTCCTTCTTTGGACCAACACGCAGGCTGTTCCAAGCATGATAGCGGCTGTCGTAGCAGTCAAGGTTGTCGTGGTGGCACGCTAGGCTGACGAAGTATTTCGCGCCGGCGCGCTTGTAGCGCGCGATAAGTGCATCCGGATCCCAGCGTTCAGCGGTCCAACGGCGCTGAATTTCGATCATTCCGACGTCGGCGGGGTGGCCGTACGTCTTCAAGTGATGATCGTACATTGGATGACCCTGCATGTACATGAACCGGCCGTACCAGTCGCCCTGTTCGGGCACCGACTGCGGCCCCCAATGAGACCACAGCCCAAGCTTCGCGTCGCGGAACCAGTCCGGATAGCGATAATGTTGCACCAGCGACGACCAACTCGGCTCCACCGGCCCGCGCGCCAGCCCCATCGGGCTCCGCGCCAGCGCGCGCTGCGCCATGCCGCTGGCGGCCAGCCCTGCGAGCACCGCGCGCCGCGACAGATCAGTGGTCATCGCGGTACCTTGTTCGCAAGAGTGCGCCGGATCGCCTCCACGGTCAGCGTATGCATCACCGCATAGTCGGTCACCGTCGGATGTACCCTGTCGCTCGACAGGCTCGCTTTCATCGCTATCTCTGGCGTCGCGATAGCGGATTGATAGTCTACAGAGACATCACTGTTGGCGGGCGCAGAAGCGCGCCGCCATGCGTTCATCGCGCCCAGGATTACCTTTGCGCCGTGCGCGCAGGTCATCTCCGCTATGGTGGCAGTATTGCTTTGCACCTGCTCCAGCGTGGTCGTACCGGTGTTGCGGACAACGTCGTTGGTGCGGGCTATGATATGCACCGCCTGCGGCTTGAGCGCGATCACGTCGGCGCGGAACTGCACCATCATCAGCGGCGTGGTCTGCTCGCTGATCCCGCGATCGACCAGCACGCCTGGGAACATGCTCGCATTCCAATCGTCGATAATCGAATTGCCCATAAAGACGACCTGCACCGGCGTGCCCATCGCCGTCAGCGCGGCATTGTCGTCGGCGTAGCGGTAATGCTGCCCGAACGCGCGCAACAGGACGTGCCGGTTCCACCGCTGCCATTCCGTCGCGTCGCGCGGCTCGAGGTAGCCCGGGCAGGGGTCGATAACGATCCTTGCCCGGTCGACAATATAGGATTTGCCCGAGGTCGTCTGCGCCGCGGCGCCAACTGGAAGCGCCGCGAGCAGCAGTGCGGTAAGCCAGTGCTGCGCCCGCATCACCGTCCCATCACCTGCACCAGCGAGGCGGCATCCTGTCCCGTCGGCAGTTTGCCATCGGCGGTCAGGCGGCCGGCGCGGTCGTCCCAGCGCAGCGTCGCGCTGCTGCCGTTTTTCCCGTCCCGATAGGCGTTGCTGACGCCGTCGTCGTCGTAGAGCGTGAAGCGGGCATCGGCTCCCGGATAGACGCGGATGCTCGCCAGC
>NZ_QLJH01000061.1 GCF_003951315.1 Sphingomonas sp. S-NIH.Pt15_0812
GTCGCGCAAGTCCATCGAATACGGCTTCGCCATGCAGACCGGCCTCCTCCGCCAGCCTGCCCTTGAATCAGATCAGCGCCTCCATGGAAATCCCCATCGATTCAGCCCCACGTCATCCCGCTCTAGACGTGGCTCAACGACCACATCATTGCACAGCTACGCTGGTGCAGGGGTCGTCCAACCCATCACGTCAGAACGGGTGCGGCTGTAGCGTCGTAAAGGCCGCTTCTGGCCTCAAGCGACGCTACATTGCTAATCAATGCTTGGAAACAGGGTAAGCGCGGTTGCGCAGATCATCCCAGAACCGATCCCGCTGGCGCTTTTCATTGTCGAAAGCAAGCCATTCAGCTTCGGTCCGGCACGTCTGCTTGGGAATGCGAGATCCTGGCGAACGCCGTTCGCGACATACTTGGCTGTCGCTGTCAGGGGTTGAACGTGCCGATGTTGGTGGACCCGCAGCCATCATAAGGAGCAACATTGTAATCATCATCACCACTCCATTGGGGAGGTTGAGGATAAGCGTGGATGATACGTATGCAATCCTGTCTTTTATCCTGCCGCTCCGATTGTTTGCGATAGAAGGCGGACATTCCGTGCGCTGCGCACAGCCTATTCCCTCACAGGCAAGGCTTAAACCGGGGCGGCCATACCCTAGTCGTACCCCTGCTGCGTCTTGAGCTTAAACGCAGATGGCTGAAAGTCGGAAGAAAGCGGAATGGCAGCTTCTGACTGGCCAGACAAACGAATGGACGTTCAGTGGGTTACTGCTGCGTTAGAAGCCGCTTCCTGTAGAGTGCGCCGGGTGCCTTTGACGCTTCGATCCGGATACGACGATGCAGGACGCCCACGGTCAGAGGACCGCCAATCAAAAGGAGGCCGACAATTGCCTTCGAAGTATTCGGCCGCCAACCCGCCAATAGGCCCGCCCCATAAACGAACGCGAAGAACGCGAACCACGTGAACGCAGCTACAACGACCAGCAGCACTGGTTGACGCCCTTGATAGTGCTTGTGCGCAAGGCGCCAGAACGCTGCCCTCATGTTGCTCGTCCTCCAATCCAAACCTGTCGTAGCGTCCGCTTTCGAGCAGCGCCACCCGAGGCACAGACGGTGAGAAGTGGGCGAGAGCAGCCACTCTGCCCCTCCGCGAGAAGACCCACAAGTGGACGTTCGTGGCTGGTTTGCCACTGCCCAAGTTCGGCCGCTTGTTCATTTCCGTATGTGACACTTGCTCGTTACGGCAAGCGGGCATTTAGACAGCCTATTTGAGCACCCTCGTCGCAGTCATCCGTCACAATGCGGAAGCGTGCCCGGTAATTAGTTGCCGGTGTCTTTCGGATGATGTGTGCACAGAGAAAGAACTCCGGCACCTTCGGCATGCCCTTTGCTCCGTCGTATCGCCCTGTGATGAACAATCGGCCTGCAAGCTCGACGGCTTCCTCATTCGTTGCCTCAAACTTGATCCACACGTGAAATGGCAAAATTGGGGGGAACTGACTGGCTTCCTCTGCCTTTGGGGGCGGATGGCACGTGGCAATCAAGACATTGAGGGTGAAGCTTGCGTCACGTTGGTCGTCACGCGGGTGTTAGCCAAGGGAACGGAAGACAAGTTCCGCGACTGGTCCGACCGCGTTGACCGTAGCGCTGCAAGTGCGCACGGTCATCGTGGCTGCGTTCGGATCGAGCAGACCGGGGGATTGTTTCATACCCTTCAACGCTTTGTATCGGCCAGTACGCTCGCAGCATGGCAGCGATCCGACGAGTTTGCGAAGCTGATGAGCGAAGGCGACCAGTTTTCCACCCCGCGAGTGCAGGAAGTGCCAGGGCCTCAAGCGGTGGTTCGCTTGCCAAGCGACGGGGATGGGCCAAAATGGAAGCTGTTCCTGATAAGCTGGGTTGGCGTCCTGCCACTCGTGCTGCTGTTCAATGGTGCAGTGCAGTTGCTGCCGCAACAGCCGCCCTGGTATCTGCGTGCACTGCTCCAATCCTGTTTCCTCGTCGCACTCATGACGTGGCTGGTTCGTCCGATGGTGTCCCGCCGACTAAAGCCATGGGCGATGCGCGACAGCGATGGAGATGCTCGCGTCACACGCGACGATTGATCCTCATGCTGCAGGCTGCCCCATTGTGCGAGCTAGCCTCAATGCGCCAAGGTCTTCTCGGTAGCGTTTATTGTCACGAGGGTTAGAGTTCATCGGCGTACCGCTGATGTGTAGTTGAATGGTCAGGCGATAACCCAAGACATATCGACAGCAGATTGTTGAATGTGGGATGAACCAGCTGTGCAACAGTCCGTTGAGCCTTCTCCTCCTTCAAGGTGAACGGCATGCTCAGCGCTTTCGAGGTTCGCGATCCGGCGACGTTCTCGCCATTCACTCCAGCTATGCTGCCCTGGCAGACCAATGGCGTAGCGGCGTTGGTCGACCATGCTCATCCGGCAGGCAATGTCCATGACCGGGCGTCGCGCGCCACCCTGCTGGCGCGGATCGCGGCGTTGCTCGACCAATCACTTCTCGATCCCGTCGACGCGGAGGAGGCGTCAGGCATGACGGCATTGCTGGTACCGGGGGATGCGCTGGAGGCGGATGCGGCCAGTAAGGCGGGCATCTTTGATCGTGGCGACATTCTGGGCGGCGTGGTGCCCGCAACGTTCATCAGCACCAAAGCGATTACCCACGGTCTGGTCGATGACGATGCCGCGCGTCCTGCGGAATGGCCGGTCGACATGGCCAGATTGATGGGCGATGCCGCATTGCCAGGTTATACCGCCTTCACGCATGCCGATGCGGCAAAGGCTGGCCGCCGCTTGCTCGCCAAGGGGCCCGTTCGCATCAAGGACGTATGCGGCAAGGCCGGGCTGGGTCAGGAGGTTGTCTGCGACGAGGAAGCCCTTGACGCTGCGCTTACGCGCGAGGATGCAGCAGCTCTGGCAGATTGCGGCATCGTTTTGGAAGAAAATCTGACCGACGTTGTCACCTACAGCGTTGGCATGGTCGAGCTGGCCGGACAGACGATCAGCTACTGGGGCACCCAGAACCTCACCACCGATCACAAAGGTCGAGAAGTCTATGGCGGCTCGGACCTTCACGTTGTACGTGGCGGGTTCGCCAAGTTGGCAGATCTGGACCTGCCCGATCATCTCGCCCGTGCCGTGCGCTGCGCCGCGATCTTCGATGCGGCTGCCCATGCCGCCTACCCCGACATCATCCTGACGCGGCGCAACTACGACGTGATCGAAGGAAGCGATGCACAGGGTGCTCGCCGGATCGGCGTGCTCGAGCAATCGTGGCGGGTTGGTGGTGCCAGCGGGGCGGAGATCGCGGCGCTGGAAGCATTCCGCGCTGAACCCGACACGGTGCAGGTGCGCTGTTCGACGGTTGAGATCTATGATCTGGTCACTCCACCAGTGGGAGCGACAGTCTATTATCAAGGTGTCGACCCGGTCGTCGGCGCGATGACCAAATATGCGATGAGGTATGCATGACCGAGCCTGATGTGATTGATCGGGACAAGGTTTCCCTAGCGGTGGCCGATCAGAAGCTGGTCGGCACCGTCCTGCGCCCCGAAGTGCCCGTGCCCGGCTTCCTGTTCATCCATGGCTGGGGTGGCGATCAGGATGAGGACCTTGGCCACGCGGAGGAACTGGCGCGTCTCGGTTGCGTCTGCTTCACCTTCGACTTGCGCGGCCACGCCGGCAGCGATGCGGCCAAGGATCAGGTCACCCGGCAGGATGGCCTCGATGACGTACTGGCCGCCTATGATTATCTCGCCGCACAGCCGCTGGTCGATCGTAATGCGATCGGGGTCGTCGGCACCAGCTATGGCGGCTATCTCGCGATGCTGCTTACGGCGCAACGTCCGATCCGGTGGCTCGCAATGCGAGTACCCGCCCTCTACCCGGATGAGCATTGGGATACGCCCAAGGCCAAGCTCGACAAGGCCGTGGTGCGGGCTTACCGCCAGCAACCCCACTCCTCCGAAGCTGACCGTGCCCTGTCCGCCTGTGCCTCGTTCCAGGGCGACGTGCTGATCGTCGAGTCAGAATGCGACGAACAAATACCGCGAGAGGCCATGCTGTCTATGCAGGCCGCCTTTCGCCAAACCAACTCGCTCAGCCACCGCATCATTCCAGGAGCCTCGCACGCGATGCGTGACCCAAAGCATCAGCGCATCTACGCCACGCTGCTCACTGGCTGGATCGAGGAGATGGTTCGCGCCAGTCGGCTTACCTACCGCTAAGACCCAGATGGGTTATTTCGAGTCCTTTGCCCGCTTTTCCAACGTCAGAGATGCGTTTATAATGATCTTAGAGGCGGCAATGAGTTGGCTTGGCGATCAGGATGCTGCAGATGACTTAAGCGCCCCCCTTTGGGACAGAAGATGCCATTTCATATTGAAGGCCCCGATCAGTGTGGACTGACCGGGGCTTTTCATTGTCAGGCGACGCCAGCACCACCAGTGACGCCGTAGACCTCGCCGCTGATATAGCTGCCTTCCTGGCTCGCCAGCAGCACGTAGACAGGCGCGATCTCGACAGGCTGACCCGGGCGGCCATACTGGCTTTCCGAACCGAACTTCATCACCGCCTCAGGCGGCTGACCACCGGATGCCTGAAGCGGCGTCCAGAACGGGCCAGGAGCCACGACATTGGCGCGAATGCCCTTCTCCAGCAACTGCTTGGCGAGCGCCTTGGTGTAGGCGACGATTCCCGCCTTGGTGGTCGCATAATCGAGCAGGATCGCGGACGGCTCATAGGCCTGGATCGAGGCGGTGGTGATGACCGAGCCGCCTGCCGGCAGGTGCGGCACGGCCGCCTGTGCGATCCAGTGCATCGCATAGAGGTTGGTCTTCATGGTCTTGTCGAAATCCTCCGACGTGACCTTCGAGATGTCCTCACGGTTCTGCTGCCGTCCAGCGTTGATGACGAGGATGTCGAGCCCGCCAAGCTTTTCGACAGCCTGCGCGACGAGTGTCTTGCACCACTCTTCGTCGGTGATGTCACCGGGCAGGTCGACGGCGGTGCGCCCCTCCGCCTCGATCAGCTGGATGACCTCGGCCGCATCGTTCTTCTCGGACTCTAGATATGACAGGGCAACGTCGGCACCCTCACGTGCGAACGCGATAGCAGCCGCGCGACCGATGCCGCTGTCGGCGCCTGTGATAAGCGCTTTGCGTCCGATGAGCTTGCCTGAGCCCTTGTAGCTCGTTTCGCCATGGTCAGGCACGGGATCCATCTTTGACGCTTCGCCTGGGACAGGCTGCGGCTGTCGCGGGAAAGGTGGCTGCGGATACTGGGAGCGAGGATCCTGCATAGTCAGACGGTCGGTCATGCTTATCTCCATTGCGATAGGATCAGAGTCAGTTGCAGGCCGCTGCCTCGTCGAGAACGGACAGCGCCATGATGTGCGCCAGATGGCTGAGACCTTGAGGAAGGTTGCCGAGAAACGCACCACTCGCCGGATCGATCATCTCGGAAAGGATGCCGTGTCCGTGGGACAACGCTTCGTTCAACCTATCGAACCGCTGGCGCGCTTCAGGCCGTTGACCGAGTTCCGCCCGGGCCTCCACCATCCAGAAGGAACAGGCGAGGAAACACCCTTCTTCCTTGTCCGTGCCGGTATAACGGTAGTGAAAAGGACCGCTGCCGAGCTCACGATCAATCGCATCCATCGTGGCCAGTAGGCGACCATGACCATCAAAGCCAAAGCGGACAGCAAGCGCCAACGAGGCATCGAGCTTGTCGGTACCCGGGTACATGACGAAGGCCTGCTTCTTCTCCGACCAGCACTCGCCTTCGATCCAGTCCTTGATGCGGTCACGTTCACGCGACCAGCGTTCCCGGCACGTGGTCGGCAGCTGACCCTGGTCCGCCAATTCCACGGCGCGGGCCAGAGCCTGCCAGCAGCTCACCTTGGACATAGTATAATGCTGTGGCTCTTCGAGTTCCCACATACCCGCATCAGGCAGGCGCCAGCTGTCGGCGCATTCATCGGCAAGGTGCGAGAGCAGCTCCGCGCTCGCGGAGTCGAGGATATTGCCACACCCCACGAAGCAGGCGGCCGTCTCGAAAATGTCCCCGTAAACGCCGTGTTGGCGCTGGTCAGTTGCCTGATTACCAGTGCGGACCGGGGTCGATCCCCGATACCCTGGCATGGCCCATTCGGACACGCCAGGCACGACCTTGCCGTCGAGTGTATAAACCACGCGGGTGCCGACGCTGCGCAGCTGATCGAGCAGCCAACTGAACGCAGCCTTCGCTTCGGCTTCAAGACCTGCCGTTAAAAACGCCTTGATCGTGTAGCCGGCATCCCTGATCCAGGCGTACCGATAGTCGTAATTCTTGGCTCCGCCGATACCTTCCGGGATGGATGTCGTTGCCGCAGCTGCGATGGCGCCAGATGGTGAATAGAGCAGGATCTTCAGCGCCAGCGCGCTGCGCAGGAACGCGTCGCGGTCCTCGCCCGTGTAGGCGACGTGCTCGCTCCAATCCCGCCATTCCTGATCTGATATGTCGATTCGTGCGTCGATCTGCTCAATTGTTGGCGCCACCAGAGGTTCATCGCGACCAGCTACGACCGCAACAGTCTGACGCTCGCCAGCAGCCACCGTCACTTCCCCGGTGATGCCTTCATCGGCCCAGTCACAATGTACCGTGTCGCTGCAGACAAAGAGACCAAGAACGCGCTCAACATGGAAGACTGTGTGGTCGCCGATCTTCGAGTGGTATGGATTGACCGTATCGCCCCGTCGACCGGGCTTCATCGTCAGGTTGAAGCGAACGGTGCCATCCAACCCATCGATCCGCCGCGCCAACTCGGCCCAAGGCAAACGCCCAGCCGTGCCGCTATTCAGAGATTCGGTTAGTTTGGCTCGCCCGCTTGGCGTCGTGAAGATCGTCTCGAGTACGTTGCTGGCAGGGTGATAACGGCGCTCGACCGTGAACGGCCGATCAGGCTGGAGCGTGAAGCATCCACCATTCTCACCATCGAGTAATCGGTCGAACAGTGGAGGCGAGTCCATGTTCGGCACGCACCACCAGTCGATCGATCCATCGGCACCGGACAGTGCGACGGATCGGCCATCCCCAAGCGCGCCATATTGCTCAAGCGGCAGATAGCCGTCTTTGCGAACGCCAAGTTCGATACGCTCATGATGCTGCGGCAGCAGCCGCGCCAGCACCCCGGTCAACGAAGAAGACGCGGCAGCGCGCGTGACGCACCAACGCCCATCAAAGCACCCGCACCCAGCAGACCACCCACTACGCCTACCTTCAGCATATCGCGCTGACGGCTCGTGAAGAACTCGCGGCGGCTGCCCTTCACCCGGTCGGTACTATTTCCGTCGATCTGCGCCGGTCCCGGAACCGCCTCGTCAAGATTGCCAGCGCGATCGGGCATCGGATCGCCCTGCTGCTTGTCGAGCATTCCGGCTGCCTCACGATCGGAGAAGCCTGGTGCGACCGACTGCCCGAGCGCCATCATCAGTGTCGAACGCCCAACCCAGAACTCACGTTGAGGATCGTGCGCTGCGGTCCAAATCGCTTCGGCGCAAAGGCGCGGGTCGAAGAGTGGATCGGGAATGATTTGCTCACGGCCAATGTGAGTGCGTGCCCAGCTCGTCTGCGGCGTATTAACACCGGGCAGATACACAACGCTGAGCGTAACCTTTGATTTGTCCGAGATCAGCTCTGAGCGCAGCGAGTCCGTAAACCCGCCCACCGCAGCCTTCGCGCCACAATACGCAGCCTGCAAGGGGGCGGCCCGGATCGCAAGGCCGGACGACACCTGGATGATCGCCCCCTGATCCCGCGTACGCATGTGACGCAGCGCGGCAAGCGTTCCGTAGACCTGCGACAGGTAGGTTGTGCCGGTGACGCGGGCATATTCTTCCGGCGTGATGTCGTGCGCGTGAGCAACTACCGTCGACATGGCGTTGTTGACCCAGGCGTCGATCGCGCCAAATTCGGTGACGACCTTATCCGCGGCCTCGTCGACGGCTTTCGCATCGGCAACGTCGACTGAGATCGCCAGCACTTTACCGCCATGCTGCTCAAGCATCGTCTTGGCTTCGCCGAGGCGTGTGGGGTCCCTTGCGATGATCGCCACCTGCCATCCGCTACGCGCGAAGCGATCCGCAGTCGCGAGGCCGATACCGGCGCTCGCGCCCGTTACTACGACGGTCTTCATAAGGTTGGTCTCGTTCCCAATAAGAAGCTTGCTCGACCGCTTAACGCTCAAGTGGCGAACTGGTCGCCACCTCTTGCTTTGCTCTTCGGTGAAATGTGCTGGCGCTGCGCCCTTGGATCGTGAGACCCAACAAGGGCGCACACCCTTTAAATCATCGAGCCGATGTAGTTAGCGATGATTTTTGGGCTGAAGCTCAATCGGAACTCGGATGGATGCCACGCCCCAAAAGGCAAAACTTAATGGAGGTTCGTGGCTTTCCAATTTTCGGAAATTTGTTCAGCTGCATTATACGGAGTGAAATCGCACGGGCTCTCTTCACCGTCGTACCGCTCTACGGCACCTGCAAGATCGACGGGCGTTACAGAGATTGTGATTAGGGGAATGCACTTGCGCGGTCTGGATTTCAGCTCTTGGCAGAGCCTGCTCGCCACCATATTCGGGCTGGCGCTATTTACGCTCTTGGGAGTTGGCATTCGTCTGCTTACCCAAATGACATTTCAGCAGCGCCGTGAGCGCATGAACCGACAGATCAACGAGCGTCTCAGGACACTTATCGCCGCCTATAAAGTCCTTGGCGGATCATTCACAGGGGATCTAACTGTGGATCCGACACACCGACGGGACCTGCAGCGACGAGAGCAGGGCGGCGTCGCAGGGGAGCCGATGGCCGCGTTGGACCTCAGTGCGGAAGGAACGGCGCGATCGGACCGCACGCGCCGCATCCGCGACGCAGTCGAGGCCGCGCTGTCCGATATCATCCTGCTCGGTACCGAGGAGCATGTCCGGTTAGCGGACAAGGCAGTTCACGAGCTGGTCGCGGGCCACCCGGTTCACACGCACGAGCTAGTCGTGTCGCTGCGTGCGTTCGTGCGCGATGCGCTTGATCTCGACCCGATCCCGGCTGACCTGATTATCGCAATGCAAGGACCCACGCGTCCGGCGTCGTCCGGCAGCGGCAGAGGCGGCAGCAATAAGGACGATGCTGGCAGAAACGGCGGGGGCAGTGGCGGTGGTGGTATGGGTGGCGGCGGACTCGGAGGCAGCGAAAATGTTAACGATGGGCCTAAGGACGATCCGCACCATATCGCTGCGGCCGCTGCGGAGCGATAGGCTGAGTTCCTCTATTGACCTAGAAGCGGTCGTTCCGGGCACCCTGCCCGCCTTCCACCTTCGGACATTCGTTCAGGCAGAGCTTTAATTTTCCTAAGAGCCCGACTCATAATTCGAGCTTTGCAATACGGCGGGTCATTCGCCTGATGGATGCGATGATGAGCCATGCTTCTGACGAGGCGATGGAAGCCTCCCAGTCCTTGGCGAGGCGTCGGCATCGGTT
>NZ_QLJH01000062.1 GCF_003951315.1 Sphingomonas sp. S-NIH.Pt15_0812
GCCGCCCTGACCCAGCATGATCTCAACCTCGCGCAGCTTCCCGATGATTTCCTCGGGCTTGTGCTTCTTGGCAGGCATTCGTCGTCCCTTCCTTGGTCCAGACTGTCATAGTCGATGGACCACTCAGAGGGGGGCAGCTCACACCGCTGGCCACTATCACCATGTCGACCGCCTGATCCCAGGCTCACGGCACCGGATGTAAACGTCCTGCTAACGACTGGTCACTACGTCCAGAACATGCTTCGACAAATCCGTCATCTGGTCAGCCGGGACAATAGCACCGACACTCCGTCATCACATGAGAAGGCACTGCAGCTATCCCGCTTTGTCGAGGCATTTGAGGCCGAAGGGTCTGGCTGGTTTTGGGAAACCGATGCTGAAGGGCGCATCATCTACCTGTCGGAACATGTATGTCGAAAGTTGATGATCGATGCGGTCCGTCTCACCGACATAGTTTTGGCAGACATGTTGGAAGTCGATCCACACGAGCTTGCGTCATCGCGGACCTTGCGCTTTCATATGTCGACAAAGGCGGCGTTCCGTAACGTCTCGGTGCGCGCCACCGGCAGCGATGCCACTGTCGCATGGTCGATCACCGGTCGCCCCAAAAACGATGAGCGAGGCGTGTTCGAAGGCTATATCGGCTCCGGCAGTGACCTGGCTGAGCGTCGCCAGTCGCAAGCCGCTATCACCCGGCTTGCCTATTCCGATGCATTGACCGGACTTGCCAATCGTGAGCGCATGCGTGGCACGCTGGAGAACCTGTTGTTCACTCGGCAAAGCGGGTTCCTGCCAACAGCGCTGCTCCTGCTCGATCTGGATCGCTTCAAGGCTGTAAATGATACGCTCGGGCATCAGACCGGTGACGAGCTTCTGAAGCAGGTTGCCCAGCGCCTGCAGCGCGTGATCGGCTATGGTGGCGTTGTTGGGCGCTTGGGCGGTGATGAGTTTCAGGTAATCATCGCTAACGACACGGTCAGGGCGGGTGTCGAAGCGCTATCTCAGGACATCATTGTTGCTGTCTCACAGCCCTACTCGATCAACGGCAATGTTATCACGATCGGATGCTCGATCGGTATCGCCATCGCCCCGGAACACGGACAATTAGTTGAGGAGTTGGTGCGGAACGCCGATCTGGCGTTGTACGCAGCCAAGGACCGTGGGCGTGGCTTACACCACGTCTACAACGACGACCTGCATATCGAAGCCACACGGCGGAGGGAGATGGAAGACGATCTTCGTCATGCGCTTTCAAATGACGAACTTCATGTCGTCTATCAGCCGGTGGTCTCTACGATGTCCGAGCGCATTGTCGGCTACGAAGCACTTGTCCGGTGGCAGCATACCCGACGCGGCGTGATAAGCCCCGCCGAGTTTATCCCTGTCGCTGAAGAAGCAGGACTGATCGCTGGTATCGGTGAATGGGTGTTGCGTACCGCGATCCGGGATTGCGCGGGCTGGCCAGCGGGCATTCGAGTGGCCGTCAACGTGTCACCGATACAATTCACCAATCCGAAGTTCCCGGCTCTTGTTGCCAATGCCCTGAGTGTGGCCAGCCTTGATCCTGCGCGTCTGGAACTCGAGATCACCGAGAGCGTGTTCCTGAACGACGACGGGTGCACCGACCGCATGTTCAAGGCACTCAAGAATCTTGGCGTTCGCCTGGCACTCGACGATTTTGGAACGGGCTATTCTGCGCTGGGCTATCTGAAGAACGCACCGTTCGATAAAATCAAGATCGATCAAAGCTTCGTACGCGGCGCAATCCAAGCCGGCAACCGCAACGCGGCGATCATCCGGGCCATTGTGACGCTGGCGACGACCTTTGGCATGGAAACCACAGCCGAGGGTGTCGAGCATCAGGATGAGATTGCCTTTGTTCGCGATCTCGGATGCAGCCATATTCAAGGCTATGTTTATGGTCGCCCCGAGCGGAACGAGCACGTTCTCTCCGCTTTGTCCGGGTATGGCGATCCGGCCGAAGCCATAGGACACAAGGTGAGCCGCCCCCCGCGTGAGAAGGTCATACGAAAGGCACGACTGAACAAGGGCGGCGCTCGCGAGGAAATCGTGATACGAAATGTCTCTAGCGGTGGAGCCATGATCGAAGGCTCGGCCCTGACGACATCAGACATCGACACGGACGTGCTTATAGAGCTTCTCCAGGGACAGATTCGCGCGGGTCAGGTTCGCTGGGTTGATCGCGGCAAGGCGGGCATATGCTTTCGCGATAATGCTGGGTAGTTTAAGTGTCTCTTGCTCCAGTTTACTCGAACGTCACCCCCTTTCTGAAGTAATTGAAGTTTACGGTGCCTAGCCATAACTCGAAGGTCAGGGCAATGCGACGCCCCAGCTGCCATACTATGCTGGGGTGTCGCCACCTTAGGGGATCAGCCGTTCAGCGCGTCCTTGACTGCCTTGGCAGGCGTAAAGGTCAGCTTGCGGGATGCGGCGATCTGCATGGCCTCGCCGGTTGCGGGGTTGCGGCCTTCGCGCGCCGGGCTGTCCTTGACCTTGAACTTGCCAAAGCCCGCCAGCGAGACCTCCTCACCCTTGGCGGCTGCGGCGACGATCGCGGCCATCAGCGCATCGACCGCCTTGCGGGCGTCGGCCTTGCTCATGGCGTGTTCGGTCACCAGCGTCTCGGCAAGCTCGGCATTGTTCATGGGGATCATCTCCAGAAAAGGGCCGTAATCCCTACGGGGAAGCGCGCCTCGCGATCAACCATGCCTCTTATCATACTCTGTATCATGCATGACCCGCCCCCATGGACGGTGCTCGGCGCCGTGGGGATATGTCAGTTATTCCGACAGTTACACAGCGTTTACGGTGACTGTGCGATATGGCGGCTATGCATCAAGGCCCTGTCATCGCTGACGCCATCTCGTCCTCACGAACGCAGCTGCATGCGGAGCTGTTGGCGGGCCCCAACGTCAGACTGTGCCTGCCCCTAGCCGAGCTCAACGCGGTGACCGAGCTGGTGAAGCAGAAGTTCGCCAGCGACATGAGCGCATTCTCGATGCTCGATCGTGAGTGGCAGTGGCTGACGGCTCGCTGCGGGATCGACGGCGACAGGTTGCCACGAGAACACAGCTTTTGCGGTCGGGTTGTCGACACCAACGAGGCTGTCGTTGTTCCCGATACCCGGTTGGACCCGGCCTATTGCGATCATCCGTTGGTCATCGGGGCTCCCCATGTCGCAGCCTATATCGGCGTGCCGGTAATCGTGCATGGCGAGGATGGCACTGACATCCTGGCCGGCTCACTGTGTGCGGTCTTCTACAAGCCCCGTAGCTTCAGCGAGGCAGATATCATCGAACTCGGCAAGCTGGCGGCCATCGCTGCGGCGCTGGTCGGAAGCCGCCTGACCGCCATGGAGTTGGCCAATCTGGCACTCGAGCACCAGAACGATCTGCATCGGCTTGGCCGATTGCACCGCCAGCTCGGCCAGGCAGAACGCATCGCAGGGATCGGCTCATGGCGCCTGGATCTGGCGGATAATCATGTTCATTGGTCCGAGCAGGTCTACGCCATTTACGATCTGCCGGTTGCTCAGACTCCGCCTCTTGAAGAAGCGATGAGCTTCTATCCCGACCGTTCTCGTGTGATCTTGGCGGATGCAATCGCGCTAGCCATTGAGCAGGGCCGAGCGTTTGACGAGGAAGCGGACTTTATCTCCGCTACCGGCAAGCTGAAACGCGTTCGCTGCATGGGTGAGCTGGAGCTGCATGACGGCAAGCCTGTTGCCATAATCGGTGTCTTCCAGGACATCACCGCCCGCTATGAAATGGAGCAGGCTCTACGTCGTTCGGCCACGACGGATGAACTGACCGGCTTGACCAATCGTGCCGGCTTCAATCGTGCACTCAGCCAAACTATCATGGGTGCGCGTCGCGATGCACAGACGTTTGCCCTCCTCCTCATCGACCTGGACGGCTTCAAGGCTGTCAATGATCGTCTTGGGCATCTGAAAGGCGATCAGGTGTTACAGACGATCGCCATGGTTCTGAAATCGCCCTACCTGGCTGGTCAGGTCTGCGCCCGCCTTGGCGGCGACGAGTTCGCAATCATCGTTCAGGGCAAGGATGAGGCCGCCATGTCCTCACTGACCGAAACCTTGCAACAAGATCTGCGCCACTGTGTCGATGTAGCCGACGGCACATGGCTCACCGTGTCCGGTACGATCGGGGTCAGCTGGTTTGAACCGCTCCTGACTGGACGCGATATGCTGCGTCGGGCCGATACGGCACTCTACCATGGCAAGCGCAAGCAGCGAGGAACGGTAACAACTTACTGTGCCGCGATCGAGCATGGTATTTGTTACGAGCAGTAAGGTAACCCCGGCGGATGCAGTGACCTGAGCCCTCCGGATTGGTCCATTCTTTGTGGGAAATTCCCGGTTAGGTTTGGCAGGTGCCGGACGAGGGAATCCGCCGATGAATAAGTCGAGGTTCAGCGAGCAGCAGATAGCGTTCATCCTCAAGCAGGCCGAGGATGGAACAACCGTCGAGGAGGTTTGCCGGAAGGCCGGCATATCAATCCAGACCCCGGCCTACGCCGGGGCAGGCTCTATTATCGATGGCGTAGCAAATACGGAGGGTTGATGCCGTCGGAGATGAAGCGCCTGAAGGTGCTGGAGGAGGAGAACGTCCGGCTGGAACGGCTGGTGGCGAACCTCAGCTTGGACAAGGAGATGCTTGCCAAGACGTCATCCGCCGAAAAATGTAGGGCCTAGTCGAGCCCGGGAGATCGTCGGCTATTTGCAGGCGAGCTACCAGGTCAGCGAACGGCGAGCCTGCGGCGCGTTTCCGATCAATCGATCGACCCAACGCTATCAGTCCCGCCGCCTCGATCAGGCCGGCCTCAAGATGCGGATCAAGGAGTTGGCTGCGACCCGTGTTCGCTACGGGTATCGACGCATCCATGTGCTGCTGCGGCGGGAGGGCCGGGAGATCAACCACAAGCGCACTCATCGGCTGTGTCGCGAACTCGGGCTGCAGCTGCGCAACAAGACGCCCAAGCGCAAGGTGAAGGCGAAATTGCGCGATGACGGACGCCGGCGATGGCACCCAACGAGTGCTGGTCGATGGATTTCCTGTCGGACCAGCTGTTCGACGGGCGCAAGATCCGGGTGCTGTCGATCGTCGACAGCTTCACCCGTGTGTCGCCAGCGCTCGATGTACGGACAAGCTATCGCGGATCTGACATAGTCGAGACGCTCGACCGCATTGCCGTGGCACATGGTCGTCCCAAGCGCATTCGTCTGGACAATGGCCCGGAATTCATCTCGAAGGATCTCGATCTGTGGGCCTATCAGCATGATGTGGTGCTGGACTTCAGCCGCCCCGGCAAGCCGACCGACAATGCGTTCGCGGAGGCGTTCAACGGCCGGGTGCGGGCCGAACGCCTCAACGCATACTGGTTCTTGAGCTTGGACGACGCACGGTTAAAATGTGAGGCGTGGTGGCGTGATTACAACGAGCACCGTCCGCACAGTTCCCTCGGCAACCAAACCCCGATGGAGCGTGCTTTTTCGTCAGGGCAGGCATCCCTGCCCTGACGAAAAGAGAGCCGGTTTTCTCATAAAGACCGGGCCAGAGAAGGGGTGAGGCTCAGACGACGATGCACTAACTGTCGAACCGGACCACCCGGTGGGGACTGCTAAATCCAGCTTCAGTGTCCAGCGGTCGCCGTGTCCAAGCTAACGACCTTAGCCAATCGTCATTTCCGGTTGCTGGATTTCCCGCGACGGAAGCGGCGAACTGCCACGACACCGCTGTTTTCCGCGTCTTCCCGGGCGAGCTTTCGCCACCGTTCGACACGAGCGGGATCAAGATCGCCTACCGCCATCGCGAGGTGGATAGCACATCCGGGCTCGTCGGCGTGTGTGCAGTTCGTGAACCGGCAGTCGAGCGTCACGGCTGTGACGTCGTCGAAGACCTCGGTCACGCCGGAGGCCACTTCGGACATTTGGAGTTCGCGCATGCCGGGCGTGTCCACTAGCCAGCCGCCACCATCAGCGGCAGGGCCGTTCGCACTACCGGTGAGGCGATGCATTTCGCGCACGGTCGTTGTGTGCCGGCCTTTGCCGTCGTCTTCTCGAACGGCTTGGGTTGCAATGCTCTCCGATCCCTTCAGCGTGTTGACGATGGTCGACTTGCCGACGCCGGACGATCCCACCAGCGCAACCGTCTCCCCGAGGCCGCAATAGCCGGCGAGGCGGACGGCGCTTGTCGGGTCGCGCCCGTCAACCAGTTCCACTCGCAACCCCGACTGGAGCGAGCGCGCGGCCTCGACCAATCGCTTGGGCGCAGGCGATCGGTCGCCCTTTGTGAGGACCAAGACGGGACGGACGCCGACTTCGCCCGCGAGCACGAGATAGCGCTCGATGCGCGCAACGTTGAAGTCCTGATCACACGACGAGACAATGAACAGCGTGTCGACGTTCGCGGCGATGAGCTGAACGCGGCGGTCGTCACCTGGCGCGGGCCTCTTGAACAGGCTCGTCCGATTAAGGAGACGCACGAGGGTTCGGCTCTTCCGATTGATCAGCAGCCAGTCGCCAACGGTAGGTCGGTCCTCCGCTCCCCCCTGTACGGGCAAGCTGGACGAGATCGATTCCTCTATTCCCTCGCCCAAGACGGTCACCCTTCCGCGATGAACCGACATGACGCGGACAGGCTGACAGTTCTGGCTCTGCTCGACGGAGACCTGCTTGGCGAAGAAGGATCTCCAGCTAAGCTGCCCAAGAGTGAGGTCGGACGACATCATCATTGCGTCAGCCCTCACTACTCGCCTGATTGATCTGCATCCGGCGTGACTTGCTCAGCCGCCCGCTTATCCGCCTTGGCTTGCGCCTTCTTTGCAGACTCGGCCGCCTTGGCCTTCTCGCGCTCGCGGCGCTCGAAGTCGTAATTTGGTTTGCGTGGTATGTTTGTCGCTCCGGCGGTCGGGGTTGCCGCTTGAGCGAACAACTCAGCCAAAGGATCCTTAACCCGGCTACACTGATCCGCTGTTCGTTACCAAACTCGCAGCAAGGCGCCTGAGGGTGCGGGATCGAGTCAAGCTAGTCCCTCAAGCGTCACCAAGGATGACTCTCTTCGCCTATGAGATCCACAAGCGGTCACTCCAAACGTCGAACGGGCGTACCCATTTTACCATTCATAACACGATCGGCGATTTTGCACTCACATCCACGACAGAGCTACGCACATGCGCTACGCTATCGCAAGGCGCTCACGCTTATTTGCGCAAACGGGGCCAATCCAACTCCGGTGGGCTTGTAGCAACCATCTGACGGTAGACGTCGGGAACAGCAAGCTGCATCTCTCTGCAGAAAGTCGCAACGAAAGAGGATGAGGCCGCGTGCAGATTACCAGGCGATCCGTCATCGGCGCTGCAACCGCACTGGCCGGCACAGCGATATCAGATCCAGCCTGCGCAAAGGACGATGCGCAATGGCATGCGCTAGCCCAGGATGTGAAAGCGCAGATGGCATGGTCCTGGGACTGTTACCGTGATCGTGCCTGGGGCAAGGATGAGATCAAGCCGGTAAGCGGGGCCTTCTCGAGCTTTCCGCTCCAGACGCATCATCTTGGGCTCAGCCTCATCGAGGCGCTTGATACGCTGTGGGTGATGGGTCTCGACTCCCGGTTTGGGGACGGCGTCGAGTGGGTCAAAACCCACTTCGACGCAGACGTCGATGGCGAGGTATCGGTGTTCGAGACGTCGATCCGTCTTGTCGGCGGGCTTCTGTCCGCCCACCTCGCGTGCGGTGACGCGGTATTGCTCGCCAAGGCGCGCGATCTTGCGGATCGGCTGCTGCCGGCCTTCGCAACGCCGACCGGCATGCCCTACCGCTTCATCAATCTCCGAACCGGCATGCCGCGCGAGGCGGTCACCAGCCCTGCTGATATTGCCACTTACCTGCCCGAATGGGGCACACTCAGCCGCCTGACCGGCGATCCCCGCTACGCGGCCGCCGCACGCAAAGCGATGACCGCGGTCTTCGAGCGGCGCTCGCCCCTCGATCTGGTGGCGACCAAGATCGACGTGCTGAGTGGCGCTTGGCGCTCCCGCACCGCGACAATCGGCTCCTACTGCGACAGCTTCTTCGAGTATTTGTGGGATAGCTGGCAGCTGTTCGGCGATGCCGACTGCAAGCGCATGTATGATGTGTGCACTGCCGCCATCCTCAAGCATCAGCAGGTCTGGAAGGACCATCAGCTGTGGTTCGCCGACGTCGACTTTGAGACCGGCGCCGTGATCTCGACCGAGCAGGACGAGCTCGCATCCTTCTATGGTGGCCTACTTGGCCAGGGTGGCGCCCTCCGGCTGGGCGCCGCTTATACCGAAAGCTGGGCCAAGGTGCAGGCGCGCTATGGCATCCTGCCGGAAGGCTATGACTACGCGACATCGCAATCGACTCAAGTCACCAACGCACTGCGCCCCGAACTCGCTGACGCGGCCTTTACGCTTTGGCTGATCGATCGGCAGCCACGCTGGCGCGAAATTGGTCGCCTCCACTTTGAGGCGATGAAGCGGTGGAACAAGGCTACCTATGGCTACACCGATCTTGTTGACGTGACAGCAATGCCTAAGCGTCAGGCCGATCATTGCCCAGGCTATTGGTGGTCCGAGCAGATGAAATATTACTACCTGCTGTTCGCTGATACGGCGCGATTTGATTATTCCAACAATTACCTGACGACAGAGGGAAACATCCTCAAGGGCCTGCGTCGCAATTAATTGTAAGATGTAACCTACACCTGCCTATTTTTGACCTGGGTGCTAAGTCTAGCGAGCGGAGCGTGCGATCTGATCAAGGCTACAATGACCCGATTGCGGTCGTTCGTTGCCTTTAGACCATGATGACATCAGGCTGACGCATATCCGGAGTTGCGCAGATAGTTGCGGCACTCGTCTGGTGAGAAGGCATTGAGGAGCGATCCGACACGGCGCCATGTTGCTTCATGGGATCGCTCTGCG
>NZ_QLJH01000063.1 GCF_003951315.1 Sphingomonas sp. S-NIH.Pt15_0812
ATCCTGGGCGGCGTCGGCGAACCGAAGTTGTAGGTCACGCCGCCCAGGATGCTGTGCGACCGGAAGCGACCGTCGAACGTACGGTTCGACACGTCGACCAGCTTGACGTTGTCGGCGTTGAAGAAGCGATACTTCAGCGTCGCGTCGAGGTGATCGGTCAGCGGTGCGCGGATACCGGCCAGGCCCTGCCACGCGAACACGGTGTCCGAGTCGTCGAGGAAGTTGCCGTTGTTGTTCAGCGCATAGTTCGCCTTGACGCGAGCCACGCCGACACCGCCGCCGACGAAGCCCTGAATGCCATCGTCGTCACCGAAGTCGAGCAGGCCGTTCAGCATGAAGCTGAGCGCCGAGGTGGCGCCGCCGGCAGCGTCGTAGGTGCCCGCCGCAGCGTTGCCGCGAGCGCCAGCGCCGTTGAAGAAGGGCGTGGTGGTCGACGACTGGAAGCCGTCAACGGTGGCCCGGCGATAGCCGACTTCGGTTTCCAGACGGAAGCCGCCGAAGTCGTAACCGACCACGCCGTCGACGTCATAACCATAATCGTGATCGACCGAAGCCGCATTGTTGAGGTTGGCGACATCGTAATCGATATCTTCAACGATCATCGCGCCGCCCTCGATACCCACGTACCACGACTTATCGCGGGCGAGGGCAGGAGTGGCGAGTGCGGTGGAGGCGAGTGCCAGTACGACGGCAATCTTCCGCATCATAGTCCCCTTTCCTAGTTGTCACTACGGACGACGCAAACCCACTAACCGGGGGTTGGTTTCCACGCAAGCGGACAAACTTTTGGGACTGTTGCCAAACAGCCACAAATTGAGAGGACGGCTTGGGTCATGCACTTCGCCGCTGCACCTAGTCGCTTCGCCGCAAAAAATCGCGATTTTGCGATGATCCTGCGCCGACCGTCGGTCGGGTCAGATCAAACAACCACCGTCGGGCGCCATTTTCAAGCGCAAAGCCTGGCTTTGCCAAACCTCTCTTCGCCGTGGCGGCCGCATCGGTCGCCAGCGCGCTCGATGCGTTGCGACCATCGGATGTTCGGTCTGTCCCGTCCGATCGTTTCACCCGTAATCCTGATCGGCCATCCGCATCTTTCTTACAGTGAAAGGCGTGTTAAGCTTTCGAAGCTGACAATATTCTGCCTCAAAGGCTGGATGCCGGCTGTTCGGCCGTCAGGCGATCAACCCCAGCCCGCGCAATCCGGCGATGAGGCTGGCCAGCGTCGCGCGCGCTTCCGCATCCACCGTCGCACCACCCGCGGCCGGCACCACCGCCGCCGCCGCGCGCCACTGCCCCTCGGCATAACGGACGATCGACCGCGTGCCCTGATGCCATGCCGCCATCCCCTCGCGCGGCGTCACGAACCGCCAGCCGCCCTCCGTCCAGCCTGCCAGCGCCAGCGCCTGCCCCCGCCAGGCCCCGGTCGGGTTCGAACCGACGATCCAGCACGCACCGGGCACCGGAACCGCGGGCGGCTCGTCGAGCCCGGCCGCCGTCACCGTCGCCTGCACCGCCAGGTCGATCAGCGCCAGCGCCTCATTGTGCCAAATCTCCTTCTGCGCCTGTCCTGCTTCCAGCAGCGGCAGGCCCAGTCGAGTCGTCGTCGCCATCATGCCTCTCCCATCGTCCAGATCGCCGGCAACGACTCTGCCCAGGTGCCACGCTGCCGCACCTCCACCCGGTCCCCCCGGGCCAGATCCACCGCCACGCTGTTCGTCGCCGTCACCAAGTCGCGTCGAGCGCCGTCCGCCCGCATGATCGTCACGCGCCATTCCTCGCGCTCTTCGCCCAGCGGCACGTCGACCCTATCCGCCCAGGTCCAGCCCAGCCGGCTTCGTCGGACCCATCGCACCACGCCCTCCCGCCAAACGAGCCTCACCGGAGCGGGCGGGCGGATCGATCGGCCATCGACCGTCGCGCGCGCTTCCACCGGCACCGCATCCGCCACGCCGCTCGCCATCACCCGCACCGTCCGGCCGAGCGCCGCCATCGGCAGGTCGATCGCAATCGCCCGCGCCGGTTCGACCAAGATGAAGGCATCGCCCACCGCCGCCACCTCAGCTTCGGTCCCACGCCGCCCGCGCAACAAGCGCTCCAGCCGCCATCGGCCGCCGCCCATCGGCACCGCCCGGCCGAACTGGATCAGCTCTCCCCCCGCCCAGGCCAGGTTCGCCCCCCGATCGAGCGCCGCGTCATCCGCATCGGCCAGCACCATGCCGGTCCGCGCCAACCGCACGATCATCACCCCTGCCCGGTCGATCAGGGTCGAGGGTGCGCGCGCCGGTGCCCGCTCCACCGTGCCGATCGTCCCGGCGGCGCCACTGTCGCCCGCCGGCGTCCAGCTCGCGCCATCATCGACGCTCCACAGCAACCCCGCCCGCCGCCAGCCGGCCCCGGTGCCGCACGCCACCACCGTCACCCGTGGCCGATCGAGCAGCACCTCCTCCAGCGGCGGCAGTTCCATGACGTGCAGCAGCGTCCGGCCGACCGTCTCGTCCGCCGCCGCCGCAACCCGACCGCTGCTCGCCACCACCGGCTGCGGAGCCGGCGCCACCGGTACCAGCGTCAGCCGCACCGCCATCGCTTCGACCAGCACGTCCAGCACCTGCCATCGCCCCGCCTCGCCCGCCAGCGTCACGGTCATGCCCGGCGTCACCGACAGTCCGGCAAAGCCCAGGGTCACGGTCCGCCGCACGCGCTCCACCCCCGCCCGCGCCACCAGGGCCCCCGCCAGCGTCTTCGCCGCACTTGCCGACAGCGCCGCCGGCAGGTCGATCGCTTCGGCTCGCGCGCCCGGTGTGCCGGCCCGCTGCACCCCGGCCTGGAAATCGCGGGCCGGATCATAATGGCGCAGCGCCACCGCCAGGGCCGCACGGCCCGGCGCGGCGATCTGCCGCCCCCGCACCATCTCCATCGATCCGCTCGCCGGCATCACCCCCGCATCGTTCAGCACGCGCGGCGGCATGTCCCCCCGCAGCTTCATCATCGCGCCCTCCGGCGTCCATCGCCCCCCGGCGACCTGCGCCAGCACCGCCAGCACGCCCGCCACGCTGCCGCTGGCGGCGAAGCCTTGCACCGCCGGACCGTCCGCCTCCGCACCGAACGCCCCCGCAACATCCTGCATCGTCACCGCGCCCGGATCGGCGATGACCTCCACGCTCAGCGACGGCACGCGATTGCCGAACTCGCCCAGCGGCAGATCCTCGAACACCAGATAGGCGCATCCGCGGTAAGCGGGCGTCGCGCCCTCCGCGCTGGCGATCAGCGGGTCGACCGGCTGGTCCTCGCCCCCCAGATGGATGCGCAGGCCCGCCTTGACCTTCAGATCGCCCGCCGCCCCGCGCACCAGCCGCCCGTCCGCCCAGATCCGCCCGATCCCCTGGATCGGCCGCCCCGACAGCAGCACCGCGAAGGAGGCGGCATAGCTGTATCGCGCGCCCGAAGCCTGCCCCTTGCCCCCGCCGGACCGACTGCGCGTCTCGATCAGGTCGGTCGACCAGATCACCGTCCCCGCCACGCGCATCCGCCCGAACAGCCAGGGGATGGCGCTGCCATAGGAGGAGGTCTGCACCGCCAGTTCGGTCAGGCGCGGTCCGTCGCGCCCCTTGGGCCCGAACAGTTCATGGTCGATCCGTTGCCCGATCAGCGCGCCGATCGCGCCGCCGACCGGCCCGCCCAGCGCAGTCCCGACCGCCGTCAGCACCACCGTCGCCATTGCCCGCTCCTTCCCTTATCGTCGCCAGCATCCCAGCACTGGCCAAGGCGGCGCACCGGGCCGCTCGGCTACCCGCCGCAGCCCGGCATCGGCATGGACCAGTCCCGCCCCCGTCCAGATCCCCAGGTACAGCTGCCCCGGCCCGGTCCGCATCATCAGCAGGTCGCCCGCTACCGGCGGCCCCTCGACCGGATGCAGCAATGCATCCAGCCGCGCCCGCACCAGGGCCGGCTCGCCTCCCCGCAGCGGATAGCCGCTTGGTGCCTCCAGCCGCAGCGCGTGCGCGGCCAGTCCGACGCAATCCAGCCCCGCGCCGTCCCGTCCATGCAATCGGAAGGGCACGCCCAAAGCGGCGCGCGCCCGCGCCACCACCGCCCCGCCCTCCACGGCTCAGCCCCCCGGCCAGCGGGTGATCAGGTCCAGTCCGGGCAGATGCGGCTCCCCGCGAAAGTTCGCCGCATTGCCGAACCGGTCGCGACAGGTGGCAAAGCTCTTGTCGCACCCCTCGACCAGCTCGACCAACGTGTCGGCCGCCACGTCGAAGGCCGGCGGCGCGCCCAGCACCAGCCGCCGTCCCTCGGACCGCGCCACCACCGTCTCCAGCCCGCTATTGGCGCCCCCGAACCAGCGGACCGTCCCGTTGCCGAACGCATCCGCCACCGGCTCGTCGACATCGCTCAGCAGCGTCCGTTCGTCGATCATCCGCACCCGTGCCCAATGCCGCCGGAGCGCCACCCGGCAGCGCCGGTCCCCCAGCGCCGCCCGGCATTCGGGCGCCGTCGCCTCCACCGCCGGCCGGTCGAGCGACGCCGCCGCGCCCAGCAGTTCGGCGGTGAAGCCATGGTCGGTCATCTCCACCGCCCCGATCGTCCCCTCGCCCAGCGGCACCGGCGTGTCCGCGCCCGTCCAGTCGGCCGCGAAGATCATCACGCGCGCACCGTCCCACCGCCCCGCCAGCAGGTCGCGCGGCGTGAAGGCGTCGCCGGTCAGCGCGCCCGACACGTCCATCGTATCCGCCTCCAGCCCCACCGAGCGCTTGATCGCCGAGGGCACCATGCCCGGCGCGGCGCGATGGACCAGGCCGTCGATTTCCAGGTCGCGGTCATGCGCGGTCAGCCCGATCGTCACCCCGTCGCGCCGCTCGACGCGCCAGCACAGGGCGATCGTCGTCACCGCTTCGTCCAGCCAGCCGATCCCAGCGGTCATGGAAATACCTCGCGCAGCTCGACCAGCGGCACCGACGCCGCGACGCCCGCCAGATAGGTGGCGCGGCTGACGCTCAGCCGATCCTCGGCGAAGCGCACCGGCACGTCGAAGTCGAACGAGGCGGTCACCGCCGCCCCGGCGGCCGGTGCGCTGTCCAGCACCACCCAGCCACCGTCGGCGAGCTGGAACCCCGCCCCGCGCCCCGCCACCGCCACCCGCACGCTGTCCGCCACGGGCCGCGTGATCCGCCGCACCGCCGCGCCATAGCGCCGCACCAGCGCGAACCGGCGCGTCGCGCCGTCCCCCGTCCCGATCGCCTCGCCCCGGCCCTGCCAGTCGAACGGGTCACGCAATCGGAACCCCCGCGCCGGCCCCAGCCGCGCGCGGAAGAACCCCAGCAGCGCCGCGATATCCGCCTCGGACCGCAGACCAGGTCCCACGTCATAATGGCTCAGCGCCTCCGCCCAGCCGACATTGCGCTGCTCCGCGCCGCCCGCCGCCGTCACGATCTGCGTCGAGAAATGCGGCGTCACCTCCACGTCCCGGCCCAGCCCCAGTGGAAAGGCGACATCGTCGAACGCCTGCATCGCATCCTCCTCCAGGTCGAAATGAACGAAGCCGTCGCGCATCACTTGCGGCAGCGCCCAGACGAAGGTTTCCGCCACCCCGCGCGCCCGCGCCGTCGCGGCGGCGCGGGCGATCGCTCGCCATTGCCCGCGCTCTTCCAGCCGCAGCACGAAGCCGGCGAAATAATGCTGGGCCTCCATCGGATAGCCCAGTCGCGCGGTCGCCGCCGCCACGCCCTGCGCGGTCGCCACGGCATCGCCGGTCGCCGCCCAGTCATAATCCTCCAGCTGCAACACGTCGAAGGCGGGCCAGGCCCAGCCGACCGGCATGTTCGCCCGCTTCGCTTCCGGCGCCAGCGGATCGAGCACGGTCGGCAGATAGGTCAGCAGATGCGTGACGCACTGGCCCCCCGCCGCCGCCCGCGCCGCATCCGCCAGCGCGATGGTCGACCGCGCCAGGCACGCCCCCGCCCGGTCCAGCGTCGCGCGCTGCGCCTCGGTCGTCACCTCGCGGATGCTGGCGATCGACACCGGCGCGAAGGCCGCCACCGCCGCCGCATCGTACAGGCACGGTGCATGACGGTCCGGCTGCACCCACCACCAGGGCTCGCCGACCTGGAAGCGCGCCGCCATCCCCGACGCCACCGCCAGCCGCATGAACGCCGCCGCCACCTGGGCCAGCCAGTCCATCGCCCCCGCATGGGCCGGGCTCAGCAGGGTCGAGGGCGGCGACCAGCCGGTCAGCGCCGGCGATCCGTCCGCCGCCCGCTGCTTCCAGTCCCCCCAGCAATGCGCGTCGAACAATTCGTACGACAGCGACCAGATCAACCCGTAACCCAGTCGCTGCGCGGCCTGCGCGAAGGCACGATGCCAGGCCACGCACGCCATGTTCAGCACCCCGCCCCGGGCGCTCACGTAGAAACCGCCGCCGGCCGCTTCGAGCCGGAAATAATGGCTCATGCCGACATAATGGACGATCGGCCCGCGATACCCCAGGTGCAGCGCGTTGCGCAGCAGCCGCGCCGGCGTCAGGTGATAGCTGTCGTCATAGCCGCTCGCCATCCGCAGGCCGTGTTCCGGCACCACCGCCCCGCCCAGCGCCAGCACCGCGCCCGGCCCCTCGCAGGCGATGTCGGTCAGCTCGACCCAGCCCTCCGCCGGTTCCGCCAGCGCCGCATCCCCCCCGTCATAACCGGGCGGGACGAGCGACACGAACATCCGGTCGACATCCCCCGCCCAGACCGGCACCGCCTCGTCCGGCAGCCGGAACCCACCTTCCACGGTCGCGAAGTCGATCGCTACCACCGCGTCCTGCGGCGATCCGCTGGCATAGTTCCACAGCCGCACATACCAGCTGCGCGCCACGCCGCCCGCATCGCGTCCCTCTATCGTCAGCACCGGCCCCTGCACCGCGTCCAGCGCCCGCACCCCGGCCGAGCGCCAGCGGAACCGCAGCCGGCACTGACGGAAATCCCGCGCCGTCTCGTAGCGGAGCAGCGGGTGATCGTGCCGATCCTCCGCCTCCCAGATCAGCCCGGCCAGATCGTCGCGCTTGTAGAAGACGCAGTCGACGCGCAACGCATCGCCCGTCTCGCCGATCGTGGTCACCGCCGCCATCATCGGGCGCGGGAAATTGACCGTCCAGAAGCGCGGATCGAATCGCTGCATCATCTCCGCGCGCTGCCCGTTCCGCGCCGCTGCCAACCAATGCCCCATGGTCGCTCCCCCTCACCCCAGCGCCGCGCGCACCGCCTGCGCTACCTGCCGGCTCGACTGGCGCAGCACCGCCGCCGGTTCGCTCCGCCCCGCATTGATCGTGATCGACACCCGCACCTCGCGCGCCGCGGCGGGGGCGAGCGTCTCGATCCGCCCGGCCGCGGTCGGCACGAACAGTTCCGGCCCCCGCTCGCCGACCAGATAGCCGCGCCCCGGCGCCAAGAGCCCGCCCGTCGCCCGTCCGGGCTGGCCCCCGGTCGGCATGGCACCGGAACCGCCACCCCCGATAACGATCGAATGCACGGCGCTGCGCAGCGCCGCCGCCGCGATCTGGTCCATCACCCGGAGCGCCGTCACCTTCAGATCCTCGAAGCTCAGCTTGCCGGTCCGCGCTGCCCGGAGCAGCGCCTGCTCGACCAGTCCCCCCGCCCGCGCCGCGCCATGGCCCAGCCCGCTCTCCAGCGCCTGGCGCATCGACGCGACATCGCTCAGGAAGCCGCGCGTGTCGGCGCGCACCGACACCATCGCCCGATCCACCTCATCCATCCGGAAATGCCTTTCGCAACGCCGCGATCGCCGCCGCATCGGGCGGTGCCTGCCCGCCCTCCACGCCGCGCATCGCCGCCACCACCACCGCCAGCTCGGCCGGCGTCGCCCCCCAGAAGCGGTCGGGCGACCAGCCCAGCACCGCTCCCGCGAACCCCGCCGCCCGCGCCGCCGCGCCCACGAAGTCCATGCTCACCGCCCGGCCAGGATCTGCCCCAGCAGCACGCGCAGCACCGGCGTCACCGCCGCCAGCCCCAGCGCCGCCACCGCCTCGCCCAGCGCGATCCGGTCCAGCCCCTCGGGCGGATCGCGCAGGCAGTGCCAGAACAGCGCCACCATCTCCGCCAGGCTCAGCTTGCCGTCCGCCGCCCGCTCCACCAGCGCGAACAGCGGCCCCAGTTCCGCCTCCGCCGCGACCAGCGCCGCGAAGCTCGGCCGCAGCACCAGCGTCTCGCCCGCCACCGCCAGCGCCGCCTCGCCGCGCACGGGATTCGCCGCCCCGCTCACGACGCCACCACCGCGCCGGAGCTTTCCAGGCTCAGCGTGTAGGATCGCTCGCCGTTGAAATCGCCGGCATAGTCCAGCCGCGTCACCAGGAAGCGGCCGGTCATGCTGTCGCCGCTCTCGAAGCTCAGCCGGTAATCGTCGATCGTCCCCGCCAGCGCACTCGCCTTGATCCGCGCCTCCGCCGCCGATCCGGTGAACACGCCCGCGCCCGACACGCTGACGCTGCGGATGCCCGCCCCCGACAGCAATTGCCGCCAGCCGCCCGAATCCTTGTTGGTCACCACCACCGCCTCGCCATTGATCGCGAACTGCGTCGTGCGCAGCCCCGCCACCGTCGCGAAGGCGGGCGCCGCCGCCCCGTCCCCCACCTTCAACAGGAACGCGCTTCCCCGTTCGATCATGCCACCCTCCTCAATCCTGTCGCCACATCCGGAACGCGAACTCCGCCGAGCCCTGCCAGCGGCTTTCCTGCCGCCCGGCCCGCGCCAGCCGACTCCGCGCCAGCCGCACCGTCACCACCCGCCAACCGCCGCCGATCGCGCACGGGCTGGTGCTGATGGCGGTGCATCTGTTCGAGAATCGCCATGCCGAGGTCGGGGTGCCGACCGCGGTCGCGGCGCTGTGGCGGCCGTGGCGGCGGATCGGGCTGTGAC
>NZ_QLJH01000064.1 GCF_003951315.1 Sphingomonas sp. S-NIH.Pt15_0812
TTCACGCCAGCCTCGTGCTCACGCAGCACGCCTATGATCTGATCCTCGGTAAAACGGCCTCGCCGCATCGCTCGTCTCCATCTGACGAGCTAACTTATCAATGGCATGTTTTCCGGGGAGCACGTCACCATTCACAAGTGGTCGCTATCAGCAACATTCGGCATCGCTTTCCCGACGCCAAGGATGCCGAATACGTTGTCATAGAAGCGCTTCGACCGCTGGATATCGTTGGACCCGACCATGGTGTGGAGCAGCACGCATCTTTTTCCATCCAGGATGCGTCCGAGATCCGACGCTACCCGAATTTATCGTAGTAGGTCCGTCCAAGCGTAACGACCCGCGCTTCCGACGGTCTTCGGATGGAAGGAGGTATTGGCGGCACCGCGCTTTGCCGACCCGATTGCCACGGCTCCAGCGCACGGACGCTACGGGTGCCGGGTCGCCTGTTCGCGGGTACAAACAACCTGCCGAACCACCAACAAAGGCTTGGCCTGGTCATTTGGGATGTCAAACCAATTTATCGACGATAATGTTTCCATCCTTCTTCTCGACCGAGAAGTTGCATGTGATATGGGTAGCCAACGAATTGAGAAAGTTCAGGAAAACCGAGCTTTCCACTCGAAGGGGAGTCTGATGCGAAGCCTGATTGCCGCACTTTTAATCGTCGCAACTGGCCTGACAGCGCCTCTAAAGTCCGATGCGCAGATGCGTAAATCGGCGATACCGCATCTCGAACGGCGCGGCGATGCGACCCAGCTAGTGGTCGATGGCAACCCCTTTCTAGTGCTGGGCGGCGAGACTCGTAATTCCAGCAGCAGCGATCTGGCGTTCATGACGCCGATATGGCCCAAGCTGAGAGCGATGAACCTCAATACTGTACTGGTCCCGGTCGCTTGGGAAACGATTGAACCCGAGGAGGGCAAGTTTGATTTCAGCAATCTCGATGGCCTGCTGAAAGGTGCCCGAGATCATGACCTGCGCCTCGTCTTCCTATGGTTCGGTGCATGGAAGAACACCTATTCCAGCTATGTGCCCGCATGGGTGAAGCGGGATCAGGCTAGGTTCCCGCGCGTGCAGACCGGCGATGGCCGGGGAACCGAGCGGTTGTCAGCGTTTTCGGCAACGTCCCGCGATGCCGATGCCCGGGCGTTCGCGCAGTTGATGCGCCACCTCCGGGCGGTCGACGGGACACATCATACGGTGTTGATGACCCAAGTCGAAAACGAAGTGGGTGTCATCCCGGAATCACGCGACCATTCACCCGCAGCCGAAGCGGCGTTTAAGGGCCAGGTGCCCGAAGCGTTGATGCGCTATCTTGCCGATCATCGCACCATGCTGCACCCCCAGCTTCGCACCGCCTGGGAGAGCGCAGGCGCACGTAGCGCTGGAACATGGCAGCAGGTCTTCGGCGATACGGGGATGACCGATGCCCTGTTCATGGCTTGGGCTTATGCCACCTTCATCGAGAAGGTGACGGCGGCCGGAAAGGCGGAATATGCCCTGCCTATGTTCAACAACGCCGCGCTCATCCGGCCGAATTACGAGCCGGGGCAGTATAATTCCGGTGGGCCGTTGCCATTTGCGCTCGACATCTACAAGGCCGGGGCACCCTCGCTTGATTTCCTAGCACCCGACATCTATTTCGAAGACTATGTGAACTGGGCGACGCAATATGCGCGTCGGGATAATCCGCTGTTCGTGCCTGAAGCGCGAGGTGGCGCGGCCGGTGCCGCGAATGCGCTCTACAGCTATGGAACGCTTCGGGCGATCGGCTTCTCTCCGTTCGGGATCGATGGTCAGGGCGTGGTGCTCCAAGGGGATAGTAGCATTGGACTGAGCGCGGCGGGCGAAGGCGATCCAGCGATGGCCGCACTCTACGGGCTGCTGGCACCGCTATCGCCTATGATCCTGCAGAAGCAGGCTACCGGACAAATCTCGACCGTCATCATGGAAGGCGGCGCGCAACGGGCCGGTCGCGGCCGCATCGGCGACTATGTCGTGAACATGGGCCGGGCCGGCGGTCCCAAGGGCGACGTCGACCAGATGAGCCGCGTCGCGGCGATGTTCCTGCAGACCGGCGCCGACGAATTCATCGTGGTCGGCGCGGGAGATTCGCAATTGAGCTTCATGACCGATCGCCCCGGCCTACCGATCGTCGGAATCGAGAGCATCGACGAACAATATTGGAAAGATGGCCGGATGGTAAAGGGTCGGCGATTGAACGGCGACGAGACGGGACAGGGGCAGTCGCTGCGCCTGTTTTCCGGCGATGCCGCCGAACGGAAGGTCTATCGTGTCCGCCTTTATCGGTATCATTGACGGCGGAATATTGCAGCGACTATAAAACGCTTGAGCTAAACTTCGGACGCTGGCGGGTATCTGGGCCATTGGAGTCCGCAGACCCTCTCGATACCGCGAACAGCACCGCCCCAAGGACCTTCGAGAGAAGAGAAAAGGCTACCGCACTTTCGCCGCCAAAAGACCCAATCCCGGCCGTTCGCCCGTGCCTTCTCGCTTCCCCGAAAGCCGCCGCTCGTTCATAAGAGCGGATCGGCTGCTTGACCGAGCGCGTTCGGCCGTTTGGAACGACCCAAATGGGTGGGAAGCAGACCGGCAGCTAGCTCAGCGATAGGAGGTAAAAAGCTACGAAGGTCCAGCAAGCGCAGGTGGAAAGCGCGAGCCGCGTAAAAGATTGATCCCGATCGCGTAGCGCGATGATTATAACAATGGGCAGCGCCAATGTGAGCAACCAAAGCACTGTTGGAGCTGGATCGCTGAATGACCAGAGTGCGAAGCCAAAGAACAACCCGGTATACAGCGCCCCGACCGCGAAGAGCGCTGCGGGCATCAGCAGAAGCCACATTGAGGCGCGAAGGATAGCAGTCGTCCACTTCATAGCTGCTCTTTAGCGGCGACGTTTAAGTCCGCTAGTGGGGCGAAGCGACCACCCGGCCCTTTAGTCGTGATGACCCAATCCCGGCCATTCGCGACATATTTATCGCTTCCCAGCTGCGGTCATTCGTTCATCTCAATCTCTACTGCTCGTCCAATTTTGAGGGTGAACCGATGGCGATGCGGACTGTGCAGGCAGCCACTGAGGTCGCCCCCGGCGCCATCGTCTACAAACCAATAGGATCAGAGGCCGAGTAGGCGCCGATATTCCGCCTCAGCGAAACCGTAGGTGTCGCCAGCAAGCCGCAGCAGCCGCTCCCTATCACGCACGATGACGCGCCCGCGTACGGAGCGGACAGCCTCATCCTCTTCAAGCTTGTGGAGTGCGTCGGTCACGCTGCTGCGACGGACGCCGAGCATTAGCCTGAACTCCTCATGCGTCATGCAGATGTCGTCCTCGCGTACTCGGTCGTGGTAGAGAAGAATCCATCGCGCCATCCGCCGTTCAATCGAATGCGCGAGCGACGAAACGATCGTCTTGGACATCTGGGTCATGACCACGTCGACGAAACGGAGCAGGACGGTTCGGATCGTGGGACGTTCGGCGAGTATCCCGTGCAACGCTGCGGCCGACAGCCTCATCGCCGTGCCGTGTTCGGCCCTCATCACCACGTCATGCGACCAGCGCCCGTTGCCTAGCAGCAACTGCCAACCGATAGGCCCCTCATTCCCGAACAGCGCGACCGCGTAGCGGCGGTCACCCTCAAGCGAGTCAAGTATCGCGGCGATCCCGGTCAACGGGAAGCAGATGCTGTCAGCCGCATCGCCGGCGCGCGCAATCATGTCGCCGTTGTGGAACGGCACCAGTTCCAGATGCGGCGCAAGGGCGGCACGGTCAGCGTCGTCCAAAGACGCAACAGTGCATTCGCCTCACACGGCAGTGCATTTGGCCTGTGCGTACCATCCGCCGTCGAAGCCCGATCATCCATGCCGCCGCCCATACTGCCCAACCTCACTGCCCAAACGCTTGGGTCTACTTTCGTACCGAAACGCTGAAGGTCGCCCGATGGTTGTGAAACGGATAGTTACAGGAGGGATATTTGCGCAGAACCATTTCCATGCTGATCGCTGCGTCGACCGCGATCGCAGGCGTTCCAGCTCTGGCTCAGTCAGCCCGCTCGATTACCGCCCCTCCCCCGCCACCGCCGCCCGCGACATCCGTGCAGCCCCCAAAGGCCGCACCCGACATGCAGTCGGTCCTGGACGCGCTCGCGTCGCTCGGCGGCAAGCCGATCGAGACGCTCACGCCTGCGGAAGCTCGTATGCAGCCGTCGGCCGCAGACGGCGCCAAGGCGGCGATGCAGAAGAAGGGTATGTCGACCGCGCCCGATCCGTCGGTGACGACGCAGGACCTGCCGTACGGCAGCGACCCCAAGCAGTTCGCACGCATCTACAAGCCTACCGGTGCGCCCGCAGGTGGCAAGCCGATGCCGGTCATCGTCTACTATCACGGCGGCGGCTGGGTCATCGCCGACGTCAACACCTACGATGCCGCGCCGCGGGCCATGGCCAAGGCGCTCAACGCGATCGTCGTTTCGGTCGAATACCGCCATGCACCCGAATTCAAGTTCCCCGCGCAGCATGACGATGCGGCCGCGGCCTATCGCTGGACGCTGCAGAATGCGGCAAGCTGGGGTGGCGACCCCGCACGGATCGCGACAGTCGGCGAGAGCGCCGGCGGCAACCTTGCGATCGCGACCGCGATCTACGCGCGTGACAACGGCCTGACGGTGCCGCGACACATCGTCTCGGTCTATCCGATCGCGAACAGCAGCATGACGCTGCCCTCGCGGAAGGATTCGGCGAACGCGAAGCCGCTGAACACCGCGATGCTGCCGTGGTTCGGCTACTACTATCAGACGAGCAACGCCGATGCGCAGGATCCGCGTCTCAACCTGGTCGCCGCCAACCTGCGTGGTCTGCCGCCGACGACGATCATCAATGCGCAGATCGATCCGCTACGCTCGGATGGCGAAACGCTGGCGGCCGCCATGCGCGCGGCCGGCGACAAGGTCGAGCAGAAGACCTTCCCGGGCGTGACCCATGAGTTCTTCGGCATGGCCAAGGTCGTGAACGGCGCCAAGCAGGCGAATGATCTCGCGGTCGCACGGCTGAAGACGGCATTCGAGGCGCCTGCAGCCCGCCGCTGAGCGTAACGGCGGCGGCACCCAGCCGCCGCCTCCTTGCCGGAGAGGACCAAAGACCATGCCCCAGAACCCCGTCCGCTATTCTCCCGACGTCGAGGATGTGAAACCCGACGAAGCCGAGACGATCACGAAGCTCAACGAGACGTTCGACAAGATCCTCGAGACGACAGCGGAGGATTACGGTCACGCCGTCCGTTCGGTCCACGCCAAGGCGCACGGCTTTCTCGAGGGAGTGCTGACCGTCCATGACGGCCTTCCCCCCGAGCTGGCTCAAGGCCTGTTCGCCACCCCGGGCGAGCACAAGGTCGTCATGCGCTTCTCGACCAACGCGGGCGACATCCTGCCCGACACCATCAGCCTACCGCGCGGCCTGGCGCTGAAGGTGATGGACGTCGAAGGCGAACGCCTGCCCGGTGCCGATGGACGGACGCAGGACTTCGTCATGGTCAACGGCCCGGTCTTCCAGAACAGGACTGCGGACCAGTTCCTGGGCAACCTCAAGCTCCTGGCCGGCACCACCGACAAGCTCGAGGGCACCAAGGAGGCGATGTCCAAGGTGCTGCGCGGCGTGAACACCGTGCTGAGCGCAGTCGGTATCGAGAGCCCGAAGGTCCAGACGCTCGGCGGCGCGCCCAACTCCGATCCGCTCGGCGAGACCTACTTCAGCGTCACGCCGTTCCGTTATGGCGACTACATCGCCAAGTTCGCTGTCTTCCCCGTGTCCAACGACCTGACCGATCAGACCGGCACGACGATTGACGCCAGCACCCGCCCTGATGCGCTGCGCGACGTCATCCGGTCGGAGGCCCAGGTGCTGGAGATGGAATGGGAGGTGCGAGTTCAGCTTTGTCGCGACCTCAAGGAACAATCAGTGGAGGATCCGACCGTCGAGTGGCAGCAGGACGATGCGCCCTTCCAGACCGTAGCGACTATCCGAGTGCCCAAGCAGGACAGCCTCACCGAGGACAAATTCCAGCAGATCAATGAGGAGATGCGCTTCTCGATCTGGACTGGGCTCGCCGCGCACCGGCCGCTTGGGAATATCAACCGGGCACGCAACGAGACCTACCGACACTCCGCCGACTTCCGGGCTCGCGTGAACGGCTGCCCCTACCACGAGCCTGCGGGCGGTCGTGCCTGACCGGCGAAGGTGGCGCGCGGTCCTTCGACGCTCAACATTGGCAAATCGGCGCGGAGATTAACGGGGCGCTGGCCGTTCTGACCGTGGTCCTGTCGGTGCATCCAAAGCATTGATGGAGGGGCAGAGTCCACCACCGCATGCAAAAGGTTGCACCGCCAGGAGGCTGACGAATGCCAATGATCACCACCGGCGACCTGAACATGGAGGTGTCGCTTTATGGCGCGAAGGAGGGGCAGCCGTTGCTCCTCATCCACGGCTGGCCGGACGACGCGTCGACATGGGATCAGGTGGCACCCGCGCTGGCCGCGGAAGGATTCTGCGTCGTCGTCCCGACGTTGCGTGGGTTCGGCGCCACGCGCTTCCTCAACGACGATGCCCTGCGGACTGGCAACAGCGCGATGCTGGCGACCGACATGATCGCGCTGCTCGATACGCTCGGCATCGACCGCTTCATGGTAGCCGGGCACGACTGGGGATCGAACACCGCCGAGGCCCTGGCCGTCGGGTGGCCCGATCGGGTGGAGCGGATGGCGATGCTGTCGACCCCGCCCCGGCTCGGCGGCATGCCGACACCGCCATTCGAGCAGACCCAGCGCCAATGGTATCACTGGTTCATGGCGACCGCGCGCGGGGCGGAAGCGGTGCATGCAGACCGGCGCGGGTTCACCCATCTGCATTGGGTCAATTGGTCGCCACCGGGATGGTTCGACGAGGTGACGTTCGACCGTGTTGCCCGGTCGTTCGACAATCCCGACTGGGCCGACGTGACGCTCCACAGCTATCGCGCGCGCTGGGGCGAAGCGGAAGCTGATCCACGAAGCGCCTGGCTGGAGGACAAGGTCAAGGCGACCACGACCTTGTCTCTGCCGACGCTCTACATCCACGGCGATGCCGATGGCGTGAATCCGCCCTCGACCGCGCAGCACGTGCCAGCAAAATTCGCTGGGCCGTTCGCGCGCATCACCATGACCGCGGTCGGCCATTTTCCGCAGCGGGAGAACCCGCAAGCGGTGGTGCGCCACCTCCTTACCCTCTTCGCCGGCGCCCCCGCCGCGCTCACCGATACGATCGACAGGAGCCTGACCATGAAGAAAGCCGCCCCCTATGCCGCCGGGATCGCCGCCATCGGCCTGGTCGCCGCTGCCGCAGCCGGCGTCGCCCATGCCCAGGGACGCAGCGCACAACTGACCCAGGTGGCACAATTCGATCATCAGGCGACCGGCGTCGCGGTGACCGAGGATGGCCGTCGCTTCGTCAACTTCCCCCGCTGGACCGACGACGTGCCCATCTCTGTTGCCGAGGTGATGAAGGACGGCAGCTTACGCCCCTATCCCGACGCCAAGTGGAACAGCTGGCGCAACGCCCGCGCCAACGAGCTGCCGGTCGGCGATTATTTCGTCTGCGTGCAGTCGATCGTCCCCGATGGCCATGGCAACCTCTGGGTGCTGGATCCCGGCGCGCCGGGCAACGAGAAGATCCTCGAAGGCGCACCCAAGCTCGTCCGCATCGATCTGGCATCGAACACGGTGACGAAGACGATCCTGGTTCCTGGCGACGTGGCGCTACAGGGCACCTACCTCAACGACATTCGCTTCTCGCCCGATGGCAAGACCGGCTACATTACCGACAGCGGCACGCGGGGCGCGATCATCGTCGTCGACCTGGAGAGCGGGAAGAGCCATCGCGCGCTTGACGGGCACCCCTCGACGCAGATCGACAAGACGGTGAAGGTCACGCTCGACGGCAAGCCGCTGGTCCGTCCCGATGGCCGCCAGCCAGCCTTCGCCGCCGATGGCATCGCGATCTCCAAAGACGGCAAGACGCTGTACTACCAGGCGCTGACCGGAAAGACGCTGTACGCGATCGATACCGCGAAGCTGCGGTCGGACATCAGTGAGGCCGACAGGGCGGCAGCTGTGAAGACGGTCGCGCAGACGCACGTCGCTGATGGCCTATGGATGAGCAAGGCAGGCGTGCTCTACCTTACCTCGCCCACTGACTATGCCATCAAGCGGCTGAACGGCACGACCGTCGAGACGGTGCTGACCGATCGCCGGCTGCGCTGGCCTGACACCTTCTCCGAAGGGCGCGACGGGACGATGTACGTCACCGCCAGCCATATACAGGACACCAACTGGTTCACGCCCGGGGCACCGCCGTCGATCAAGACGCAGCTATTCTCCTTCCCACCCGCCAAATGATCGGACATCCCATGACCTATCTTCGCTATTCGCCCGGCATCGAAACACGAGAGCCCGACGAACAGGAGAGCATCGATGGCATTATCCAGGGCATGACCCAGGAGAGCCAGACGGTCGAGAAGCGCGACGGGCACGCGGTGCGGGCGAGCCACGCCAAGAGCACGGCCTGCGTGATCGGCAAGCTCATCGTCGCGCCCGGATTGCCGCCCGAGCTCGCACAGGGCCTGTTCGCGGAACCTGGCACGTTCGATGTCGCCGTCCGCTTCGCGCAAGGACCCGGTGAGAAGCTCGGCGATCGCGTCTCGACCCATCGC
>NZ_QLJH01000065.1 GCF_003951315.1 Sphingomonas sp. S-NIH.Pt15_0812
CGCAGAGCGATCCCATGAAGCAACATGGCGCCGTGTCGGATCGCTCCTCAATGCCTTCTCACCAGACGAGTGCCGCAACTATCTGCGCAACTCCGGATATGCGTCAGCCTGATGTCATCATGGTCTAAACCCACTGGACAAAAACCACAGCTGCTCTCTATGTTACGTTGTAACGTATCTAAGATGGACAATGGCGATGGCATTTCCCTCCCCCAAAGACAACCGGCTGCCGGTCACGGTGCTGTCCGGCTTCCTCGGCGCGGGCAAGACGACGTTGCTCAACCATATCCTCGCCAATCGCGAAGGGCGACGCGTCGCGGTGATCGTCAACGACATGTCAGAGGTGAACATCGACGCCGATCTGGTGCGCGGCGGCGAGGCGGCGCTGTCGCGATCGGAGGAGGCGCTGGTCGAGATGACCAATGGCTGCATCTGCTGCACGCTGCGCGACGACCTGCTGGCGGAGGTCCGCACGCTCGCGGAGGCGGGCCGGTTCGACTATCTGGTGATCGAGAGTACCGGCATCTCCGAACCGCTGCCGGTCGCCACCACCTTCTCCTTCCGCGACGCGAACGACGTGTCGCTGGGCGATGTCGCGCGGCTCGACACGATGGTGACGGTGGTCGACGCGGTGAACCTGCTGGCCGACTATTCGAGCCAGGATTTCCTGGCCGATCGGGGCGGGACGCTGGGCGAGGACGACCGGCGCAGCCTGGTCGGCCTGCTGGTCGAGCAGATCGAGTTCGCCGATGTGGTCGTCGTCAACAAGGCGTCGTCGGTGTCCGCCGAACAGCTCGGCATCGTGAAGAAGCTGGTCGCCAGCCTCAACGCCGATGCGGTGATCGTGCCCTGCGATCACGGCCGGGTCGATCTCGACCTGCTGCTCGCCACCGGCCTGTTCGACGAGGACAAGGCGTCGCGCCACCCGCTCTGGGCCAAGGAACTGTACGGCTATGCGCATCACCAGCCGGAGACGGAGGAATATGGCATAGAGAGCTTCGTCTATCGCGCCCGCCAGCCCTTCGACCCCGCCCGCTTCCACGACGTTCTGACCACCGGCGGCCTCGACCATGTGGTGCGCGCCAAGGGCCATTTCTGGCTGGCGACGCGACCCGACTGGGTCGGCGAACTGGCGGTGGCGGGCAGCCAGACGACGAGCGCGCGGCTGGGCCGCTGGTGGGCGGCGGTGCCCAGGCATCACTGGCCCGTGGATGGGCAGTTCGAACGGTTCGTCGCGAAACACTGGGACCCGTCCTGGGGTGACCGGCGGCAGGAACTGGTGTTCATCGGCATCGGCATGGACGAGGCGCGGATCCGCCGGGCGCTGGACCGCTGCCTGGTGCCCGCCGCCGCCTTCACGCCCGATCTGTGGCGCGGCCTGCGCGATCCCTTCCCCGCCTGGGGCGAGCGTGCGCTGGAGCCGGCGGAATGACGATCGCCGTCATCGACCGGCCGGTGACGGCCGGCGGCGAGGAGACGATATTGACCGCGATCGAAGCGCCGGACGCGGCGCTGGCGATCTGGACGCGCCGCCTCCCGCCCCTGTTCCAGGCGATCCTCGCCACGCTCGACCTGGATAGACTCGACGACGTGGTGATCGATCTGGACGCGGGAACGCCGATCCACGCCGCGCTTGCCGACGCCGGCTATCCCGACGACGCCGCCGCGCTGCTGGCGGCGGACATCGATCGGCTCGTCCATTGCCAGTCCCGCCTGACGGGGGTGCAGCGGCTGACCGTCAAGCTGGAGGTGATCGAGACCGACGCCTGCCGCCGTTTCCATGCCGACTATGTCACGCTGCGGCTGCTCTGCACCTATATCGGCCCCGCCACCCAATGGCGCCACGCCGACGCGCCGGAGACGATCCACGCGCTCGCGACCGGCGATGTCGGTGTGTTCAAGGGGCGGCGGCGGCTCGACCCGCCGCCCATCCTCCACCGTTCGCCGCCGATCCTTGCCACCGGGGGCCGTCGCCTGCTGCTGGTGATCGACCCCGCCCGCTCGCCCGACGATCTGTAGGGCAAGCAATGCGCCCGCTTCCGCAGGAGCACCGGCGTCAGAACCGCATGTCCCAGCCCAGCGTGAACGACCGCCCCCGCCCGGCATAATAGTTGAGGATGTCGGTGGGCAGCCGCGTGTCGCTGTTGTAATCGATATAGAAGCGATTGAAGATGTTTTGCGCGGTCAGATAGAGGCCGCCGATCTTCGTCTGGTAGCGGAGCGACGCGTCGGTGACGGTATAGCCGCCGAAATCGTTGCGCGGGTCCGGGTTCGCCTTGCCGTGGAAGGTGCGCGCGAAGTAGACCTGGGTCTGCACCCGCGCGGAGAGCGGACCGCGGGCGAAGTCGGCGGCGGCGTTCAGCCGATCGGGGGAGATGTTGGTCCCGTCCAGATCGGTATCGACCACCCCGTCCGGTGCGCGGGTATCGCTGTCGTAGCGGCCCGCGATATGCGCGTAGCCGGTCGACAGCCGCAGCCCGTCGATCGGCATCCGCACCGCCAGATTGATCTCCAGCCCCTCGATCTCGACGCGCTGGCGCTGTACCTGGAAATTCTCGTTGCTGAGTGCGATCAGCAACTGTCCCTTGTCGCTCGACGACCAGAAATAGGTGGCGCTGGCATCCAGCGGCCCGCGCTTCACCTCGACACCGATCTCGCGATTATTGGAGATGACCGGATCGATCGCGCGGAAATTGCCCAAGTCGGTGCCCGGCGTGCCGACCGCACGGGTGATGCGGCCGATATCGGCCATGGTGAACCCTTCCGCATAGCTGGCATAGGCGCGGATGCCGGCCATCGGTTCGACGATCACGCCGCCATTCTTCAGCAGTTGGTCGAAGCCGGGCGTGCCGCCCTTCACCGACACGCCGCCATAAGTCGCCGGGTTCCGGCCGTCATAGGTGGTGGAGGCGAGCGTGTGGTAATCGTCGATGCGGACCTTCACATTCTCCCACCGGACGCCGCCCGCCAGCCGCACCAGCCCGTCCACCAGCTTCAGGTTCGCCTGCACGAAGGGCGCCAGGTTCTGGAAGTCCGAGGGCGGCACCCAGACGCGGTTGGTGCCGATCAGCCGCTGCTCGGTCCGATCGAACAGACTGTCGAACCCGATCGTCGCGACCAGCGCCTCCCAGCCGAGCACCGCGCGTTCATAGCTGGCGCGCGCACCCAGCTTGCGCGAGCGGTTCTCCGACTGGTCGAGCAGCGTGCCGACCGGCGCGATGGCGGGGTCCTGGAAGGTCGCGATCGGCGTCAGCTCGCGACCGAACGTGTCGTGCGTCCGGTTGAAGAAGAGCTGCGCGGTCAGGGCGCCGCCGCCGATGTCGCTATCGGTATAGGACAGCGACACCGCCTCCGCCCGATTGGCGGCGGACTTGCCGCCCGGATGGCCACGCACCGAACTGGTCGGCAGCCCACGCAACCGGTTGCCCGCGAGCGCGACATCATCGCCGTCGCCGTTCAGGGCGAAACGGTTGACGATCAGGTCGAGCCGCCCGGTCGGTCGCACCGCCAGTCCGAACCGGCCGAACAGGTCGAGCGCGCGCGAATCCTGCGTCTCGCCCTGCGTCAGGTTGACGCCGATCCGTCGCCCCCGCGCGTCGTAGAAGGCGCCGCGCTTCTCATAGGAGGCCCCCACCGTCGCGTCGAACAGGCCGGCCTTGTACTGGACCAGCCCGGCCGCCTTGCCGCCGAGCGAGTCGTCCTCGAACCGGTCTGCCGCGCTGCCCTGCACCAGCACGCGCCCCGACACGCCCTCGGTGCGCGGTGGGCCGACCGTCACCTGGTTGACGATGCCGCCGGTGCCGCCCACCCCCTGCAAAGCGTTGGAGCCGTAGATCAGCTCGACCCGGTCGATGAAGAATCCGTCGATGGTGAAGCCGTCGCGGCTGCCGTCGCGCAGGGGCGTCGTCTGCGGAATGCCGTTGATCGCATAGAGCGGCGAGCGGCCGCGCAGCGTCTCGCCCGCGCCCGACAGCTTGCCGCGCGTCGGCGAGAAGCTGGGCGTCAGTGTCGCGACCGCATCGGTGATGCTGCCGGAAATCGCGATCTGCTGGTCGAGCACCGGCTTGTCGATGATGTCGATGGTCAGCGGCAGGGCGTTGGGTGGCAGCACCGTGCGCGCGGCGGTGACGACGATCGTGTCCCCACCGGCCTGCGTATCGTCATCGGCGGCCGCCACCACCACCGGGATCGCAGCGTTCCCCTTGGCGGCCGGCGTTTCGGCCATGGCCTGTTGCGCCGCCGCCAGCGCCACCAGCCCCACAACCCGCGCGATACCCATGATCGTTTCCCTGTCGTAATCATTGACCCTATGCGGCGCGCCGGCTAACGCGAGTGACTATCAATAACAAGATTATATCGATAGGGCGATGACGCGGACGGTCCTTTTTCAAATCCACTGGTTCCTCGGCATCACCGCCGGCCTCGTGCTGGCCGTCATGGGCGTGACCGGCGGGCTGATGAGCTTCGAGCCGGAGATCCTGGCGGCGATCAATCCCGGCATCGTCACCGTCACGCCCGGCCCGACCCCGCCGCTCCCCGCCCCCGTCCTGATCGATCGCGCCCGCGCGCAACTGCCGGCGGGGCGAATCGTCCGGGTGATCCTGTCGTCCGACCCGAGCCGCGCGGCCGCGATCAGCTATGCGCCCAAGGGTTCGAAGGAACCCCAGCGCCGCTATCTCGATCCCGCCACCGGCCGTTTGCTCGCCGAGGCGCGCGGTTCGGGCCTGTTCGAGGTGGTTGAGGATCTGCACCGCTGGCTGGCGCTGCCCGGCCATGGCAATGGCTGGGGCCGGCAGATCACCGGTTTTGCATCGCTCTCGCTGATCTACTTCGCGCTGTCGGGCCTGTATCTGCGCTGGCCGCGCCGGCCGCTCGACTGGCGCAACTGGCTGGTGCTCGACTGGCGGATGACCGGACGCAACTTCTACCGCGCGCTCCATGCGGTGATCGGCGGCTGGGTGCTGGTCTTCTATCTGGTCAGCGCCGGCACCGGCCTGTGGTGGTCCTATGGCTGGTATCGCGATGGCGTCCAGCATCTGCTCAGCGCCGAACGCCCCCGCCCCCCGCACGACAAGCGCGCCAAGAAGGATGGCGACGAAACGCCGGTCGACTGGACGCGCGCCTGGACCGGCTTCGCCCAGGCCACGGCCGGTCGTACCTATGACGACGTCACCGCCAGCGCGCGCGACGGCACCGCCGTGCAGTTCCGCGCCAAGCTGCCCGGCGCACGGCACGATCGCGTCTCCGACGAACTCTCGATCGACAGCCGCACCGGCGCGGTCCTGTCGGACGCCCGCTATGCCGACCGGGCGGTGGGCGCGGACATCGTCACCAGCGTCTATGAAATCCATCGCGGCGCCTATTTCGGCATCATCGGTCGGGTCGGCATCATGCTCGCCAGCCTGACGATGCCGCTCTTCACCATCACCGGCTTCCTGCTCTATTTCGCGCGCCGGCGGCGCAAGGCGGCGCTGGCGCAGGTCCTGGCCGATGCCCCCGCCACCGAGCGGGCGGCGGGCACGACGACGCTGGTCGCCTATGCCAGCCAGACCGGCACGGCGGAACGGATCGCCCGGCTGACCGCGCGCGCCCTGCCCGACGCCACCGCCCTGCCTCTCGCCGCGCTGGACGGCGCGACGCTGGCGGGGGCGCAGTGCCTGTTCGTCGTCGCCAGCACCTATGGCGAAGGCGAGCCGCCCGACGCCGCCCGCGCCTTTGCCCGCCGGATGGAACAGGCCCCGGACGATCTATCGCAACTCCGCTATGCCGTGCTGGCGCTTGGCGACCGCGAATATCCGGATTTCTGCGCCTTCGGCCACCGGGTCGACCGCTGGCTGCACGCGGGCGGCGCGACGCGGCTGTTCGATCCGGTCGAGATGGACGGCGAGGATGCCGATGCGCAACGCCACTGGCAGCAGCAGTTGGCCGGGCTCGGCGCACGGACCGACCAGTCCGACTGGGCCCCCGCCCCGATGACCGAGTGGCGGCTGGTCGAGCGTCGCCTGCTCAACCCCGGCAGCCAGGGCGACGGCGCGTGGCATGTCGCGCTCGCCCCGCTCGATCCGGCCGACCTGGCCTGGCAGGCGGGCGATATCGTCGAGATCCTGCCGCAGCATGATCCGGCGCGGGTCGACGCCTTTCTGGACCATGCCGGCCGGTCCGCCGATGCCGACCTCCGCGCCGCGCTGATGACCCGCATCCTTCCGGAGGATGCCACCGGCGCGATCGACCCCAACACGCTCAAGCCACTGCCGCACCGGGAATATTCCATCGCCTCCCTCCCGGCTGCCGGGCAGGTCGAGCTGATCGTCCGGCAATGCCGCGCGGCGGACGGCTTTGCCGGGCTGGGCTCCGGCTGGCTGACGGCGGGAGCGCCGCTGGGCGGCGTGATCCGGGCGCGCATCCGCCGCAATCCCGGCTTCCACGCGCCCGCCGATCCGGCGACGCCGCTGATCCTGATCGGCAATGGCACCGGCCTGGCCGGCCTGATGGCGCATCTGCGCGCCCGTGCCGAGCGCGGCGGCGGCCCGGCCATCCTCTTCTTCGGCGAGCGGCACCCGGCGCAGGATGATTTCCATGCCCCGGACCGCGCCGCGCTCACCGCCACAGGGGTGCTGACCCGCACCATCGCCGCCTGGTCGCGATGGGGTCAGGGGCCGCGCTATGTGCAGGATGCCGTGGCGGACCATGCCGACCTGATCCGCGACGCGGTGGCGGCGGGCGCCGCCATCCTGGTCTGCGGCAGCGTGACCGGCATGGCGCCCGGCGTCCATGCCGCGCTCGCCGCCATACTGGGCGATGCGACGCTGGAAGCGATGCTGGCCGATGGCCGCTACCGGCGCGACATCTACTGATCCGATGATCCCGTAACGGCGGGCCGCCCGTTGCCAGGGCCCGCCGCAACATATCCCCCCCACGCCGTCCGGGCGGGTTTGCCGCCATCTATAATGGTTAGCGGAATTACAACGGACAGGCTCCCATGCTCATCACCCTGGACCAGTCAGCCACCGTCAGGGAAGCCGCGATCCTCGCTGCCCAACTGGCGGACGGAATGGCGCGCGCCGATACGACGCTGACCATCGATGCCGATGCGGTCGTCGAGGCCGATCTCAGCCTGCTCCAGCTGATCGAAGTGACGCGGCGCGACATGGCCGCACGCGGCGGCGCGGTGCAGCTGCGCACCCCCGCCAACCCCGCCATCGCCGCCGTGCTGGAGCGCGCCGGCTTTCTCGCCGCCGCGAATGCGGACGACCTTCAATTCTGGTTTCACGGAGAGCGCCAATCATGACGGCATCCATCCTGACGGTAGATGACTCGACCAGCCTGCGCCTCGCCATCCGTCTGGCGCTGACCGGCGCGGGCTATGATGTGACGGAGGCGGTCGACGGCGTCGACGGCATGACCAAGGCCAATGCGGGGCGGTACGACATGATCGTCACCGACCTGAACATGCCCAATATGGACGGCCTGACCATGATCCGCGAGCTGCGCAAGGATGCGCGGCATGCCGGCACGCCGATCATCTTCCTGACCACCGAATCCGATGCCGACATCAAGGCGCAGGCGCGCGCCGCCGGGGCCACGGGCTGGCTGGTCAAGCCCTTCGTCCCCGACCAGCTCATCAAGATCGCGCGCAAGGTGCTGGGGAAATGAGCGCGACCGATCCGATCGCCGCCTTCCGCATCGAAGGCGGAGAACTGCTCGACGAGGTGGAGCAGGCGCTGCTCGACATGGAGCATCGCCTCGGCGACATGGACCTGGTCAACGCCGTGTTCCGGGGGCTCCACACGCTGAAGGGCTCGGGCGCGATGTTCGGCTTCGACGCGCTGGCCCAGTTCACCCATCATTGCGAAAGCGCCTTCGACAAGGTGCGGAAAGGGGTGGTGCCGGCCACGTCGCAACTGGTCGCGGTGATCCTGTCGGCGCAGGATCATATGCGCGCGCTGCTCGACGGCCGCGCCACCGGCGGCGAGACGGCGGGCAACGCCATCCTCGCCGCGCTGGAGGCCGCGATCGCGGAGGCCGCCGGCGCGCCGCCGGCCGCCCCCGCCGCCAAGGTCGCCGGCCAGGGCTGGCACGTCGTCTTCCGCCTGCCCGCCGATTGCATGGCGAACGGCACCAACCCGCTGATGCTGCTCGACGAGCTGCGCGATCTCGGCCCCTGCCGCATCGTCGCCCTGACCGACCAGCTGCCGATCCTGGAGGAGCTCAACCCGACCCATTGCCATATCGGCTGGGACGTGACGGTCGAGACCGACGAGCCCGCCAGCGCCGTGGAGGACGTGTTCATCTTCGTGATGGACGATATGACGCTGGCGATCACGCCGCTTGCGGTCGACGCGGCCGCAACCCCGGCGGCCTCCACCGC
>NZ_QLJH01000066.1 GCF_003951315.1 Sphingomonas sp. S-NIH.Pt15_0812
ATCGCCAGGGTCGCGGGCGACTGGCCAGCCAGCCGCTGGGACGAACTCATGCCGTGGAACTGGATGCCGCCAGCAGATCGGCCGACCGCGCAAGCTGCCTGATCTGCGGTCGTCACACCACGCTTACTCTCCAAGAGCGACAATGGGTCAACCGGCCGAGCGCAGCCGGGTGATCGTGCGCGCCCGGCCGATCAGTGGCAACAGCGCCGCCATGTCGGGGCCATGGTCACGGCCGGTCAGCGCGCGGCGGAGCGGCAGGAACAGCGCCTTGCCCTTGCGGCCCGTCGACGCCTTGAGCGCGTTCGTCAGGCCGTGCCAGGGGTCGGCGGACCAGTCGAGGGCCTCGGCCGCCAAGGCCGCCTGGGCGAGGTAATCGGCCTCGTCCGTCCGCGCTGCGGGGGCGATCGGCCCCTCGATCACCTGCCACCAGTCGGCGGCATCCGCGACCCGCTCCAGATTGGGGCGGACCGCGTCCCAGGCGGCGTCGTCCATTCCGGCGGGCAGGCGATCCGCCACCGCGTCGAACGGCAGCTGGTGGACGATCCGCGCGCTGACCTGCGCCACCTCCGCCTCGTCGAACCGCGCCGGGGCGCGGCCGAACCGCGCGAAGTCGAATCCGTCCAGCAGCGGCGCCATGTCGGCGATCGGCTCGACGGGATCGCTGGTGCCGATCCGGGCGAGAAGCGCGCGCACCGCCTGCGGCTCGATGCCGATATCCCGGAAGTGATCGATGCCGAGCGAACCCAGGCGCTTGGACAATTTGCCCTCGGCACCGGTCAGCAGCGCGGCATGGGCGAAACGGGGCGGGGTCGCGCCCATCGCCTGGAACATCTGCAATTGCAGCGCGGTGTTGGAGACATGGTCCTCGCCGCGCACGACATGGCTGATGCCCATGTCGATATCGTCGATCGCGGAAGGGAGCATGTAGAGCCAGGAACCATCGGCGCGACGCACCACCGGATCGCTCATCGTCGCCGGATCGAAGCTCTGCGCCCCGCGCACCAGATCGTCCCAGGCCAGGGGGGTGTCATGGTCGAGGCGGAACCGCCAGTGCGGGCGCACGCCCTCCGCCTCCAGCGCGGCGCGCTCGGCATCGGTCAGGCGCAGCGCGGCGCGATCATAGACCGGCGGCAGCCCGCGACCGAGCAGCACCTTGCGCTTCAGGTCGAGTTCCTGGGCGCTCTCATAGGCCGGATAGAGGCGGCCGGCCGCGACCAGATCGTCGAACCGCGCCTGGTAGAGCGCGAATCGCTCCGACTGGCGGACCTCCGCATCGGGCTCCAGCCCCAGCCAGGCGAGATCGGCGCGAATCGCCTCGACGAACCGCTCCTCCGACCGTTCGGAATCGGTATCGTCGATGCGCAGCAGGAACCGCCCGCCCGTCTTCCGCGCCCACAGCCAATTATGCAGCGCGGTGCGGATGTTACCGACATGGAGCCGGCCGGTGGGCGAGGGGGCGAAGCGGGTCGTGGTCATCGTACCGTCCCTCTAGGGTGCCGATGCCCCTTCCGCTACCCGCCCATGCCGCTTAAGGGCACGCCCAACGGCGCGGGGAGTCATCACCATGAAACTGATTACCGGTAATTCCAACCTGCCGCTCGCGCGCGCGATCGGCGACTATCTAGAACTGCCGCTGACCGACGCGCTGGTCCGCCGATTCGCCGACGAGGAGATCTTCGTCGAGATCCAGGAGAATGTGCGCGGCGAGGATGTGTTCGTCATCCAGTCGACCGGCTTCCCCGCCAACGACAATCTGATGGAGCTGCTGATCATCATCGACGCGCTGAAGCGTGCGTCGGCGCGGCGCATCACGGCGGTGATCCCCTATATGGGCTATGCGCGACAGGACCGGAAGCCGGGGCCGCGCACGCCGATCTCGGCCAAGCTGGTCGCCAACCTGATCACCGTCGCCGGCGCGGACCGCGTCCTGTCGGTCGATCTCCATGCCGGGCAGATCCAGGGCTTCTTCGATATCCCGACCGACAATCTCTATGCCGCGCCGGTCATGTCGGCGGACATCCTGGCGCGGTTCGAGGGCAAGAATCTGATGGTCGTCTCGCCCGACGTGGGCGGCGTGGTCCGGGCGCGCCAGCTCGCCAAGCGACTCGACAACGCCCCGCTCGCCATCGTCGACAAGCGGCGGGAGCGCGCCGGCGAGTCCGAGGTGATGAACATCATCGGCGATGTCGAGGGCCGGTTCTGCGTGTTGATCGACGATATCGTCGATTCGGCGGGCACGCTGTGCAACGCGGCGGCCGCCCTGCGCGCGGCGGGGGCGGAGGATGTCGTCGCCTATGTCACGCATGGCGTCCTATCGGGCGGTGCGGTGGCGCGAGTCGCGGGCTCGGCGCTGCGCGAACTGGTGATCACCGATTCGATCGGCAATCACGAGTCGATCGGGTCCACCGACAAGATCCGCCACCTGCCGATCGCGCCGCTGCTGGGCGAGGCGATCAAGCGCATCGCGGACGAGACCAGCGTGTCGAGCCTGTTCGACTGATGTCGGGTTTGCGCGACGACGCGCAGGAAAACGTTATTTCCCCTTTCTGTTCCCCGGCGAAGGCCGGGGCCCAGTTGGGGAACGATGGTGACGACGCGCAGCGCTTCGTTACGACAGCCTTTCCAACTGGGCCCCGGCCTTCGCCGGGGAACGGCCTGTCAGAAATGTGCTCAGCTTCGCGTCTTCGCCTCGCCGCGCGGGCTCCGCACCCCGGCGCGCTGGCGGCGCTTCAGTTCCGCCTTCAACCCCGCCGGATCGGGCGCGACCAGGAAGCCGAAGCTGACATTGCCCTCCCGCGTCTCGACCACATGGTGGAGCCGGTGCGCCTGGACGATGCGCTTCATATAGCGTGATCTGGGCAGATAGCGGGTCGGGATACGCTGGTGCACGATCACGTCGTGGAAGCCGAAATAGATCGCGCCGTAGGCAGCGACGCCCGCCCCCATCCAGACCAGCCCCGGCCACCAGCCCAGCTGCATCGCGCCGAAGATCATCACGAACGACGGCACCGCGAAGATCACGGCATAGAGGTCGTTCCATTCCCAATGCCCGGCGCGCGCGCGATGATGGCTGGCATGCAGGAACCAGCCGGGTCCATGCATCACCCAGCGATGCATCGCATAGGCGAAACCCTCCATGCCGATCACGGTCAGGAGGAAGAGGGCGATGCCGATCGGCCAGCTCATGTGATTTCCATATATAATGCGATGCGTTTGCAACAAGACTTGGGCGACGATGCGCGGACGGGGTAGATTTGCCCGTCCGCATGTGCGAAGGGCCGCCTGTCCTACCCGTAGCATAGCATAAGGCGAGGCGGCCCATGAACATTCACGAATATCAGGCGAAGGAATTGCTGGCGAAGTTCGGCGTTCCCGTCCCCGCGGGTTACGCCGCGCTCAGCGTCGACGAAGCGGTCGAGGCGGCGGGCAAGCTCCCCGGGCCGCTCTATGTCGTCAAGGCGCAGATCCACGCGGGCGGCCGCGGCAAGGGCAAGTTCAAGGAACTGGCCCCCGAGGCGAAGGGCGGCGTCCGCCTGGCCAAGACGGCCGAGGAGGTGCGCGCCCACGCCACCGAGATGCTCGGCAACACGCTGGTGACGATCCAGACCGGCGACGCCGGCAAGCAGGTCAACCGCCTGTACGTCACCGACGGCGTCGACATCGCCAAGGAATTCTACTTGGCGCTGCTCGTCAACCGCGCGACCGGCCGTGTCTCCATGGTCGCCTCGACCGAGGGCGGCATGGACATCGAGACCGTGGCGCACGACACGCCCGAGAAGATCCACTCGATCGACATCGACACCGCGACCGGCTTCATGCCGCATCACGGCCGCGCCGTCGCCGCCGCGCTGGAGCTGACCGGCGACCTCGCCAAGCAGGCCGCCAATGTCGCGTCGAAGCTCTACGCCGCGTTCCTCGGCACGGATGCCGAGCAGATCGAGATCAACCCGCTCGCCGTCACCGAGGACGGCAAGCTGATGGTGCTCGACGCCAAGGTCGGCTTCGACGGCAACGCCATGTTCCGTCACAAGGACCTGATGGAACTGCGCGACACCACCGAAGAAGACGCGATGGAGCTGGAGGCGTCGAAGTACGACCTGGCCTATATCAAGCTCGACGGCGACATCGGCTGCATGGTCAACGGCGCGGGTCTCGCCATGGCGACGATGGACATCATCAAGCTGAATGGCATGTTCCCGGCCAACTTCCTCGACGTCGGTGGCGGCGCGAACAAGGAGAAGGTCACCGCCGCGTTCAAGATCATCCTGAGCGATCCGGCGGTGAAGGGCATCCTGGTCAACATCTTCGGCGGCATCATGCGCTGCGACATCATCGCCGAGGGCATCGTCGCGGCCGCCAAGGAAGTGAACCTGTCGGTGCCGCTGGTCGTCCGCCTGGAGGGCACCAACGTGCAGGCCGGCAAGGACATCCTGGCCAATTCGGGCCTGGCGATCGTCCCCGCCAACGACCTGGGCGACGCCGCCCAGAAGATCGTGGCCGAGGTGAAGAAGGTCGCCTGATTCGGCGGGCTTCGGCCATGTGGAAAGGGGCCCGGGCGGAAACGTCTGGGCCCTTTTTCGTTGAGGGTGCGACGGCGGAGGCATTTGCCGCTACGGCAACGGCGCTTCGCCATACCGGACTTGCGAAAACCACGCGAAACCGCCACATCATGGGCAATGTCGCCCTGTAAAATTAGTGAGAGGGAAGCTCGATGAAGGTCTTGGTGCCGGTCAAGCGGGTGCTTGACTATAATGTGAAGCCGCGCGTGAAGGCGGACGGCACGGGCGTCGATCTCGCCAACGTCAAGATGAGCATGAACCCGTTCGACGAGATCGCCGTGGAAGAGGCGATCCGCCTGAAGGATCGCGCCGGCGTGACCGAGATCGTGGTCGTGTCGATCGGCGAGCCCAAGGCGCAGGAGACGATCCGCACCGCGCTGGCGATGGGCGCCGATCGCGGCATCCTGGTCACCGCCGAGACGCGCGTCGAGCCGCTGGGCGTCGCCAAGATCCTGGCGAAGATCGTCGAGGAGGAGCAGCCGCAGCTCGTCATCCTGGGCAAGCAGGCGATCGACGACGACAACAACCAGACCGGCCAGATGCTGGCCGGCCTGCTCGGCTGGGCGCAGGGCACCTTCGCCTCCAAGATCGAGATCGCTGGCGACACCGCGACGGTCACGCGCGAGGTCGATGGCGGGCTGGAGACGGATGCGCTCAAGCTGCCGGCGATCGTCACCACCGACCTTCGCCTCAACGAGCCGCGCTACGCGTCGCTGCCCAACATCATGAAGGCCAAGTCCAAGCCCTTGGCGCAGAAGACGGCGGCCGATTACGGCGTCGACGTGACCCCGCGCATCACGACGCTGAAGGTCGCCGAGCCGAACAAGCGCTCGGCCGGCGTGAAGGTCGCCGATGTCGACGAACTGGTGATGAAGCTCAAGGCGATGGGAGTGGCGAAGTGAAGACGCTGGTCTGGGTCGAGCATGACGGTTCGGCCGTCAAGGATGCCACGCTTGCCGCGGTGACCGCCGCGTCGAAGCTGGGCGAGGTGCATCTGCTGGTCGCCGGGCAGGGCGTCGACGGCGTCGCGCAGGCGGCGGCGAAGATCGCCGGCGTCGGCAAGGTCCATGTCGCCGATGACGCCGCCTATGCCCATGCGCTGGCGGAGAATGTCGCGCCGCTGGTGGTGGAGCTGATGGGCCATCACGACGCCTTCATCGCCGCCGCGACCACCACCGGCAAGAACATCGCGCCGCGCGTCGCCGCGCTGCTCGACGTGATGCAGGTGTCGGAAGTGCTGTCGGTCGAGGGGCCGGACACGTTCACGCGGCCGATCTATGCCGGCAACGCGATCGCGACCGTCCAGTCGGCGGATGCGAAGAAGGTGCTGACGATCCGCGGCACCGCCTTCGACAAGGCGGCGGCCGAGGGTGGTTCGGGCGTGGTCGAGCCGGTCGCCTCCAAGGGCGAGCAGGGCCTGTCCAGCTATGTGGGATCGGAGATCGCGGCCAATGCCCGGCCGGAACTGACCAGCGCCAAGATCATCGTTTCGGGCGGTCGCGCGCTGGGTTCGGAAGAGCAGTTCCATGCGCTGATCGATCCGCTGGCGGACAAGTTGGGCGCCGGCGTCGGCGCCAGCCGCGCGGCGGTCGATGCGGGCTATGCGCCCAACGACTATCAGGTCGGCCAGACCGGCAAGATCGTCGCGCCCGAAGTCTATGTCGCGGTCGGCATCTCGGGCGCGATCCAGCATCTGGCGGGCATGAAGGATTCCAAGACGATCATCGCGATCAACAAGGATGACGATGCGCCGATCTTCCAGGTCGCGGACCTGGGCCTGGTCGGCGACCTGTTCAAGGTCGTGCCGGAGCTGACCGAGAAGCTGTAGGCGGCAAGGGGCCAGCCGGCGTCCGACGCAGGCTGGCCCTTTCCGCTATGCTTTAGTGCCGGTTACTGGAAGCGGTTCAGCTTCCGGGCGTAGCGCTGGAGTCGCAAGGGCACCCAGTCGTTGATCAGATGGTTCAGCGCCACCTGACGGTCTTTCTTGTCCGTCGTGCCGGGACGGCTGCGGAAATTGGTGGTGCGCTGCGGCACTGCATCCAGTCCTTCGGCGAAGGCCGTATAGTAATAGGTGGCGATCGAGCGGCGATCCCGATCGGGCGGACAGGCCAGGGGATTGGGCTGGCCATGATAGCTGTCCAGCGTCGTGCTGAAGACCACGGCCCGGCCCAGCACTGGGGCCACGCTGACCTCACATTTGGTCATCTTCGTGTCCCATAGCTCCAACTCGCCGCCGAATTCGGGACCCCAGTCGTCGTTCAAATAGACCAGCAGGTTGAGGCGACGTTCCAGCTTGAGCTCGCGGTGGATGTTGAAATCGGCATGGACGCCCAGATGCCCGCCAGACCGGGTAAGGTGCAGGCCGCCCCCGGAAAAATGAGGATCGGGAATAAGCCCGGAAATACCGGTCATCTTCTCCAGAAAGGAGATGAAGGCCAAGCTGTTGAGTTCGGCAAGTAGGTTCAGCGTGTCGGGATGGCTGATCGCATCGGGTCCGAACTGGAACTTGAACCGCTCCTGGCTCCGGTCGAAATAGGTGCGGCCGTCGGTGCCGGGATAATGGCCCGCGACATTGCGCAGCAGATCCTTGTCGAGAAAATCGTCGATCACGATATGCGGATAGGGCGCGGCGGACTGATAGGCTGCTGCATAGCGGTTGCCGACATCATCACATTGTTGATGGTCGAATCGGCGATAGCCGGTCCCCGAAAAGCTGAGTTCAGTCATTGCCGCCCTGTTACTTAGATTAGTCCCCCGTCAACTGTATCAGTGGCACCGGTTGCCGACAACGGCACGCACGAAAAAAACCGTTTTGAGGCGGAACTTTTCCGAAAAATGGCAATGGCGTTAGCTTTCGGCGTCACGACCCTGCCAGCGCGAACACCACGCAGGCCTCGTCCTGCAGCGACCGGACCGGCGGTTGCAGCGTGACGCGGGGCGATACCTGTCCCGGTGGCGGGGGTGGCG
>NZ_QLJH01000067.1 GCF_003951315.1 Sphingomonas sp. S-NIH.Pt15_0812
CCCCCACCCCCGTTGCGCCCCCACGCGGCCGAGGTCAACGACGGGATGGCACGGAGATTCGCCAGGAGGGAGCCAATGGTGCCGCCGGTCGGACGAAGCCGGGCAGTTGGATCATCGGATGATTTCGGACTCCCGCCAGATGCCCGACCGGCATGGACTACAGGTCGTAGCTCTGGCCTCATCGTCCAGATCCGGGAGCGGGTCGACGATCAGCTTCTCCCCGAAATGTCGCCGCAGCGAACACTCGCGACGTTCGCTGCGGCGACATTTCGGCTCGATTTCATCCGGGGAGAATAGGCGACGTCGATTTGGCCATCACGGAGGACATATTCCCGGCTCCAACCACCGGTCCGTCTTGCCCCTCCCCTAATGCCAGCGACGCATATGGCAGATGTTCGTTTATCGGCAACCAACAAAGTCCCTTTCCCACGTCTTTTGTTAATTGACTCGACCATCATTTATGATCTATTATGTTATTTTCCGGATTTATAGCGTGATTTTATCCTTGAAGTGAGATAAGGCCGCATGGGTAATTTGGCCATTATTGATCGCATGTGGCTACTTGCCACAATCACGCATGCCGTCGGAACAGCAATACAGCGATCACTGGCTTCGTTCGCGACGCTGAACCGTGAGCCGGGGATCAACCCGAAAATAGGGCGATGATCCGGTCAGACGTTCACAATTCAGCGTTCCATCGCCACCCCGTCGGAAAGTGACTGCGCAAAGGCGCAGCCCCGGCTGATGCAGGGACGGCGCCTTCCTACCGGATGAAGTCGAGATTAGAAGTTCTGACGAAGGCCGACCATGATCCAGGTCGAGGAGCTCTTCAGCTTGTAGGGCGGGGTCGTGCGGTTGCGATCCTGATCGATCGTCACGCCCTTCATCTGCATGCCCGAGGTCTGCGAATACCGCCCGAGCAGCTCGATCGAGGTCTTGGGCGCCACGTCGTAGCTCGCGCCCGCATCCAGGTGCCAGCGGAAGCCCCAGTCCTTGCCATCCAACGACGCAGCGGGCTTCAGCGTACCCGAGTTTGCGGTCCGCGCGTAGCGATCCGCCGAGTAATTGACGTGCGAGGCACCGATGCCACCGCCGACGAAGGGCTTGAACGGACCGTCCTGGATCAGGTCGACATAAGCGGACACGCCCAGATCGAAGGACTTGAGCCGGCCCGAGCCAATATAGTTCGTATCGTTCAATGCCTTGCCATTGATGTTGGCGGTGTCGTAACCTGCGGTGCCTTCCACGCGGAAACCATTGAAGCCATAGCCCATGCCCAACTCACCGGTGAAACCGGACTTGTTATCGATGTTCTTGGGTAGCGTAGCGGCCGTCTTCGACACTGTCTGACCCTTATTCAGCACCTGGCGGGGCTTCACGTCGGAATCCACCTGCCCGCCGGCACCGGCAACGACATAGGCGCCGGGTTCGGCCTTCTGCGCGGACGCGGGCGTCGCCCCGGCAATGGCGGCGGACCTGGAGAAGGAGAATCTCCGACTGCGCCGCGCGATCTCGGACCTGACATTGGACAAGCTGATCCTGCAGGAGGGGGCGCGGGGAAACTTCTGAGCCCCGCACGGCGTCGGCGGTGCATCGACCATGTGCGGGAGGTGCTGGATCTGGCGACGCGAGGGGCTGAAGGTGCCCCAGCGGCAGCCGAAACGCGGTCGGCTGTGGTTGAACGATGGCTCGTGTATTCGGCTGCGACCGGAGTATCCTGGGGCACGTCTGGGCCTACGACTTTGTCGAGGCGCGGACGCACGACGGACGCAAGTTTCGCATCCTCACGATCATCGACGAGGCCAGCCGCGAGTGCCTGGCGCTGGTCGTCGCCCGCCAGCTCCGCCACGAAGATGTGCTGGCGGCCCTGGCCGAGCTGTTCGTTGACCGGGGCCCGCCTGCCCATGTCAGATCGGACGACGGCAGCGAGTCCATCGCCACCGCAGTCCGGAAATGGCTTGGGCAGATCGGCTACAACCGCCGACCAGGCAGCCATGGCGGCAAGCCGTCCCTGGCGGTCGACGACACGCTGGACCGCCAGTTCGACGTCGCTGCGCCAGACCGGGCCTGGGTGACGGACATCAGCCTCATGGCGAGTTGTCGCTGCGCGCGGAAGACGTCGTCGTCGGTCGCGCACAGGGTTGCGAAAGTACAAGTCAGCGCCAGCGTCAGGGGAAAGCCGAGGATGGCGGCGGCCGATACCTTGCCGAACCAGTCGCGACTGGTAAGCGGCGGGCGGCTCATCGCGCCGCCTCTTGCCGGAACCGCCACCAGCGGACGACGGCGGGCACGATGCTCCACACCAGCATTGCACCCGTCACCCAGGTAAAGACAGCGGTCGCCGGCCCCTGCATCGTCAGCAGCAGGACCAGTGCGATCAGCAGGAGTAGCGCCCCCGCCATCCGATGAGGGCGGCTGCCGGCACCATGACGTACCAGCGCCTGATGCGGTGTGCCGGCATAGACGCGCAACGCCCCGCCGATCGTCGCGAAAGCCGCGCACCACGCCGCGATCAGTGTTCCGCTCCCGAGAAGGCGAAGCGGATCGCCGGAGCGATCGCCGCGAGCATGGTCGTCCCGTGCGACTGACCCGGCAGCGGCAGGAAGCGCACCCGACCAGCGTCCGCCCCCCGATCGATCGACCGAATCAGTTCGGCCGGGGCGACGGCGGCGCCATCGCCTTCGGCGATCAACATAGGCGGCACATCCTTGGCCGTCGCGACCTCTCGCGCGATCAGGCCATCACCGAACCAGAGCGACGGACTGACCGCGACGACGCCACCGAACATCGCCGGTCGTGTCAATGCCGCATGGAGAGCGAGTAGACCGCCGAAGCTGTGCCCGAGCAACGTCTCCCGCGAGCGATCGACCCGCCAGCGCCGCCGGACCAGCGGCTTCACCTGCCGCTCGACGAAATCGAGAAACGCTTCGGCCCCGCCCGTCGCCATGCCGCTGGCAGGCCGGTTCGCAGGGATCGTCCAGCCCGGCGTGGCGGGCGTATAGTCGCGGGTGCGGCGCGGCAAAGGCCCGGCCGCGATCCCGACGACGATGCCGTCCGAAATGCCGGTCCGGGCGCCTGCCCGCGCCAGTCGACGGGCGGTGAGCGCCGCGATCGCGAAATTGTCCTCGCCGTCCAGCACGTACAGGACCGGGTAACCGCCGGGCGGCGGGGGCGCCTCCGGCCAAGCGATCAGGATGGGATAGGCGTCGCCGTTTTTGGCACGCACGACCTGCTCGTCGCTGTGCGGCAGCGTATAGGGCACCCCCGCCACCGGCGCAGCGGGTGCAGCGGGTGCGGCTACCGCGAGCATGACGGCCGCGACCATGCTCACCACCGGTATTGCACCCGCAGGTTCAGCGTCCGCCCCGACCCGTAATAGCAAGCCGCCGGTGACGAACAGAGCGCGACATAGCGATGATTGGTCAGGTTGCGTGCATTGACCGACATGATGATGCCGCTGGTAAAGGCCTTGCGCAGGAACAGGTCGTACAAGGTGTAGCTGGGTACGCGATACGCATTGGCGGTGTCGCCGTACGAAACGCCGACATAGCGAACCCCGCCGCCCAGTCCGACGCCGCCCAGCGGCCCGTCCTCGGCAAAGCGATAGTCGACGAACAGCGATCCCATCCATTCGGGCACCTGTGTCAGCCGGTTGCCCTGCTGCCCCGGCGCGGCGCGCGTGATTTGGCTGTCCATATAGGTGCCGGTCGCGATCGTGCTGAGCCCGCCTATCAGCGTCGCCTTGCCCTCCAGCTCGATCCCCCGGATGCGTCCCTGTCCGGTCTGGACCTGGCAGGTCATGCCCGCACAGACATGGCTTTCGTCGGGGTCGGGACTGGCGAGATTGTTCTGGGTGAGCTGGTATAGCGCGGCGGTGAGCAGCGCGTTGCTGCCGCGCGGCTGGTATTTGACGCCGGCCTCATATTGCTCGCCGGTCGTCGGCTTGAACGGCGTGCCGTCGAAATACTGGCCGGTGGTCGGCTGGAACGAGGTGGAATAACTGGCATAGGGCGCAAGGCCGCTCGGCGAAACCCAGGTCGCGCCCGCCCGCCACGTCAGTTTGTCCGCCTTGGTCAGCGTCACCGGATCGGTGCTACCGGTCGCCAGTTCGTTGACCTGATGGTTCTTCGCCCAATCATAGCGCGCACCCAGCGTGACATGCAGATGACCGAGCGTAATCTGATCTTGGCCATAGGCACCCACCTGCTCCAGTCGGGCATTCAGATGGACTTGCGGCGCAAGCGTCTGAAGAACCCTACCGATACCCTGCGGCACGGGGTTGAAGATGTCGGGCATCGGCGGAACGTTCGTCGAGAGGTCGCGCAGGTGCCGCCATTCGGTATCGAGCATGTCGACGCCTGCCAGCACACGGTGCTCCAGCGCGCCAGTGTCGATCCGACCTTCGAGCCGCGTATCCAGGCCATAGCCATCGGAATGGCCGATGCCCTGCACCGCGCGACGATTGATCGTCTGCCCGTTGGCGAGCGTCCCCCCGCGTAGCACGGTTCCCTGGAACAGCGTCTCCACGCGGGTGTAGCGGCCATTCTGTCGCATCTCGAACCGATCGGAAAAGGCATGGCGCAACTCGTATCCGAGCAGATACTCGTTGCGGTCGTAGGTGTTGAACTGCTGCTCGCCCAGGAACGCGTCGAGGCGGATATGGCGCCCGCCCGCGCCCGGTTGTTGCGATCCGAGATAGGGCAGGAACTGGAAGGTCGATCCGCCCTCGTCGCGCTGATACTGGCCCATGAGCGTGATGCTGGTGGCGGCGTCGGGCACCCAGGAGAGGCTGGGCGCAATGTAGTAGCGCCCGGTCTTGATCTCATCGATCTGGGCATCGCCGTAGCGCGCAAGGCCGACGAGCCGCGCCCGGATCGTGCCGTCGGCGGTAATCGGCCCTGATACGTCGGCCGCGCCCTGATATTGCCATTTGCCGAGGTTGGTGAACCCGGCCCCCTGTAGCATGATCTCGCCACGCGGATTCGCGGTCGGGCGCTTCGTCACCAGATTGACGATGCCGCCGGGCGCCACCTGCCCGAACAGCACTGCCGACGGGCCTTTCAGCACCTCGATCTGCTGGAGCGCAAAGGGATCGAAGGCGGTTCGCGTCCATTGCCCGCCGGCAGGCAGGCGAAGGCCGTCGAGGAACAGATTGTCGCTGAAGCTGCCCGCCGCAAAGCCGCGTACAGAAAAGCTGTCGGCGCGGCTGTCGATGCCGTCCTGCTCGGCTTGGACACCGGCGGTATAGGCGAGCGCCTCGGTCACGCTGTGCACCGCGCGGACGTCCAGTTCCTCGCGCGTGATGACCGAGATCGACTGCGGCACCTCGATCAGCCGGGTGGCGGTCTTCGTGCCCGACGTCGTTTGGGTCTGTCCCGTCGCGGTCACCACGATATCCGTATTGCGCAATGCGTCGCCGTTGTTCTCCTGCGCCGCCACCGGCGAAGCCGCCGAAGACAGCAGCAATCCAACGCCCCAATATATCGTCATAGGTCTCCCGCCCCTATCTCCGCCGTCCCCGACGGCGATTTTCCTGAAAGATTTCGAGGGGCGTCTAATAGCGCACGATAATGCGAGTCAATCGCATTTTGTAGACGGCTGCGATGACAGGAAAGTCTGCTACAGCGGTAGCCTTGCGGAATCGCGACGCGACCGCCATTGCTTGACGACTGCCTTGTGTCCGTTCCGTGCCGGCAGCCGTCCTTCGCCGCCAAGCACACGAATGACGACTTTGTCCCATCCGCCGTTACGTCGGCCCTTCACTGAGGCGAGGAGCCAACAGGTCAAATCTCGGTGTTCTCGGCAAGGGCAAGTGCGTCTTCCACATCGATCCCGAGATAGCGGACCGTATTCTCGATCTCACTATGGCCGAGCAGGATCTGGACGGCACGCAGGTTGCCGGTTGTCCTGTAGATGATCGATGCCTTCGTACGGCGGAGCGAGTGCGTCCCATATTCGCTTCGTATGAGGGTTGCGCCCCGCAGGGTGGTGTAGCTGAGGCGGCGTAGCCGCGCCGATCTCCGGTCAGGCCGGGCTGGTCAGGCTGCCATGGCTGGCAGCGCGACGGCGGGATCATCGCTCAATTGCGCGACGCTTTCCAGCGTCATGTAGCGTCCTCGCTGGACGGCCCATTCACCGTTCTGCTCGAGCAGCAGCGCACCGACGAGGCGGGTGATGGCGTCCTCGTTGGGAAAGATGCCGACGACGCCGGTGCGGCGCTTGATCTCGCCGTTCAGGCGTTCGAGCGGATTGGTCGAATGCAGCTTGGTGCGATGCTGCGGCGGGAACGACATATAGGCCGAGACGACGCGGCGCCCGCTCTTGCCGGCATGGGCCATGGCGTTGCGCGCGAAATGAACGCGGCACCGCTGCCATGTGGCGCTGAACACGCGCGAGACGGACGCCTTGATGCCCTCGTGCGCGTCCGAGATGACGAGCTTCACGCCGCGCAAGCCGCGCCGCGCGAGGCTCCGCAGGAAGTCCGTCCAGAACGTCTCGGCCTCCGACGCGCCGATCGCCATCCCCAGGACCTCGCGCCGGCCGTCGCCGTTCACGCCGACCGCGATGGTCACCGCGACCGAGACGATGCGGCCGGCCTGGCGCACCTTCAGGTACGTCGCGTCGACCCAGACACAGGGCCAGTCGCCTTCGATGGGCCGGTCGAGGAATGCCTTCACGCGCACGTCGATCTCCTCGCACAGCCAGGATCTAGAGCGGGATGACGTGGGGCTGAATCGATGGGGATTTCCATGGAGGCGCTGATCTGATTCAAGGGCAGGCTGGCGGAGGAGGCCGGTCTGCATGGCGAAGCCGTATTCGATGGACTTGCGCGA
>NZ_QLJH01000068.1 GCF_003951315.1 Sphingomonas sp. S-NIH.Pt15_0812
GCCCGTATCGCACCGTCGCGACGATCCGATTGCCGCGACAGGCGGCCTATGGTCCCGACCGCGTCCATTATTTCGACGAGGTGATGACGTTCCGCCCGGCGCACAGCCTGGAGGCGCATCGCCCGCTTGGCGGCGTGATGCGCGCCCGCATGCAAGTCTACCGGGCGCTCAGCGACTTCCGCCACCGCGCGACTGGGATCGCGGCGGCCAATACCGCCGGCATCCAGGACATTCCGGCCTGACCCCCAACACCCATGCCATTGATCTTGAGAGGATAATAATGAAGCTCGAAGGCAAGACCATCGCCATCCTCATCGCCCCGCGCGGCACCGAGGAACCCGAATTCGCCGAGCCCAAGACGGCGGTCGAGGAAGCCGACGCCCAGGTGGAGAGGGCATGATGGCGCGCTTCTCCGACAAGGTTGTCATCATCACCGGTGCCGCCTCCGGCATCGGTGAGGGCGCCGCGCGCCGCTTCGCCGAGGAAGGCGCGACGCTGGTCCTGGGCGACATCGACAAGGCGGCGCTCGACAGCTTGGCGGGCGAACTGGGCGACATGGTCGAATGTCGCGAAACCGACGTGTCCGACCGGGCGGCATGCGAGGCGCTGGTCCAGGCGGCGGTCGACCGTTTCGGGCGGATCGACGTGCTGGTCAACAACGCCGGCGTCGACCATCTCGGCAAGGTCGACGAGGGCGACTTCGCCGAATTCACCAAGGTGATCGAGACCGACCTCTACGGCGTCGTCCATATGAGCCGCGCGGCGATCGCCCATCTGCGGCAGTCGAAGGGCTGCATCGTCAATATGTCGTCGGTGTCGGGGCTGGGTGGCGACTGGAACCACAGCTTCTACTGCGCGGCAAAGGGGGCGGTGAGCAATTTCACCCGTGCCTTGGCGATGGACGAGGCCCGGAACGGCGTCCGCGTCAACGCGGTCAATCCCTCGCTCACCTATACCGCGCTGACCGCCGGGATGAAGGCGCAGCCCGACCTCATCGCCAAGTTCGAGGAGCGTATTCCGCTGGGGCGCGGCGCCGAGCCTGCCGATATCGCGGGCGCGATCGCGTTCCTGGCCAGCGAGGACGCCCGTTTCGTGACGGGCGTGAACCTGCCGGTCGATGGCGGGCTGACCGCGTCGAACGGGCAACCGCCGCTGTCGTGACGATCGCGGGGCGGACCCGCATGTCCGCCCCCTCCCCCAGGGCTTCGGAAAGCATCCATGTCGATCGAATCCAACACCGCCTTGGCGCTTGCCTATTTCCCCGCCTTTCGCGATCGCGATACGCAATGGTGGGATGCGCATATCGCACCCGGGTTCGTCCGCCACGATCCCGGGCTCGACTTCGCGGTCGAGGGACCGGCGGGGATCAGGAAGCTGGCCGAGGTGCTGCATGGCGGCTTTTCGGACATCGCCTATCCAATCCTCAACGTCGTGGCGCAGGACGACCGCGTGCTCGTCCACCTGCGCCAAGTCGCGACCCATTCGGGGGAATATGAGGGCAGGCCGGCGACGGGCACGCGCACCGATATCGAGGTCATGGACCTGTTCCGCGTCGAGGGCGACCGGCTGGTCGAGCATTGGGCGCTGATGGACAATCTCAACCTGCTCAAGCAGATCGGTGCGGTCGATGCCTGACAGGTCCGGGGGACGGCTCTAAGCTCGCGATCGTCACCGGCGCATCGACACCGTGATCAACACTGCCGGGGAGATGAAGCATGAAGCGTTTCGTGATCGTGGTGGACATGCAACGGGACTTCGTGGCGGCCGACGGCGCGCTGCCGGTCGCCGGAGCGGAAGAGATCGTCCCGCCCATGAACGCCTGGCTTGCCGGCCTCCGTCCCGAAGACGTGGACGGCGTGCTCTTCACCGCGGACACGCATGTGGCTGCCATCTATGCGTCCTCGGCGGAAGCCGAACTCTTTCCCCTCCATTGCGAGACGGGCACGCCGGGATGGGAGAATGTCCTCGATCGAGCCGCGATCGATCCCGCCCTGCCGGTCTATCATCTCGAAAAGGGGGTGTTCGACATGTGGGCCGAACCCGATGGCCAGGTGACGTCGGTCGCCACGGGTGAGACGATCGCGCGGGACGCCTTCTTCGCGGCGCTGAAGGCGCGCGGCGTGACCGAGGTGACGGTGGTCGGCGTGGCATCGGACTATTGCGTGCGCTGGGCGATCGACGGTCTGGTCGCGCGGGGCTTCACGGTCGACGTGCCGACGCGACTGACCCGTGGGATCGCGCGGCCGATCGAGCAGGTCGTCGCCGATGACTTCACCGGCGCGCCGGTCCGGCTGGAGGCGACGGCGTGATCCTCCCGCGCGCCCGTTCCATCGACGATGAACCGACGCGGCTCTGACGTGGCGGCCCGGGTCACGGCACCGGTCGATCTAGGCCCCGAAATCCATTCGGCCGAAGTCATGGGCAAGCATCGGGGCAGCCTGTACCAATTCGGGACTTGGGTGCTTAACAAGAAATGAACAAACTTTGCGCTGATTGATTTGGATGGGCGGACCGATCGCACGGTCAATCAATCCAATGACCTACAGGGGTTTGCTCATGAAATCGTTCAAGGTCGCACTTTGCGTCGCCACGCTCGCCGCTCCCAGCCTCGCCCATGCCGCCGTCACGCCCAGCCTCGGCGGCAATACCTCGGATTTCCTCACGCTCAGCAACGCCGGCCTGGAAGGCGGCACGGTCGCCACGCTGAGCGGCGGCCAGGTCTATACGGCGGATCGTCCCTTTGCCGACATTCCGGCCGGCACCGTGTTCGGTGGCGACTTCCTGGCGGCCGGGCCGCTGGCCGGCCAGCCGGCCACGCTGACCTTCACCGCGCCGACCAGCTATCTCAGCTTCCTGTGGGGCTCGCCCGACACCTGGAACCGGCTGATCCTGACCACCAATCAGAACAGCTACACCTATACGGCGATGGACCTGAACTTCGCGGTGACGAACGGCAACCAGGCCTTCTCGCAATATGTCCAGTTCGCGACCTCGGGCGGTGAGCTGATCAACAGCGTCACCTTCACCAACGTGCCGGCCACCGACGCGTTCGAAGTCGCCAATTTCAGCGTCGCGGCGGTGCCGGAGCCGGCGACCTGGGCGATGATGCTGGTCGGTTTCGCGATGGTCGGCGCCGCGTCGCGCTATCGTCGTCGCAACACCTCCTTCACCTACGCCTGATCTCCACCGCCCGCAGGGGCTCGGAAGGCCGCCGGCAGCGATGCCGGCGGCTTTTTCGCATCATGTTGCACGACCCACCAGGCAGCCGGACTGCCGGAAAGAGTGAGCATGGCTATGCCGCAGGAGCAACCGCCCCCCTGTCCGCAGACGATGCGCATGGCGGCGCTGATGGTCCGCTCCTCCGCGCACCGGCTGTCGCCGGCCGACTATGCGGAAGGCGCGGCCCGGCTGGCGGCGGAGACGGCGCTGGCGCGGATCCTCGACTGTCTCGACGAGATCGCCGCGCTGCTCGACCCCCCGCCCCCCGCCGGACCCGGATGATCGACGCTCCCACCCGCCCCCAGGCAGTCGCGGCTCAACGCCCCGCCGGCTGAACCCGCCACAGCCAGCGCAGCACGTCGGGCAGCGCCGCGCCGCCATCCGCGTCCGAATGGCCGCCCTCCGTCCAGACATGATCGACATCGTAGCGCGGACCGCCCCGCCCCGTCGCATCCGCCTGCGCATTGGCCCATTGCAGCGCCTTCAGCATCTGCTGGTTGGCGAGGAACCAGTTGCCATGGGCATTGTCCAGATCGTTGCGTCCATCCTGCAGGAAGACGCGCAGCGGCCGGATCGGCGACTTGCGGATCAGACCCGGATAGACATCGCCGCCATAGGCCAGCGGCCGGCCGTCCGCCCCCAGCCGCAGGCCGATCGACGTATAGCTGCCGATGAAGCTGATGACGTTGCCGAACACGTCGGGATGCCGCCACGCCACGGTCCAGGCCGCGATCGCCCCGCTCGACGTGCCGCCGATCGCCCGGCGTCGCGGATCGGCCGCGAACCGCCAGCGCCGGGCCACCGCCGGCAGCAGTTCGGTCAGCGTCAGCCGGGCATAGTCGTCGGAGAGCGCATCATATTCGGCGACGCGGTGGTCGGGATTGTCCAGCCCCAGACCGGCCGGATAATGCGCCGCGCGGTGGCCGGGCGTGACGAAGACGCCCAGGGTCGGCGGGATCGCGCCCCGGCCGATCAGGTCGTCCAGCACCGCGGGGATGCGGAGCGATCCATCGGGGTTGATCGCCCGCTGCCCGTCCTGGAACAGCAGCAGATTGGGCGGCCGCGCCGGATCATAGCCCGCGGGCACATAGACCCAGTAGCGGCGCACGATGCCGGGATAGACTCGCGACCGCAGCTCGAACGGCCCCTGCAACCGCGACGTTCCCTGCACGGCGGCCACCGACACCGGCGCCGCGACCGTCGGCACCGCCGGGGCCAGCAGCGCGGCCAGCGCCAGCATCGCCCGCTTGGTCACTCTCCGGTCGGTCGCTGCGCCGGCGGGATCAGCGCCTGGCGGATCGGCTCCACCCACCGGTCCCGGTCGATGTCATAGAGGATGAAGTCGCTGTCGAACTGCCAATAGGCCCAAGGGAAGCCATGCGCCTCCGCCTCGCGCCGCACCGTCGCAGTGTAGCGCGCCCGCGCCGCGACCGGCGTGCCGCTCTTCTCATAGGCGCCGAACTCGCCCATCAGCACGGGCCGGTCGTTCGCCTTCGACCAGGCCGCGACCTTATCGTAATCGGCCCGAATGCGCGCCTCGTCCGCTGCGGTGAACGGCACGTTCTTCAGATCCTTCATGTCCTCCGCCCAGGGCGCGCCCTGATGGGTGAAGCGGAACGGCTCATAGGAATGGAAGGTGACCAGGATGTTGCGGTCCGCCTTCGGCAGGTCCAGGCCCGGCAGCTCCTCCAGATTGTTCCAGCGGGTCGGGCCGATCACCAGCGTCCGCCCCGGATTGGTCGCGCGCACCACCGGGATCAGCCGCGCCAGCATCGCGTTCCAGCGCGGCCCGTCGAGCGGCGCATGGGGTTCGTTGAGCAGCTCGAACAGCACCGTGTCCGGCGCATCGCGATAGCGCGCGCCGATCTGTTGCCAGAAGGCGATCAGCTTCGGCTCGCAGGGGTCCGGCGCTTCGGAACAGAGGTTGAAGTCATGTTCGTCGAGGATGACGCCCAGCCCCGCATCGGTGGCCCCCTTCACCACCCCGTCCAGCGTCTTCAGCCATTGCGGGTCGAGCCGGTTGCGCGCGTCCATATGCGCGAAGGACTGGAGCACGACGCGTACGAAATCGAAACCGCCCTCGCGGATGATGCGGAAATGGCGCGACTGGAACCGCGCCTTGGCCGGGTCGCGCCACAAGGGGTCATAGCCGATGATGTTGACGCCGCGCCGCAGGCGCTTGGCCGTCGCCCAGGCGGGGCCGGTCTCCGCCGCGCCGGCCGGAACGCTCGCCCCCGCCTGCATCGCCGGAGACTGCGCCAGCGCCGGCCCGGCCATCGACAGCGCCGCGCCAACCAGGAATTTCCCGAGCCACATCAAGCACATCCTCCCGCCCGATAATCAGGCTGGACGATGGGTTAGCGCAACCATCCGCGCCTGTCGCCGGTCCGATGGTCGAATCCGGCGATCCGGTCGGCCGGGCCGCTTCACCCTCCCGGCTAGGACGTGCGAGAGGCGCGCCGGCGTCGCAGCCAGTGGAGCAATCCGGTCGCGAACAGCACGGCCGGGGCCAGCCCGACCAGCACCGCCAGGATGCGCGTCGACAGCCCGCCGACCGTCCCGTCGTGCAGCGGCCGCACCCAGGCCATCCACCACGCCCCCGCGCCCGACCGGCGCAGGTCGCGCACCGCCAGCACCCGGCCCGAATGCCGGTCCACCCAGACATAGCTGCCGGTGAAGCGCGTCTGCGGATCGCCCGGCACCCGCATCCGCACCCGAATCGCCCCGTCCGGCGCATTGGGCACATCGACGAAGACCAGCCGCCCGTCCGGCAGCGCCCGGTGCGCCGCCTCCAGCGCCTGCGCGATGCGGACCGGCGGTCCCGGCTCGGACGTCGGCGCGGGCAGCGGCGCGGGCGCGAACAGCGCCTGTGCGACGACCGGCAGCGACAGCAGCACCCCCGTCGCCACCAGCACCGGCAACAGCATCCCGCTGGCCAGCCCGGTCAGCTTGTGCCAGTCGCGCACCCGGCGTAGCGGCGCGGCGTTGCGCTTGAAGGCCAGGGCCTTGCGCCATGTCCCCTTGGGCCACCACGCCGCCAGCCCGCTGACCAGCAGCAGCAGCATCGCCGCGCCCGACCAGCCGACGATCTGTCGCCCGGTCTCGCCCGCCAGCAGCTGCATGTGCAGCTCGTAGATCCAGCTCATCGTATAGCCGCCCCAGGGGGCGACGCGCAGGATGCGGCGGCCGTCGCGCGAGAACCAGAGCATCGCGCGATCGCCATGATGGTTGGGCCTGGCATAATAGCGCGCCGGGATCGCCCCGCCCTTGCCCGTGGCCTCGAAGGTCCATCGCCCCGTCGGATCGTTCCGCCCCGCGCGGCCCGTCGCCAGCGCCCGGTCCCAGACGGGCGAGTCCCAGCCGGGCGCTGGCGACGGGCCGCGCGGGGCGGAACGATCCGACGGGGCGATGGACCTTCGAGGCCACGGGCAAGGGCTGGTTCTTATAGAACTCTCTGAGGCAACGAAACCGTACTAGACATAGTATGACGTCTATTGTGTAAAGAAAAAAAAAATAAGAGAGTG
>NZ_QLJH01000069.1 GCF_003951315.1 Sphingomonas sp. S-NIH.Pt15_0812
CCGCACTCCTCCCCGCCCGCGCCGCTCCTTGCCTGCCGCCCCGCCCGCGCCACCCGACTCCGCGCCAGCCTCACCGTCACCACCCTCCACCCGCCGCCGATCGCCGCGCCCGCCATCCCCGGCAGCCCCGCCTCCACCGCCGCCAGCAGCGCGCGCAGCCGCACCGGCCGCTCGCCCGCATCCTCCAGCACCACGGTCAGCCGCCCGTCCCGCCCGCTCCATCCGGCGACGGAGGCGTCGGCCATCACCGGCTCCTCGACCACCGCATGGGGCAGGCCGCCGCGCACCGGCGGCGCGTCGAACACCGCCACGCCCGCCAGTCCCGCCAGCCCCTTCAACCGCGCCACCGCCGCCGCGACCAGCAGCGCCCGCGGCTCCGTCACAGCCCGATCCGCCGCCACGGCCGCCACAGCGCCGCGACCGCGGTCGGCACCCCGACCTCGGCATGGCGATTCTCGAACAGATGCACCGCCATCAGCACCAGCCCGTGCGCGATCGGCGGCGGCAGGTCGGACCAGCCCTCCGCCAGCCCCTCCGCATTCGCCCGTCGCACCAGCCTCTGCCCGCAAAACGCCTCCGCCAGCCCCAGCGCGGTCATCGCCAGCCGCAGGATCAGCGCGTCCTCGCCATTCCCCTCCAGCCGCAGCATCTCGCGCGCCGCCGCCGCCACCGGCGCGACCAGCGCCGATGCCTCCTGTCCGTTCATCATCGCCTGTCTCCTCTGGGACGGAGCCGACACCGCCGGCCCCGCCCGGCCCGTCAGGCCGCCGCGATCTTCAGCAGCTTGATCGCGTTCGAATCCGCCACGCAGCCGCCGATCCGCTTGGTCGCGTAGAAGCTGACGAACGGCTTGTTCGAATAGGGATCGCGCAGGATCGCCGTCTCGCTCCGCTCGGCGATCAGATAGCCGCGCTGGAAGTTGCCAAAGGCCAGCGCCATCGCATCCGCGCCCACGTCCGGCATGTCCTCGGCCTCCACCACCGGATAGCCGAGCAGCATCGACGCCTGGTCTGCCGCCAGACCGGGTTGCCACAGAAAGGCGCCGTTATTGTCCTTCAGCTTGCGGATCAGGGCCAGCGTCGCGGCATTGGCGACGAAACACGCCCCCTGCCGGTACGGCGCCTTCAGCATCTGGACCAGGTCGACCAGCCGGTCCGCCGCGCTGCCGCCCAGCCCGTTCGCCGAGCCGGTCGCCAGATATTGCAGCGTCCCGAACGCACGCCTGGCATCGCCCTCGGTGCTGCTCGGCTGCGCCAGGAAACCCTTGGGCCGGTTGACGCCATTGCCGCTGACAAAGGCGCTGCCCTCGGCGCGTGCGAACTCGGTCGCGATCTCGCCGGCCAGCCATTCCTCCACGTCGAACCCGGCATCGTCCAGCATCGCCTGGCTGACGCTGGGATTGGCATAGAGTTCGCCGCTCGGCGGCACGATCTCGCGGAACACCGGCGTCGCGGTCGTCGGCCGCGCCTCCGTCTCCGCCGCCCAGCCGCTCGGCGTACCGCCGCTTGTCACCAGCTTGCGATAGCCGGCCGAACCCACCGTCACGACCTGCGCGATGCTGCGGATCGGCGACAGGCCGGTCAGCACCCGCCCGATCTCCGCATCGATCTCGCGCGGCACCGCATAGCCGCCCGCATCGCCGCTCACCCCGGTGAACGCCTTCATCTCCAGCGTCGCGCCCGTCCGCACGAAGCTGGCGAAGCCTGCATCGCCCTGTTGCTGCCGCGCGCCGTCCAGCGCCGGTCGAACCGTCACGTCCATGGTCATCTCCGTCCTGCTTGTGGATAAGTTGGGGGAGCGTCCCGTGGGGAACCCCGGGATAACCCTGTGGATAACTTCAACCGGCGCGGTCGATCCGCGCCAGCGGCTGCATCGGCACCGGCACCAGGCTCACCTCGACCAGCATGACCCGCAGCAATTCGCGCCAGGCTCCCTGCCGCACCGCCAGCGGCCGATATCCGATCGACAGGCCCGCCAGCGCGCCCCGCCGCACCGCCGCCGCCAGAGCCGCATCCGTCACCCGACCCGCGACGCGCAGCCCCCGCGCGTCGACCGCCAGCGTCTCGATCACGCCGACCGGGTCGCCGCGATGCGCGAACAGCAGCGGCACCGGTTGCACCGTTCCGAAGGCCCCCGCGCGCACCACGTCGCCCGCCCGGTCGACCCGATCGAACAAGGCCGCATAGCCCGCGAAACCGACCGCCCCGCTCAGGACAGGCCGAGAAGCGCGCGCTTCTCCTCCCCGGTCAGGAAATCGGCCGCCGACACCGACGCCCACAACCGCTCGCGCTCCTCCGCCAGCGCCGGCACCGCGTTCAGGTCGACCGCCAGCCGCGCCTCCGGAAACCAGCCGCTCAGTCCCTGCGCCAACGCGGACAGGATCGTCTCCGCCAGCGGCAACACCGTCGAGCGCCACAGCGCGCGATTGGCCTCGCGGTAATTGGCATGGGTCGAATCCCCCGGCAGCCCCAGCAGCATCGGCGGCACGCCGAACGCCAGCGCGATCTCGCGCGCCGCCGCCGCCTTGGTGCCGGAGAAATCCAGTTCCGCCGGCGACAGGCTCAGCGCCTGCCATTTCAGCCCGCCTTCCAGCAGCATCGGCCGCCCGGCATTGGGGGCGCCGATGAACGCGTCCAGCTCGGCCCGCAGCCGTGCGAACTGGTCCCCCGACAAGGGCGATCCGTCGCGCGGTTCGTAGACCAGCGCGCCCGACGGTCGCGCCGCATTGTCCAGCAGCCCCTTGCCCCAGCGGGTGGCGGCATTGTGGATCGCCACCGCCCCCGCCGCCGCGCCCAGGCAGCCCAGCCCGTAATGATCGTCGAGCGGATGAAAGGCGCGGATATGCACCAGCGCTGGCCGCACCGGATCGGCATCCAGTCGCGTCGCCACCGCTCCCACCCGATACCGATAGGCGACCGGCCAGCCGCCCGCGTCGGTTTCCACCGCCACCCGCTCGGGCCGCAGCGCATAAAGTGCCGCCACCCCGCCCTCCGCATCGCGCAGCAGCTGGACATAGGCATTGCCGTGCAGCAGCACCTGCACCGCCACCGTCGGCAACAGCGCCTGTCCCCCCGACCGTGCCGCGACCAGCGCCGCGATTCCCGGATCGGAGGCCGATAGCGGCGCCGCGCCCAGCGTCTCCGCCACCAGCTTCACCGCGCGCTGCGCCACCGCATTGTCCAGATAGGCGTCGCGCGCCTGCGCCTCATACTGCCGCGGCCATTCGCCCAGGATCGGCACCCCCGACCGCGCGAAGCCGCCCGACAGCGCCGGACGCGACTCGTCGCGCCCGGCCTTGCGACCGAACCATTTCATCGTTCGTCTCCCCATTGATCCGGCGAAGCCTCAGATCCGCCGCAGCCCCACATGCCGCTCGGGCGCGATCATCAGCGCCCACAAGGCCCAGACCAGCGCATCCGCGCGGTCCGGCGACCGCCCCGGCCCGTGATAGCCGTCCAGCGTCAGCCCGCAGAGTTCATCCTCCAGGCTGGCGAACCCGCCGACATGCCACACCCGCCCCTGCGCATAGAGGAACGACACCGGCTCGGCCCGCGCGCCCTTGCCCTTGCTGGCATGGGTGCCGTGCAGCGGCAGCGATGCGTCGTGCAGCCGCAGCACCGTCTCCACCATGTCGCCGCCCTGGTTGCGCTCCACCACCACCCGGTCGGCATCGTAGCGCGCGACCAGCGCCGCCACCCGCGCCGCCCAGCCCTCGGGCGTCAGCCCCGCCTCGCTCGCATCCTCCAGCACCCAGGCCTGCCCGTTGGCGCAACGCCCCGCCACCACCATGCCGCAGGCATCGCCGGTCCGACTCGCCGGCGGGTCGACCCCGACCACGATCCGCACCAGGGTCGGCGCCGCCCGCACCCGCTGCCGATCGAGCAGCGCCCGGTTCCACAGCGCGCCCTCGACATCCTCCAGCAGCTCGCCGTCCAGTTCCTGCCGGCCCAGGCGCGTGCCCGCATAGAGCGCCTCGATCTCCCGCCGGAAATCGGCCGGCAGATGCGCATTGTCGCGCGTCCCGCCCCGCGACTCGATCAGACCGGGCAGCGCCATCACCCGCCGCATCAACATGGTCGGGCGCGGCGTCGTCGTCACCAGCACCTGCGACCGCTCGCCCAGCCGCAAACCCATCATCAGATTGTCCCAGCATGGCTCCCCCTGCCGCCACTTGGCCAGTTCGTCGCACCAGGCGACATGGTGTTCCGGCCCGCGCAGCTTGTCCGGCCGCTCGCTCGAATAGACGAAGGCCCGCGCCCCCGATGCGAAGGTCAACTCGCCCAGGCTCGATCGCCAGACGGTCGGCTCGTCGTGCCGCGCCACCGCCAGCAGGCCGCTCTGCCCCTCCACCATCACCTTGTGGACATCGTCCATCGTCGCCCCGACCAGCGCGATCCGCGCATCCGGCCGGCGGCGCGCCACCGCGCTGACCCATTCCGCGCCCGCCCGCGTCTTACCGAAACCGCGCCCCGCCCGGATCAGCCAGACCCGCCAGTCGTCCGACGCCGGCAACTGCCCCTGATGCGCCCAGACCGGCCATTGCTCCAGCAGCGTGCGCTGATGGGCGACCGGCAGTTCCTCCACCAGGCGCCGCCGGTCCGCCGCATCCATCGCCGCCACTTGCGCGACCAGCAGGCGAAGTCCCGCGACCGCCGCCTCGGTCATGGGGCGGGCGGCGCCAGCGCCGCGATCCGGCGCAGCAACTCCGCCTGCACCTCCGCCGGCGACACCGTCTCCACCGCTGCCGATCCCGCGCCATCCTTGGTCCGCGCATCCTGCCGCCGGATCAGCGCCAGCGCGATCGCCGGATCGAAGCCCTCCTCCTTCGCCGTACCGCGCGCCGCGGCCAGCAACCGCAACTCCAGGTCCTCATATCCCCCCAGGATCGCCGCCTGCCACGCCCGTGCGAACGCCGCGTCGCGATCCCGCAGGCCATATGCCGCCTGTGCCGACGTCCCGGCCTCCTCCGCCGCCAGCCGCACGTCGCTCGTCCGACGCAGGGCCTCCAGGAACGTCATGCGCCGCGTATCGCTCATCCCCTCCCGCCTGGCGCGCCGCGACGCCGCCGCGCGCCCCTCGCCTTGTCTCCTCATCTGCATCGCGCCCCTCCGGTCCGCCTGCGCCGGACATGCGAAGGGCCGGTACGGTCCCGGGCATCGTACCGATCCCCGGGACCGCCCGGCCCATCCGCAATTCCTCAGCGTTCCCGTTATGTACCTTGGGAGCGCGACGCTGTCAACTTCGAATAACCAGATGGGTTCGCAAACTTGTTTCCTATACAAGATTGTTTAGTTAAAAGAACCAGATTGCAATGCTTTAAACCATGTACAAAGCATGCGTCTCATGTCACCAGAGGCCGGCAGGACAAACCGATCGAGCATGGGGGGACAGCATGAGCATCAGCTATTACACGCCGCCCCCCCGCCCCGCCGACGAATCGGCCCGCGAAGCAGCGGTGCGCCGCTCGGGTGCGATCGGCCTTCCCAACCATCCGGTGCTCAGGGCCATCGTCAATCAGGTCTGCCGGCAATTCCATGCCAGCACTTGCGCGGTCACCATCGTCTATGAAGAGTGGCAATATGTGATCGTCGGCCATGGCATCGACATCGGTCCCTATAGCCGTCGCACCTCCTTTTGCGGCCACGCGATCCTCGAACCGACGGAAGTGTTCTGCATCGCCGATGCCAGCCACGATCCGCGCTTTGCCGGCAACCCGCTGACCGAGTCGGAGGGTGGCGTCCAATTCTATGCCGGCGCGCCGATCCTCTATGACGGTCAGCCGATCGGCGTGCTCTGCGTCACCGACGAGACGGCGCGCCCCGCCCTGACCCCGGAGGAGCGCCGTCATCTCGATCGCTGCGCGCGCGCGGTCGGCACGGCGATCGACCAGGCCGGCGCTGGCCAGTCGGACCCGCTCTTCTCCTGATCGCCTTAGGCGCGTAGCATCCGGGCCATGACGCGCCTCCTGATGCTCCCCGCCCTGCTGCTCGCCACCGCCCAGACGGCGGTACCGACGCCGCCCCACGCCCCCAATTC
>NZ_QLJH01000007.1 GCF_003951315.1 Sphingomonas sp. S-NIH.Pt15_0812
GCTGGGGGCGGTGGGGGCGGCGCTGACGCTCGCCGGATCGACCCGTTCCGGTTTGATCGTGGCGTTGGTCGGATGCCTGTTGCTGGGGCTGGGGCGGACGCTGGCGATCCTGCGCGACGAGGCGGCGCTGGTGCGGGCGCAGACCATCGGCATCGCCGTCGTGCCGGCGCTGGCGACGGTCGCGCTCGGCCTGACCTTGGGCATGGCGCAGGGGCAGGCGGTCGGCCTGGTCGGCGCCCTGATGCTCTTGTATCTGGGCGGTTTGGGCGAACGCGCGATCCAGCGTTCGCGCCGCCGCCCCTGGTGGGGCGGCCCGCCCGCCTATCTGCTCTTGCTGGCCGGATCGACCCTAATTGGGACACCTCTCTCAGGTGTGGCGTTGACAGTCGCGTATGCCGCATCAACGCTGGCGGCTGCAGTGGAGGCCCTGCGCCGCCCTGCTTAAACCGTCATTAACTTCATTCCGGTTACTTATCAGCGACAATGTCGTCAGGTCCAGACGTGAACGCCCGTGGGACATGGTCCCCGGATGCGCTTGCCGTTCGCGCGGCCGAAGCCGGGACGCGGGCCGACCGGATCCTGCGTGCATCGGTCGACGACCTGTTCCTTCCCGATGCCGCCCGACTGGGGGATCGCACCCGGCTGACCTTGCACCAGATGCTGCGGGCGATGGTCGCGGCGATCGCGAATGACCTGCGGCATCAGGTCGCCGGACAGGTCGGGGAGCGGGGCGCGGCGATCCTCACGGACCATGGCCGGACGTTCGATCGGGTGGTGCGGGCGGGGACGCTGCGCGACGACGCGCTGATCGCGGAGGTGATCGCCCGTGTTCGCCAGGACCTGATCGGGCAGGCGCTGCCGATCGCGGTCGGATCGCCGGACATCCCCAGCCTGCTGGTGCAGCTCGCCACCTCCGTCGATCCCGGGGTGGCGCAGGCGGCGCAGGCGCTGCTCGCCGCCGACAGCCGGCGTCGCGCCGCGCTGGAACAGGCGCAAATGACGGAGGCCGACCTGCCGCCCGCCTTGCGACCGGCCCTGGTCTGGTCGGTGGCGGCGGCGATCCGGGATGGCGACGATGCCGAGATCGACCAGGCGCTGGTCGCCGCCGCCGAACGACGGCTGGCGACACCATTTGCGGGAGACGGGGCGGAGGACGCGGCGATGGCGCTCGCCCGCGCGGTCGATGCGCGGATCGCGGAGCGTGCCATCCTGCTGCTCGACGCGCTGGGCGATCGTCGGCTCGGGCTGTTCATCGCGGTGATCGCCCATGGCCTGCGCCTGTCGTTCGGGCAGGTGCGGGCCATGACGCTGGAGCCGGACGACGACCGCTTGTGGCTGGCGCTGCGCGCGCTGGAGCTGGACCGCCCGGTCATCGCCCGGATCGGGCTGGCGCTCGCCGATGCCGACCCGGCCCGGGATATCGAATCCCTCGCCGATCAACTCGACGCCATCGCCGCGGTATCGCCGGCGGCGGCGCGCGTGGCCCTGGCGCCGCTGGCGCTGCCGGACGACTTCCGCCGGGCCATAGCCGCACTGGCGTCGGCCTCGCCGACGCGGCCGCGCGGCCGCGACGGCGAGGGGGCGTGGCGGTGATCGCGATGCGCATCGCCGTCAGTCCCGTCAGTCATGCGCGGGTCGATGCGGAGGGGCTGTTGCTGTCCGCCGACCCCGCGATCCTCGGGTTGAACGGCCGGGCGGGCGGCGCGCTGCGCCAGTCGCTCGCGGTGCCGTCCATCGCGATGCTCGCCCGGCTGGCGGTTCGGCTGCAGGTCGCGGTCCAGCGCCGGGTGTCGATCGCCGATGGCGAGCAGGACCTGGAACTCTGGGTGAGGGCGCAGCCCGACGGCCATCTGGCGATCAGTGGCTGGTCGGAGACACCCGCCTGGCGCGCCGCGCCGAACCCGGTGCCGCCGGTCGTGCCGGCCGGGGCCTGGGGCTGGGAGACGGATGCGTCGCTGCGCCTGACCTATATCGCGCCCGGCGCCGGGATCGCGGGCGGGGGGGAGGCCTTCACCATGCTCGGCCGGCCGCTGACCAGCCTGTTCGGCTTCGACGAGGGGCCGGACGGCGTGATGCCGATCATGGATGCGCTGGCGCGGCGGCGGCCCCTGCGTGCGCAGCCCGCGAAACTGCATCCCGGTGGCGCGGCGCTGATGCTGTCGGCCGAGGTGCGGGTCGACCAGATGGGCGGGTTCGCCGGACTGTCGGGCATTGCCGAGCCGGTCGCCATGGCCGCTTCACCGGTGGAGGGGCTGTCGGACGGCTTCACCACCGGGCTGGACCGGGCGCTGCGCCGGCCGCTCGCACGGATCGTCGCCAATGCCGATTCGATCCAGGCGGAGGCCGATGGGCCGATCGCGCGCGACTATGCCGATTATGCGGCCGACATCGCCACCGCCGGCCGGCACCTGCTGGACCTGGTCGACGATCTGGTCGACCTACAGGCGATCGAGCGGCCCGATTTCACGCCGGAGATCGAGCCGATCGACCTGGCCGATGTCGCCCGCCGCGCCGCCGGCCTGCTCGCGGTGCGCGCCGACCATGCCGGGGTGATCCTCGACCGCCCGGACCAGGACGAACATGCGGCCGGGCTGGGCGATTTCCGCCGCTGCCTCCAGATCGTCGTCAACCTGATCGGCAACGCGATCCGCTATTCGCCCCAGGGCGAGCGGGTGTTCGTGACCGCGATGATGATCAACGACCGCGCCTGCGTGACCGTTGCCGACCATGGCAAGGGCATCGCCGAAAAGGATCAGGCGCGCATCTTCGAGAAATTCGAGCGAATCGACCCCAGCGAGCCGGGCGGCAACGGTCTCGGCCTGTTCATCGCCCGCCGCCTGGCGCGGGCGATGGGTGGCGACCTGACCGTGACGAGCGCACCGGGCGAGGGGGCGCTGTTCACGCTGGCCTTGCCGATCGGCTAGGGGCGGGGCCGGTTACTCCGGCGGTTCAGTGCTATAGCGATGACATCGGCTGCCGGCCGGTGCGACCCAGCGTCACGACGATCGAACCTAGCGGCGCCCGGCCCTCACCGCCGGGGCAGTCGCCGCGCGACCAGCAGCAGGATCAGCCCTGCTACCGCCAGCGCGGCGCCGTAATCGGCCCATTGCGTCTGGTCGAGCATCGGGCTCGACCGGGGCCAATGGACATAGCCCAGCCCCTGGCCGATCCACAGCATCCCCATCAAGGCCAAGGCCAGGCCGAGGAGCAGCAGGATCGGACGCAGGGTCTTCATGGCCGGATCAGCGCCGAACGATCAGCGCTGGTCGAGGCCGACATAGGAACGCTGCGCCGGGCCGGTATAGAGCTGGCGCGGGCGGCCGATCTTCTGGTCGGGATCGGTGATCATCTCGTTCCACTGCGCGACCCAGCCGACGGTGCGGGCGAGCGCGAACAGCACGGTGAACATCTCGGTCGGGAAGCCGATCGCCGACAGGATGATGCCCGAATAGAAGTCGACGTTCGGGAACAGCTTCTTCTCGGCGAAATAAGGATCGCTGAGCGCGATCTCTTCCAGCCGCAGCGCCGTCTCGAACACCGGGTCGCTGACCTTGAGCGACTCGAACACCTCGCGCACGGTCTTCTGCATCACCGTCGCGCGCGGGTCGTAGTTCTTGTAGACGCGGTGGCCGAAGCCCATCAGGCGGAACGGATCGTTCTTGTCCTTGGCGCGGGCGATGAATTCAGGAATGCGATCCGGCGTGCCGATCTCGCGCAGCATGTTGAGCGCCGCCTCGTTCGCGCCGCCATGCGCCGGACCCCAGAGGCAGGCGATGCCGGCCGCGATGCAGGCGAAGGGGTTGGCGCCCGACGAACCGGCGAGACGCACGGTCGAGGTCGAGGCATTCTGCTCATGATCGGCATGGAGGATGAAGATCCGGTCCATCGCCTTTTCGACGACCGGGTTCACCACATAGGGCTCGGCCGGCACGCCGAATGTCATGCGCAGGAAATTGCCCGTGTAGGACAGCGAGTTGTCGGGATAGACGAAGGGCTGGCCGACGCTGTACTTATAGGCCATCGCGGCGATCGTCGGGATCTTGGCGATCAGGCGGTGCGAGGCGATGGTGCGCTGCACCGGATCGTGGATGTCGGTCGAGTCATGGTAGAAGGCCGATAGCGCGCCGACCACGCCGCACATGATCGCCATCGGGTGCGCATCGCGACGGAAGCCGCGGAAGAACGCCGCCAGCTGCTCGTGCACCATGGTGTGGCGGGTGATGGTGGTGCTGAACGCGGCCAGTTCGTCCTTGGTCGGCAGGTCGCCGTTCAGGAGCAGATAGGCGACCTCCATGAAGCTGGACTGTTCGGCCAGCTCGCCGATCGCATAGCCGCGGTGGAGCAGCACGCCCTCGTCGCCGTCGATATAGGTCAGCGTCGACTGGCAGGACGCGGTCGAGGTGAAGCCGGGGTCATAGGTGAAGGCGCCGGTCTGGCCGTACATCTTGCGGATGTCGACCACGTCCGGGCCGATCGTGCCCGTCAGCACCGGATATTCGAAATCCTTGCCGTCAAGGGATAGCTTCGCTGCGTCAGTCATGATCGTCCTCTCTGAGATCTCAATCCGCCATGCGGTCGGCGATCCGACCCAGGCTTTCCTGGCGCCCTAAAAGGGCGAGCACGTCGAAGATGCCGGGCGAGGTCTTTCGCCCGGTCAACGCGGCGCGCAGGGGTTGCGCGACCTGGCCGAGCTTGACGCCCTCGGCCTCGGCCACCTGCCGCACCACGGCTTCCAGTGCGTCCGTATCCCAGCCGTCGAGCGCGTCAAGCGCCCCATGAACGGCCGCCAGGATGCGGGGGGCGTCGCCGGCGAGCAACGGCTCGGCGGCGGCATCGATCGGCAGCGGGCGCGACGTGAACAGAAACTTCGCCCCTTCCGCCAATTCGTTGAGGTTCGCCGCCCGTGGCTTGAGCGCCGGCATCGCGGCGGTCAGCAGGGCAACGTCGGCTCCCCCCAGTCGTTCCGCGACCAGGGCCGCCAGTCGCGCATCCTCGGCCTCGCGGATATAGTGGCCGTTCAGATGCTCCAGCTTCTTCAGGTCGAAGCGCGACGGGCTCTTGCCCACCGCCGCCAGGTCGAACCAGCGGACCGCATCCGCGCGCGCGATGATCTCGGCATCGCCATGGCCCCAGCCCAGGCGGAGCAGGTAATTGTCCAGCGCCTCGGGCAGGATGCCCAGTTCGTCGCGATAGGCCTCGATCCCGACCGCGCCGTGCCGCTTCGACAGCTTCGCCCCGTCCGAGCCATGGATCAGTGGGATGTGCGCATAGATCGGCTCGGGCCAGCCCATCGCGCGATAGATGGGCAACTGGCGGAACGCGTTGTTGAGATGGTCGTCGCCGCGGATGACATGGGTCACGCCCATGTCGTGGTCGTCGACCACCACCGCCAGCATATAGGTCGGCGTGCCGTCGGAGCGGAGCAGGACCAGATCGTCCAGCTCGGCATTCTGCACGGTCACGCTGCCCTGCACCTGGTCGTCGATCGTCACCGCGCCGGTTTGCGGCGCGCGCAGGCGGACGACGAAGGGCTGGTCGGCGGGGCCGTCGGTCCGGTCGCGCCACGGGCTGCGGATGCGCAGGGGCTTCTTCGCCGCCTCCGCCTCCGCGCGCATCGCCGTGATCTCGTCTGCCGTCATATAGCATTTATAGGCGGAACCGTTGGCGATCATCGCCTGGGCGACCTCCGCATGGCGATTTGCCCGCGCGAACTGGAACACGGCATCGCCGTCCCAATCCAGGCCGAGCCAGCGCATGCCCGCCAGGATCGCGTCGATCGCCGGCTGGGTGGAGCGGACACGGTCGGTATCCTCGATACGCAACAGGAACTTGCCGCCGTGATGGCGGGCGAACAGCCAGTTGAACAGCGCGGTGCGCGCACCGCCGAGATGGAGGAACCCGGTCGGCGACGGTGCGAAACGGGTGACGACGGCGCTGCCCGTGACGGGGGCGGCGGCGGTCGATGGTGTGGCGGACGGCGTGCCGCCCTGATCGGTGGTTGCGCCCAAGCGCACATGCTCCCAGACTGGATGATCGATGGCCAGGTCAGCCGCCGCCGCCCCTAGCATGGCCCCCACGCCGCGACAAATCCCGGCGGATCTGCGCGATGCCGCCCGCCGAATCGGCGAGGGGATCGAACGGCGGCTGGAGGCGGAGCGGGACCAGTTGCCGCTCTGGCTGCCGGTGATGCTGGGTCTGGGCGTGGCATTGTGGTTCGTGCTGCCGGACCCCGCCGCGTGGCGCGCCGTCGCCTGGATCGGACTGGCAGTGGGGCTGGGGGCGCTGGCCCTGTGGCGGGGCGGGCGCGGATGGCTGGCGGTGGCGCTGGGCGGGATGCTGGTAACGGCGGGCGTGACGCTGGCCTGGAGCCGGGCCGGACGGGTGGCGGCCCCGGTGCTGCGCGCACCGATGATCCTGCGCTTCGATGCCGGGGTCGAGCGGATCGAGCCGCTGCCGGCGCGCGGACTGGTGCGGCTGACGCTGCGTCCGACGGGGCCGGGGCTGGTGGCCTCGGGCGGCCGGCGGCCGCTGCCGCCCCGGCTGCGGATCAACCTGGCGGAGGCGGACGTGCCGGCCGGGCTGGCGGTGGCGGCGCGCCTCCGCCTGCGCGCGCGGCTGCTGCCACCGCCCGAGGCCGCGGTGCCGGGGGCCTATGACTATGCGCGCGCCGCCTGGTTCACCGGGATCGGCGCGACCGGGCGGGGCTTCGCGCCGGTCGAGATATTGCTCCCCGGCCGGACCGCGCCGCCGCTCCGGGCCGCGCTGACCGGTCATATCGTCCGGCAATTGCCGGGCAGCGAGGGCGGGATCGCGGCGGCGTTGGTCACCGGCGACATGGGAGCGATCGGGCAGGAGGATTCGGAGGCGATGCGCACCGCCGGGCTGGCGCATCTGCTGTCGGTCAGCGGCCTCCACATCACCGCCGTGGTGGGCGCGACGATGCTGCTGGTCCTGCGGCTGCTGGCGCTGGTGCCGTGGCTGGCGCTGCGGGTCCGCCTGCCCCTGGTCGCGGGGGGCGCGGGCGCGGCGGCGGCGATCTTCTATACTTGGCTGACCGGGGCGGAGGTGCCGACGATCCGAAGCTGCGTCGCGGCGCTGCTGGTGCTCGCCGCGCTGGCGCTCGGCCGGCGGGCGATGACGCTCCGGCTGGTGGCGGGGGGCGCGATGCTGGTGCTGCTGCTCTGGCCCGAGGCGCTGGTCGGCCCCAGCTTCCAGCTCTCCTTCGCGGCGATCGTCGCGATCGTGGCCTTGCACGATCATCCCGCACTGCGCCGCTTCGCCGAGCCGCGCGAGAAAGCACGAATCGGACGGCTGGGTCGCCACCTGGTCCTGCTGCTCGCCACCGGCATCGCGGTGGAGGCGGCGCTGATGGGGATCGCGGTCTATCACTTCCACAAGGCGGGGCTGTACGGCGCGCTGGCCAATATCGTCGCGATCCCGCTGACCACCTTCCTCATCATGCCGCTCGAACTGCTGGCGCTGCTGCTGGATGCGATCGGGCTGGGCGGGCCGGCCTGGTGGCTGACCGGCCAGGCGATCGGGCTGCTGCTCGGCGGCGCGCGGTTCGTCGCCAGCCTGCCCGGCGCGACCGCCGCCTGGCCGTCCATGCCGTCGGGCGCATTCGCGCTGATGATCGCCGGGGGGCTGTGGTTGGCCTTGTGGCGGACGCGCTGGCGACGTTGGGGCGTCGCGCCGCTGCTGGCGGGCGCACTATGGGCGTGGTCGACGCCGCCGCCCGACCTGATCGTCAGCGGCGACGGGCGCCATGCCGCCGTCCGGCTGGCCGATGGTCGCGTCGCGATGCTGCGCGACCGCACCGGGGACTATATGCGCGACCTGCTCGCCACCAATGCCGGCGTCGCCGAACCGGACCTGCTGTCCGACGAAGGCGGCGCGCGCTGCAACGCCGATCTGTGCATGGCCGATGCGGGGCAGGGGGCGGCGCGGCTGCGCGTGTTGATGGTGCGGAGCGCCTATCACCCGCCGAAGGCGGCGCTGGTCGCGGCGTGTGCGCGGGTGGATGTGGTCGTCGCCGACCGTTGGCTGCCGAGCGCCTGTCGGCCGGCATGGCTCCGGCTCGATCCCTCCACCCTGTCCGCAACCGGAGGCGTGGCGATCGGGGCCGGAGCGGGGCGGGTGGTGACGGTCCGCCGGATCGGCGACCGTCACCCCTGGATCAGGCCGATGCTTCCGCTTCGACGCGCGGCTTGGCGGGCTGGAACTCGCCGTCCGCATCCATGACGTGCAACTGTCCGTCGCCGATCGCGAAGACCGCGCCGTGCAGCTTCAGCCGACCGGCGGCCTCGGCCTCCTGCACGAAGGGGAAGGTGCGCAGGTTGGCGAGCGAGGTGCGGACCGACTCGCGCTCCATCGCGCGGCGTGCATCCTCGGAGTCCGCATCGGGAAATTCCGAGCGGACCTTGTCGCGCGCATCGTCGAGCAGGTGCACCCAGTCGGAGATGAAGCCACCCTTGCCCGGCTCGGCATCGTCGAACGTGCCGGCCAGCGCCGCCTTGCAACCGCCGCAGCGGCCATGGCCCAGCACGACGATCTCCGACACCTTGAGCTGCGTCACCGCGAATTCCAGCGCGGCCGACACGCCGTGATGACCGCCACCGGTCTCGCAGGGCGGCACCAGATTGGCGACGTTGCGGACGACGAACATCTCGCCCGGCAGCGTATCGAAGATCTGCGCGGGTTCGACACGGCTGTCGGAGCAGGCGATGACCATCACCCGCGGCTCCTGACCGTCCTTCAGCTTGGCCCAACGCTCGCGCTGACGCCGCCAGTCGGCGGTCCGAAAGCGCTGATATCCATCCACCAGATCGGCGAAATCCGTCATGTTGATCTATCTCCCGTATTGCCGCCGGAGCGGCCCTATCGAAACCACGCCAGATCGGGCGGGTTCCCGACGGCTTCTGACGATCGCGCGCCGCGGCGGCAAGGCCGGCGACCGAAACCGGTCGCCTTCCGCAGGATTCGCAAGCCGTTACGCGGCAAGGCGGTCGCTGGTTCCGATGGGACGGACGAGGAAGATGATGCGCTCAGCCGTCCGCGTCGAGCGCATAGCCCGCGGACCGGACGGTGCGGATGATGTCCGGCCGGTCGCCGATGTTGATCGCCTTGCGCAGGCGGCGGATATGCACGTCGACCGTCCGGCTCTCGATATCGCTGTCATGGCCCCAGACCGCGTCGAGCAGCCGCTCGCGCGAGAAGACCCAGCCGGGATGCTCCAGGAAATGCTTGAGCAGCCGGAATTCGGTGGGGCCGAGCGGCACCGTCTCGCCGCCGCGCCGTACCTTGTGGCCGACCGTGTCCATCTCGATATCGGCATAGGTCAGCGCCTCGCCCGCCAGCGCCGGCCGCACGCGGCGCAGCACCGCGCCGACCCGCGCGACCAGCTCGCGCGGCGAGAAGGGCTTGGTGACATAATCGTCCGCGCCCGTCTCCAGCCCGCGCACCCGGTCCTCCTCCTCGCCGCGCGCGGTGAGCATGATGATCGGCACGTTCTGCGTCTCGGGCGCGCGGCGCAGGCGGCGGCAGACCTCGATCCCCGACAGCCCCTCGACCATCCAGTCGAGCAGCACGATGTCGGGCGCCTGTTCGCGCGCCAGCAGCAGCGCCTCTTCCCCGTCGGGGGTATGCGCCACCTCGAAATCCTCGCGGCCGAAATGATAGCGGAGCAGCTCGGCCAGCGCCGCATCATCCTCGACCAGCAGCATCTTCACGCGCGCCATGTCGCTTCTCCTTCTCTGTTGCCACGATCGCGCTCGGCCATGCGGGTGCCGGTCGCGGCGAAATAGACCATCTCCGCGACGTTGGTCGCATGGTCGCCGATCCGCTCCAGGTTCTTGGCGACGAACAGCAGGTGCGCGACCTGGGTGATCGTCTTCGGATTCTCGACCATGAAGGTGACCAGCGTCCGGAAGATGCTGTCGTAGAAATCATCGAGCGCCACGTCGCTCTCGCGCACCCGCACCGCCGCCTGGATGTCGCGCGCGGCAAAGGCGTCGAGCGCGCCGCGCACCATGTCGGCGGCCATCCGGCCCATGGCGGGCAGGATCGACACCGGCTCGATCCGGTGCTCGCCATCGATCAGCGGCACGCGTTTTGCGATGTTCTTGGCATAGTCGCCGATCCGCTCGACCACGCTGGCGATCTTCAGCGCCGCCACCACCTCGCGCAGGTCGACCGCCATCGGTGCGCGCAGCGCGATGATCTGGACGGCGAGCTGCTCGACCTCGGCGGCGATCGCGTCGATCGCCTTGTCGGCGGCGCGGATCTCCTCGGCACGGGCCAGGTCGCTGCGTTGCAGGGCCTTGAGCGATTCGGCGATCGCTTCCTCGGCCAACCCGCCCATCTGGCTGATCAGCCCGCGCAGCTGGACGATATCGGCGTCGAAGGCCTTGACGGTATGTTCGTTCATCGCGGCTCCTCACTCAGCCGTAGCGGCCGGTGATGTAATCCTTGGTCCGCTCCTGGCGCGGATTGGTGAAGATGTCCGAGGTCGCGCCATATTCGACCAATGTCCCCAGGTGGAAGAAGGCGGTGCGCTGGCTGACCCGCGCCGCCTGCTGCATGTTGTGCGTGACGATCGCGATGGCGTAGCGGCCGCGCAGCTCGTGGATCAGCTCCTCGATCTTGGCGGTGGCGATCGGGTCGAGCGCGCTGCACGGCTCGTCCATCAGGATCACCTCCGGATCGACGGCGATGGCGCGCGCGATGCACAGCCGCTGCTGCTGCCCGCCCGACAGCGCCGTGCCCGAATCCGACAGTCGGTCCTTCACCTCGTTCCACAGGCCGGCGCGGGTCAGCGAGCGTTCGACCGTCGCGTCCAGCTCCGTCTTGCCGCGCGCCAGCCCGTGGATGCGCGGGCCATAGGCGACATTCTCGTAGATCGACTTGGGGAAGGGATTGGGCTTCTGGAACACCATGCCGACCCGCGCGCGCAGCTGCACCACGTCCATTTCGGGCGCATAGATGTCCTGCCCGTCCAGCCGGATGTCGCCCGAGACGCGGGCGGACGGGATGGTGTCGTTCATCCGGTTGAGCGTGCGCAGGAAGGTCGACTTGCCGCAGCCGGACGGGCCGATGAAGGCGATCACCCGGTCCTGCTCGATATCGATCGAGACATGGTCGATCGCGGTCTTGTCGCCATAGGCCACGCATACGTCGCGCGCCGTCATCTTGGCCGGGGAGGAGGGGGAAGGGGTCACCAGCGGGTCTCGAAACGGTTGCGGAGGTAGATGGCCAGCCCGTTCATCGCGAGCAGGAAGGCCAGCAGCACGATGATCGCCGCCGAGGTCTTCTCGACGAAGCCGCGATCGACCTGGTCGGACCAGAGGAAGATCTGCACCGGCAGCACGGTCGCCGGGCTGGTCAGGCCCGAGGGCGGCGCGGCGATGAAGGCGCGCATCCCGATCATCAGCAGCGGCGCGGTCTCGCCCAGCGCGCGCGCCATGCCGATGATCGTGCCGGTCAGGATGCCGGGCAGCGCCAGCGGCAGGACATGGTGGAAGACGACCTGCACCGGCGACGCGCCGATCGCCAGCGCGCCGTCGCGGATCGAGGGCGGCACCGCCTTGATCGCGTTGCGCCCGGCGATGACGATCACCGGCATGGTCATCAGCGCCAGCGTCAGCCCGCCGACGATCGGCGCGGAGCGCGGCAGGCCGAAGGTGCCGAGGAAAACCGCCAGTCCCAGCAGGCCGAAGATGATCGAGGGCACCGCCGCCAGATTGTTGATCGACACCTCGATCAGGTCGGTCCAGCGGTTCCGCGGCGCATATTCCTCCAGATAGAGGGCGGACAGCAGGCCGATCGGAAAGGCGAGCGCCAGGGTCACGACCAGCGTCAGCAGCGAGCCGAGGAACGCGCCCCAGATGCCGATCCGGGTCGGATCGGTCGAATCGGCGTCGGTCAGGAAGGCGAGGTTGAGATGGCGGCCGAGCACCCCCTGCGCGCGCAGCCGGGCGACCAGTGCGGTCGCCTGGGGCGTGCCCTTGCCCTTGGCGGCGAGGTCGAGCGCGCTCGACACCGGCAGGTCGAAGGTCGCGGTCCGGTGGAGCAGGGCGGGATCGGCCTTGATCGCGTCGCGCACGCGCAGCCAGGCGCCGCCCGACAGCAGGGCGGGGGCGCCGTAGCGGCGGCTGGCGGCATTCTCGACCACCGCCTGCAGCCCCGCGCCGGCCAGCGCCAGATCGGCGCGACGTTCGGACAATTGCGCCGGGGTGATGGTCAGGCGCGCGGCGGCGAGATCGACTGGTACGCGCAGCCGCGTCTCGGTGAAGCCGCTCGACCCCTGCGCCAGCATGGTGGCGAGCAGGAACAGCAGGAACCCCGCCGACAGCGCCACCGCCGCCAGTCCCAGCCGGCGGAATCGGCGCTCGGCGGCATAGCGGCGGCGCAGGCGCGCCTGCATGGCCGGCGTCGCCCAGTCCGTCGGCGTGCGCGTGTCCTCCGGCACCGGGACGGGCCGCTCGGCGAGGCGCGGCCTATTCATAGGCCTCCCGATAGGTCTTCACGACGCTGAGCGCGACGATGTTGAGGAGCAGGGTGACGACGAACAGCGTCAGCCCCAGCGCGAAGGCGGCGAGCGTCTTGGCGCTGTCGAACGCCGCCTCGCCGGTCAGCAGGTCGACGATCTGCCGGGTGACGGTGGTGGCGGAGGCGAAGGGGTTGGCGGTCAGCGTCGCGACGCCCGACGCGGCCATCACGACGATCATCGTCTCGCCGATCGCGCGGCTGATCGCGAGCAGGATGCCGCCGACCACGCCGGGCAGCGCGGCGGGGAGCAGGACCTTGTGGATCGTCTCCGACACGGTGGCGCCCATCGCCAGGCTGCCGTCGCGCATCGTGCCGGGCACGGCGGCCAGGCTGTCATCGGCCATGGAGGAGACGAAGGGGATGATCATCACCCCCATGACCAGCCCGGCCGCCAGCGCGCTTTCGGAGGATGCCCGGTGGATGCCGAGCGCCACGCCCAGCGACCGCACGGCCGGCGCGACGGTCAGCGCGGCGAAGTAGCCGTAGACGACGGTCGGCACGCCGGCGAGCATCTCCAGCATCGGCTTCATCCAGCGGCGCGTCGCGGGACGGGCATATTGGGTGAGATAGATGGCGCTCATCAGGCCGAAGGGGATGGCGACCGCCATCGCGATCACCGCGCCGATGAAGAAGGTGCCCCAGAACAGCGGCAGCGCGCCCAGGCTCGCGCCCGGATCGCGCGGGTCGACGACCTGCGGGCTCCAATGGGTGCCGAACAGGAAATCGGTGATCGGCACGATCGCGAAGAAGCGGGCGGACTCGTAGAGGAGCGAGGCGACGATGCCGATCGTCGTCAGGATCGCGATCAGCGAGGCGGCGAGCAGCGCCGCCATCACGATCCGCTCGACCCGCGTCCGCGCCGCGAAGCCCGGCCGGATGCGGACGAAGGCGAAGGCCCCCCCGGCAAAGGCCAGCGCCAGCGCCAGCCCGGTCGCGATCCAGTCGAACCGGGTCTGCGCGGCGGCATAGGCGGGGGCCAGCGTCGCGGCGAGGGGGTGGAACGCGCCATAGGCGCGACCCGCGCCCAGCGCCCGGGCCTCGGACAGGATGGTCGCGCGGGCGAAGCCCTGCGGCGGCAGGGCGGCGGCGGCCGGGGTCGCCAGCACCGCGTCGGTGACCAGCGCCGGCGCGACGGTCGCCCAGACGGCGAGGAAGACCAGCGGCGGCACCAGCATCCACAGCGCGACATACCAGCCGTGATGGCCGGGCAGCGAGCTGGACCGCGTGGCCGCGTGCAGGAAGCGGTCGGCGCGCGCCCGTGCGGTCAGCCAGCCGATCAGCGCCAGGCCCGCGACGACGAAGAGCAGCGCCAGCGGCTTCACGACAGCGTCGCCGGATCGATCGGGATCTGGTGCGCGATGATCGCGGCCGAGCGCGCGCGCACGGCCGGCGGCGCGGCGATCAGCCCGCGCGCGACCAGCGGTCCCCGCGGACCCCAATTGGCGGCATAGAGGTCGAGGAACGCGCGCAGGCCGGGGATGGCGTCGACATGCGCCTGCTTGACGTAGATGTAGAGCGCCCGCGCGCCCGGATAGCGGCCGCTGGCGATCGCGTCATAGGTGGGGGCGACGCCGTCGATCGGGACGCCGTCCACCGTATCCCGGTTCTCCTCCAGATAGCTGTAGCCGAAGATGCCGATCGCGTTCGGGTTGGATTGCAGCTTCTGGACGATCAGATTGTCGTTCTCCCCCGCATCGATATAGGCGCCGTCCTCGCGGACGCGGGAGCAGCGGGCGCGATGCGCCTCCGGATCGCGGGTGGCGAGCCGGCGCGCCACGGGATCGACCGCGTCGCAGCCCTTGGCCAGGATCAGGTCGGCCAGCGCATCGCGCGTGCCGCTGGTCGCGGGCGGGCCATAGACCTGGATCGGCACGGCGGGCAGGCGGGGGTTCACGTCCGCCCAGGTACGCGCCCTGTTGGGGCGCCCGCGCGGCGCGGCGGCCAGCGCCAGGTAGAGGTCGGTCGGGGTCAGCGCCAGTTTCGGGCCGTTCTTGGCCTCGGCGAAGGCGATGCCGTCGATGCCGATCTGCACCTCCAGGATCTTGCCGACGCCGTGCGCCGCGCAATCGCGATATTCGCCGGCATGCATCCGCCGCGACGCATCCTCGACATCGGGATAGGCCGCGCCGATGCCGGCGCAGAACAGCTTCATGCCGGCACCCGTGCCGGTCGCCTCGATCACCGGCGCGCGGGCATCGGGGTCGGTGGCGACCAGTTGCTCGGCGATCATCGTCGTGAACGGATAGACGGTCGACGACCCCACCACGCGAATCTGGTCGCGTGCCCCCGCGCCGCCGCCATTGGCCTGGTCATGGCACGCGGCCAGCGCCAGCAACGGCGCGAGTGGAAGAAGGCGAAACATCGGGTCCCCAGGGGAAGTCGCCCGAGTCTCTAGCGCGCTTCCCTCTAACCCTGTGTGACGTTTTCGTTACTCTTTGATGACACCGCACCCGGTACCGGGCCCGGGGCGGGCGCTGCGGTCGCGGGCAGGGTGACGGCGAAGGTCGTGCCGATGCCGACCCGGCTGGTGATGTCGAGCTGGCCGCGATGCCGCTCCACCACATGCTTGACGATCGCCAGGCCCAGGCCGGTGCCGCCCAGCGACCGGCTGCGCCCGGTGTCGACGCGATAGAATCGCTCGGTCAGGCGCGGCAGATGCTCGGGCGCGATGCCCTCGCCCTGATCGGTCACGGTCAGGCGGACGCCGCCACCGGTGCCCGGCTCCAGCCGCACGTCGACCGGCGTGCCGGCGCGGCCATATTTCATCGCATTGCCGATCAGATTGTGCAGCATCTGCGACAGCTGCGCGCGGTCGCCCAGCACCGGCGGCAGGCCGGACAGCGCCTGGCAGGTGATGTCGCCGACGCGCGCGGTGCCGGTGCGGCGCAGCTCCGCACAGATCTCGTCCATCAGTTGCGCGATGTCGATCGGCCGGTCGGGTAGCCGGTATTTGTCCGCCTCGATCCGCGACAGCGACAGCAGGTCCTCGACCAGCCGCTGCATCCGCCGCGCCTCGGCCATCATGATCCGCAGGAAGCGGGACCGGAGCTCGGGATCGTCGCCCGCCTCCTCCAGCGTCTCCGCGAAACCCAGGATGGAGGCGAGCGGGGTGCGCAGTTCGTGGCTGGCATTGGCGACGAAATCGACGCGCATCCGCTCGGTCGCCGCACCCTCGCTATGGTCGATCAGCTCGACCACGCGCCCGCCGCTGGCGGTGGGGGAAACGCGCATCTCCCAGCGTCGATCGCGCGCGCCGATGCCGACCAGCTCGACCTGCCGCCCCTCGGGCGCGGCCAGCGCCTCGGCGGCGGCGGGGTGGCGCAGCGCGACGCGGGCATCCTCGCCGACGACATGATCGCCCAGTAGCGTACGGGCCGCGGCATTGGCCAGGATGATGCGGCCGCCGCGCACCAGCAGCACCGGCTCGGCCACCGCGTCCAGCACCTCGCCGATCCCCGGTTCGATGGTCGGCGCGATGGCCACGGCGGGGGCGCCGTCCTCGTCGATCCGCGCGACCAGCACCGCGCCGATCGTACCGACCAGGGTGACGATCAGCCCCTCCCAACGGCCATCGACCAGCGCCACCGCGATGGCCGTGGCCCCCGCCAGAACGATCGCCCAGCCCAGGCGGAAAGGTGATTCGCGTCGCATCGCCGCCGGATTAGCCGAACCGTGTGACAGAGGCGCGCTCTTTAGGGGGCGAGGCTCGGGCCGGCTCAGCGGGGCGCGAGCCCTTCCAGCACCGGCAGCAGCTCCGCATAGCCATGGATCACCGCATCGGCGCCGAGATCGGCGACCGGCCGGTCGAGAAAGCCGAAGCTGCACGCCACCACCGGCACGCCCGCCGCCTGCGCCGCCTTCACGTCATAGATCGAGTCGCCGACGAACGCCGCCGGGCCGCCGCCGCATCGCTCCATCATCGCGCGGATGGGCGCGGGCGACGGCTTGCCCATGCCCGGCCCCAGGCTGTCGCCGCCGATCAGGCAGGCGAAGCGATCGGTCAGGCCCAGTTCGCCGAGGATGCGGGTCGCATATCCTTCCAGCTTGTTGGTCACCACCGCCAGCGTCACGCTCTTCGCGGCCAGCGCGTCGAGCGCCGCCAGCGCACCCGGATAGGGCCGGGTGTGCACCACCATGTTCGCCTCGTAATAGTCGAGCAGGCGGCGGTGCAGCACGTCCAGCTCGGCATCGGTGCAGCCGCCGGTCGCGGCCATGCCCTGCGCCAGCATGTGCCGCGCGCCGCCGCCGATCATCGGCGTGATCCGATCGACGGGAAGCGTCGGCCGTCTCGCGCTGTCCAGCGCATGGTTGACGGCGGCGGCGAGATCACCCGACGTGTCGAGCAGGGTCCCGTCCATGTCGAAGCCGACGATGGACCAGGGAAAACGACTGGATGAATTACTGTCCATGACCGCGCCGGTGCCAGCCGCGCTATGGTATTGGCAAGAACTTCATGGCACCGGACCCGCATGACTGACCAGACCGCCGCTTCCGCTCCGCTTGCCGCGATCATCCTGGCCGCCGGCAAGGGCACGCGGATGAAGTCCGACCTGCACAAGGTGCTGCACCCGCTGGCCGGTCGGCCGATGCTGATGCACCTGCTCGACAGCCTGTCGACGGCGGGCGTCGCGCGGCAGGTGGTGATCGTCGGCGCGTCGGGCGAGCAGGTCGAGGCGGCGGTCCAGGATCGCGGCGTCGCCATCGCGTGGCAGCAGGAGCAGCTCGGCACCGCCCATGCCGCGCTCCAGGCCAGGGACGCACTGGCGGATTTCGACGGTATCGCCATCGTCTGTTTCGGCGATACGCCGCTGCTCGCCGCCGGGACGGTCGCGCGACTGGCGGCGCGGTTGCAGGCCGAGGATGCGCCGGCGGTGGCGGTGCTCGGCTTCCGGCCCGCCGATCCGGCCGCCTATGGCCGCGTGATCGCGGCGGCCGACGGGACGATGGAGCGGATCGTCGAATATAAGGACGCCTCGCCCGAGGAACGCGCGGTGACGCTCTGCAACAGCGGCGTCACCGCGGTGCGGACCGCCGATCTGTGGCGACTGCTGGCGGCGGTCGGCAACGACAATGCGGCGGGCGAATATTACCTGCCCGACGTGGTCGGCCTGGCCATCGCCGAGGGGCGCCGCGCGGTGGTGATCGAGACGGGTGCCGACGAAGTGGCCGGGATCAACAGCCGCGCCGAACTGGCCGGCGTCGAGGCGGCGTGGCAGGCGGCGCGGCGCGTCCGCGCCATGGCGGAGGGGGCGACGCTGATCGCGCCGGAGACGGTGTGGTTCGCGCACGACACGGTGGTCGGCCGCGACGTGACGATCGAGCCCCATGTCTTCTTCGGGCCCGGCGTGCGGGTGGCGGACGGCGCGACGATCCATGGCTTCAGCCATATCGAGGGCGCGGAGGTCGGTCCGGGTGCGGAGGTCGGCCCCTATGCGCGGCTGCGGCCCGGCGCGGTGCTGGGCGCCAAGTCCAAGGTCGGCAATTTCGTCGAGATCAAGAAGGCGACGCTGGGCGAGGGGGCCAAGGCCAACCACCTGACCTATCTGGGCGATGCGGAGATCGGCGCGGGCAGCAATATCGGTGCGGGCACCATCACCTGCAATTACGACGGCTTCTTCAAATATCGCACGGTGATCGGGGCGGGGGCGTTCATCGGCTCCAATTCGGCGCTGGTCGCACCGGTGACGATCGGCGACGGCGCGATCGTCGGGGCGGGATCGGTGGTGACCAGCGATGTCGAGGCGGACGCGCTGGCGCTGGTCCGCGCCGAGCGCCAGACCAAGCCCGGCTGGGCCGCCCGCTTCCGCGAGCGGGCCGAGGCCTTGAAGGCGCGCAAGGTCGCCCGATAATATCAGGTTTCCAGGAGTTTCAATCGCATGTGTGGAATTGTGGGGATCGTCGGCGCAGACGCCGTGGCCGACCGGCTGCTCGACGGACTGAAGCGGCTGGAATATCGCGGCTATGACTCGGCGGGCATCGCCACCGATCATGACGGCGCGATCGAGCGGCGTCGCGCCTCGGGCAAGCTGGTCAATCTGGCCCGCGAGCTGGCCGCGCATCCGCTGCCCGGCACCACCGGCATCGCGCATACCCGCTGGGCGACGCATGGCGGGCCGACCACCAACAACGCGCATCCCCATGCCACCGACCATGTCGCGGTCGTCCACAACGGCATCATCGAGAATTTCAAGCCGCTGCGCGAGGAGCTGATCGCCCGCGGCCGCGTCTTCACCAGCGAGACCGACTCCGAGGTCGTCGCGCATCTGGTCAGCGAGCAGGTGGAGGCGGGACTGGACCCGGTGGCGGCGGTGCGCACCGTGCTGCCGCGCCTGCACGGGGCGTTCGCGCTCGCCTTCCTGTTCAAGGACCAGCCGGACCTGCTGATCGGCGCGCGGCTCGGCTCGCCCCTGGTGGTCGGTTACGGCGAGGGCGAGACCTATCTGGGCTCGGACGCGCTGGCGCTCGCCCCGCTGACCCAGCGCATCGCCTATCTGGACGAGGGCGACTGGGTGGTCTGCACCCGCGATGGCGCGCAGGTCTATGACCGCGACAACCATGCGGTCGATCGGCCGGTCACCATCTCCGGCGTCACCGGCGCGCTGATCGACAAGGGCAATCACCGCCACTTCATGCAGAAGGAGATCTACGAGCAGCCGATCGTCGTCGCGCAGACGCTGCGCTCCTACCTCCAGCGGATGGAGGGCAAGGTCGTGCTGCCCATCCCCGATTTCGACCTGTCCACGATCCGTCGCGTCACCATCGTCGCCTGCGGCACCAGCTATTATGCCGGCATGGTCGCCAAATACTGGTTCGAGCAGTTCGCGCGCGTGCCGGTCGACATCGATGTCGCCTCCGAATTTCGCTACCGCGCGCCGGTGATGGAGCCGGGCGGGCTGATGATCGTCATCAGCCAGTCGGGCGAGACCGCCGACACGCTGGCCGCCCTGCGCCACGCCAAGAGCGAGGGGCAGACGATCGCGGCGGTGGTCAACGTACCGACCAGCTCGATGGCGCGCGAGGCGGACCTGCTGTTGCCGACCCATGCCGGGCCGGAAATCGGCGTCGCCTCCACCAAGGCCTTTTCCTGCCAGCTCGCGGTGCTGGCGGCGCTCGCCGCCAATCTCGCCAAGGCGAAGGGCAGGCTCAACGAGGCCGAGGAGCGCGAGATCGTCCGCCATCTCGCCGAGGCCCCGGCCGCGATCAACGGCGCGCTCGCCTATGACGAGTCGATCGAGGCGATGGCCGGCGCGGTCGCGGGCGCGCGCGACGTGCTCTATCTGGGCCGCGGCACCGACTATCCGCTGGCGCTGGAAGGCGCGCTGAAGCTGAAGGAGATCAGCTACATCCATGCCGAGGGCTATGCCGCTGGCGAGATGAAGCACGGGCCGATCGCCCTGATCGACGAACATGTGCCGGTGATCGTCATCGCTCCCTCCGGTCCTTTGTTCGAGAAGACCGTCAGCAACATGCAGGAGGTGCAGGCGCGCGGCGGCAAGGTCGTGCTGATCTCCGACTATGACGGCGTGGCGGCGGCGGGGCAGGGATGCCTGGCGACGATCACCATGCCCAAGGTCCACCCGTTGATCGCGCCGATCGTCTATGCGGTGCCGGTGCAGCTGCTCGCCTATCACGTCGCCGTCGCCAAGGGCACGGACGTCGACCAGCCAAGAAACCTCGCCAAATCGGTCACGGTCGAGTAACCGCTCGCAAAGCATTGCATACGGGGAGAGCGGCGTGACGGAACGGCAGAACAAGCCCTTGGTGGCGGGCGTCGAATTGGGCGGCACCAAATGCATCTGCATTCTGGCGCGCGGTCCGGACGAGATCGAGGACCGGGTCCAGCTGCCGACCACCCGGCCGGAGGAGACGCTGAGCGCGATCGAGGCGGTGCTGGAGCGGTGGAGCGGGTTCAGCGCGCTGGGCATCGCCAGCTTCGGTCCGGTGTCGATCGATCCCCATGCCGGCGACTATGGGCATATCACCTCCACGCCCAAGCCCGGCTGGGCAAACCAGGACGTGGCGGCGCGGTTGCGGCGCAAGGCGGGGGTGCCGACCGGCTTCCATACCGACGTGGTCGGCGCGGCGCTGGCCGAGGCTCGCTGGGGTGCGGCCAAGGGGCTGCCCGACATCGCCTATGCCACGGTCGGCACGGGCATCGGCGTCGGCCTGATCGCCGGCGGCAAGCCGGTCGACGGGCTGACGCATAGCGAGTTCGGCCATATCCGCCCGGTGCGCGTGCCCGGCGACGACTGGATCGGCTGCTGCCCCTATCACGGCGCCTGCCTGGAGGGACTGGCGGCGGGACCGGCGATCCAGGCCCGCACCGGCATCCCCGGACCCGACCTGCCCGCCGATCATCCGGCCTGGGACCTGGTCGCCCATGCGCTGGGCCAGTTGCTCCACGCCCTGGTGCTGACTGGCGTTCCGCGCCGGATCGTGATGGGCGGCGGCGTGATGGTCGGCACCGACCATCTCTTCCCCCGCGTCCGCGCCGCGATGAGCAAGTCGCTGGCCGGCTATGTCGCCTTGCCGGAAGTAGCGGATGCGGACACTTTCGTGGTGCCGCCGGCCCTGGGCGGCAATGCCGGGCCGCTCGGCGCGATCGTGCTGGGGGCGCAAGCCCTTGGCGAACAACTGCAAACATCGTTCATGGGGGCTTAACTGGCGCTGCTTACCCGGCCTTCAGGCCTTTTGGGAGAGCATGGCACCATGGCAGAGCCTGACCAGCCGGAGATCGTGCGGATCCTGGTCGTCGACGACGAGCCGGCGATGCACGACAGCTATCGGCGCAGCTTCGCGGCCGTGGCCGACGGCGGCGCGGCGGCGCTGGGGGCGATGGCGCAGGATCTGTTCGGCACGGACGATGCGCCGCCCGTGCCGCCGCCCCGCTTCGACCTGACCCATGTCGACCAGGGCGGCGACGCCGTTCTCGCCGTCGCGGCGGGACTGGCGGCGAACGCACCGTTCGCGGTCGTCTTCCTCGACATACGGATGCCGCCCGGGATCGACGGGCGGGAGACGGCGGCGCGCATCCGCTCGCTCGACCCCGATATCAACATCGTGATCGTCACCGGCTATTCCGACCATGCGCCGCTCGATATCGCGCGACAGGCCGGGCCGGTCGACAAGCTGTTCTACATCGCCAAGCCGTTCGACGTGGCCGAGATCGTCCACACCGCCACGGCGCTGGGCGAACGCTGGCGGGTCGACCGGCTGCTCGCCGCGACGCGGGCGGACCTGGCCCGGCAGGTCGCGCTGCTGGAGGATCGCACCGCCGAACTCGCCGCGAACGAGAGCCGCGCGCTGCACATGGCGATGCACGATTCGCTGACCGACGCGCCCAACCGTCTCGCCTTCCTGCGCGCGCTGGGCGACCGGGCGCGCCAGCCGGGCCTGTTCGCGATCGCGATGTTCGATCTCGACCGGTTCAAGCTGGTCAACGACACGCTGGGCCATCTGGCGGGCGATCGGCTGATCCAGCTCGTTTATGCGACGCTGCACGAGACCGCGCCGGAGGGCGCGCTGGTCGCGCGGCTGGGCGGCGACGAATTCGGCATCCTGTTCGACACGCCCGGCGAGGCGGCGGCGGTGATGGCCTGCGAGCGGGTGATCGCAGCCTGCGGAATCAGCTTCGACGTGTTCGGCCATTCGGTGAAGGGCGGCAGCTCGGCCGGACTGAAGCTGGCGGCGGAGGATGGCCCGCGCGATCCCGTCGACCTGCTGCGTCGCGCCGACCTGGCGCTGAACGACGCCAAGCGCGCCGGGCGCGGCCAGGTGCGCGTCTTCGACGAGGAGATGGACGAGAGCATCCGCTTCCGCCGCCGGGTCGAGGGCGGGCTGGACGAGGCGATCGCCCGCGGCGAACTGAGCCTGGTCTATCAACCGATCGTCGCGCGCGACACGATGGCGATCGCCGGGTTCGAGGCGCTGCTGCGCTGGGATACGGAGGATTACGGCCGGCTGAGCCCGGGCATCTTCATCCCGATCGCCGAGGAATCGAACCTGATCCACGATCTGGGCGACTGGGTGCTGGCGAAGGCGCTGGCCGAGGCCAAGGCGTGGCCCGACCAATATGTCTCGATCAACTTCTCGCCGCGCCAGTTCCGCCGGCAGAATTTCGTCGGCCATGTCATGGAGAGCGTCGAGCGGGCCGGGGTGGCGCCATCGCGGGTGCAGATCGAGATAACCGAATCGGCGATCTTCCAGGATGCCGAGCGTTCGGCGGAGACGCTCTATCGCTTGCGCCAGATGGGGTTCCGCATCGCCCTGGACGATTTCGGCACCGGCTATTCCAGCCTCTACAATATCCGCACCTTCGCGCTCGACTGCCTGAAGATCGATCGCAGCTTCATCGACGGCATGGGGCGTGAGCGCGAATCGGCGGCGATCGTCCATTCGATCATCCATCTCGGCCGCGCGCTGGGGCTGGAGGTGATCGGCGAGGGCGTGGAGACGGATGCGCAGGCGCAGGCGCTGCGCATCGCCGGCGCGGCCTATCTCCAGGGCTATTATTTCTCGCTGCCGGTGCCGGCGACCCATGCGCGCGAGATGGCGCTGGCCGGGCTGATCGACCCGCAGGGTGCGGCGTGGGAGGCGACGGGGACCGTCGGTTGAGGCGGCGGGGCGGCGGACCCCGGTCGCTCGGCCGCCGGCTGGTCTGGCTGCTGAGCGTGTCCGGGCTGGTCGGAGCGCTGGCGATCACGCTGCTGCTGGCGGCGATCATCACCCCCAGTTTCGACACGCTGGAGGCGCGGGGCCTGACCCGCGACATCGCCCGACTGCACGCGGAAATCGAGGACAGTGCCAGCGATGTCGAACATGACGCGCATGACCTGGCCGTAAGCGGCGCGCGTCCCCGTCTGTCGCCGGGCGAGGCGATGGCGCGGATCGCGCCCGATGGCCGGTGGTTGGCGCAGGCGGGCGACGCTGCCGCCCGCGTCCGGCTGGCGGGCGTGCTGCGGGACCGTTCGATCCTGCGGGGACCCAGCGGCACGACGGTCACGGGCGGTTTCGCGGTGAGCGACGGCAGGCTGGTGGCGATCGGCATGGTGCGACCGCGAGGGCAGGGGGCGGCGCTCCTGCTGATGCGGCCGGTCGATCCCGAACGCTGGGCCGGCCCGATCCGCGCGACGGTGCGCCTGGTGCCGGCCGCAGCCGGGACCGGCGTGCGTGACTGGTCGTGGCGTACGGTCGGCGTGCAGCTTCCGCTGACCGGGCCGGACGGGCGGACGGTCGCTGTCGCCCGCTTCGACCTGCCGCGCGACATGGCGATGCTGGGGCGGCGGATGCTGTTGCTGTCGGCGGTCGGGGCGACGCTGCTGCTGCTCGGCCTGCTGCTGGTCCTGCGCCGCGCCATCGCGCGCCATGTCCTCGATCCGCTCGCGCGCGTGGAGCGGCACATGCAGCATGTCCGCCTGTCCTCGGTGCTGACCCCGATCGACGACGATGGTCGCCGCGACGAGATCGGGGCGCTGACCACCAGCCTCAACGCGATGCTCGGCCAGTTGCGCGACCTGCACGAGCGGATCGAGGCGCAGGGCTTCGCGCTTGGCCGGTCGGAGAGCGCGGTGGCGGTGATGCACAATGTCCGGAACGCGCTCAATCCGGTCAGCACCATCCTCAGTCGGTCGACCGGCGCGCGGCCGGGCGCGGAGCGGGCGACGCTCGACCGCGCCGTGGCGGAACTGGCGCTGCCCGACCTGCCGCCCGAGCGACGGCAGCGGCTGGCCGCCTTCATGGCCGCCGCGCTGGAGGCGGACGCGCGCGACCGGGCGCGGATCGCGGCGGATGCGGCGGCCGGGCGCGACGCGCTGGCGCATGTGCTGGAGGTGATCGGCGCGCAACAGGCCCAGGCGCATGAACGCCCCCCGCTGGAACCGTGCGACATCGTCGAGCTGGCCGCGCGCCAGGCGTCGATCGTGCATTATGCCCCGACGGCCTCGATCGCGCTGAGCCTGCCGGCCGGGCCGGTGATGGTCCGCGCCAATCGGCTGCTGCTGTCGCAACTGCTGGCCAATCTCATCGGCAATGCCGTCGACGCCATCGTTGCGGGCGGCATGGCAAGCGGTCGCATCTCGGTGACCGCCGGGGGCGACGAGGCGCGGGTGACGATCACGATCCGCGACGACGGCGTGGGCTTCGCGCCGGGCAGCGAGGTGGCCTTGTTCCGGCGGGGCTATTCGACCCGGGCCGACCGGCGTGGCGGCCTGGGCTTGCACTGGTGCGCCAATGCCATGGCGGCGATGGAGGGGACGCTGGACCTGCGCTCCGCCGGGCATGGCCTGGGGGCCGAAGCGGTGCTGACCCTGCCCCGGCCGTGACGATGCAATCCGGATCGGACCGATCGCCTCTGTTGTCGGATCAGCCGGCGGTATAGCCTGTATTTCACTTCCGCTTTACCATAGATGCTCGGAAAAATTCGTGTGGAGGCAGGGTGATGAAGGCGTTGGTGAAGGGGCTGGCCATCTTGGCGGCACTGCTGGTGGCCGGACAGGCGCAGGCGGCGACGGAGCTGACCTATGTCTTCCAGGCACGGGGCGCGGGGACGATGATCACCGGTTACGGTAACCAGGGGCCGATCACCTCCGCTTTCTCGGGCGCGACGATCCGATTCGTCGTGTCGGTCGTGGACGGTGCGAATGTCGCCTTCGGTTATGCAAACTCACCGATCATCCTGTCGTCGGACGATCAAGGCGTCGGCTTCCGGTTCGAGCCGGTCCGCTACGGCGTGTCCGGCAACGGCCGGGCCTGCGTGGCCGGTGGCGGGACCGACGGGTTCGTCGCCGTGGCGGGGCAGGTGACCGATCCCTCGTGCAGCCCGGTGACGATCAACACGGCCGATTATGGCGGCCTGGGCAGCCGGTTCACCGGCGTCATCACCGGCTTCGACGTGCTCGCCGGACGGGTCGGCGACGATTTCAGCTATACCCCGATGGTGCCCGAGCCGGCGACCTGGGCGCTGACGCTGATCGGCTTCGGTCTGGCGGGCTATGCGCTGCGCCGGCGCGGCGCGGCCTTCGCCGCCGCCTGATCGCCGGCAGTCAGAACAGGCTGGGCTGGACCGGGTCCGGCTCCGCCAGTCCGGCCGGAGTCAGCGCCGACAGGGTCAGGCCGAGCAGTCGGATACCCCCCGGCACCGGGAGCTGCGCGTCGAGCAAGGTCCGGCCGATCGCCAGGAAACCCGCCTGGTCGGCGACGGGCGTCCGGCTGGACCGGGCGCGGGTGATGGTGGAGAAATCCGCCCGGCGCAGCTTCAGCGTGACGGTGCGGCCATGCGCCTCGTGCCGCTCGACCCGCGCCCAGGCGGCCTCCGCCACGCGGGCGAGCTGCACGTGAAGCTCCTCCCGCGTGCTCAGGTCGCGTTCGAAGGTCCGCTCCGCGCCGATCGACTTGGCCTCGCGATGCGCGCGCACCGGGCGGTGATCCTCCCCCCGGGCGGCCTGGTAGAGATAGCTCGCATAGCTGCCGAAATGCCGCTGGAGCATCTCGAGCGACCGGTCGCGCAGATCGGCCCCGGTCAGGATGCCCAGCGCCTCCATCCGCCGCGCGGTGACCGGCCCGACGCCGTGGAAGCGCTTGACCGGCAGTCCCGCGACAAAGGCGGCCCCCTTGTGCGGCGGGATGACGCACAGGCCGTCGGGCTTGTTCTGGTCCGACGCCAGCTTGGCGATGAACTTGTTGTAGCTGACCCCGGCCGAGGCGGTGAGGCCGGTATCCGCCTTGATCCGGCGACGGATATCCTCCGCGATCGCGCTCGCCGAGCCCAGTCCGTGGCGATCCTCCGACACGTCGAGATAGGCCTCGTCGAGCGACAGCGGCTCGATCGCATCGGTATAGTCGCGGAAGATGGCGCGGATCTGTTGTGAGACCGCATGGTACACCTCGAAGCGCGGCCGCACGAAGATCAGGTCGGGACAGCGCCGCACCGCGGAGGACGAGGGCATGGCCGACCGCACGCCGAAGGCCCGCGCCTCATAGCTGGCCGCCGCGACCACGCCGCGCGCCCGCGATCCGCCGACCGCCACCGGCCGCCCCCGCAGGGCGGGATCGTCCCGCTGCTCGACCGACGCATAGAAGGCGTCCATGTCGACATGGATGATCTTGCGTGGCCGCTCCTCGCTCATGACTCCTGCTCCATAAGCGCAACCAACTGTCCGTGCGAACATTTGCGCGGAACGCCACGATGCGGCAGGAGCGCGGGCGGGATCACGGTCGGAAAGGACGCCATGAAGCCGGGGCAGGATTGCTGGCGCATCGAACGCGCCGATCGGATGACGGTGATCGTCGATGCCGATGAATATTTCCGCGTGGCGCGTCAGGCGATGCTCCAGGCGAAGCGGCGCATCCTGCTGATCGGCTGGGATTTCGACGCGCGCATCGTCCTGGATCACCAGGCGACCGAGGGGCCGGCGCCGGTCGGGGCGTTCATCCACCATCTGGTCGAGCGCAATCCCGAGCTGGAGGTGCACCTGCTGCGCTGGGACGTCGGCGCGATCAAGTCGCTGGGACGGGGCACCACCATCTTCACCGTGCTGCGCTGGATGAAGCATCCGCGCATCCATACCAAGCTGGACGGGCATCACCCGACCGCCGCCTCGCACCACCAGAAGATCGTCATCATCGACGATTGCCTGGCCTTTTGCGGCGGCATCGACATGACCGGCGACCGCTGGGACACGCGCGAGCATCTCGACCAGAGCCCCTATCGCCGGCGGCCGACCACGCGGCGGCACTACAAGCCATGGCATGACGCGATCAACGCGGTGCAGGGGCCGGTGGCGGGGGCGCTGGGCGAGCTGTTCCGTCAGCGCTGGGATGCGGCGGGCGGCCAGCCGATGGAGCCGATGAAGCCGTCCGGCCCCTGCTGGCCGGAGGGGCTGCGCGTCGATTTCGAGGGGATCGATGTCGGTATCGCGCGCACGGTGCCCGAGATGGACGACCAGTCGCCGGTGCATGAGAGCGAGGCGCTGTTCCTGGCGCAGATCGCGGGGGCGCGGCAGCACCTGTATATCGAAAGCCAGTATTTCGCCTCGCGCCGCATCGCCGAGGCGATCGCGCGGCGGCTGGACGAGCCGGATGGGCCGGAGATCGTCGTCATCAATCCGCTGACCGCGCAGGGCTGGCTGGAGCCGCTGGCGATGGATACGGCGCGCGGGCGGCTGATGGAGGCGCTGCGTCGCCGCGACAAACATCGCCGGCTGCGCATGTACCATCCCTATACCGATGGCGGCACGCCCATCTATGTCCATGCCAAGATCCTGATCGCGGACGACAACGTCTTTCGCCTGGGGTCGAGCAACGTCAACAACCGCTCGCTTCGGCTCGATACCGAATGCGACCTGGCGATCGAGGCGACGACCGAGCGGGACCGGGCGCGGATCACCGAGATCCGCGACGATCTGCTGGCCGAGCATCTGGGCGTGGCGCCCGAGGTGGTGACCGCCGCCATCGCGGAGAAAGGCTCGCTGATCGGGGCGATCGAGCATTTGCGCGGGGTCGGCAAGACGCTGCGCCCCTATGCCGTCCCGAACCTGTCCGAGGTCGAGCAGTGGCTGGCGGACAATGAGGTGCTGGACCCGGAAGGCCCTGGCGAGATGTTCGAATCGCTGGCAAAACGGGGTCTGTTCCGGCGATTTGGCCTGCGTCCGCGCTGACCCAGACCGGTTTCCGGCTGGATTCGTGCGGCCGCATGGGCCAGTGGGCGCGATAACTCAGGACCCATGCCGCTGTGGCATGGGACGTGGAGGCGAATCCGAATGCTTGGCTGGTTTCAGTCGTTGATGCCCAAACAGGGCAAGTTCTTCGATCAGTTCGAGGCCCATGCCGCGACCCTGGTCGCCGGCGCGGGCGCGTTGCAGCGGCTGCTGAGCGGTGACGGACCGATCGAGGCGGAGGTCGCCGAGATCGTCGCGCGCGAGCATGAGGCGGACGACATCACCCGCGACGTGCTGCAGGATGTGCGCCGCGTGTTCGTGACGCCGTTCGACCGGTCGGCGATCACCGACCTGATCGGGGTGATGGACGATGCCATCGACCAGATGAACCAGACCGCGAACACCATCGCGCTCTATGGCGTGACCCGGTTCGAGCCGCAGATGGTGGCGATGGCCGGCATCGCGGTCGAGGCGGCGCGGCTGACCCAGGAGGCGATCCCGCTGCTCCGCTCGCTCAACCGCAACAGCGAGCGGCTCAACATGCTGACCGCGCGGCTGATCGAGATAGAGGGGCAGGGCGATTCGATCCATGACCAGGGGTTGAAGGCGCTGTTCCAGGCCCGGCAGGACCAGCCCATGCAGTTCGTGATCGGCCGCGAAATCTACAGCCACCTGGAACGCATCATCGACCGGTTCGAGGATGTGGCGAACGAGATCCAGGGTCTCGTCATCGATCACGCCTGATGACCGTCTCGCTTCCGATCCTCGTCGCGCTGATCGGCGTGGCGCTGCTGTTCGATTTCCTGAACGGCCTGCACGATGCCGCGAACTCGATCGCGACGGTCGTGTCCACCCGCGTGCTCAAGCCGCAATATGCGGTGCTGTGGGCCGCCTTCTTCAACTTCATCGCCTTCGCCGTGTTCGGGCTGCACGTCGCCCAGACGGTGGGCAAGGGCATCGTCGATGCCAAGATCATCGATCCGGTGGTGATCTTCGGCGCGCTGTCGGGCGCGATCGCCTGGAACGTCATCACCTGGGTGAAGGGCATTCCCTCCTCGTCCAGCCACGCGCTGATCGGCGGCCTGCTGGGCGCGGGCATGGCCAAGGCGGGATCGGCCGCCGTGGTGTGGGGCGGGGTGATCAAGACCGTCATCGCCATCTTCGCCTCGCCCGCCATCGGCCTGATCCTGGCGCTGATGCTGGTGTTGGCGGTGGCCTGGACCAGCATCCGGCTGACGCCGCTGGGCGTCGACAAGCGGTTCCGCAAGCTCCAGCTCGTCTCCGCCGCGCTCTATTCGCTGGGCCATGGCGGCAATGACGCGCAGAAGACGATGGGGATCATCGCCGTGCTGCTCTACAGCCAGGGCTATCTGGGCGGCGAGTTCTCCGTCCCCTTCTGGGTGGTGTTGAGCTGCCAGGCGGCGATGGCGCTGGGCACGCTGTCGGGCGGCTGGCGGATCGTCCACACCATGGGGTCGAAGATCACCCGGCTGACCCCCGCGCAAGGGTTCTGCGCGGAGACGGGCGGCGCGATCACCCTGTTCATGGCGACGCTGGGCGGCATCCCCGTCTCCTCCACCCACACCATCACCGGCGCGATCGTCGGCGTCGGCGCGTCGCGGCGGCTGTCGGCGGTGCGGTGGAACGTGGCGTCGAACATCGTCATCGCCTGGTTCATCACCCTGCCGGCGGCGGGCGCGATCGGCGCGGCGGTCTTCTACGCGACGCGTTTTTTGACCGGGTTCGACTGATCGGCGAAGAAATCTGTTGCATGGGTCGGAGGCGCTGGATATAGGCGCGCCTCCAAGCCAATCCGGTCGGCTCCCGAAGCGCCTCACAAGGGCACTGAATGACGATCGGAACTCCGTCGGGGAGTAGCTCAGCCTGGTAGAGCACTGTCTTCGGGAGGCAGGGGCCGGAGGTTCGAATCCTCTCTTCCCGACCATTATTTTCCGCGAGGGCCGGCCATTGTGCCGGCCTTTGCTTTATCCGGCATCCGGCTCGCATCGTCGCAGCGACGCCCTCCTCATCGGCACCAGCCTCGCCATGGCGCGTTGACTGCCCGAGCAAGGAGAAGATGATGGCCGACGACCGCAACGAAAAGCCGATCCTCTATATGCCCGACAGCCCCAATGTCGGCGCAGCGGACCCGGACGGCGACCCGGACAATCCCAAGCGCGCCGCGCAGGACAAGGCGCGGGCCGACGACCTCGCCGCCAAGGTCGCGATCGGCGACGAATTGTCCGCCTATGAAACGGTGGCGGGACGCGGCGTCGCGGGCAAATAAGACAGGGTCTGGCGTGCCGGCCCGACCGGCATGACCGATCATCGGGAGGTGGATGGATGGGGATAGGCGTACGGATCGCCCCGATGCTGGTCGTGGCGGTGGCGCTGGCCGGTTGTAGCGCGCCCGAGCGTTCCGCCGAGGCCCCGGCGGCGGCGACATCCACCCCTTCGCCCGTGCCGAAGCCGAGGCCGACCGCCCGCGCGACCCCGATCCGGCCGGCAAGGACCGGCCTGTTATCCTGCGCCGAGGAGATCGGTGCGACCGCCGCCGCGCAACGGGTCGCGATCTGCCGCGATGTCTCGCCCGCGACTCACCCGCCCTGCAATGCCGCCAATAGCTGTGCGCTGATCGAGGATGAGATTGCCCGGTCCTGCGCGCTGTTCGACGGGAACGGATCGCCGATGAAGGGCTGCGGGCCCGATCCGAAGGGCGGGGAAGCCGCGGCGAATGTCGTCCGACGCTATTATTCGGCCCTGAACGCGCGGGACTATTCCACCGCATGGCAGGCCTGGGGCGATGATGGCCGGCCGGGGCAGCGTTATGCCGATTTCAGCAAGGGGTTCGCGCAGACGCGCTCGACCCGCGTGACGATCGGTGCCTTGCCGTCGAGCGAGGGCGCGGCCGGTTCGATCTACCAGACGGTGCCGGTGACCGTGGAAGCGGTGTCGGGGGATGGTGCGCGGCAGCGTTTCGTAGGCCAGTATGTTGTGCGCCGGGTCAACGGCGTGGATGGCGCCAGCGCATCGCAACTTCGATGGCATCTGGATTCGGCGACCTTGCGGTCCGTCGAAAGCAAGTCGTAGCGGTGGAACCGGTCCCAGCCATGGTCGTTTAGGCTTGTTTTGCATATATTAAGTGATGCACGCATATTGTCTCGTACGAAACGAGTGGGGGACGACACGGGCATCATGATGCTGGCGAAGGCTCTCGGTCGGGAATGGGGGCATATCGTCGCCATTGTCGGTGCATTGTTGTTCGCATCCTTGGCCGGTCAGCATCCCGTGCGGGCCCACCCACCCGGCCAGCCGCCCATGGTCAAGGATTTCGCCTATGACCGCTGGACCACCAACGAAGGGCTGCCGCACAACAGCGTGCAGAACATCGTCCAGACCCGCGAAGGCTATTTGTGGCTCGCCACCTGGGAGGGGCTGACGCGGTATAACGGTACGCGTTTCACCACCTTCTCGCGCGACAGCAACCCGCCGCTGCCCGACAATGGCGTGACCAGCATCCTGTCCGACCGGCAGGGCAATTTGTGGATGGGTGACACGCGCGGCAATTTGGGGCGTCGGGACTCGGCGGGCCGGTGGCGGTTCTGGGGCGCCCGTGACGGGCTGCCGCACGCGACGATCCTGGCGCTGGCGCAGGATGGCAAGGGGCGGCTCTGGATCGGCTTCATGCGCGGCGGATTGGGCATGTTGTCGCCGGACGGCCGGTTCCGGCGCCTCGAATCCCCTGCCGGTGGGCCGCCGCTTTCGATCCTGGCGATGGCGATCGATGCGCGGGACCGGCTGTGGATCGGCGGCGTCGACGGCCTGATCGAACGGACGCCCGACGGCCGGATGCATCGCTTGTCCAAGCCGTTCGGTTTGCCGGCCGGGGCGGTGCTGCCCTTTGTCGATCAGCGGAAGCAGCTTTTCCTGCTGGCCGGTGGGGAATTGCGGCAGGTGCAGGGCGACGCGGCCCGCCTGATCTACCGGCTGCCGGGCACCAACCGCTTCAGCGCGATGACGGCGGATCGATGGGGTGGCCTGTGGCTGGGCACCGAGAACCTCGGTGTGTTGCACCTGGCCCGTGGGCAATCCGAATGGATCACCCCGACCCAGGGCCTGCCGGAGGGGCGGGTCGCGTCCGTGTTCCAGGATCGCGAGGGCAGCATCTGGGTCGGCCTGAACGGCGGGCTCTACCGCTTGCGCCAGGCATTGTTCACCAATCTGCGCCAAGAAAACGGGCTGTCGGGCAACTATGTCCGCGCGCTGGTGGAATCGGGCGACCACAGCCTATGGGTGGGTAGCAGCCGGGGCCTGGATCGCGTCGCGCCCGATGGCGGGATCACCCATATCCCCATCGTTCAGGCGGGGGTGCCGGGCGACAACTCGCCATCGGTCCTGAGCCTGTCGGCGCAACCCGATGGCGATGTCTGGGTCGGGACCTTGGGCGACGGCATCTTCCGGGTGCACGATAACCGGATCGTCGCGCGATACGGCAAGGCGGAGGGGATCAGGGACGTCCGCATCCGGACGCTGGCGGCCCGGCGTGGCGGTGGTTTGTGGGCCGGCACGCGGCGCGGGATCGTCGCGATCGACGGGCAGGGGCGGGTGCGGCAGCCGACGCTGCCGGGACTGCCGCAGACGATGATCTACGCGATCGCCGACACCCGCCATGGCTTGTGGATCGGCACGATCAGCGACCTGACGCTGTGGCCGCCCAACGGCATCCCCCGCCGGATCGACATCGGGAAAATGGCCGACGCCAGCAGCGCCCTGGCGCTGTTCGAAGATCCCGGCCAGAGCGTCATGTGGATCAGCACCGATCGCGGCCTGTTCCGCTATCGCTATGCCGATGGTCGGCTCGCCCATGTCGGACGCGATCAGGGACTGCCGGTCGACACCGTCTTCCAGATGGTGCTGGACCGACGCGGGGCGGCGTGGCTGGGCAGCAATAGCGGCGTGTTGCGCATCGACTATGCGGCGTTGATGGCCGTCGCGGACGGCAAGCGCCGGACGATCCAGGTGGATCGGTTCGACCGTCTGGACGGCATGGCCAGCGCGCAGGGCAATGGCGCGTCCGGGCCGACGACATTGCTGCGCCGGGACGGCTCGATCTGGTTCGCCACCGCCGAGGGCGCCGCCGCCGTCCGGCCGGAACGCGAGGCGCAATTGCGCGTCCGCACGCCGCCACCGCTCGTGATCGAGGGGGTATTGGTCGATGGCGAGCCCGCGCCCTTCGCCGACAATGCGGGTAGGGTGTCGATCCCGGCCAAGACGCGGCGCGTGTCGATCGCCTATGGCGGTCTGAGCTTCCTGTCCCCGCAAAGCATCCGCTACCGCACCAGGCTGGTGGGCTATGAGAATGACTGGATCGACCGCGGGGGCGAGCGGATCGTCGACTATACCGCGCTGCCGCCCGGTCGCTATGCGCTGCATGTCAGCGCCTCCAACGGCGGCGGTCCGTGGAGCGCGCGGGACCAGGTCCTGCACTTCGTGATCGAGCCGTCCTTCTGGCAGCGTTCCGACTTCCGGCTGGCGCTGGTCGTCCTGTTGGTGGGGCTGGCCGGCCTGGCCTATCGCTGGCGGGTCGTGAACCTGCATCGTCGTGCCCGGCATCTCAGCCTGCTGATCGAGGAGCGGACCGCCGATATCCGCCGCCAAGGCGAGATGCTGATGCTGGCCACCGAGGAAAAGGATGCGCTGCTCGCCCAGCTCGCCAATCAGGCGCGCACGCTGCGGCGCATGGCGCATGAGGATGCGCTGACCGAACTGCCCAATCGCCGCCGATACGAGGACGAACTGGCGGAGCAACTGGCGAGCTATGCGGAACATGGCCGGCCCTGGTCGCTGGCGATCCTCGACATCGATCACTTCAAGCGGATCAACGATCGGCATTCGCATGCGGTCGGTGACGCCACATTGCGCCGGGTGGCGGCGGTCATGCGCGATTCGGTCCGCGACGGCGATCTGGTCGCGCGGCTGGGGGGTGAGGAATTCGCGCTGCTGATGCCGGATGCCGACGCGGCCGAGGCGCGGATGGTCTGCGAGCGGGTGCGCGGCGCAATCGAGGCGGCACGCTATGACGCCTGTGCGTCGGGCCTGCGGGTGACGATCAGCATCGGCGTGGCGACCTGGCCGGGTTATCGCTCGACCTCGGCGATGCAGGCGGCGGCCGATGCCGCGCTCTACCGCGCCAAGGAGAATGGGCGGAACCGGGTGATGGCGTCGGATACGCCGCAATCGGCGCAACTGGACGTGGTGGGCTGACGGGGACGAATCACCCATCTGCTCCGGTGCCGGACCAAGGTCAGGCGGCACGCGACCTGAACTTGATCAGGGTTCGTCCGGCCTGAACCGACCATGCCGTAATATAGCCAGGCATTCGCCAAGCGAAGTTTATAGATGTTTTATGGGTGTCCCCAGCAAACTCAGTCTGCAACCAGGGGGGAATGGTGCCCAAGGGCGGGATCGAACCACCGACACTGCGATTTTCAGTCGCATGCTCTACCAACTGAGCTACTTGGGCCCGCGTAGCGGAAGCGCGTCTCTAGTAGGAGCCGTCGTCGCTGTCCAGCCCTTGTTTCGAAGAATTTTGATCGGGCAGGCGATAGCTTTCGTTGAGCCATTGCAGCAGGTCGCGGTCGCGGTGACGCGCCGAGCAGAAGGGACGGTGGTCGGGATGCGCGGGCTCGCCGCAGATCGGGCAGGTCGGTTCGGCCATTACAGGCTCTCCAGCAAAGGGGTCATGCCGGTGCGGCGGGCAAGCTCGGCCACCCAGTGCGGACGGGCGTCGAGATAGGCAAGCACCGGCGCGGGCAGGCGGTGGCGGTTCATGCTTCCCGGCGGCACGCGTTCCAGCGTCCGCAGTGCGGCGCGGGCGCCAGCCGCGACCGGATCGGCGCGCAGCCGCTCGGGCAGCGAGGCGCGGGGGCGGGGCCGAACGATCTGGACGAAGCCGAAGCCGTTCATCGCCGTCCGCTCGAACGGCGGCGGCAGGATGCGGTCGATCGCCGCCGTCACCGCCTGTCGGGCGGCCTTGCCCTCGATCGTGGGGAAGTCGATGCCGACCGACCCGCCGATACCGTGCCGGCGGATCGCATCGGCCACCGCCTCGGCCGCCGCGATGGCCAGGGCTTCGAGCGGAGGCGGACCGTCCACGTCGAACAGCGTCATGGCCGGGGTCGGCGTCATCACCAGTGCGCCGCCGGGCATGGCCTCTGCAAAGTCGATATCGCCGGTCTGCGCTTCCTCGAGCAGTTCGGACCAGCCCGCCGCCTCCAGCGCATCCGGCTGGTGCGGGTGGAGCGTGCGGACCGGGTGGCCGGTCGCGGTGATGCGGGCAAGCAGGTCGGGACCGGCCTGTTCGGCCCGGTCGGTAACGATCGCGCGCGCCGGCTTGGGACGGCCGATCTCGGGCAGCGCCTCGCGCACGATCTCGACGGTCAGCATGCGCCCGGCGGACAGGGCGGCAGGGACGGCGGCGATCAACGCGGCCTGACCGTTCGCCAGTATCAGGCGCCCCTGGCGACCGGGCAGCAAATGGGTGAGCCGGGCCGGCATCACGCTGCCCAGGCGCGGGCCGCTATCCTCCGGCTCGATCAGCGCCTCCAGGATGCGGTCGTCCTCGACCAGCGCGGCGCGGGATTCACCGATCCCGGCCTCGTAGAGCCATTCAGGCAAGCGGCAGGCCGGCGGCGCGCAACAGCGCGCGGGTTTCCATCAGCGGCAGGCCGACGACGCCGCTATGGCTGCCATGGAGGAAGCGGACAAAGGCTTCGGCGCGGCCCTGGATGGCATAGCCGCCCGCCTTGCCCATGCCCTCGCCACTGTCGACATAGGCGTCGATCTCGGCCGAGGCGAGGGGGCGGAAGGCGACGATGGAGTCGGACAGGCGGACGCGCTCCCGCCCGTCAGGCCCGATCACGCACACCGCCGACAGGCAGTGGTGCCGCCGCCCGGACAACAGCCGCAACATGCGGCGCAAATCGGCTTCATCCTCCGGCTTGCCGAGGATGCGCGGGCCGACCGCGATCGTCGTATCGCCGGCCAGCACGATCTCGTCCGCGCCCCGCGCAACCGCACGCGCCTTGCCCAGCGCGAGGCGCTGCGCATAATCGCGGGCGGCCTCACACGGCAACGGCGTCTCGTCGATATCGGGTGCGGCGAGGCGATCGGGCACGACACCCAGCCGGCCGAGCAGTTCGAGCCGGCGCGGCGAGGTGGAGGCGAGCACGAGCATGGCGACGGGCGCGGGATGCACGTTCGCCGGTTCGATCGGATCGGTCATGGTCGGCGTCAACGGCGCGACAGGCGCGCCATCGGCGATCAGGACGGCCCGGGGCCGCCGCGGCCGGGCATGAAGCGATAGGTGATGCGACCCTTGGTGAGGTCATAGGGGGTCAGTTCGACGAGCACCTCGTCGCCCACCAGCACGCGGATGCGGTTCTTGCGCATCTTGCCGGCGGTATGCCCCAAAATCTCATGGTCGTTCTCGAGCTGCACGCGGAACATCGCGTTGGGGAGGAGTTCCACCACGCGACCGCGCATCTCGAGCAGTTCTTCCTTGGCCAAATACAAACCCTTTGTCGTGAAGATGCGTCGCCTTACCCCAACGGGCGCCAAAAAGAAAGGCGCGAGGGGGTGGCGGCTTGCGTCAGGCTCGGTCGACGCCTTTTCAAGATGGGATGTCGCCGTGGAAATGGCAAGTCGGCCGTCCCGGGGGAACGATCGCGGCGGTCGAGCGCTCCTGCGGCCGGACCTTGGGAGACGGACGATGGACGACGCACGCATCTGGACCTTCGAGGAAAGCCTGTGGACGGCGACCCCCGAACATTATCGCGAGTCGATCGATGACGAGTGCCTGATGGTCGTGCCGACGCCGCCTTTCGTGATGAGTGGCGAGGAAGCGGTCGCCGCGGTATCGGCGACACCGCGCTGGACCGATGTCTCGTTCACCGAACGCCGCGTCGCCCGGCCGCAGGAAGGGATGATCGTCATCGCCTATCAGGTGCGTGCGTCCAAGGATGGCGAGGATGCCTATGAGGCGCATTGCACCTCCACCTATCGCCGACGCGGCCATGAGGATTGGACGGTGATCCAGCATCAGCAGACCCCTCCGGTCACCGCCACCGCCAAGATCTAAGTCGTTGATCTTGCGCGGGGGTGCGGCCCCACGCGGATTTCGGACGTTCCCCGATGCAACCGGAAGCGCGTGCCGGCGGTTTTCCGTTGAGCCAGCGGTGTCGCGTGGCATGAACAATGTCGGCGCGGACGTTCCGTCGCCGATGTTCAAGGAGGGATCGAATGACCGACGAGCGCCACGAAAAGATCAGCCGCCGCGCCTACGAGTTGTGGGAGAAGGAAGGCGGCGCGCACGGCCGGCATGACGATCACTGGCACCAGGCGGCAAGCGAGCATGACTCGGATGGTGGTTCCGTGACGGACGCGCTGCCGGAGGAACCGGCAGACTCGCCGGCCACGCCGACACCGATGACCGAAACGCCGGCCGCCCCGCTCGATCCGGAACCGGCCGATCATCCCGCCCAGACCACCGCCGCCGAACCGCTGGCCCCCGCCAATGCGCAGCCCGCCGCCAAGGCGACCAAGCCGCGCCGGGGCAAGGCGACGACCAAGCCTGCCTGATATCTCGGGCCTGTCTACCTGTTTCTCGCATCGACCGGAGCCTCCATGGCCGACGCCTCTATGCCTATGTCCTCGACCGACCCGGTCCGTCTGCCACCGCCCGCCACCGCCGAACAGGCCGCAGCGACACCCCGGCTGGTGGTCGAGTCACTCAGCCCCAGCGTGGAGGGCGGCGACTATCCCGTCCGCCGCGTCGTCGGAGAGGAGATCACGGTCGAGGCGACGGTGTTCACCGATGGCCATGAACAGCTCGCGGTCGAGCTGCTCTGGCGGCCCTGCGATGAGGCGGAATGGCGGCGCGTGCCGATGACCGCGCTGCCGACCGATGTCTGGACCGCCAGCTTTACGCCCGACCGGCTCGGCCGGCATGAATATGCGGTCGAGGGCTGGCTGGACGTGTTCGGCGGGTTCCGGCGCGACTTCCGCAAGAAGCTGGACGCCGGGGTCGCCCATGATGTCGATCGCCAGGAGGGGCGCAACCTGATCGAGGCGGCGTCTGCGCGGCAGCCGGCACTGCGCGAGTGGGTGACCCGGATCGACGCGGCGGGCGAAGGCGCGTCCGACCTGTTGCTGTCGGACGATCTGGCGGCGGCGATGGCGACGGCGGATGCACGGCCCTTCGCGCTGCGTTCGGCCCGGCAACTGGTCGATGCGGAGCGGATCGCGGCGCGCTTCTCCTCCTGGTACGAGCTGTTCCCGCGTTCGATCACGACCGATCCGGCGCGGCACGGGACGTTCGACGATGTGATCGGCCGCCTGCCGCAGATCCGAGACATGGGGTTCGACACGCTCTACTTCCCGCCGGTCCACCCGATCGGGCGCACCAACCGCAAGGGGCCGAACAACAGCCTGACCGCCGGAGAGGGCGATCCCGGCAGCCCCTATGCGATCGGCGCGGCAGAGGGCGGGCATGATGCGATCCATCCCGAACTGGGCGGCTTCGAGGCCTTTGCCCGGCTGGTCGAGGCGGCGCGGACGCATGGACTGGAGATCGCGCTCGACTTCGCCATCCAGGCCTCGCCCGACCATCCCTGGCTGACCGAGCATCCCGGCTGGTTCGCCTGGCGGCCCGACGGATCGATGAAATATGCGGAGAATCCGCCGAAAAAATATCAGGACATCGTCAATGTCGACTTTTACGGGCCGGACGCGGTGCCCGGCCTGTGGGCGGCGCTGCGCGATGTGGTGCTCCTCTGGGTCGAACATGGGGTGAAGACCTTCCGGGTCGACAATCCGCACACCAAGCCCTTGCCCTTCTGGGAGTGGATGATCGCCGATGTGCGGGCGCGCCATCCGGACGTGATCTTCCTGGCGGAGGCGTTCACCCGGCCGACGATGATGTACCGACTGGCCAAGGTCGGCTTCTCGCAAAGCTATACCTATTTCACATGGCGCGACACCAAGGCGGAGCTGGAAAGCTACATCACCGAGCTGACGACGGAAGCGCCCAAGGAATTCTATCGCCCGCATTTCTTCGTCAACACGCCGGACATCAATCCGGTCTATCTCCAGACTTCCCGTCGGCCGGGCTTCCGTATCCGCGCGGTGCTGGCGGCGACCCTGTCGGGACTGTTCGGCGTCTATTCGGGGTTCGAACTGTGCGAGGCCGATCCGATCCCCGGCAAGGAAGAATATAACGACAGCGAGAAGTATATCGTCAAGCTGCGCGACTGGAACGCGCCGGGCAATATCATCCTCGACATCGCGATGCTCAACCGCCTTCGCCGCCGCTATCCGGCGTTGCAGACGCATCTCAACACCCGCTTCTTCGTGGCGGGCAACGACAATATCATCTGGTACGGCAAGCCGGACCCGGACGGGCAGGGGATCATCTGCGTGATGGTCAATCTCGATCCGCATCAGGGCCACGAATGTACATTTCAGGTGCCGCTCTGGGAGCTGGGCCTGGACGATAACAGCAGCGTCGCGGTGGAGGATCTGGCGGAGGGCTATCGCTTCCGCTGGTATGGTCGCGACCAGTTCATCCGGATCGAACCCGATCAACCTTTCCGCATCTGGCGCCTGACGAGGGATCAATGATGAGTGACGCGCCCGACACGATGACCGATCCGCTCTGGTACAAGGATGCGGTGATCTACCAGGTCCATATCAAGTCCTTCTACGATTCGAACAATGACGGGATCGGCGACTTCAAGGGACTGATCCAGAAGCTGGACTATATCGCCGATCTCGGCGTGACCTGTATCTGGCTGCTGCCCTTCTTCCCCTCGCCGCGGCGCGACGACGGCTATGACATCGCCGAATATCGCGACGTTTCGCCGGATTACGGCACGATGGAGGATGCCCGCGCCTTCATCGCGGCGGCGCACGAACGCGGCATCCGCGTCGTGTTCGAGCTGGTCATCAACCACACCTCCGACCAGCATCCCTGGTTCCAGGCCGCGCGCCGTGCCCCGCCGGGCAGTCCGGAGCGGAATTTCTACGTCTGGTCGGACGACAACACGCTCTATTCCGGCACGCGGATCATCTTCCTCGATACCGAGAAGTCGAACTGGACCTGGGACGAGGAGGCGGGGGCCTATTTCTGGCACCGCTTCTACTCGCACCAGCCCGATCTCAACTTCGACAATCCGGCGGTGATCGAGGAAGTGCTGTCGGTCATGCGCTTCTGGCTCGACATGGGCGTGGACGGGCTGCGGCTCGACGCCATCCCCTATCTGATCGAGCGCGACGGCACCTCGAACGAGAATCTCCAGGAGACGCACGAGGTCCTGAAGGTCATCCGGCGGACGCTGGACGCCGAATATCCCGACCGGATGTTGCTGGCGGAGGCCAATATGTGGCCCGAGGACACCCAGCAATATTTCGGTGATGGCGAGCGCGGCGACGAATGCCACATGGCGTTCCACTTCCCGCTGATGCCGCGCATGTACATGGCGGTGGCGCAGGAGGATCGCTTCCCGATCACCGATATCATGCGCCAGACGCCCGATATTCCGGCGAAATGCCAATGGGCGATCTTCCTGCGCAATCATGACGAATTGACGCTCGAAATGGTGACGGACGCCGAGCGCGACTATCTGTGGAACACGTACGCCGCCGACCGGCGCGCGCGGATCAACCTGGGCATCCGCCGTCGCCTGGCGCCCCTGATGGAGCGGGACCGGCGGCGCATCGAGCTGATGAATGCGCTGCTCCTCACCATGCCGGGCACGCCGGTGCTCTATTATGGCGACGAGATCGGGATGGGCGACAATATCCATCTCGGCGACCGCGACGGCGTCCGCACGCCGATGCAATGGTCGCCCGATCGCAATGGCGGGTTCAGCCGCTGCGACCCGCCCGACCTGACGCTGCCGGTGATCCAGGACCCGCTCTACGGCTATGAGGCGGTGAACGTGGAGGCGGCGGAACGCGACCGCCACTCCCTGCTCAACGCGGTCAAGCGGATGCTGGCGGTCCGGCGCGAGCATCAGGCGTTCGGGCGCGGGACGCAACGCTTCCTGCGGCCGGCCAATCGCAAGATCCTGGCCTATGTCCGCGAATATGGCGAAGACGCGATCCTGTGCGTCTTCAACCTCAGCCGCACCGCCCAGGCGCTAGAGTTGGAACTGGCCGATTTCGAGGGCCGCACGCCGATCGAGCTGACCGGCGGCACGCCCTTCCCGGCGATCGGCCAGATACCTTATGTGCTGACGCTGCCGCCTTATGGCTTCCTGTGGTTCGCGCTGTCGTCGCAGGCGGACGCGCCGTCCTGGGCGACGCCGCCCGCGCCGATGGAGGCGGAGCGCTTCACCTTCGTGCTGCGTCCGGCCTTTGCGGATATCGTGGTCGGCTCGAACCGCGCGGTGCTGGAGCGCGACGTGCTGCCCGCCTATGTCGCGCAACGCCGCTGGTTCGGTGCGAAGGACGAGACGGTGCAGGCGGTGCGGCTGACCCGGCTCGATCCGATGCCGGAGGTCGCCGACCTGCTGCTCGCCGAGGTGGAGGTCGAGACCGACAAGGGCCTGTCCCGCTATGCCCTGCCGTTCGGCATCGCATGGGAGGGCGAGGTGCAGAGCCGCTTCGCCGCCGGGCTGGCGCTGGCCCGCGTCCGGCGCGGGCGGCAGGTCGGGTTGCTGACCGATGGTTTCGCCATGTCGGACTTCGCCCGCTCGGTGATCGCGGCGATGCAGGGCAATGTCGTCGCCGGCGAGGGCGAGGGGGCTCTGGCCTTCTCGGCCGACGGGCTCGACCTGCCCGAGGATGCGGAACTGGATTGGCTGACCGCCGAACAGTCGAACAGCTCGATGGTGCTCGGCCAGTCGGTGGTGCTCAAGCTGTTGCGCCGGCTGGAGGCGGGCATCCATCCCGATGCGGAGATGGTGCGCCATCTGGTCGCGGGCGGCTTCGAGGCGGTGCCGCCGGTGCTGGGCGAGGTGCGACGCGTCGGCGACGACACGCTGCTGATGCTGGCGCAGCGCTTCGTGCATAACCAGGGCGATGCGTGGAGTTGGACGCTCGGGATGCTCGAACGGCTGGCTACCGATGACAGCGCGACCTATGCCAATTACGCGAACTTTGCCGAGACGCTGGGACGGCGGTTGGCGGAGATGCATGCGGTGCTGGCACGGCCGAGCGACGATCCGGCCTTCGCCCCAGAGGTGATGGACGAAGCGGGCGCGACCCGGCTGGCGGCGGACGTGCGCGCCGATGTCGAACGCGCGCTGTCGCAGATCGCAGCGGCGGGCGTGACCGGCGAAGCGGCCGAATGGCTCGCCACGCACGGGGCGGCGGTGGCCGAGCGGATCGAGGCGGCGGCGGCAGGCGCGGTCGGTGCGCCGCGCACCCGGATCCATGGCGACCTGCATCTGGGGCAGGTGTTGGTCACCGGCGGCGATGTGATGATCATCGATTTCGAGGGGCAGCCCGCCAAGCCGCTCGCCGAACGCCGGGCCAAGGACCTGGCGCTACGGGATGTCGCCGGCATCCTGCGCTCGTTCGACTATGCGACGGCCGTCGCCGACCGGTCGCGCCCGCCGGGGCCGGATACCGAGGCGCTCCGGGCGGAACGGCGCTATGTCCGCTTCTGCCACGACGCGCGCAGCGTCTTCCTGCAGGCCTATCGCCAGGCGCGCGACGTGGCGGTCGATCCGGCGCTGCTCGACCTGCTGTTGGTGGCAAAGGCCGCTTACGAGGTCGGCTATGAGGCGGCTAACCGGCCGGACTGGATCGAGGTGCCGGTCGATGGCCTCTACCGGGCCGCGCGTCGGCTGGTCGGAGCCGAAGACCAGGAGTGAGGGCGTGGGGCGGGCGGGTCGTCTCGGCGACCGGCCTGCTCCCGTCATCCCATCGACGCGACGGTCAGGACTGGACGGACCGCACGCTGCGCCGGTTGCGGCGGGTGACAATGGTCAAGCCGATGCCGACCAGCATGATCAATGCGGTCGACCCCTCCGGTGCCAGCGTCGCCAGTTCCAGGCCAGCCTCATGGATGGGGCGTGCGGCGTCCTGGGTCGGGCCGGCATGGGCGCTGGCGGCGATGGTCAGCAGGGCTGCGCCAAGTGTCAGGCGGAAAGGGGTCATCGAGCAACTCCGTCGCTAGGCTTCGTTTCGCGCTCAAGTTCGTCCAAGTGCGTCCTTAACCTTGATACCCCCATTTTGTTGCAACGCAGCGCGGATCGCGACTGGTGATTCCGCAAGTGCGAATGCATTTAGGTTAATCGTCGCGCATGGAAAAACGCCCCGGAGTCTCCTCCGGGGCGTTTCTGTCTTCAGGGATGTCGGATCGGAGGCTCAGTCGATCCGCGGCAGCGTCTCGAACTGGTGATAGGGCGGTGGGCTGGACAGCGTCCATTCCAGCGTCGTCGCGCCTTCGCCCCAGGGATTGTCGGCGGCCTTGGGACCGGCCAGCAGCGAATAGACCAGGTTGATGAAGAAGATCACCATGCCCGCCGCCATGATCATATAACCGACCGACGCCACCGTGTTCCAATGCGCGAAGGCGTCCGGATAATCCGGATAGCGACGCGGCATCCCTTGCAGGCCCAGGAAATGCATCGGGAAGAACATCACGTTCACGCCGATGAAGAAGACCACGAAGTGCAGCTGGCCGAGGAACTCGTTGTACATGCGCCCGGACATCTTCGGGAACCAGTAATAGAAACCGGCGAACAGCGAGAAGACCGCGCCCAGCGACAGCACATAGTGGAAGTGGGCGACGACGTAATAGGTGTCCTGCATATAGTCGTCGATGCCGCCATTGGCGAGCACCACGCCGGTCACGCCGCCGACCGTGAACATGAAGATGAAACCGATCGCCCAGGTCATCGGCGTCGGGAAGCGCATCGAGCCGCCCCACATCGTCGCGATCCAGGAGAAGATCTTGATGCCGGTCGGCACCGCGATCACCATGGTCGCGGCGGTGAAGTACATCTTGGTGTTCACGCTGAGGCCGGTGGTGAACATATGGTGCGCCCACACCACGAAGCCGACCACGCCGATCGCGACCATGGCATAGGCCATGCCGAGATAGCCGAACACCGGCTTGCGGCTGAACGTCGCGATGATCTGGCTGACGATGCCGAAGCCCGGCAGGATCATGATGTACACTTCGGGATGGCCGAAGAACCAGAAGAGATGCTGGTAGAGGATCGGGTCGCCGCCACCGGCCGGGTCGAAGAAGGTGGTGCCGAAATTGCGATCGGTCAGCAACATGGTGATCGCGGCCGCCAGCACCGGCAGCGCCAGCAGCAGCAGGAAGGCGGTGACCAGCACCGACCAGACGAACAGCGGCATCTTGTGGAGCGTCATGCCCGGCGCGCGCATGTTGAAGATGGTGGTGATGAAGTTGATCGCGCCCAGGATCGACGACGCGCCCGCCAGGTGCAGCGCCAGGATCGCCATGTCGGTCGACGGCCCCGGCTCGCCATAGGTGGACAGCGGCGCATAGAGCGTCCAGCCATTGCCCGCGCCGCCGAAGAAGGGCGAGGCGAGGAGCAGCGTGAAGGCGGGGACCAGCAGCCAGAAGCTGATGTTGTTCATGCGCGGAAAGGCCATGTCCGGCGCGCCGATCATGATCGGCACGAACCAGTTGCCGAACCCGCCGATCATCGCCGGCATCACCATGAAGAACACCATGATCAGGCCGTGCGCGGTGATCATCACGTTCCACAGGTGCAGCGACTCGTCGAACGATGCCTCGCCGCCGTGCAGCAGCGAGGCCCAGCCCTGGAGATACTGGATGCCCGGATGCGCCAGTTCGGCGCGCATCAGGCCGGACACCGCGCCGCCGATGATCCCCGCGACGATCGCGAAGATCAGGTAGAGCGTGCCGATGTCCTTGTGGTTGGTGGACATGAACCAGCGGGCGAAGAAGCCCGGCTTGTGGTCGGCATCGTGATGATGGGCATGGTCGCCATGCGCCTGGAACGCCGAAGGATGGAGAGCGGTATCGGTCATCTTACTGTCCAGCGTTGCCGGCGGCGGAGGGATTGCCCGACGCGCCTTGGGTGGTGGCGGGAGCGGCGGTGGCGGCGTTCTCGACCGGGCCGGCGGCATTGGCCATCGCGGCACCCTCCTCGGCCTTGGCGGCGGAGCCGTCCGCGCCCGGCTGCGGGATCACCTTGTCGGATGCGGCGCCCGGCGTCGGCATGGTGCCGCCCTTGGCGCGAATCCAGGCGGCGAACTGCGCCGGCGTCACCGCCTCGACCGCGATCGGCATATAGGCGTGGCGCGCGCCGCACAGTTCGGAGCATTGGCCGAAATACAGGCCCGGCTTCTCGATCGTGAAGCTGGTCTCGTTCAGCCGGCCCGGCACCGCGTCCAGCTTGATCCAGAAGGCGGGGACCGCCCAGCTGTGGATCACGTCGTTGGCGGTGGTGATCAGGCGGATCGGCACGCCGACCGGCAGCACCACGCGATTGTCGGTGGCGAGCAGGCGGGGGCCGTCGCGATCGGTGCGCGCGCGCTCGCCCGCCCCGGCCTGGTTCTTTTCCTTCAGCATGTTGGCGGTGATCTCGATCCCGCCATGGTCCGGATATTGGTAGCTCCAATACCATTGGTTGCCGATCGCCTTCAGCGTCACCGCGCCCGCCGGGGCCGGCTTGAACTGCGCCTGGAGCAGGCCGATCGACGGCAGCGCGATCAGCACCAGGATCGCCACCGGCAGCAGTGTCCAGATGACCTCGATCGTGGTGTTGTGGCTGGTCTTGGAGGGGATCGGGTTCGCCTGCGCGCGGTAGCGGATCACGACCCAGATCAGCAGCGCCAGCACGAATAGCGAGATGATGGTGATGACCGGGAACAGGATCGCATTGTGCATCCAGTGCGCGAACTCGCCGTTGCGGGTCACCTGGGGCTGGAGGCCGAACACGCCGTTCGACGGCTGGCCGATGCCGGGCTGGGCCACCGCGCCCGGCGCGCCGTCGATCGCGAGCATCGGGCTGGACGGCGCGGCCGGTGGGGTCGCCGCCGCCGTGGTCGGTGCGGTGTTGCTGACCCCGGCCGGAGCCGCCGCCTGTTGCGGGGTGGGCGTGGGGGCGGCGATCGCCCCGGCTCCAAGTCCCATGGCCGCGAGCGACAGGCCCGCCGCGATCGCCGTTCGCTTCAACCCGGATGTGCCCATCTTATTGTTTTTCCCCGTTCATCACGGTTTTTGCCGTGTCGGCAAACCTCACCCATTGGGCATGGCTATACGACGGGGGTCGCCCAGCCTCAACCCGCGTGGCCGGCTAAATCGTTGCTGCACTGCGACGATGCGTTGCCACGCGCCCGTCGCGGTCTTATCTGCGCGCCATTCAGCAGGAGCGACCATGACCGAAGACGAAGTGCTTGCCGAATTCCGCGCGGCGGAAGCGTTGCTGGAGGGGCATTTCATCCTGTCTTCGGGATTGCGCAGTCCTCGCTACCTGCAATGCGCGCGGGTGCTGATGGACCCCCGTCGCGGAGCGCGCCTGACCGAGGCGCTGGCCGCGCGCATCCCGGCCGAACTGCGGTCGCGGATCACGGCGGTCGTCTCGCCGGCCATGGGCGGGGTGATCGCCGGGCATGAGATGGCGCGCGCGCTGGGCGTCGACGCGATGTTCGTCGAGCGGCCCGAGGGGACCTTCGAACTGCGCCGCGGCTTTCGCCTGAACCCCAGTCAGGCGGTGTTGATGATGGAGGATGTGGTGACCACCGGTCTCTCCTCGCGCGAGGCGATCGCGGCGATCGGCCGCGCCGGCGGCACGGTGATCGCGGCGGCATCGCTGGTCGATCGGTCGAACGGCAGAGTCGACCTGGGCGTCCCCTTCTTCCCGCTGATCCGGCTCGACGTGCCGAGCTATGCCGCCGACAGCCTGCCGCCCGAACTGGCGGCGATCCCCGCGATCAAGCCCGGCAGCCGGGCGGCGGCCTGATCGGTGGCCCACGACCTGCGCCTGGGCGTCAACATCGACCATGTCGCCACCGTCCGCAATGCGCGCGGGGCGGGCTATCCCGATCCGGTGCGCGCCGCCGAGATGGCGGCCGAGGCGGGGGCGGATGGCATCACCGCGCATCTGCGCGAGGATCGCCGGCACATCACCGACGACGACATCGCCCGGCTGGCGGAGGCGCTGACCATCCCGCTCAACTTTGAGATGGCGGCGACCGACGAGATGCTGGCCGTCGCCCTGCGTCACCGGCCGCACGCCGCCTGCATCGTGCCGGAAAAGCGCGAGGAGCGGACGACCGAGGGCGGGATCGATGCCGCCGGGCAGATGGAGCGGCTGGCGCCGCTGGTCGGCCGGCTGCGCGAGGCGGGCATCCGCGTGTCGCTGTTCATCGAACCCGACCCGCGCCAGATCGCGGCGGCGATCCAGCTCGGCGCGCCGGTCGTCGAACTCCATACCGGCCGCTATGCCGAGCTGCATGGCGTCGAGCCGGGCAGCTGCGCGGAGGAACTGCGTCGCCTGACCGACGCCGCCGCCCTCGCCGCCAAGAACGGCATCGAGGTCCATGCCGGCCATGGCCTGACCTATGACAATGTCGGCCCGATCGCCGCGATCCCGCAGGTGCGCGAACTCAATATCGGTCATTTCCTGATCGGCGAGGCGCTGTTCACCGGCCTGGGCCAGGCGGTGCGGCGGATGCGGCGCGAGATGGACGCGGCCCGGTGAGCGGGCCGGTCGCATGATCATCGGCCTGGGCTCCGACCTGTGCAATATCGACCGGATCCAGGCATCGCTCGACCGGTTCGGCGAGCGGTTCGAACAGCGCGTCTTCACCACCGTCGAACTGGCCCGCGCCGCCCGGCGGCCGTTCACGCGTGCCGGCACGCTGGCCAAGCGCTTCGCCGCCAAGGAGGCCTTTTCCAAGGCGGTCGGCACCGGCTTTCGCGACGGCGTGTTCATGCGCGACATCGGCGTCGTCAACGCCCCCTCGGGCGCGCCGACGCTGGCGCTGACCGGCGGCGCCAAGGCGAGGCTTGACGCCTTGACCCCGCCGGGCCACGGCGCACGCATCCACCTTACCATGACCGACGATCATCCCTGGGCGCAGGCCCTGGTCGTGATCGAGGCTTTTCCGGACGCAATCGAATGAAGGACGCGGTGTTGGACGGCAGCAACCCCCAGGGCGGCCCCAGGGATGGCGGGGTTCGCGATCCCGCCACCTCCGCCGCGCCCCCGGTCAAGCGCAAGGGCACCGACTGGTGGGCCGAGGTGAAGGGCATCTTCTGGCTGGTGCTGATCGTGCTGGGCTTCCACAGCTTCATCGCCAAGCCCTTCTACATTCCGTCGGAATCGATGCTGCCGGGCCTTCAGGTCGGCGACCGGCTGGTGGTGTCGAAATTCGCCTATGGCTGGTCCTATGTCTCGCCGACCATCCCCAATCCGGTCGCGATCTTCCGCAGCGTCGTGCTGCGCGAGCCGGTCGACAGCTGGGGCGTGCCGATCCCGTTCATTCACGGCCGGGTGTTCGGATCGCTGCCCGATCGCGGCGACGTGGTGATCGTCACCCCGCCCGGCACGCACACCGATTACATCAAGCGCGTCGTCGGCCTGCCGGGCGACCGGTTGCAGGTGAAGGGCGGCGTCCTCTACCTGAACGGCAAGGCGGTGCAGCGCGGGCCGCTGCATTACGAGGATATTCCGGTCGACACGAACAGCCCCTGTTCCCCCGCCGAATATCCCGGCGCGCTGCTGACCCGGCCGGCCGGCAGCGCGGTCTGCCACCTGCCGATCGTGACCGAGACGCTGCCCAATGGCCGCCGCTACGACACGGTCGAGCTGGGCTGGAGCCCGGGCGACGATTATGGCCCGATCACCATTCCCGCCGATCACGTCTTCCTGATGGGCGACAATCGCGACCGGTCGGCCGACAGCCGCTATCCGTCGAGCGAGCAGGGGCTGGGCGGTCCGGTGCCGTACGAGAATATCGGCGGCCGCGCCGAGTTCATCACCTTCAGCCTGGACGGCGACTCGACGCTCAACCCGCTGACCTGGTGGGGGGCGCTGCGCAGCGGTCGCGCCGGCACCTCGCTGCATCCGACGCAAACGGGGAAATAACATGGCCGACGCGCAGCCCGCCAATTCCTCGCCAAGCGGCGGGTCCAGCCCGGTCGAGCTGCGCGATCCCGGCACCCGGCGCGAGATCCGCCGGGCCGCGATCTGGCTGGGCATGGCGGTGGGCATCGCGCTCGTCGTCCTGCTGATCCAGCCCATCCTGGTGATCTTCGCCGGCATCGTCTTCGCGACCCTGCTGGACGGCGGGGTGCGGCTGCTCGGCCGGGTGATGCCGATTGGGCGCGGCTGGCGCTTGCTGATCGTGGTGCTGCTGGTGCTCGCCTTCCTGCTCGGCACCTTCTACCTGACCGGGATGCAGGTGACGCAGCAGGTGCTGCAACTCCGCTCGACGCTGGAGGCGCAGGCGCTGAAGGTCACTGGCTGGCTGTCGTCGCAGGGGCTGATGCCCGGCGCGTCCGACGTCAGCGGGCTGCTCCGCCAGGCGGCGGGGTCGATCGGGCGGCTGACCAGCTGGCTGGGCACGGCGGTGGGGGCGATCACCAGCCTGTTCATGATGATGATCATCGGCCTGTTCCTGGCGATCGATCCGCAGGGCTATGGCCGCGGCGTGCAATGGCTGGTGCCGAGCGACATGCGCGCCGAATTCGGCCGCACGCTGGAGCATATGGGCCGGACGCTCCGCAAGCTGCTGGCCGGCCGCCTGCTCGGCATGGCGTTCGAGGGGGTGATGACCGGCATCGCGCTGGGCGTCGGCGGCGTGCCGATGGCGATGCTGCTTGGCATCATCGCCGGCATCCTGGCCTTCATCCCCAATATCGGTGCGATCATCACCGGCGTGCTGATGGTCGCGGTGGGATTCAGCGCGGGGACGCATACCGGCTTCTGGGCGATCGGCACCTATCTGATCGTGCAGACCCTGGACGGCTATGTCGTCGTGCCGATGGTCGCCAAGCGCACCGTCGACCTGCCGCCGGCGCTGACGCTCGGCACGCAGATCATGGCGAGCGCGCTGTTCGGCATCCTGGGGCTGGCGCTGGCCGATCCCTTCACCGCCGTGGTGAAGGCGGGGCTGGAACGTGCCGCCGAGCGTAACGACGAGGATGCCGGCGCGCCGACCGAGGCCTGACGCGCCCGCCCGGTCAGGCGTGGGTGACGGTGACCAGATAGTCGAGCGACGTGGACGACCCCAGCGCGAACCCATGCATGGGGGAGAAGGTCAGGCCGGTGACATCGCGCACCGCCAGCCCCTCGCTCGCCAGCAAGGTGGTCAGTTCGTCGGGCGTCAGGAACTTGTCCCAGTCGTGCGTGCCGCGCGGGATCGCGCCGACCGCCTCCGCCGCATCGACCAGGGCGAAGCGGGACAGGGCGGTGCGGTTGGGGGTGGAGAGGATCATCAGCCCCCCCGGCGCGAGCGCGCCGGCCAGCCCGGCGACGAACGCGGCGGGGCGGGCGACATGCTCGATCACCTCCAGGCAGGTGACCAGGTCGAAGCGCTCGCCGGTCAGATGCTCGACGCTGCCCGTGCGATAGTCGATCGACAGGGCGCCGGCGGCAGCATGGGCGGCGGCGGCGGAGATATTCTCCGGCGCGGCGTCCAGCCCGGTGACGGCACCGCCCATCCGCGCCAGCGGCTCGCACAACAGGCCCGCGCCGCACCCGACATCGAGCGTGCGCTTCCCCGCGAGCGGCGTGAAGCTGGTGGAATCGCCGTCCCAGTGCGAATCGATGGCGGCGCGGATATAGCCGAGCCGCACCGGATTGAGCCGATGCAGCATCGCCGACGAGCCCTTCGGGTTCCACCATTCGGCCGCCAGCCTGCCGAAATGGGCCGCTTCGGCGGGAAGGATCGAGCTGCTCTGGGGTGCCGGGACGGCGGCGTCACTTGTCATGGGCATTTTCGCTACCTATCAGGGCCGCCGCTTCCACCCAAGGAGAATGGCACCGAGCATGGCGCGTATCGTGATGAAGTTCGGCGGCACGTCGATGGCCGGGATCGAGCGCATCCGGAGCGTCGCCGCGCGCGTCAAACGCGAGGTCGACGCCGGCAACCAGGTCGCTGTCGTCGTGTCGGCGATGGCGGGCGAGACGGATCGGCTGGTCGGTTTCTGCCGCGAGGCCTCGGCGCTCTACGATCCGCGCGAATATGACGCGGTGGTCTCGTCGGGCGAGCAGGTGACGAGCGGACTGCTCGCCATCGCGCTCCAGGCGATCGGCGTGCCGGCGCGTTCCTGGCTCGGCTGGCAATTGCCGATCCATACCGACGATGCCCATGCCAAGGCGCGGATCGGCACGATCGACACCGCTGCCCTCGACGCCAGCCTGGCGCAGGGCGAGGTGGCGGTGATCCCCGGTTTTCAGGGCGTGTCGGCCGACAACCGCATCACCACGCTGGGGCGGGGCGGGTCGGATACCTCGGCGGTCGCGGTGGCGGCGGCGATGAAGGCCGACCGGTGCGACATCTATACCGATGTCGACGGCGTCTACACCACCGACCCGCGCATCGTCCCCCGCGCGCGCAAGCTGCACCGGGTGACGTACGAGGAAATGCTCGAACTCGCCTCGGTCGGCGCTAAGGTGCTCCAGACCCGCTCGGTGGGTCTGGCGATGAAGGAACAGGTTCGCGTCCAGGTCTTGTCGTCCTTCACCGGCGACGATGCCCCGATGGCGGACACGCTGCCCGGTACGATGATCGTGGGCGAAGAGGAGATTGACGACGTGGAACGCCAGCTGATCACCGGCATCGCGCACGACAAGAACGAGGCGAAGATCACGCTGGTCGCGGTGCCGGACAAGCCCGGCGCGGTGGCGGCGATCTTCGAACCGCTGGCGGCGGCCAACATCAATGTCGACATGATCATCCAGAATATCGCGCATGATCACGGCTCGACCGACGTGACCTTCACGGTCCCCTCGTCCGACCTCGCCCGGTCGATGGAGGCGCTGAACCAGGCGCGCGGCGCGATCGGCTTCACCGAACTCAGCCACGACACGCGCGTCGCCAAGATCTCGGTGGTGGGCGTGGGGATGCGCAGCCATGCGGGCGTCGCCTCGACGATGTTCACGACCTTGGGCGCGCGCGGCATCAACATCCAGGCCATCTCCACCTCGGAGATCAAGGTCAGCGTGCTGATCCATGAGGACGAGACCGAACTGGCGGTCCGCGTCCTCCACACCGCCTATGGCCTCGACGCCGAGGTGGAGGCTTGACGATCGGGCAGGAGCGGCTGCAGCGCCGCATGGCGCGCGGCGCGGCGTTTCTCGGCAGCGAGGTCGCGATCATGGCCGGGGCCATGTCGTGGGTCAGCGAGCGCAACCTGGTCGCGGCAATGTCCAATTCCGGCGGCTTCGGCGTGATCGCCTGCGGGGCGATGACCCCGGCGCTGCTCGACGCCGAGATCGCGGGGACGAAGGCGCTGACGGACAGGCCGTTCGGCGTCAACCTGATCACCATGCACCCCGACCTGTTCGAACTGATCGCGGTCTGCGGCCGGCACGGGGTCGGCCATGTCGTGCTGGCCGGCGGCCTGCCGCCCAAGGGCGCGCTGGAGGCGATCAAGGAGACGGGCGCGAAGGTGATCTGCTTCGCGCCGGCCCTGTCGCTCGCCAAGAAGTTGATCCGATCGGGCGTTGATGCGCTGGTGATCGAGGGGATGGAGGCCGGCGGCCATATCGGCCCGGTCTCGACCAGCGTGCTGGCGCAGGAGATGCTGCCGGTGATCGCGGATCAGGTGCCGGTGTTCGTCGCGGGCGGGATCGGCCGGGGCGAGGCGATCGCCGGCTATCTCGACATGGGTGCGGCGGGCGTCCAGCTCGGCACGCGCTTCGTCTGCGCGACCGAGTCGGTGGCGCATCCCAATTTCAAGCGGGCCTTCATCCGCGCCTCGGCCCGGGATGCCGTCGCGTCGGTGCAGATCGACCCGCGCCTGCCGGTCATCCCGGTGCGCGCGCTGAAGAATGCCGGCGGCGAGCTGTTCACCGCCAAGCAGCGCGAGGTCGCCCAGTCGCTCGACGAGGGCGCGGTGGCGATGGCCGAGGCGCAGCTCCAGATCGAGCATTATTGGGCGGGCGCGCTGCGCCGTGCGGTGATCGACGGCGATGTCGAGCATGGCAGCGTCATGGCCGGCCAGTCCGTCGGCATGGTCACGCGCGAGGAGCCGCTGGCCGATATCGTCGCCGAACTGATGACCGAGGCGGCCGGCGCGCTGGAGAAGCGCGCCGCCTGACCGGCGTTAGCGCCGGATGGGCGATCCGATCGACCAGCGATGGCCGAACGGATCGCTCACCTGTCCGTACCGGTCGCCCCAGAACTGGTCGCCGACCTTCATGGTGAGCATGGCCCCCGCCGCGACGGCGCGTTCGGCCCAACGATCGGCATCGTCGACCTGCAGGTGCAGCGTCACGCCCTGCGGCGCGGGTTCGGCATGGCCGCGCCATTCGGGAAATTCGTCGGACAGCATGATCCAGCCGCCATTGATGCGCAACGATGCCTGCATCAGCCGCTGGCCATCCTCGGCGACGTTGCGCTCCATGATCTGGGCGGCAAAGGCGCGCGCGTAAAAGGCCAGGGCTTCAGCGCCGCGCCGCTCGCGGATGGCGAGGAAGGGCGTGACTCCGCTGACGGGGCGTTCGGCCATGGCGACTCTCCTGTTCGACCGTGTTGATCGGCATCAAGGGTAATTTGATCGTCGGCCCGCGCCAACCATGGTCCGGGGTTCCACCCGTGGAAAGGTTGCGTTAACGGCTGGGGCATGACCGGGCCGGATCAACCAGTGGCGGGGCATTTCACGGGAGGCGAGCATCGCCTGCCGCTGCGCGTCTATTATGAGGATACCGACCTGTCGGGCGTGGTCTATCACGCCAATTACCTGCGCTATATGGAGCGCGCCCGCTCCGACATGCTGCGCGAGGCCGGGATCGACCAGCGCGCCGCCCATGAGGCGGGGGAGGGGGCCTATGCGGTCGCCGACCTGCACATCCGCTATCTGGCGCCCGCGCGGCTCGACGATGCGCTTGTCGTGGTGTCGCGCCTGGTCGAAGTGACGCCCGCGCGCGTCGTCATTCATCAGACAGTCAGGCGCGACGCGGTTCTACTCACGCAAGCGAAGGTGGTCGTTGCGTTCGTCTCGCCCACCGGCCGTCCGCGCCGCCAACCGCGTGGCTGGATCGACATCTATACCCAGTTGCTGGCTCAAGGGGGCCCGAAATGAATCCGGTGTTCAACATGGATGCGGCGACATTGTCGCCGGTCGCGCTGTTCCTTCAGGCCGATGTGGTCGTGAAGCTGGTGATGCTGGGGCTGCTGGCCGCCAGCGTCTGGACCTGGGCGATCATCATCGCCTTTGTCGGCCGGCTGCGCCGTACCCGGCGCGAGATGGCACGGTTCGAGCGCGATTTCTGGAAGGCCGACGATATCGACGCCTTCCACAAGGCGGAGGCCGGCCACGACATCCCCAGCGCCCGCGTCTTCGCCGCCGGGGTGCAGGAATGGCGGCGTTCGACCGCGCATGAGCCGATCGACCGCGACGGCACGCGCGAACGACTGGCGACCGCGATGGGCGCGGCCTCCGCGCTGGAGATCGACAAGCTGTCGGACCGGCTGAACGTGCTGGCGACGGTCGGCTCGGTCGCCCCGTTCGTTGGGCTGTTCGGCACCGTCTGGGGCATCATGCGCGCCTTTACCGGCATTGCCTCGGCGCAGAATTCGTCGCTGGCGGTGGTGGCTCCGGGCATCGCCGAGGCGCTGTTCGCGACCGCCATCGGCCTGTTCGCCGCCATCCCGGCGGTGATCGCCTATAACCGGTTCAGCCACGGCGTGAACAAGGTCGAGGCCTCGCTCCACCGTTTCGCCGATGGCTTCCACACCACCTTGTCGCGCCAGTTGGACGGGGCGCGCTGATCCGATGGCGATGAACCTGCCCTCCAGCCGCAAGGGCCGGCGCGCGCCGATGGCGGAGATCAACGTCACGCCGCTCGTCGACGTGATGCTGGTGCTGCTGATCATCTTCATGGTCACCGCGCCGCTGCTGACCACGGGCGTGCCGGTGAACCTTCCGGATACGCGCGCCAAGGCGCTGGACCAGGATCAGGAGCCGGTCGCGGTGTCGCTGGACGCCGAGGGGCGGCTCTATGTCGGCGACGATGAGATCGCGGAGGCGGCGCTGCCCGCGCGGCTCGACGCGATCCGCGCCGCCGCCAAGGGGGCCGAGCCGCCCCAGGTCTATCTGCGCGCGGACAAGGCGCTGGGCTATGGCAAGGTGATGCGGGTGATGGGCGAACTCAATCGCGCCGGCCTGAACCGCGTCGCGCTGGTGACGGTGGAAGGCTGATGGACCGCCGCGAGAAGATCGCGCTCGGAGTGGCGGTCGCGGGGCATGGCGTGCTCTTCGGCCTGCTCTCGGTCGGCTTTCTCGCCACGCCCAATCCGCTGAAGCTCAGTCACCCGCCGATCGACATTTCGCTGGTGCCCGACGTCGCGCTGGAACAGGCCTCGCCGACGCCCAACCAGCCGCCGGCACCCTCGGTCGCGCCCGATCAGGGCGCCCCGGAAGACGCCGCCGCGCCGGAAGCCGAGCCCGTCGCCGAGCCCGAACCCGCCCCACCCGAACCGGCGCCGAAACCGGCACCCGCGCCCAAGCCCGCGCTGCCCAAGCCCGAACCCGTGCGCGCGCCGGCCCCGAAGCCTGCGCCGGCCCCCAAGCCGGTGCCGAAGCCCCGGCCGCAGCCGAAACGCCCGGTGCCTGCGGCCGAGCCGGCGAAGCCGCAACCCAAGCCCAAGGCGGAGGCCAAGCCGGCCCCCGCCAAGACCGCCGCCAAGCCATCGCCGGCCAGACCCGCCGCCGCACCGGCCAAGGCGAAGCCGGAGGCCAAGCCAGCGGCCGCCGCCGCCAAGCCTGCCGTGACCAAGGGCGAGAGCAAGTCGACCACCGCCACCGCGACCAAGCCGCGCGGATCGCGCCTGGGCGACGATTTCCTGAAGGGCCTGAGCGACAAGCCGTCGCCCGCCAAGTCCACCGCGGCGCCGGCCGCCAAGATGGGCGCGCAGGCGGCGGCGAACATCGGCTCGGCGATCAAGCGGCAGGTCCAGCCCTGCGCCAACCGCCAGGTCTCGCCCGGCCCCGGCGCGGAGCGGATCCGCGTCGCGATCAACCTGCGCCTGAACCGCGACGGCAGCCTGGCGTCGCGTCCGCGCGTCGTCGGCCATACCGGCGTCGACGACGAGAATCGGCGTTATGTCGAGCGGGTGGACGACCTGGCGATCGCCACCTTCGTCGGCTGTTCGCCTTTGCGCGACCTGCCCCCTGAGCTTTATGACGTGCCCAATGGCTGGAGCAACTTCACGCTCCGCTACAATTTGCTGGGTTGAGGATGACCATGTTCCGCAAGACACTGACGCTCGCCCTGCTGCTCGGCGCCGCCGCCGCCATGGCGCAGGAGCCGGCCGCGCCAACGCCGCCACCGGCCCCGCAAACGGCCGCGCCGGGCCAGGCGTCGCTTCCCGCGGATGACCAGGCCGGTGGCCTGATCGTCGATGTCGAGGGCGGCACGTCGCAGCCGACGCCGATCGCCATTCCCGTCATGCCGACGCCCGCCGTGGTGCAGACGCCGGCCGGCGCGACCGATACGCTCGGCCGGCAATTGTCGGAGATCGTCGCCAACGACCTGCGCAACTCGGGACTGTTCACGCCGTTGTCGCCCGGGCAGCTTCGCGCGGTGAGCTTTCCGGAAGTGACCGCGCCCGCCTTCGACTATTGGCGGGGCACGTCCGCACAGGCGCTGGTCCAGGGCTATATCCGCGCCAACGCCGACGGCACGCTGACGGTCGGCTGCTATCTCTACGACGTGTCGGCGCAGCGCGAGCTGGTGCGTCAGGGCTTCGTGGTGCCGCCCGCCGACTGGCGGCGCGCCGGGCATAAGTGCGCCGATACCGTCTATTCGCGCCTGACCGGCGAGAAGCCCTATTTCGACAGCCGCGTCGTCTATGTCTCGGAGACGGGACCCAAGGGCAAGCGGGTCAAGCGGCTGGCGATCATGGACCAGGACGGGGCCAATCACCGCTTCCTGACCAATGGCCAGTCGATCGTGCTGACGCCGCGCTTCGCGCCCAACCAGCAGTCGATCGTGTATATGAGCTACGAGAATGACCGGCCGTCCATCTATGTCTACGACCTGGGGTCGGGCCGGCCGCGCCGCGTGGTGCAGAATGCCAACCTGACCTTCGCGCCGCGCTTCTCGCCCGATGGCCGCTGGATCCTCTTCTCGATGGCGGTGGGCGGCAATACCGACATCTACCGGGTGTCGTCGCAGGGCGGCACGCCGCAGCGGCTGACCAACTCGCCCGGCATCGACACCGGCGGCAGCTATTCGCCGGACGGATCGCGCATCGTGTTCGAGAGCGACCGGTCGGGCGGGCAGCAAATCTATACGATGAATGCCGATGGCTCGAACCAGCAGCGGATCAGCTTCGGCGGCGGCCGCTATGCGACGCCGGTATGGAGCCCGCGCGGCGACCTGATCGCCTTCACCAAGCTGGCCGGTAATTTCCGCATCGGCGTGATGAGCCCGTCGGGCGGCGGCGAAAAGCTGCTGACCAACAGCTGGTCGGACGAGGGGCCGAGCTGGTCGCCCAATGGCCGGGTCATCACCTTCTATCGCTCGGGACGCGGTGCTGGCGGCGCGGCGCAACTCTGGATGGTCGACCTGACCGGCGTCAACGAGCGGCGCATCCCGACGCCGCTGGGTGGGTCGGACCCGGCCTGGGGGCCGCTGCGTCCCTGACCGCGACCACCGATTTCAGACACTCGAAAGGAGTAATGCCATGACCCGATTGAAGACCGCGATCCTGATCGGCACCGCCGCGCTGACGCTGGCCGCCTGCGCCAAGAAGCGCCCCGCGGTGCTGCCGCCCGCGCCGACCGAGACGCCGGCCACGACGGGCCAGACCGGCCCCGGCGGTCCGATCGGCAATGGCGTGGTGCCGGGCAGCGATGCGGACTTCCAGCGGTCGGTGACGTCGAACACGATCCATTTCGGGCTCGACCAGTATGACATCGATCCGCAGGCGCGTGCGATCCTCGACAGCCAGGCCGATTGGTTGCAGCGCAATCCGAACGTCCGCATCACCATCGAGGGCCATTGCGACGAGCGCGGCACGCGCGAGTATAATCTGGCGCTGGGCGACCGCCGCGCCAATGCGACGAAGAACTATCTGGCCGCCAAGGGCGTCGCCCCCAGCCGGATGACGACGATCAGCTATGGCAGCGAGCGCCCGATCGCGCTGGGCTCGGACGAGGCCGCCTATGCACAGAACCGTCGCGCGGTGACGATCGTCCTGAACTGACCGGCCGGGTAGGCACGCCTCGGTCCAGACCGGACCGAGGCGTGCCTTCCTGTCTCATGCGACAATCCGGCGCGGACCTTCCGGAGTCCGCTCGCCCGGACAGTGGATGCCGTTAGCGATCAGCCGAGCGACTGATCGAGCAGCCGGGCCAGCCGCAGGCCGCCCTTCACCACTTCCTCGCGGGCGATGGGGACCAGGCTCTCGATATCCGCCTCGCTCATGGTCATGCGTTCGGGCGTCGGGCGGCAGGGATCGCCGTGCATCGCCACTTCATAGGCATGCCGCGCGACGCTCCAGCTCTCGCGGCTCCAATCGGTGACGGTGCCCTGCGACAGGCGCGCGCGGACCGCGGCCGAATAGCGCTTCACGATCGGCGGCGGGGTGGAGATGGCGCGCTCCGCCAGCAGCCCGTCCCAGACGGAATGCAGGTTCAGCCGCGCCGGATCATAGTCGCCATAGGTCGTCTTGGCGTCGTTGCCGCCCTTGTCGCCCTTGTCGCCGGCATGGAGCGGCTGGTGCAGGTCGCCGACGAAATGGACCAGGAAGGCGAGCGCCAGCACCCGGTCATGCGTGCTGGCCTTGCGGTCCGCCAGGATGTGGCGCTGGCGATCGATCTGGGTCGAGACGCAATTGCCGTCCTTGCACGCGGGTTGCAGGTCGAATTCGGCGCAGATGCTGACGTTCTGATAGTGCCAGCTATAGGCATAGCCGAAACGCGACTTGCCCTCGGCATCCTTCAGCGGCTTGACGCAATCGGGCCAGACGCTCGCCTCCTCGATGGTCCGCGCCGGACATTCGGGCGTGTCGAGCCTGGCTTGCGCCGCCAGGATGCGGGTGATCGCGGCGCGGGTGCGGGGCGTCACATTGTCCCAGGCGATCGCCGCCACGGTCTGGTGGCCATATTCCCAATAGGCGCCGGCCGGGCTGGCGAGCAGGGCGGCCGTCGCCAGGGCCGCGATACGCTTCATCACGCTTCGTCTCCGTAGATCGCGACCCGTCGCGCGCCGGAGGAGTCGGCGCGGCCGCGGAACATTCCGCTTGTATTGAAATGCCATAGCACCTGTCCATCGGGCGTGGCGACGATCACGCCGCCGGTGCCGCCCAGGTCGCGGACGCCGGCCAATACGGTTGCGGTCGCCTCGCCCGCCTCTTCGCCGAGCAGGCGGATGCGTGCGCCGATCTCATGGCCGACGCTTTCGCGGATGAAGAACTCGCCCGAACCGGTGGCGGAGACGGCGCAGGATCGATCGTCGGCATAGGTGCCCGCCCCGATCACCGGCGAGTCGCCAATCCGTCCCCAACGCTTGCCGGTGACGCCGCCGGTCGAGGTGGCGGCGGCGACATGGCCCTGCGCATCGCAGGCGACCGCGCCGACCGTGCCATATTTCATGTCGACATCGAACCAGCCGGCGCCGCTCGCCCTGGCCTTCATCGCGTCGAGCTGCGCGCGGCGTTCGGGCGTGGCGAACCAGTCGGCATCGGCCTGTTCCAGTCCCTGCTCGGCCGAGAAGATGTCGGCGCCGCGTCCGGCGAGGAAAACGTGGGGGCTGTGCTCCATCACCGCGCGGGCCAGGGCGACGGGGTGGCGGGTGGCGCTGACCGCCGCCACCGCGCCCGCGCGTCGGTCGCGCCCGTCCATGATCGCCGCGTCCAGCTCGATCGCTCCGTCATAGGTGAAGACCGCGCCGCGCCCGGCATTGAAGCTGGGATCGTCCTCCAGCACCGCGACCGCCGCCGCCACCGCGTCCAGCGCCGCGCCGCCCGCCGCCAGGATCGCGGTTCCGGCGTCCAGCGCGCGCGACAGGGCGGCGCGGGCGGCGGCGTCATAGGCGTTGTCGATCACGTCGCGCGCCAGCTGCCCGGCGCCGCCATGGATCATCAGGCTCCAGCGGAGAGGAATGGTCATGACGGATCGATCCTAGAGCAGGGCCGGACGCACCGGCCGGGGGTGGAGACGAAGCCCGATCAACGGGCGCAGCCAGCGGATGCGCCGGCCGCCATAATAGAAGGCGGCGCAGCCGGCGACCGTGGCTGCGACCAGGATCGCGAATTCGGCGGCGAAGGGCAGGCCGGCGGGCATCAGCCAGAGCGCGACCAGCACGATGATCGTCTGGTGGACGAGGTAGAAGGGAAATACCGCCTCGGTCAGCGTCGCGCGGATCGGATGATCGCGGTTGAGGAAGCGGGTGGCGAGGCCGATCAGCGCGACGATCGCGCCCCATTGCTCGGCGGCATGGGCGATGCCGTAGCGCGCGTAGAGGGACGGACCGAACGGCCCGATCCAGCGCAGCTCGACCCCGGCGACGAAGCCGTATCCCGCCAGCGCCATCGCGGCCCCAAGCGGCCACCAGCGCCGGATCGCCGCCATCGTCGCCGGCGATCCGGCCAGCGCGAAGCCGAACAGGAAGGCGGGCAGATAGCTGATATGGGCGATGCCGTCGCCGAACAGCGCATGGGTCTCCGCCGCCATCGCGAACCAGCGGGCGTGGATGAAGCCATACCAGGCGAAGGGCAGGGCGAGGACGCCGATCCCGCCCAGCCAGCGGCCGAACAGCGCGTCGAACCCGCCTTGCAGCCGGCCCGGCACCCGGACACGCCGCAGACAGGCCATGACCAGCGCCAGCGCCAGCGTGTAAAGCCACAGATAGGCGATGAACCACAGATGGTTCCAGCTCGGCAGGTCGAGCCCGCCGATGGTCGAGAAGTGGAAATAGTCGTGCGTCCAGAAGGTCCAGTACCCGGCCCGGTAGCCCGCCTTGCTGACCAGTTCGGCCCAGGGTTGGGGCGGCACGATCACCGCGATGCCGAAGGCCAGCGGCAGCGCCAGCCGCTTGCTCCGCCCCCAGGCGAAGTCGCCGGGCGAGCGGCTGCGCGCCAGCAGCGCGCGGCTGGCATAGCCGGACACGACGAACAACAGGCTCAACCGCCAGGCATTGACCAGCAGCATCGGCACCGCGATCCAGCCCTCGGCATGGGCGGACTTCACATGATAGTTCCAGTCCGCGAACACCATCGCAATATGGTAGAGGATCAGCAGCGCGAAGGCGCCGATCCGCAGCCAATCCATGCCATAATGTCGCGGGAATTTCGCTACGCTCACGCCTGCGCCCTACAGGCTTGTCTTTGAACCGCAACCCGCACGCTGTATATGGGGGCCATGTCCATTCGTCCCTGGCGCGATATCCACCGCCGTCAAAGCCGCCAGATCATGGTCGGCACCGTTCCCGTCGGCGGCGATGCGCCCGTCACCGTGCAGACGATGACCAACACGCCGACCAGCGATCCCGTCGCCACGATCGACCAGATCCGCCGCTGCGAAGAGGCGGGGGCGGACATCATCCGCGTGTCCTGTCCCGATGTCGAAAGCACCGCCGCGCTGCGCCAGATCACCCGCGCCGCGCGCGTGCCGATCGTCGCCGACATCCATTTCCACTATAAGCGCGCGCTGGAGGCAGCGGATGCGGGCGCGGCCTGCCTGCGCATCAACCCCGGCAATATCGGCTCGCCCGAGCGCGTCGCGGAGGTGGTGCGCGCCGCCAAGGCCAATGGCTGCGCGATCCGCATCGGCGTGAACGGCGGCAGCCTGGAAAAGCATCTGCTCGAAAAATATGGCGAGCCGTGCCCGGACGCGCTGGTCGAATCGGCGCTCGACCATATCAAGCTGCTCCAGGACCATGACTTCCACGAATATAAGGTGGCGGTGAAGGCGTCCGACCTGTTCCTGGCGGTCGCCGCCTATCAGCAGCTCGCCGAACGGGTCGACTGTCCGCTCCACCTGGGCATCACCGAGGCGGGCGGTTTCGTCGGCGGCACGGTCAAGTCGGCGATCGGCATCGGCTCCCTGCTCTGGTACGGTATCGGCGACACGATCCGCGTCTCGCTCTCCGCCGAGCCGGAAGAGGAAGTGCGCGTTGGCTTCGAGATCCTGAAGTCGCTGGGCATCCGCAATCGCGGCGTCCGCGTCGTGTCCTGCCCCAGCTGCGCGCGCCAGGGCTTCGACGTGATCCGCACGGTCAGCGTGCTGGAGGAACGGCTCCAGCATATCCGCACGCCCATGTCGCTGTCGGTGCTGGGCTGCGTCGTCAACGGGCCGGGCGAGGCGCGCGAGACGGATATCGGCATCACCGGCGGCGGCAATGGCCGCCACATGGTCTATCTGTCGGGCGTCACCGACCATCATGTCCAGGACGAGGGCATGGTCGACCATATCGTCGCGCTGGTCGAGGCGAAGGCGGCGGAGATCGAGGCGGCGGCGATCCGGAGCGAGACCGACCGGGCGGCGATCGCGGCGGAGTGATCGACGGCCCGTTAAGGGTCTCCCCATATAGATGACGGAATAACGGTGCGCACCGGCAATAGCCGGGCGCTGGAGCCGTTGATGAGAGGCAACGGAATGACGAGCGAACGACGCCGCCTCGCGGCGCTGCGCAGCTATGCGATCCTGGACAGCGCGGCCGAGCCGGACTTCGACGAGCTGATCGAGCGGGTCGCCACGACCTTCGACATGCCCTGTGCGATGCTGTCCTTCATCGATGCGCATCGCCAGTGGTACAAGGCGCGGGTCGGCGTGGCGGAGGCCGAGATCCCGCGAGCGGTGTCGCTGTGCACGCACAGTATATTGAACGACGGCGTGACCGTGCTGCCCGATGCGCGGGCGGATGCGCGATTCGCCGATCATGCGCTGGTCACCGCGATGCCGGGCATCCGCTTCTACGCGGCGGCGCCGCTGCGGACGGCGGAGGGGGCCGCGATCGGCACCGTCTGCGTCTTCGATCACCAGCCCCATCCGCCGCTGTCGGGGCAGGGGCAATTGCAACTCGCCAGCTTCGCGGCGGAAGCGATGGACTTGCTGGAGCGCCGGCTGGTGCGGCTGGCGGCTTAGCGCCGTACATCTCCCCTTGAAGCCCGACGACGTGATCTGGACGTGGGATCGTCATTGCGAGCGCAGCGAAGCAATCCAGAGCGTCACGCGCGCGGCTGTGGATTGCTTCGCTGCGCTCGCAATGACGGCTTGGGAAAACCCGATGGCATCCTGCTCAAGAAGGAGGGGAACCACCATGAAGCGGTGGCGGAGGGGTGTGGCCGATCGCTGGGGTCGGCGACCGGCGACACCCCTCCGTCAAGTTTCACTCCGCCGCGGCGGCGACCGGTACGGGCTCCTTCCACACCAGGATCGGCTTGCGCGCGGCGCGCGTCTCGTCGAGCCGGGCGCGGGGGGCGAAGTGCGGCGCGGTCTTCAGCGCCTGGTCACCCGCCTTGGCGCGCTCCGCCACCGAGCGCAGCGCGCCGATGAACTGGTCCAGCGCCGCCTTCGACTCGGTCTCGGTCGGCTCGACCAGCATCGCGCCGTGGACGACCAGCGGGAAGTACATGGTCATCGGGTGGAAACCCTCGTCGATCAGCGCCTTGGCGATGTCGATCGTCGAGAAGCCCTCGGCCAGGCCGGCGTCGGAGAAGATCGCCTCATGCATGCACGGCCCGCTCGTGGCGAAGGGCGCGTCGAGCGTGTCCTCCAGCGAGCGCAATACGTAATTGGCGTTGAGCACCGCATCCTCGGCGACCTGGCGCAGGCCGTCCGCACCGTGGCTGAGGATATAGGTCAGCGCGCGGGTGAACATGCCCATCTGGCCGTGGAAGGCGACCATCCGGCCGAAGCTGTCGGCATGATGATCCTCGGCATTCTCCTCCTCGACCAGGTGGAAGCCGGCCTCGGTCTTCTCGACGAAGGGCAGGGGCGCGAAGGGGGTCAGCGCCTCGGAGAACACCACCGGCCCCGAACCCGGCCCGCCGCCGCCATGCGGGGTCGAGAAGGTCTTGTGCAGGTTGATGTGCATCGCATCGACGCCGAGATCGCCCGGCCGCACCCGGCCGACGATCGCGTTGAAGTTCGCGCCGTCGCAATAGACATAGCCGCCGGCCGCATGGACCGCGTCGGAGATGGTCTTCAGGTCGCGCTCGAACAGGCCGCAGGTATTGGGATTGGTGATCATCACGCCCGCCACGTCCGGCCCCAGTCGGGCGATGAGCGCGGCGGTGTCGACCCGGCCGTCGACGGTGGCGGGAATGTCCTCCACCGAGAAGCCGGCAAAGGCGGCGGTGGCGGGATTGGTGCCATGCGCCGATTCGGGCACCAGGATCACCGTGCGATGGCCCTCGCCGCGCTTCGCCAGTGCCGCCTTGATCGCCAGGATGCCGCACAGCTCGCCATGCGCACCCGCCTTGGGGCTCATCGCCACCGAGGTCATGCCGGTCAGCGTCACCAGCCAGTGCGCGAGCTGATGGATCACCTCCAGCGCGCCCTGCACCGTGTCGACGGGCGCAAGCGGATGGACGTCGCTGAAGCCGGGCAGCCGCGCCATCTTCTCGTTGAGGCGCGGATTATGCTTCATCGTGCACGAGCCGAGCGGGAAAAGCCCCAGGTCGATCGCGTAATTCTGGCGGCTGAGGCGCGTATAGTGGCGCACCGCCTCCGGCTCGGCGAGGCCGGGCAGGCCGATCGGCGCGGAACGGGCAAGGCCACCCAGCCGGTCGCTTGCGGGCGCGGCGGCGACGCCGGTGAAGTCGACGCCGGTCGTCGCGGTATCACCGATCTCGAAGATCAGCGCCTCCTCCAGCATCAGCGCCTTGTTGCCGGTGAAGGTCGGGGCGTCGGCGCCGCCGGCCTGGGGCGCGGTCGGGCGCCAGCCGCTCTGGTTGATGCTCATGCCAGTACCTCCTGGAGCGCGGCGGCGAGGGTGTCTACATCCTCCGCCGTGGTGGTTTCGGTGACGGCGACGATCAGGCCGTTCGCCAGGTCACCCTCGCCCGGATAGAGGCGGCCGAGCGACACGCCCGCCAGGACGCCGCGATCGGCCAGCGTGCGGACGACGGGGCGGGCCTCCTTCGACAGCTTCAGCGTGAACTCGTTGAAGAAGCGGTCGGTGACCAGCTCGACGCCCGGCACCTGCGCCAGCCGGTCGGCCGCGGCGACCGCGCCCGCATGGTTGATCGCGGCGAGCCGGCGCAGGCCCGCTTCGCCGAGCAGCGTCATGTGGATCGAGAAGGCGAGCGCGCACAGTCCCGAATTGGTGCAAATGTTCGACGTCGCCTTTTCGCGGCGGATATGCTGCTCGCGCGTCGACAGCGTCAGCACGAAGCCGCGACGGCCATCGGCATCCACCGTCTCGCCGCACAACCGGCCGGGCATCTGGCGGACATATTTGTCCTTGCAGCCGAACAGCCCGACATAGGGGCCGCCGAATTGCAGGCCGACGCCCAGCGACTGGCCCTCGCCGACGACGATGTCGGCGTCCATCTCGCCGGGGCTGCGGATCGCGCCCAGCGCCACCGGCTCGGTGACGACGGCGATCAGCAGCGCCTTCTTCGCATGGCAGGCCTGGGCCAGCGGCGTCAGGTCGGCGATTCGACCGAGGATGTCGGGATATTGAACGACGACGCAGGAGGTGTCGTCGTCGATCTTCGCGATCAGCGCGTCGAGATCGCCCTCGGCCGACAGCACCGGCAGCGCGGTGTCGAGCTGGTCGCCGGTGTACTTGGCCATCGTCCTGGCGACCGAGACGTAATGCGGGTGCAGCCCGCCCGACAGGATCGCACGCCCACGCCGGGTGATGCGCCGCGCCATGCCGATCGCCTCCCAGCAGGCGGTCGACCCGTCATACATGGAGGCGTTGGCGACATCGGTCCCCAGCAGGCGTGCGACCTGCGTCTGGAACTCGAACAGCATCTGCAACGTGCCCTGCGCGATTTCCGGCTGATAGGGCGTGTAGGCGGTCAGGAACTCGCCGCGCTGGATCAGGTGATCGACGCTGGCGGGGACATGGTGGCGATAGGCGCCCGCGCCCAGGAAGAAGGGGACCTCGCCCGCCACCGTGTTGCGGCGCGCGAGCGCGGTCATGTGCCGCTCCACCGCCAGTTCGGAGGCATGGCCGGGCAGGTCGGCGATCGGGCCGGACAGGCGCGCCTCGGCGGGAACGTCGACGAACAGGTCGTCGATCGCATTCGCGCCGATGACGGCGAGCATCGCCTCGCGGTCGGTGGGGGTAAGCGGCAGGTAGCGCATCATTGATCCTTAGTGGCCGCAGGAAGACCTACGACACGGAGGAGCCGAATCGGCATCAGCTCAGGTGCATGATCCAGGCAGATTTCACGGCGACACATTGTTGTGACGCGACCTTCGATGACGACCTCGCGACCGGTGGAATCCGCGAGTGCTGATCCAAGTCGTTCATTGGGGCCGATCGCCACACTTGAGGGACGGGGTGCGATTGGGTGATCCGGTGCAGGTCGGGCGCGCAAATCGCACCCCCAATCGCCGCAAGTCAGCCAACCGCGCACCATCACCAGTCGCCCATCCAGCTCCTCCAGCCGGCGGGAGAGCTCGGCGGCACGCACAGCCAAGGGCTGTTCCGAGCCAACCGGTTCACCGCTCGGCGTAAGGAGCAGGAGGGCGAGTGCTATCACAGCTTCGCGACGAACGCTTCGTAGGCGCCTTCGTCCATCAGCTCTTCCAGCTCGCTCTCGTCGGACAGGGTGATGCGGAAGAACCAGCCTTCGCCATCGGCGTCCGAATTGACCAGGTCGGGCTGGTCGGCGAGCGCGGCATTGCCCTCCAGCACGGTGCCGGAGACGGGCGTGTAGACGTCGGAGGCGGCCTTGACCGACTCGACCACCGCCGCCTCGTCGCCCTTGCTGAGCTGGCGGCCCTCGGCGGGGACATCGACGAACACGATGTCGCCGAGCTGGCTCTGGGCATAGTCGGTGATGCCAACGGTGCCGATCGCGCCGTCGACGTCGATCCACTCATGATCCTCGGTGAAGTAACGCATTATTTTGCTCCCTGACGAACATAGCGATGGGGGACGAAGGGCATGGCGGCGACCACCGCCTCATGGACCTTGCCGCGCTGGACCAGGCGGACGCCGGTGCCGGGCGCGGCGAGGTCGGTCGGGACATAGGCCATGGCGATCGCGCCGCCGAGCGTCGGGGCGAAGCCGCCGCTGGTGACGCGGCCGATCACCGCGCCATCGGCATCGACCACCGACGCGCCTTCGCGCACCGGCTGGCGACCGGTGACGAGCAGGCCGACGCGTTGCACCGCCGGGCCGCGCTCGCGCTCCGCGAGGATGCGCGCGGCCCCGGCGAAGTCCGCCGCCTCGCGACGCTTCTTGGCGAGCGCGAAGCCGAGATCGGCCATGACCGGCGTCGTCTCCGGATCGAGGTCGTGGCCGTAGAGCGGCAGGCCCGCCTCCAGCCGCAGCGAGTCGCGCGCGCCGAGACCGATCGGCCGGATTTCCGGCTGGTCGAGCAGCGCATCGGCGAAGGCGGCGACCGCCTCGGCCGGGACCGAGATTTCCAGCCCGTCCTCGCCGGTATAGCCCGAGCGGCTGACCCAAAGCGGCGTGCCGTTCCAGTCGAAGGCGCCGGCGGTCATGAACACCAGCGAATCGACCCCCGGCACCAGCCGCGCGACGGTGGCGACGGCCTTCGGACCCTGCGCCGCGAGCAGCGCCTGTTCGTCCTGCAGGTTGATGGTGATGTCGTCCGACAGTGACTCGAGCAGATAGCCGATATCGTCATATTTGGTCGCGCCGTTGACGACCATGTAGAGTTCGGTGCCGGGTTGGCCGTCCTCGTCGGTGCTGGCCCGCCGCGTGATCATCAGATCGTCGAGCACGCCGCCCTCGTCGTTGAGCAGCAGCGAATAGCGCATCCGGTTCACGCCCAGGCCCTGGATGTCGCCGGGCAGCACCGCCTCCAGCGCGCGGTCGACGCCTTCGCCGGTCAGGACCAGCTGGCCCATATGGCTGACGTCGAACAGGCCGGCCGATTCGCGCACCCACAGATGCTCGGCCATGATGCCCTCATATTGGACGGGCATGATATAGCCGGCGAACGGCACCATCCGCCCGCCATGGGCGCGGTGCCAGGCATCGAGCGGCAGTAGCTGCGGCTCTTCCTGATCCTCGGGGGCGTCTTCGACGTTCAGCAGCGTTTCCGCATCGGACATTCGACCGTACTCCAAAAAGGGCGAGTCGGCGGCACGCGTGGCCGCACGAAATTCGAACCCCCTCTGTCACGGGACCTGAGAGCTTTCGCCGCCGGCGCATCGATCAGCGTCCGTTGTCGGCTTACCCCTTCGGTGGTCGCCCTGAAAGGACAACGCTTTCCAGAGTGTCGTGCGACCCCATGCGGTCCTTGGTGCCTGAGAGATTCCGGGGCGGTTGCTCCTTCGGCGGCCCTGAAAGGGGCGCTCTCCCGCACGGGGCATCGACGTTGGTGTCGCTCTGGCCAGCCGCATCGCCCCTGTCAACGGGAGATGCGGCCGTCCGGCGGGAACAATCATACGGGCCGTGCGTGCACGGCCCGGAGGCGGCTCAGCGCGACGCGTTGTAGCGGAGTTGCGCGTCGGTCATCTGGAAGCCGACCAGCGCCTCGAAGCTGGCGGACAGCACCGCCTTGCGGACCTCGGGCTTGGACAGCGGATCGGTGGCGGCGTCCTCGTCGCCGGCTTTGCGGCGGCGGGTCAACTGGTCGCGCACCTCCTGCGGCAGGGTGGCGGCGCTGCGGGCGATGCTGGTGGTGGCGGAACCGCTGACCTGCGCGCGCGCCTCGCCGGCCGCGAACTGCACCGTGACGCTGCCGATCCGCTTCGCGACCACCATGTTGCCGCCGCGCACGATGGCGATGAAATAGGGCAGGGTGACGGTCCGCGCCGAGTCGGTGCGGATGCGGCGCGCCTGCACGTCGAAGGTGACGGTGGTGACGACGTCGTTGCCCTGGTCGTTGCAGCTGCCCCGCACATGGGTCATCACCGCAACCAGATCGATCGCGTTCTCGTCCTGGCTGGTCGGCGGGTCGAACAGCGTGACGTCGCCGGTCGCGGCGGGCACGCCGACCACCGGGCAGGCGGTGCGGACGGCGGTGATGCCGCCGGTGGCGTCGATTTCGCCCGTGGTCTTACAGCCGGCGAGCAAGGTCGCCGCGGCGAGGGTGGGGAGCAGGATCTTCACGGACAACGCGGCACCTCAGGGGTCGGGGCCGCGCAAATGGCGGCCGGCAATTCCGCCCAATAGGAAGCGGCTTGGACCCGCGCAAGCAATCGCGTAGAGCGCGAGCCATGCAGGCCCCCCTTTCGGAACCCGTCGCCGCCCCCGTCGCCGTCTCGAGCGACAAGCCCGCGCTCGAACTGCTGATCGCCGCGCCGCGCGGTTTCTGCGCCGGTGTCGACCGCGCGATCCGCATCGTCGAGCTGGCGATCGAGAAGCACGGCGCGCCCGTCTATGTCCGGCACGAGATCGTCCACAACAAGTTCGTGGTCGACCGGCTGCGCGCGATGGGCGCGGTCTTCGTCGAGGAACTGGACGAGGTGCCGGACGATGCGCCCGTCGTCTTCTCGGCCCACGGCGTGCCCAAGTCGGTGCCGGCCGAGGCGCAGGATCGCGGCCTCGACTATCTCGATGCGACCTGCCCGCTCGTCTCCAAGGTGCATCGCCAGGCCGAGCGGCTGGTGAAGGACGGCCGCCACATCATCTTCATCGGCCATGCCGGCCATCCGGAGGTGATCGGCACCTTCGGCCAGGTGCCGCCGGGCACGATGAGCCTGATCGAGACGGTCGCGGATGCCGAGGCGTTCACGCCCCTCGACCCGACCAACCTCGCCTTCCTGACCCAGACGACTCTGTCGGTCGACGACACGGCGGCGGTGGTCGCGACCTTGCAGGACCGCTTCCCGCTGATCGCCGCGCCGCGTGGCGAGGATATCTGCTACGCCACCTCCAACCGCCAGGCGGCGGTGAAGGCGATCGCCTCCGCCTGCGACGCGATGCTGGTGATCGGCGCGCCCAATTCGTCCAACTCGGTCCGGCTGGTCGAGGTGGCGGAGCGCGAGGGGACGCCGGCGCTGCTGATCCAGCGCGCCAACGAACTCGACTGGACCTTCCTGCACGGTGTCGGCACGCTGGGGATCACCGCCGGGGCCTCCGCGCCCGAGTTGCTGGTCCGCGAACTGGTCGACCGGCTGTCGCTGCGCTATGCCGTGACCGAGCGGGAGGTCGAGACCAACCGGGAGACGATCGCGTTCAAGCTGCCTCGCGGCCTCGACCCCGACGCCTGAGTCCTGCCATGGCCGTCTATACCCATGTCTCCGCCGAGTCGCTCGGCGCGTTCCTCCGCCGCTATGACCATGGCGCGCTCGTGTCCGCCAAGGGCATCGCCGAGGGGGTGGAGAACAGCAACTATCTGCTCGACACCACTGAAGCGCGCTTCATCCTGACCCTCTACGAGAAGCGAGTCTCGGCCGGCGACCTGCCCTTCTTCCTGGCGATGCTCGACCATCTCGCCGATCGCGGCCATCCGGTGCCGCGCGCGCTGCCCGACCGGGCCGGGGTGGCGATCCAGACGCTGGAGGGGCGGCCGGCCTGTTTGATCGAGTTCCTGCCCGGCGTCTCGCTCAGCCAGCCTACCGAGGGGCAGGCGCTGGCGGCGGCGCGGGCGCTGGGGCGGATGCACCGCGACCTGGCCGATTTCACCGGCACGCGGCCCAATGCGCTGGGCATGACGGCATGGCGGCCGCTGCTCGACCAATGCGGCCGTTCGCTCGATACGATCGCGACCGGACTCTACGACCGGGTCGATTGCGCGCTGGCGGTCGTCGAGTCGGCATGGCCACGGGAACTGGCGACGGGGGCGATCCATGCGGACCTGTTCCCGGACAATGTCCTGATGCTGGGCGAGGAGGTGACCGGGCTGATCGACTTCTATTTCGCCTGCACCGACATCCGCGCCTATGACCTGGCGGTGACGCACAGCAGCTGGGCGTTCGACGGGCAGGGCGCGCCGCTATCGCCCGCCGTGGGGCGGGCGATAGCGGCCGGCTATGACGCCGAACATCCTTTGACCGAGGCGGAGCGCGCCGCCTTGCCCGTGCTGGCGCAGGGGGCGTGCATCCGGTTCCTGCTGACCCGCGCCTGGGACTGGCTCAACACGCCCGCCGACGCGCTGGTCACGCGCAAGGACCCGCTCGCCTATCTGCGCCGGCTCGACTGGTATGAAGCCAATATGGGAGCCTTCGCATGACGCCGGTCGAGATCGCCACGGACGGCGCGTGCAAGGGCAATCCCGGCCCCGGCGGCTGGGGCGCGATCATCCGATCGGGCGCGCATGAGAAGGAATTGTCGGGCGGCGAGCCGCTGACCACCAACAACCGCATGGAGTTGATGGCGGCGATCCAGGCGCTCAACGCCCTGACCCGGCCGTGCAAGGTCACGCTGTCGACCGACAGCCGCTATGTGATGGACGGCCTGACCAAGTGGATCAAGGGCTGGCTGCGCAACGGCTGGAAGACCGCCGACAAGAAGCCGGTGAAGAATGCCGAGCTGTGGCAGGCGCTGCTCCAGGCGGCCGAGCCGCACCAGATCGAGTGGAAATGGGTGAAGGGCCATGCCGGCCACCCCGACAACGAGCGCGCCGATACGCTGGCCAGCGACGCCGCGCTGGTGGCGGGGCGGCGGGGGTAGGGGGCCGTTCCTCTCCGTCCGTTCCCCCGCCTTCGCTGGGGCACGGATTCAGGCGAAACGATACCCTTTCCCTCGCATGGGGCCGCTCAGCCGAATCGCCCCGGCGCATAGCGGCCCGGATCGACTCCGGGCAGCGCCGGCACCTCACCCAGCACCAGCGCCGCTGCCAGCGTGGCGGCGGCAGGCGCGGTCTGGATGCCGAAGCCGCCTTGCCCCGCGCACCAGAAGAACCCGGCCTCCGCCATGCCATAGACGGGCAGGCGATCGGGCGCGAAGCTGCGCAGGCCCGCCCAGCGACGCTCGACCCCGGCGACGCGCCAGTCGACCGCGCCCTCGAACCGGTCGATCGCCACCGCCACGTCCATCTCCTCCGGCGCGGCGTCGCAGGGGTCGCTCGGCACCTCGTCATGCGGCGACAGCCAGACACGGCCGCCCGGCTCCGGCTTGAAGTAGAAGCGGCCGGCGATGTCGGCGATCATCGGAATGCCGGCCGGGGCGGGGGGATCGGTGCGGAGCTGCACCATGGTCCGGCGATAGGGGGCGATGCCGATCGGTCGCACGCCGCAGCGCGCCGCCACCACATCGGCCCAGGCACCGGCCGCATTGACCAGCACATCCGCCGCGAACCGGCCGGCCCCGGTATCGATCGTCCAGCGGCCGTCGCGCCGGGTCGCCGTTCGCAGCCCCGCATCGGTGACGATCGTCGCGCCGGCCTTGCGCGCCTGCGCCAGGCTGTGCGCATGGAAGCCGGCGACATCGATATAGGCGCAGCTCGGCTCCAGCACGCCCAGCGTCCAGTCGGGGCGCAGGCCCGCCAGATGCGCGGCCGGATCGACCGGCGCCAGGGTCACCGCGCTGCCCGCGAAATCGGCCAGGAAGCGGTCGATCGCCGGGGCATCCTCGGCGCGGCCGATATGGAGCGAGCCGAGCGGTTGCAGCCAGGGCGACAGCGCATCGTGCGAGGCGCTGGTCAGCGGCTGGATCAACGGGCCGCCATAGGTTTCCGACCAGAAGGCGGCGGAGCGACCCGTCGCGTGGCGACCGGGCATGTCCTCCGCCTCCAGCAAGAGGACGCGGGCCCGGTCACCCAGCGCGGCGGCCAGGCTGGCCCCGGCAATGCCGGCCCCGACGATCGCGATATCGTAGGTCATGGTGCGTGCGAATCGAGGAAGGCGTCGATCGCCGCAAGGGCCTTGTCGCGCACCTGTGGCAATTCGCGCAGGATCTCATGCGCCGATTCCGGCCCGAAGCGCAGCAGCTCGGCGGCCCGCATCCGGTTCGCGACTCGAACCGCCGCGCGCGAGTCGACCAGTCGATCGTCATCGGCGAGCACGAACTGCACGGGCGTGCGCAGCTGATCCAGCCGGGGATCGGCACGGAGCGCGGCGGTCTGGGCGAAGGCCTGCGCTACCCATTGCCAGCTCGGCGAGCCGAGGCAGAGGTCGGGATGCGCGGCGCGCCAGGCCTGTTGCGCCTCGAACCGGGTCAGGTCGTGGGTCAGCCGCATCTGCCGGGCGCGGGCGGCGCGCTCGCCCTCCAGCCGCCGCCACGCCGCGCGCGCCGGATCGCCGCGCCCGACCTGCCAGCGGGCCAGCAGACCGCCCAACCGGCCCCCGACCGGCGATCGCAGCGCCAGCATCGGCGCGACCAGCACCAGCGCGGCCGGGTCGATCCGCCCCTCGACCAGCGCGCGCAGCGAGAGGAAGCCGCCCATCGAATGCGCGACCAGCACATGCGGACCGTCGCCCCGCCGCCAGTCGCGCCAGAAGGCGGCGAGGTCGTCGACCAGCAGGCCGAAATCCTCGACATGGCCGACATCGCCCGCCGCCAGCCGGCCCGATCCGCCCTGTCCGCGCCAGTCGAAGGCGGTCACGTCCCAGCCCTGGGCGTGGAAATGGTCGAGCGTGTGGCGATATTTCTCGATCATGTCGGCACGACCGGTCTGGAACAGCAGCCGGCCACGCCCCGTACCCCGGCGGTCGTAGCGGCGGTGCGGCCAGCCGTCCGGCGCGGTCCAGACGGAGAGGCGGCCGGGATCGGTGGCGGCGGTGGCCGGGGGTGGTGAGTCGGGCAGGCTGGTCACCCGTGCAGTTACGAAATCCTAAACCCTTCCGTCTACAGCCCGTCAACCATGAGCGGGGTGGGGATGATGGGAATGGGCGAGCGGATCGGCCTGGTGATCCTGCTGGGGGCGCTGCTGCTGGCGGCGGGCATCCAGGATGCGCGGACGCGGGAGATCGCCAACCGGATCTGCATCGCCATCGCCCTGCTCGCGCCGCTCTGGTGGTGGGCGAACGGGATCGCGCCATGGCCGGGCATGGTGGTCCAGGTCGCGCTGGCGGTCGGGGCATTCCTGCTCTTCGCCCAGGCCTTCCGCTTCGGGATGATGGGCGGCGGCGACGTCAAGCTGATCGCGGCGCTGGCCCTGTGGCTGCCGCTCGACCGGTTCCTGTCGATGCTGATCGTGATGTCGCTGGCGGGCGGTGCGGTGACGCTGGCGATGCTGATCGAACATCGGATCAAGGGGGGTGGCGACCGGCGCGGGATCGAGGTGCCCTATGGCGTGGCGATCGCGATCGCGGGCCTGATCGCTATTCGCGAACCGATCCTTAACCAATTGAGCTGATGCTTAACCGTCGAACAACCGGACGTTTTTCGGGAAGGCGCGAGACGCAGGACCATGGATAGTCGCAAGCTGATATTGTTGGTGGGGGCGCTGGTCGTCGCCGGCATCACCGCCTTCCTGGCGCGGTCGCTGATCGCGGGCAGCGCCGCGCCGCAGGCGGCGGCGATGGGACAGGTCGCGGCCGCGCCGGTGGTCGACGGGCCGGAGGTGCTGGTCGCCACGCGCGCGCTGCCAGTCGGCACGATCCTGGATGCCAGCGCGCTGAAGTTTCAGCCCTGGCCCAAGGAGCTGGTCGACGGCGCCTATTACCTGCGGACCAAGACCGACCTGAAGGCGCTGCAGGGCACGGTGGTGCGCAACGCCATCACCGCCGGCCAGCCGGTGACCCAGGGCGCGCTGGTCAAGCCGGGGGATCGCGGCTTCCTGGCGGCGGCGCTGGGGCCGGGGATGCGGGCGGTGACGGTGCCGGTGTCGGCCCAGTCGGCGGTGGCGGGGTTCATCTTCCCCGGCGACCGGATCGACCTGATGCTGACCCAGTCGGTGCCGGGTGGTGGCGACGGCCCGCCACTCAAGGTGTCGGAGACGATCGTGCGCAACCTGCGCGTGCTCGCCACCGACCAGCGCACCGACAATACGGTGGGCGAGGACGGCAAGACCGAGGTCCGCACCTTCTCGACCGTGACGGTCGAGGCGACGCCGAAGATCGCCGAGGGCATCGCGGTGGCGCAGACGGTGGGCGCATTGTCGCTGTCGCTGCGGCCGCTGGCGGATACGCCGGGCGAGCTGGAGGAGGCGATCGCCTCCGGCTCGGCCAAGACGTCGGACGATCCGCATCTGGAAAAGGCGATGCTAATGCGCCTCGCCAGCCAGCCGCAGGTCGGCGACTCGACCTTCAGCAGCGGCGCGGACATCTCGCGCTTCCAGCGGCGCAGCGTGCCCGGCAAGGCGGCCGGCGGCGACGCCATGGGCGGCATGGGGCCGGGCGGGTCGTCGGCGCCCGCCGCGCCGCAGGGCAGCAATTATCCGGGGGCCGCATCGACGGCAGGACCGGTGGTGCGGATCGCGCGCGGCAATGCCGTGACCGCCGTTCCGGTCGGGGGAAAGTAGGATGACGCGTTCGATGCTGTGGAAGGCCGGGGCCGCCGGCCTGGCGCTGACGCTCGGCCTGGGTGGCATGCCGCTGGCGGCGCAGAATGGCGCGGCGGTGTCCGCTCCGGGCGGGGTGGTGCAGGTCAATACCGGGCGCGGCCGGCTGGTCACGCTGTCGCGGCCGATGAGCGACCTGTTCGTCGCGGACGATTCGGTCGCCGACGTCCAGGTCCGCTCGCCGACCCAGCTCTATATCTTCGGCAAAAAGCCCGGCGAGACGACCATCTCCGCCACGGCGCGCGGCGGCGGCGTGGTCTATGCCTCCACGGTCCGGGTCGGCAACAATTTCGACTCGATCGGCGCGATGCTGGCGCTGGCCATGCCCGAGGCGAAGATCGTCGCGACGCCGATGAACGGGCTGGTGCTGCTGACCGGCACCGTGCCCGCACCCGCCGACGCGGCGGAGGCGGAGCGGCTGGTCCAGGCCTATGTCGGCGATGCCACCAAGGTGCTGTCGCGGCTGCGCAGCGCCATGCCGCTCCAGGTCAACCTGCAGGTGCGGATCGCCGAGGTGAACCGCAACTTCATCAAGAGTATCGGCAACAACATCACCAGCCGGGCCAATAACAACAACGGCTTCAAATTTTCGATCGGCAGCGGCCGTCAGGGAACGATCACGACGGTTCCCGGCACCCCGACGAACACAGGGCCGGTCGATGCCAATGGCGCGCGCCCCGGCTCCACGCTGTTCGGCCTCCCGGCCACGGCCCCCTCGGGCAGCACGCTCAACATGTTCGGGCATTTGCTGGGCCTGGACGTGATCAGCGCGCTCGACCTGGGTGAGACGGTCGGGCAGGTGACGACGCTCGCCAATCCGAACCTGACCGCCATTTCCGGCGAGACGGGCACGTTCCTCGCCGGCGGCGAGGTGCCGATCCCGATCGCACAAGGATTCGGCACGGTGTCGGTCGAGTTCAAGCAATATGGCGTCAGCCTGTCCTATACGCCGATCGTGCTGGCGGACGGTCGCATCTCGCTGCGCGTCCGGCCGGAAGTGTCGCAGCTCGATTATTCGAACGCCGTCACGCTCAACGGCACGCGGGTGCCGGGCATCACCACCCGGCGGACCGAGACCACGGTCGAGCTCGGGTCCGGGCAGAGCATGATGATCAGCGGCCTGCTGTCGAACATCCACAACAACAGCTACGACAAGACGCCGGGCCTGGGCGACGTACCGATCCTGGGGGCGCTGCTGCGCTCCAACCAGTTCCAGCGCAATGAGAGCGAGCTGGTGATCGTCATCACCCCCTATCTGGTGAAGCCGGTCGACAATCTGAACCAGATCACGCTGCCGACCGATGGCTATCGCGCGCCGACCGACGTGCAGCGCGTGCTGCTCGGCGACCTGGCGGCTGCGTCGAAGGAGCCGCAGCGCCGCCCGGTGCCGACCAACGGCCCGGCCGCCATCATACCCGCAACGCAGACGACGCTGTCGCCCGCCCGCCCCCAGGCGAACGCCGTGCCGACCGCCGGCTCCCCCCGTTGATGCCCGGAGATGCGTCGATGACTTCGCGTTTGTCCCTCGCCGCCCTGTTCCTCCCGCTGGTCGCGCTTGCCGGATGCGGCGGGACGCAGAACCGGGGCGTGGAATCGGTCCACCAGCCGGTGGTGTCGCACACCGACCTGCCGATCGAGCTGGCGACCCGCTATGGCGACCTGCCGCCCGTCGAACGCGGTCGGCTGGCCGGTTGGCTGACGGCGCTGAAGCTGGGCTATGGCGACCGCGTGTGGGTCGAGGGGGCGGAGGGTGAGGCGCCCGCGATCCGCGAGGCGGTCAGCGAGGTCGTCGGCGGGTTCGGCCTGTTGCTCGCCGAGCGACCGGTGATGGGCACCCCCGTGCCGGCTGGCATGGTGCGGGTCGTGGTCAGCCGTGCGCAGGCCAGCGTGCCGGGCTGTCCGGACTGGTCGCGCAACGGCAGCATCAATTTCGACCAGCATACGTCGTCGGATTACGGCTGTTCGGTGAACAGCAATCTCGCCGCGATGATCGCCGACCCGCGCGACCTGGTCCAGGGCAAGGCCGGTGACGGCCTGACCGATCCGGTGCGCGCCGCCAAGCCGGTCGCCGAGTATCGCAAGGCCGGGCTGACCGGCGGCGGCGGCGCGACGGTCAAGACGGAAAGCGCCAAGGGAGGCAATTGAGATGAACGCGCCCTGGAAGCCCGGGACGATCGGCGCCCGCGATCCCTTCTCCTGCTTCGTCGGCGACGAGGCGACCGCCGATGTCGTGCGCATCGTGGCTGGCGAGATGGGCTGGTCGCCCGACAAGGTGTTCGGCGGCGGCCTGCGCGCGGCGATCCAGTCGCTGGCGGTCAGCGCCAGTCCGCAGGTCCTGCTGGTCGACCTGACCGGATCGGGCGATCCGCTGAACGACATCAACGGCCTGGCCGAAGTGTGCGAGCCCGGCACGGTGGTGATCGCGCTGGGGCAGGTGAACGATGTGCGGCTGTATCGTGGCCTGCTGGCCAGCGGCATCCACGATTATCTGCTCAAGCCGCTGCATCCAGAGATGCTTCGCGACGCGCTTGCCCAGACGCTGGCGATGCTGAACGCGCCCAAGGCGAGCGACGGTGCGGTCGAGCGGCCGCATTGCGCGGTGGCGGTGATCGGCGCGCGGGGCGGGGTCGGCGCATCGACCGTCGCGGCCTCGCTGGCATGGCTGATGGCGGAACAGGCGGGGCGCAGCACGGCGCTGCTCGACCTGGACGTGCATTTCGGCACGGGCGCGCTGGCGCTCGACCTGGAGCCGGGGCGCGGGCTGACCGATGCGATGGAGAATCCCAGCCGCATCGACGGGCTGTTCATCGAGCGGGCGATGGTGCGCGCCTCGGAAAAGCTGGCGGTGCTGTCCGCCGAAGCGCCGATCAACGCGCCGCCCGCCACGGACGGCACCGTCTTCCGCCAGTTGCAGGAGGAGATGCGCGCCGCGTTCGAGACGACGGTGGTCGACCTGCCGCGTGCGATGCTGGTGCAGTATCCGACCCTGATGGCCGATGTGCCGATCGCGGTGATCGTCACCGAACTGACGCTGGCGGCGGCGCGCGATACGATCCGGCTGCTGTCCTGGCTGAAGACCCATGCGCCGCAGACCCAGGTCCATCTGCTCTGCAACCGCATGATCGCGAACGGTCAGCCCGAGATCGCGCGCAAGGATTTCGAGGGCTCGATCGAACGCAAGCTCGACCATGTCCTGCCCTATGACCAGAAGCTGGTCGCGCAGGCGGCGAAGCTCGGCAAGCCGATCGCCGAGGTCGGCAAGGGCGGCAAGACGGTGGCGCCGCTCGGCGACCTGATGACCGCGATCCTGACCACGGTCGATGGCGAGGCGGCGGGGGTCGGGCTGAAGCGGGCAGGCGGATCGGGATCGCTGATCGGCAAGCTCGGCGCGCTGGTCGCCAAGCGGCCGGCGAAGAAGGCCTGAACACGATGCTGCCGCTGATCCTGATCGCCGGTGGCGCGGGGCTGGTGCTGGCGATGCTGGTGCTCGCCTTTTCCGGGCCGTCGGCCTCGCGCGCGCAGACGCGGCGGATCGCGGCGCTGCGCGAGCGGCACGGGCGGGGGGACGTCGTCGTCGATGCACAGACTCGCGGCATCGCCGCCGTGCGCGACACGCGGATGGACGTGGCGGTCGGGCGGCTGCTGCCCAATCGGGCACTGCTCGCCAAGCGGCTGGCGATGACGGGCAAGGACTGGACGGTCGGGCAATATGGCCTGGCGACGGCCGGCCTGGGATTGCTGACGCTGCTCCTGCTCCTGATGAAGGGCGCGCCGCTGCTGTTGACGCTGTTCGCGATGATGGTGGTGGGCGGCGGCGTGCCGCATTTCGTCGTCGGGCGCGTGATTTCGCGGCGCGTCGCGAAGTTCACGCTGCGCTTTCCCGATGCGATCGACCTGCTGGTGCGCGGCCTGCGCTCGGGCCTGCCGATCAGCGAGACGATGGGCGTGGTCGGTGCCGAGGTCGAGGGGCCGGTGGGCGAGGAGTTCCGCGCCGTGTCCGACAAGATGAAGATCGGCCGGTCGATGGACGCGGCGTTGCAGGAGACGGCGGACCGGCTTGGCACGCCGGAATTCCAGTTCTTCGTCATCACCATCGCCATCCAGCGCGAGACGGGCGGCAATCTGGCCGAGACGCTCGCCAATCTCGCCGACGTGCTGCGCAAGCGTGGGCAGATGAAGCTGAAGATCCGCGCCATGTCGTCGGAATCCAAGGCGTCGGCCTATATCGTCGGCGCGCTGCCTTTCATCGTGTTCACGCTCATCTCGATCATCAACCACGAATATATGGCGAACTTCTTCACCGACGAACGGCTGATGGTGGTCGGCATGGGCGGCCTGCTGTGGATGGGCATCGGCGGCTTCATCATGGCCAAGATGGTCAGTTTCGAGATTTGAGGGGCGGATGATGGGCCAAACGGCCGGACCGACGATCCTGGGGGTCGACGTGCTGTGGGTGGCGACGATCCTGTCCGGGATCGCCGCCTTCGCGGTGATGGTCGCGCTCTATGCCGCGACCACCGTGCGCGATCCGATGACCAAGCGGGTCAAGGCGCTGAACGACCGGCGCGAACAGTTGAAGGCGGGCATCACCGCCTCCACCAAGCGGCGCGCCCAGCTGGTCCAGCGCAACGACGCCGCCGACCGGATGCGCACCATCCTGTCGTCGATGAAGGTGTTGCAGGACAGCCAGGTCAAGGCCGCGCAGATCAAGCTGCTCCAGGCCGGCATCCGCAAGAAGGAATGGGCGGTCGCGGTGATCTTCGGCCGGCTGGTGCTGCCGATCCTGATCGGCGGGTTCATGACCATCTGGGTCTATGGCACCGACGGCTTCGCCGAATGGTCGCCGCTCAAGAAATATGCGCTGGTCGCCGTCTCGCTGATCGCCAGCTACAAGGCGCCCGACATCTTCCTGAAGAACAAGATCACCAAGCGATCGCATGCGATCCGCAAGGGGCTGCCCGATGCGCTCGACCTGCTGGTGATCTGCGCGGAGGCGGGGCTGACGGTCGATGCCGCCTTCCACCGCGTGGCGCGCGAGCTGGGCCGCGCCTATCCGGAGCTGGGCGAGGAGTTCACCCTGACCGGGATCGAGCTGGGCTTTCTCAGCGACCGGCGTCAGGCGTTCGAGAATCTGGCGATGCGCGTCGATCTGGACGCGGTGAAGGGCGTCACCACGACGATGATCCAGACCGAGAAATACGGCACGCCGCTCGCCTCGGCGCTGCGCGTGCTGTCGGCGGAGTTCCGCAACGAGCGGATGATGCGCGCGGAGGAGAAGGCCGCACGGCTGCCGGCGATCATGACCGTGCCGCTGATCTGCTTCATCCTGCCGGTGCTGTTCGTCGTCATCCTGGGTCCGGCGGCCTGTTCGATCAAGGACTCGATGCTCGCGGGCAAGTGAACGGCGCACCTCGCAACCCGGTGACGCGCCGCTCGTTGTCGGCGCACCACAGGAGGGATGCGATGCTGTTCACCACACCCACGCAATTTGCGGTACTCGGCCTGGTACTGGTCGCGGGCTGGCTGCTCGGCCTCGCCAGTCATCCAGGCGGCGGCAAATGGAAGCAGCGCTACGCCGCCGAGCGCGACGCCCATGCCGTGCACCGCAAGGATGTCGAGGCACGCCTCGCCGCCGCCGAGACGCGCAATGCCGAGCTGGAACGCGAGCAGGAGCGGCTGCGCACCGCGACGCCGGTCGTGGCGGAGCACGCACGCGTCGTCGACGATGCGGTCGTCACCGATCCCCGCCATCGCGAGCGCGTCGCGCCGGTGACCAGCCGCGCCGCCAGCGCCGCGCGGCCCGCCTATCCGGTCGGCGAGCGGCGTGGCTGGTTCGACTTCGGTCCGCGCCCCACCCACCGCATCTGAGGTTCCTAGAGCGCGGTCGCCAACGTGATCGCGCCGAGCAGCACGCCCGGTGCGTTGGCGAAGACGATCGGCCAGTCCCGCTTCTCGCGCAGCAGGCCATAGGCCACCCAGAGCGAACAGTTCACGACGGCGGCGAGGGGTTGCAGGACCGACCCCCTGTCGCCGGCGAGGTTGAGGCGGATCTGGTCGATATAGGACAGGTACATGGCCACGGCGGTTGCGGTCGCGACCCAGCCGAGAATGAGCAAATGGCGATCTTTCATCGCGGTAGAAAGCGTGGCCGAAGCTATTGATCCGATCCCGTCATGCCCCCAACGTGCCGGACCACGAGCGGAAATGGATGGGCGGACGATGGCACGACAGGGGAATCGCACGGCGCTGGCCGCATTGGCGATGTTGACAATGGGAGCCACCGCGCCGGCCCCGGTCCGGATCGAGCCGGTCCCCGCGGATCGTCCGCCACAGGGACCGTCCCTACCCCTGCACGTCGGCGGGCGCGGGCTGATCCAGGGCGACGTCCTCCGCCGGCAATGGCCGGGCAGCTATATCGAGGCCGGCTTTGCCGACGACAGCGCCGATCTCCGCATCGGTCCGGGCGATGTCCGCCTCCACATCCTGGTCGACGGCCGGCCGGCGGCGACGCTCGTCAAGCCGAAGCCGGGCCTCTATCGCCTGACCGGTCTGGGCAAGGGGCAGCACCGCCTGCGCGTCGAGGTGGGGAGCGAGAGCCAGGCGGGGGCGACCTTGCTGGGCGGCGTCTATGCGCGCCACCCGCTGCCGGTCCGGCCGCGTGCGCGCAGGATCGAGTTCATCGGGGATTCGCATACGGTCGGCTATGGCAACACCGCCGATGGCCAGACCTGCACGCCGGATCAGGTTTGGGACACGACCGACACGTCGCAGGGGATCGCGGGGCAGCTCGGCCGCCGCTACGATGCCGATTACCGGGTGAACGCGATCTCCGGGCGCGGCGTGGTGCGCAACTATAATGGCTTCGCCGCCGACCCGCTGCCGGCTGCCTATCGCTATACGCTGTTCGACCATGACCACGCCGCCGACGATCGCGGCTGGCGACCGCAGCTTTATGTCGTGGCGCTCGGCACCAACGACTTCTCGACAGCGCTGCACCAGGGCGAGGCCTGGGCCGACCGTGCGGCGCTGCACCGTGATTATGAAACGCGCTATGCGGCCTTTCTGCGCGATCTGCACGCGGCCAATCCGCGCGCGCATATCTTTGTCTGGGCGACCGACAAGGCGGATGGCGAGATCGCGGCGGAGGCGGGCAAGGTGGTCGAGCAGCTTCGCGCCCAGGGGATCGCCGATATCGGCTTCGCGACGCTCAAGGGACTGAGCTTCGGCGGATGCAACAGCCATCCCACGGTCGCCGACGACCGGCGAATCGCCGATGCGGTGGCCGGCTATGTCGATGCGCATCCGACGCTCTGGAGCCGCTGACCCATGAACCAGCCGCCCGCCACGCTGATCACCTATGCGATCACCGGGATCATCATCGCGATCGTCTTCGCCGTGCGCTGGCGACGGATGCGGCGCGAGACGCTGTTGCGGCTGGAGCGGCTGTGGATGCTGCCGGCCTTCTATGCCGCGCTGGTCGCGTTCGTGCTCGCGGAGCGGCCGCCATCGGGGGCCGGCTGGTTCTATTGCGCGGTCGCGCTGGCGATCGGCGCGGCGCTGGGCTGGCAGCGCGGGCGGATGATGACGATCCGCGTCGATCCGGACAGCCATGCGCTCCGCCAGACCTCGTCGCCCGCGGCGATGCTGTTCATCCTCGCCATCGTGCTGCTGCGCCAGGGCGCGCGCGGCGGGGCGGGGTGGCTGCACCTCGATGTCTGGGCGGTCACCGACATGCTGATGGCGCTCGCCCTGGGGCTGATCGCGGCGCAGCGGCTGGAAATGTATTTGCGCGGCAAGCGGTTGCTGATGGCGGCCCGGCTCAGTCGGGCGTGATCGCGGCGGTGGCCTGTTCGCGGCGGCGGACATGCTCTCGCCACACGATGTAGAGGCCGCTCAGGATGATGATCGGCGCGCCGATCCAGGTCGTCTCCCGCGGGATGGTGCCGAACAGCCACCAGCCGAGCAGGCTGGCCCAGAGCAGCGACGTATAGTCGAACGGCACCACCAGCGACACCGCGCCCCGCCGCAGCGAACTGGTCATGGCCAGCTGCGCGCCCCCGCCGAACAGTCCGACCATCGCCAGCGTCGCCCAGGTGCGGGCGGGCAGGGCGTGGACCTCGAACGCGAAGACGATCCCCAGCGGCAGCAGCGACAGCACGGAGAACCACCAGACCGTGGTCTGCGCCTTCTCCGTCCGGCCGATCTGGCGCAGCAGGATGAAGACGATCGCGGTCAGGAAGGCGGCGACCAGGCCGTACAGCCCGCCGACCAGCGGAATGGCATGGCCGCCCGGCTGCACCACGATCAGCACGCCCGCAAAGCCCGCCGTCACCGCCGCCCAGCGTTTCCAGCCGGTCGGCTCGCCGAGCACGAGCGCGCCCATCACCGTGGCGAAGATCGGTGCGGTGAAGGCGATCGTCGTCGCCTCCGCCAGGGGCAGCGCGATCAGCGCCGCGAAGGTGAAAGCCATGCTGATCACGCCGACGGTCGCGCGGGTGACGTGCGCGCCCAGCCGCCGGGTGCGGATCGACGCCAGTCCCGGCCCGGCCGCGATCACCGTCGTCACCAGCAGCGCCGCGCCGAACTGGCGGAAGAACAGGATCTCGCCCAGCGCCGCGCCGCCCTGTTGCGCCAGCTTGATGCTGGCATTCATGCCCGCGAACAGCAGCACCGACAGCAGGCGCAGGCCGATCGCGGGCAACAGGGCGTCGTGATGGGAGGAGGAGGGCGTCACGCAAGGGGCGGTAGCGGCGGCGCGACCGCTTGGCGACCCCGGCCGGTCCACAGAAGGGGTGACGGGCGGCATCCGCCGCGCTACCAGCCGCGACCATGAAGCATGCGCTCCCCGTCACCCGCGAGGCGGATTTCGCCGCCTGGTATCAATCCGTCATCGCCGAGGCCGACCTGGCCGAGGAATCCGGTGTGCGCGGCTGCATGGTCATCCGCCCCTGGGGCTATGGCATCTGGGAGCGGATCCAGCGCCTGCTCGACGACCGGATCAAGGCGACCGGGCACGAGAACTGCTATTTCCCGCTGTTCATCCCGCTCTCCTATTTCGAGAAGGAGGCTGAGCATGTCGACGGCTTCGCCAAGGAGATGGCGGTCGTCACGCATCATCGCCTGGTGCCGGACGGCAAGGGCGGGCTGATGCCCGATCCGACCGCGAAGCTGGAGGAGCCGCTGGTCGTCCGGCCGACGTCGGAGACGGTGATCGGCACCGCCTTTTCGCGCTGGGTCCAGTCCTGGCGCGACCTGCCCGTGCTGATCAACCAATGGGCGAATGTCGTCCGTTGGGAGATGCGGACGCGCATGTTCCTGCGCACCGCCGAATTCCTCTGGCAGGAGGGCCATACCGCCCATGCCAGCGCCGAGGAGGCGCGCGAGGAAACGTTGAAGATGCTGGAGGTGTATCGCGAATTCGCCGAGACCTGTCTGGCGATGCACGTCGTCACCGGCGAGAAGCCGGAGAATGAGCGTTTCCCCGGCGCTGTCGCGACCTATTCGATCGAGGCGATGATGCAGGACGGCAAGGCGCTGCAGGCCGGCACCAGCCATTTCCTCGGCACCAATTTCGCCCAGGCCCAGAATATCCGCTTCCAGAATGCCAGCGGCGAGCTGGAACTGGCGAACACGACCAGCTGGGGCGTGTCGACGCGGATGATCGGCGGCGTCATCATGGTGCACGGCGACGACGACGGCCTGTGCGTGCCGCCGCGCATCGCGCCGTGGCAGGTGGTGATCGTGCCGATGCTGCGCGACCAGCCCGAGGACCAGGGGATCGTCGACTATTGCCGCGACCTGCAGAAGCAACTGGGTGCTCTGTCGACGCTGGGCGAGCCGGTCCGTGCGTTGCTCGACCTGAAGCCCGCCAAGGCCGCGACCAAGCGATGGAGCTGGGTGAAGAAGGGCGCGCCGATCGTGATCGAGGTCGGCGGCCGCGACGTGGCCGGCGGCAATGTCTCGGTCATCCGCCGCGACCGTCTGTACCGCGAGGATGGCAAGCTCGACAGCCGGGTGATGCCGCGCGGCGAGCTGGTCGACACGGCGGCGGCGCTGCTGGCGGAGATCCAGGCGGGGCTGCTCGCCCGCTCGACCGAGGCCCTGCGTGCGCAGATCGTGCCGCTGGACGATTGGGCGGCGGTCGAGGCGCATTTCGCCGAGGGCGTGAAGAACCCGGGTTGGGTCGATGTCCGCTGGTCGCGTCCGACCGGCGCGGGCCTGGACGCGGTGGTCGAGCGGATCAAGGCGCTGAAGCTGACGATCCGCAACGCGCCGCTGGGCCAGACCGGTTGCGACGAGGGACCGTGCGTCTTCACCGGCGAACCGGCGGTGGAGCGGGTGCTGATCGGCCGCGCCTATTGATCGGACGGCGCGGCGGCGGCGGCCGTCGCGCCGGTCTGTTTTACCGGCGGCATCGCCCCGGATGACCATGTCGGCTCCTATAATGGAGCTATTTGGTCAGATGGGATGATAGGATGATCCAGGTTATCGGCAGGGATCGGCAGCGCGCGCTGGAATGGCACGACATGCTGCTGACGACCTGCGGGGTTGGCTTATGGGACGCGGTCTTCCCCAACGGGCAGGCGCTGCATCCCGACACGATCTGGACCTGGTCGGCCGAATTCCGCAAGATGCTGGGTTTCACGAACGAGCGCGATTTTCCCAACGTCGCCGAATCATGGTCCAGCCGGCTCCATCCCGAGGATGCGGAGCGCGTGGGGCAGGTGTTCGCGACTTCGGTCGATACCGGTGTCCCCTATGACGTGACCTACCGTATCATGGTGCGTGACGGCAGCTATCGCTGGGTGCGCGCGATGGGCGGGGTCATTCGCGACCAGAATGGCCGCTCGCGCCGCTTTTGTGGATCGTTGATCGACGTCCATGTCGCCAAGTCGCTCGAAGAGCAGCAGCGCGGCGCGGTGGAGCAGATCACCCGCGTCGCCGACGCGATGGCAGCCGGCGACCTGACGCTGATGCTGAACGAGGATTTCCCCGATGGCCTGTCCGCGCTGAAGGACAGTCTGAACGGCGCGATCACCAATATGCGGTCGATGATCGGCGCGGTGTCGGAGAGCGCCCGGCTGATCAGCAGCGGCTCGACCGAGATCGCCCAGGCGTCGGAGGATCTGGCGCGGCGTACCGAAACCAATGCCGCCTCGCTGGAGCAGACCGCCGCGTCGGCCCGTACCATGGACGAGCGGCTGCATGCCTCGGTCCATTCGGCGAACCGGACGGTGGAGCGGGCGGACGAGACGATCGCCACGGTCATGGGCGGTCGCGCCGTGGCGGACGAGGCAGTGCAGGCCATGGGTCGCGTGTCGGACAGCGCCAAGGGCATCGATTCGGTGATCGAAGGGCTCGACAAGATCGCCTTCCAGACTCGCGTCCTCGCGATGAACGCGGCGGTCGAGGCGGGCCGGGCGGGCGATGCCGGACGCGGCTTCGCGGTGGTCGCCGACCTGGTGTCCGCGCTGGCGATGCGCGCCGAGGAAGAGGCGAAGCGCGCGCGCGACCAGCTGACCCTGACCCAGACCGATATCGCCACGGCGGTGGGCGCGGTGACCAAGGTGGACGGCGCGCTGGTCGACATCACCGACGATGTGCAGCAGGTGCACCAGTTGCTGGCGACGATGGCGACCGACAACCAGGCGCAATCGGCCGCGATCACCCAGGTTTCCGCCGCGATCGCCGCGATGGACCGCTCCACCCAGCAGAATGCGGCGATGGTCGAGCAGACCTCCGCCGCCGCGCGCAGCCTGGCCTCCGAAGTCGGCAAGCTGTCCGAACAGGCCAGCCGCTTCCGCACCAGCGGCCAGTCGGCGGGGATGGATGGGTTGATGACCCGCGTCCTGCCTTCGTCCGGCATCAAGCCGCTGCCGGCGGCAGTGCTGCCCGCGATGGTCCGGCCGGCGGAGGAATGGAGCGAGTTCTGACCGGACGGCGGCCACTGGCCTCGATCGCGCCGCCGGCCTAGGCTGGCGGTCCGAACCCGAGCCGGAGCCGTCATGTCCCTTGCGCCCAGGCACCCGCCGCATCGCCACCACCGTCCCGCGCCCCTGCCGGGGCGGCTGGCGGCGCGGGCGGCGGCGCAGGTCGCGCGGCCGCGCTTTTACCGCCCCGGCAAGCTGGGACCGGCGGCGACATTGGCCATCCGGGCGGCGGCGGTGCTGGTGCTGATCGGCATCGCGCTGGGCGGTCACTGGCTGGACCGGGACGGCCTGCGCGATAATAGCGGCGGCCCGATCGGCTTTCTCGACATCGTCTATTTCACGGTCATCACCGTCACCACGGTCGGCTATGGCGATATCGTGCCGGTATCGGCATCGGCGCGGATGTTCGATACCTTCGTCGTCACGCCGATCCGTATCTTCGTGTTCCTCATTTTCCTCGGCAGCGCGTACAGCTTCATGCTGCGGCAAGGCTGGGAAAGGTGGCGCATGGGTCTGATCCGACGCGAGTTGAAGGGGCATGTGCTGGTCTGCGGCTATGGCCGGTCGGGCAGCGCGGCGGTGGCGGAACTGCTGGAGCGGGGCCATGCGCCCGACGGCATCGTCGTGATCGACGAACGCGCCGACCGCCTGCGCCAGGCCGAGGAGCTCGGCATCGCCACGGTGGAGGGGGACGCCACGCACAACCACGTTCTGTCGATCGCGCGGGTGGAGACGGCGCAGTCGGTGATCGTGACGCCGGGCCGCGACGATACGGCGGTGCTGATCGTGCTCAGCGTCCGTCGCCTGTCGCCCCATGCCGGCGTGGCGGTGGCGATCGGCGAGATCGAGAATGAGGATCTGGCGCGCGACGCCGGCGCGTCCATCATCGTCAATCCGGTCAGCTTCGGCGGGCAGTTGCTGGCGCAATGCACCAATGGCCCGCACGTCGCCGACTATGTCGCCGACCTGGTGACGCGCGGCGGATCGGTCGAGCTGCGCGAGCGGCCGGTGCGCCCCGACGAACTGGGCCGCGGCGTGCGCGACCTGGTCGGCACGCAGGTGGTGCGCCTCTATCGCGGCGACCGCGCCTTCGGCATCTGGGACCGGGAGGCGGAGGCAATCCAGCCCGGCGACGTGGTGATCGAGCTGATCCAGCGCGCAACCTGACCTTGGCGGATGACGCGGCGGCTCCGCATCCCTATCTGATGGGGATGCGAAAGCCTTCCCCCGGCCTGCCCGATGCGCAGCAGGTACTCGATTTCATCCAGTCCGCCGACATGCCCGTGGGCAAGCGCGAGATCGCCCGCGCCTTCGGCCTGACCGCCCAGCAGAAGATCGGGCTGAAGGCGCTGCTCAAGGACATGGCCGATGAGGGGCTGATCGACGGGGCGGGCGGCCGTGCCTTCCACCGCATGGGCGGGGTGCCCAAGGTGACGGTGCTGCGCATCGCCGATGTCGATGACGGCGGCAATGTCTGGGCGGTGCCGGACCAGTGGGAGGCGGAGACGCCGGCCCCCCGCCTGCGGGTGCGCGAGCGCAAGCGCGGGGCGCTGGGCATCGGCCAGCGTATCCTGGCCCGCACCGAGGAGGCAGGCTCGGGCTGGATCGCGCATCCGATGAAGGTGCTGGCGCGATCGTCCGAACAGGTGCTGGGCGTGCTGCGCGGCGAGGGCGACCGGCTGTGGCTGACCGGCGTGGAGAAGAAGGACCGGCGCGAATATCCCGTGTCCGACGCGGGCGGCGCACAGGCGGGCGACTTGGTGATGTGCGAGCTCGCCGGCCGGCCGCCGCGCATCACCGTGCGCGTGGTCGAGCGATTGGGCGATCCCTTCGCGCCGCGCAGCTTCTCGCTGATCGCGATCCACAAGCTCGGCATCCCCGACGTCTTCTCCGACGCGGTGCTGGACGATGCGACGCGCTCGGCGGCGCGGCCGCTGGGCGAGGGGCGCGAGGATCTGCGCCACCTGCCGATCGTCGCGATCGATCCCGCCGATGCGCGCGACCATGACGACGCGGTCTGGGCGGCGCCCGACGACGATCCGGCCAATGCGGGCGGGTGGAAGGCGATCGTCGCGATCGCCGATGTCAGCTATTATGTCCGTCCGGCCAGTCCGCTCGACGTGGAGGCGCGCAAGCGGGGCAATTCGGTCTATTTCCCCGACCGGGTCGTGCCGATGCTGCCCGAGATCCTGTCGGCGGACGTGTGTTCGCTGAAGGAGGGCGAGGATCGTGCGGCGCTCGCCTGTCACTTGCAGGTGACGAAGAGCGGGGCGCTGAAAGGCTGGCGCTTCACCCGCGCGCTGGTCCGGATCGCGGCGAACATGGCCTATGAGGAGGCGCAGGCCGCGATCGACGGCACCGGCACCGCCGATTGGGACATCGGCTTGGTCGATACAGCGCTTCGGCCGCTCTGGGACTGCTGGCGGGCGCTGGCCAAGGCGCGGGATGCGCGCGAGCCGCTCGACCTCGACCTGCCCGAACGACGGGTGGTGCTGGACGAGAAGGGGCGCATCCTCTCGGTCGCGCCGCGTGCGCGGCTGGATGCGCACCGGCTGATCGAGGATTACATGATCGCCGCCAACGTCGCCGCCGCCAAGGCGCTGGAGGCGAAGAAGGCCCCGGTCATGTACCGTGTCCACGAAGCGCCCGCGCGCGAGAAGCTTTCCGCATTGAAGGATTATCTGGAGACTTATGGCGTCGCCTTCGCACTGGGCCAGGTGATCCGGCCGGCGACGTTCAACCATGTCCTCGATCGGATCGGCGCGGCGGTTTTCCGCCCGCAGGTGATGGAGCAGGTGCTGCGCACCCAGACCCAGGCCTATTATGCGCCCGCCAATCACGGCCATTTCGGCCTGTCGCTGGGCAGCTACGCGCATTTCACCTCCCCGATCCGCCGCTATGCCGATCTGGTCGTCCACCGGGCGTTGGTCGGCGCCTATGGGCTGGGCGAGGGCGGATTGCTGCCCGAGGCGGCGGACATGGAACGGATCGGCGAGGGGATCAGCCAGCTCGAACGCCGGGCGATGGAGGCGGAGCGCGACACGATCGACCGCTATGTCGCCGCCTACCTCTCCGAGCATGTCGGCGAGGAGGTCGATGCGCGGATCACCGGCGTGCAGGCCTTCGGCTTCTTCGCGACGGTGGAGGGCGTCGGCGGCGACGGGTTGATGCCGGTGCGCGAACTCGGCGCCGAGTATTTCCATTATGACGAAGCCGGCCGGCGGCTGATCGGCGAGAGCAGCGGCGATGTCTATGCTCTGGGGCAAAGGCTGCGGCTTACGCTGGCGGATGCCAATCCGGTGTCGGGCGCGTTGCGCTTCGACCTGCCGGGCGGGGGCGGGGGTGGTTATGCGGCGTCGCTCGGGCGGAATGACCGGGGCGGCAAGGCCAAGGCGCCGCGCGTGCTCAAGCGGCGGGGGCGGCCGGGCAATATCCGGCACCAGGGACGCAAGCGCTAGTGGCGCGCCGAGCCTGATGTAGCACGCGTCTGGAGCATCATCCGGCTGCGGCAGATAGGCCGGCGTGCCGCGCGATTTTCCCAAACCTCGGGCGAACAGGCCGGACAGGCCTGGGCTGCTGCGCATGCAGAAGCCTGGAGCCAGGCAAAGCAACGCCTTTTGGGTGTCCGTAACCCCGGGGCTCCTGCGTCTGCGGGGGCATGGTGGCGATTTCTGCGACGGTCCCGCATACCACTGGGAGGATTTTCTCCGCGTCCTCGTCCGAGCGATGGTCCCTACGCCGTCAGGCGTCGTGGAATTGCAGGCTGGCGAGACGGGCGTAGAGACCGCTTTGCGCGATCAGCTCGCCATGTGTGCCCTGTTCGACGATGCGGCCTTCGTCCATCACGATGATCCGCCCCGCCGCGCGGACCGTCGCGAGCCGGTGCGCGATGACCAGGGTGGTCCGCTCCGTCATCAGTCGCTCCAGCGCCTGCTGCACGAGCCGTTCGCTCTCCGCGTCGAGCGCGCTGGTCGCCTCGTCGAGCAGCAGGATCGGCGAGTCGCGGAGCAGGGCGCGGGCGATGGTGATCCGCTGGCGCTGCCCGCCCGACAGGCGCGCGCCGCCCTCGCCCAGATAGGTGTCGAGACCGTCCGGCAGGCGGCGCAGGAACTCGGCGGCGTTGGCGGCCTCGGCGGCGGCCCAGAGCGCGTCGTCGTCCGCGTCCCAGCGGCCATAGCGGAGATTGTCGCGGGCCGAGGCGGCGAAGATCACCGTCTCCTGCGGCACCATGGCGATGCGCGCGCGCAGCTCCGCCGGATCGGCCTCGGTCAGCGGCACGTCGTCGACCAGCACTCGGCCGGCTAGCGGGTCGTAGAAGCGCTCGGCGAGCTGGAACAGCGTCGACTTGCCCGCGCCGGAGGGGCCGACCACGGCCACCGTCTCGCCCGGTCGTACGTCGAGCGTGAAGTCGTGCAGCGCCGCCATGTCGGGCCGGGTGGGGTAGCGGAACTCGACGCCCTCGAACCGCAGGCCTCCACGTGCGGGCACGGGCAGCGCGACCGGCCGGGCGGGCGCGGCGATCGCCGGCACCTCGCGCAGCAGTTCGGACAGGCGGCTGGCCGCGCCCGCGCCGCGCAGCAGGTCGCCGTAAACCTCGGTCAGCGCGCCGAACGCCCCGGCGACGATGCCGCCGGTCAGCACGAAGGCAGCGATCGATCCGCCCGACAGGCGTCCGGCGGCGACGTCGACCGCCCCCTCCCACAGCACCAGCGTGATCGATCCGAAGACCAGCGCGATGACGATCGCGGTCATGCCGGCGCGCAGCGCGTTGCGCCGGCGCGCGGCGTCGAACGTCGCCTCCACCGCCGTGCCGAAGCGGCCGGCCTCGCGCCCCTCCTGCCCGAAGGCTTGGACGATTCGCATCGCGCCCAGCACCTCGGTGGTCAGCGTGCCGACCTCCGCCACCCGGTCCTGCGAGGTGCGCGAATGATTGCGGACGCGGCGGCCGAGCAGAGTCATCGGCAGCACGATCAGCGGGATGCCGATCAACAGCAGCCCGGCTAGCTTGGGCGAGATGACGAACAGATAGATCATCCCGCCGACGCCGGTGAAGGCGTTGCGCAACGCGATCGACACGGTGCCGCCGACGATCATCTCGATCAGCGCGGTGTCCGAGGTGAGGCGCGAGGCGATCTCGGACGGCCGGTTCTCCTCGAAGAAGCGCGGCGACAGGCGCAACAGGTTGCGCTGCACCTCCAGCCGGATATCGGCCACCACCCGCTCGCCCATCCACGACACGAAATAGAAGCGGATCGCGGTGGCGACCGCCAGCACCGCGACGATCATCAGCAGATAATGGAAGGAAGAGGCGAGGGAGGCCGTCTCGCTGGTCGTGTTGCCGAAGCCGCGATCGATCACCCGCTTGAAGCCATAGGGTATTCCGACCGTCGCCGCCGAGGTGGTGACCAGCGCCGCGCCGGCGATGGCGATGCGGCCGGGATAGCGGCGGGCATGGTGCCAGACCATCGACAGGTCACCCAGCCGGCGACGCTCGGGGCCTTTCGCCGCATCCTCCCGCTGGTCGGGGGAGCCGATGGGCGGGCGGGGAGTTCTAGCCATGATCCCCGCCTAGCAGTGGCTATCCGGCCGCTCAACGGGCAGGAAACGTCTATACGACCTGTGCGGCACCGCATGATCACCGCGCCGCCGGCCGCATTGCCAATCGGTCAGATTGCGTTACGGCTTTGGCAACCCAAATGGGGGTAAGGATACCCGATGCTCTACGACGCTTACGAAATGCAGCGCTCCATGCTCGCGGGTGCCAGCGCGATGGCCAATTTCGGTGCGGGCCTGCTCCAGAACCCGGCGAACCCGTTCGCCTATCTGGGCGGCGGCGCGATCGTGGGATCGGCGCTGGAGGTCTTCGCCCATGCCGCCGCACCGCGCGGCAAGCCCGCCTTCGGCCTCGACCATACCACGATCGACGGCCGCGACGTGGCGGTCGTCGAGGAGATCGTGCTGCGCAAGCCGTTCGGCCAGCTCAAGCGCTTCCGCCGCGAAGGCGTGGAGGGCGGCCCCAAGCTGCTGATCGTCGCCCCCATGTCGGGCCATTATGCCACGCTGCTGCGCGGCACGGTGGAACGGATGCTGCCCTTCGCCGACGTGCACATCACTGATTGGCGCGATGTGAAGCTGGTGCCTTTGAGCGACGGTCGCTTCGACCTGGACGATTATATCGACTATCTGGTCGAGTTCCTGGCGGCGATGGGCACGGACGACGCGCCGCGCTCGCACATGCTGGCGGTGTGCCAGCCCTCGGTGCCCGCCTATGCCGCCGCCGCGGTGATGAGCGCGGACCGGCATCCCAATCGCCCGCTGACGCTGACGATGATGGGTGGCCCCGTCGACACGCGCGAGGCGCCGACCGCCGTCAACACGCTGGCGACCGAGCGGCCCCATGCCTGGTTCCGCCAGAATGTGATCGTCACCGTGCCGATGACCTATCCAGGCGCGGGGCGGCAGGTCTATCCGGGCTTCCTCCAGCTTGCCGGCTTCATGTCGATGAACCTGGGCAACCACCTGATCAGCCATTGGGAGCTGTTCAAGCATCTGGTCCAGGGCGATGGCGACAGCGCGGAGGCGACCAAGCGCTTCTACGAGGAATATCGCTCGGTCTGCGACATGACCTCGGAATTCTATCTCCAGACGATCGAGACGGTGTTCCAGCGTCACGCCCTACCCAAGGGCGAGTATCTGCACCGCGGCAAGCGCGTCGATCCGGGCGCGATCACCGATATCGGCCTGCTCGCGATCGAGGGCGAGCGCGACGATATCTCCGGCCTGGGCCAGACGCGCGCGGCGCTGACGCTGGCGACCAATCTGCCCGCCGAGAAGAAGCGGTATCTGATGGCCGAGGGGGTCGGCCATTACGGCATCTTCAACGGTTCCAAGTGGCGCAACCGCATCGCGCCGGTATGCGAGGACTTCATGACCGCCAATGGCTGATCCGGCCGGCGGCCGCTGAGCCAAAAAAGGGGGCGGTGGCATCGACCACCGCCCCCTTTTTGTTTTTGCGTCAGTCCTTCGATCAGGCGATCGAGCCGACCACCGCATGGCTGGACGACTCATCGCCCCGGATCGTGCCGCCGAACAGCATCTTCACGCGACCGGACAGCGAGATGTCGGTCTCCCACAATTCCGCCGAGTCGATGTCGAAGCGGAGCAGCGCCAGGTTCGGGTCTTCCTTGCCGCCGGGAAACCAAGCCTCGACCTGGTTATTCCACAGCTTATCGATCTGCGCGCGGTCGTTCTGCTGGCTGAGCGTGCCCGCCATGCAGGCGAAGAAATCATGGCCCTTGCCGACAAACTGCGCCATCGCGTCGCCGCCCTTGGCCGCGCGATTATCCTTGCCGGCGAAGAAGAACAGCGTGTTGGGCTGGTCGTCATCGAGCTGCGCGGTCATCGGCTCGCTATGCTGGCCGTCCATCAGGCCGAGCATGACGAAGGGGCTGGCCTTCAGCTTGTCGATGAAGGTCGCGGCGATTTCCTGCGGGCTGTCGGTGTCGGCCATGGTCCGTCTCTCCTTTGATGCGTTCGCAAGGGGAAACGTGGCGGCGGGGGGTTGGTTGCGGCAGAGCAAGGCGTCGCCGTGGCCCACATGAAAAGAGCCCCGGCCGCCAGTGCGGGCGGGGCTCCGAAACCTACATTGCCGACATCACAGCACTTCGAACAACCCGGCTGCGCCCATGCCGCCGCCGACGCACATCGTCACCACGACATATTTCGCGCCGCGCCGCTTGCCCTCGATCAGCGCGTGGCCGGTCATGCGCGCGCCCGACATGCCATAGGGATGGCCGATCGAAATCGCGCCGCCATTGACGTTGAGCAGCTCGTTCGGAATGCCCAGCCTGTCGCGGCAATAGAGGACCTGCACCGCGAACGCCTCGTTCAGCTCCCACAGGCCGATATCGTCCATCGTGAGCCCGTTGCGCGCCAGCAGCTTGGGAATGGCGAAGACCGGGCCGATGCCCATCTCGTCCGGCTCGGTGCCCGCCACCGCCATGCCGACATAGCGACCGAGCGGGGCGAGGCCACGCCGCGCGGCTTCCTCTTCCGACATCAGCACCGAGGCGGATGCGCCGTCCGACAGCTGCGAGGCATTGCCGGCGGTGATCGTGCCGCCGTCGATCACCGTCTTCAGGCCCGACAGCCCCTCCAGCGTCGTATCGGCGCGATTGCCCTCATCCTTGGCGAGGGTGACCTCGTGATGCGATACCTCCTTGGTCGCCTTGTCCACCACCGCCATGGTCGCGGTGACGGGCACGATCTCGTCGTCGAACTTGCCAGCCGCCTGTGCCGCCGCCGTGCGCCGCTGCGACTGGAGGCCATATTCGTCCATCTGCTCGCGCGTGATGCCATAGCGTTTCGCGACCACCTCGGCGGTCTGGAGCATCGGCATGTAGATGTTCTGGTGCATCGCCAGCAGCTCAGGATCGGGTGCGACGTTCATCTTGGGGGTCTGGACCATGCTGATCGACTCGACGCCGCCGCCGATCGCGACATCCATGCCATCGATCATGATCTGCTTGGCGGCGGTGGCGATCGCCATCAGCCCGCTGGCGCATTGCCGGTCGACCGACATGCCTGCGACCGTGGTGGGCAGTCCGGCGCGCAACAACGACGTGCGGGCGATATTGGGCGACTGATAACCCTGCTGGAGCGCGGCCCCCCAGACGACATCATCCACGTCCTCACCAGAAAGGCCGGCGCGCTCGACGGCTGCGCGGATCGCATGGGCGGCGAGCGTCGGCGAGGGCAGGGCGTTGAACGCGCCGCGATAGGCGCGGCCGATCGGCGTGCGAGCGGTGGAGACGATGACGGCGGAGCGCATGGATGGCAATCCTCAAGGCTATGGGGGAAGGAAAAGCGAAATCAGGTGAAGGTCTGGCCGATCCACTCGGCGATCAGCGCGGGCTTGTCCTGCCCCTCGATCTCGACGGTGAAGGCGTGGGTGAGCTGATATTGGCCGGGCCGCTTCTCGATGAAGTCGACGAGGCGGAAGCGTCCGCGCACCCACGCCCCGGACCGGACGGGGGACAGGAAGCGGACGCTGTTGCCGCCATAGTTCACGCCCATCCGCGCACCCTCCAGCCGGGGCAGGTCGGTGCGGGCGGACAGCATCGGCATCATCGACAGCGTCAGGAAGCCATGGGCGATGGTGCCGCCGAACGGCGTCTCGGCCGCGCGGACCGGATCGACATGGATGAACTGGTCGTCGCCGGTCGCTTCGGCGAACCGGTCGATCATCGCCTGGGTGACCTCCACCCAGGCGGAGACATGCTCCGTGCCGATGCTCTCCTTCATCTGCGCGGGGGTGACCGTCGCCATGGCTCGTCCTGTCGTTGGGCGCTGCACTGCGCGCGCTCCTTCTAGGACGAGCTTTGCCGGGACTGCAAGCCTCGGCGCACCGTTCATTCAATTCCATCGAGCGTCGTAGCGGAAAGCATCAGGTTTGCCGCGCTCACGGACGAACCCGATATTCTAAAACCGGGAGTGCGACGTCCGATCCGCTATTTCAGCACCGCATTGCCCTGCGTATATTCGATCCGGATACGCACCCAGGCGCCGATCAGCGGCTTGCCGCCCAGGCGCGGCGGGCGCACGCGGAACTGCCACGCGGCAAGGCGCAGCGAGCGGGCGAAGCCGGAGCCGAGCGGAGACTCACCCAGCGATCGACAATTGTCGACATGGTAATCCTCGATCGTCCGGCAGGCGACCATGCCCCAGCCGGTCGGCGGCGCGTCGGCGGGCAGATAGCCGTTCAGCTCGCTGTTGCTGGGCTCGCGATACCATTCGGCATTGTAGAGCCGCTGTCCGCCCGATCCCTCGCCTGGCCCGTAGACGGAGCGACTGTCCTTGCCGTCGCCGGCCTCGCCGTCATTGTCGCCGGTACGGCCGCCGCCGGACCCCTGGACCTTGGCGAGGTCGAACGAGTCGAACAGCGCCTTGCTGTTCGGGATCACGCCCGGCGCAAAGGGGGGCGGCACGGGCGTTTCGACGGGCTTGGCCTGCGCCACGGGGCGGGGCGTGTCGACCTTGGCGGAGTCGCCGCTCTTTTGCGGTTGGACCTTGGCGGTCTTGCCCTGCGCCGCCGGCTTGGGAGCTTCGCCGCGATCGGGGAGCAGCGAGAAGCTGGTCGGCGGCTCTTCCGGCTTGCGCTCGCTCAGCGGGGGGGCGAGCCGGAGCAACAGCAGCAGGAGCAGCAGATGCGCCAATACCGTCAGGATGAACGCACCCGCGCGGCGACGCGGCGATGCGTCCGGACGATCGGGATCGGGCTGGAGATACGCCGAGCGCATGAGCGTGCCGGTTAGGGCGCGATCATGGCTGCGGCAAGGCGGTCAGGTGGCGGATGGCCTATTTGTCATCGAAGCCTGCTCAACGACTTGGGGCGTTCTCGACATGCACGGGCTGGACTTCCGGATAGGGCATGACGATCCGGCCGTCGGGCGCGGCTGTATAGGTGGTCTGGGTCGGATAGGGGATGCTGATTCCCTCACGGGCGAATCGGCGCATGATCGACACCACGATCCGGTCGCGCATCGGATGCGCCTTGTTCCAATCGTCGCCGGGCACGTCGAACAGCAGCGACAGGTCGATCGAACTCGCCCCGAACGTCTCGAAGCCGGCGCGCGCGACCGTGCCGCCCTCCGCCTCGACGATCTCGCGCAGGATCGCGGGAACGCGTTCCAGCAGATCGGGTGGCGTCTCATAGGCGACGCCGATGGTGAAGCCGATGCGGATATGATCGCGCACCGTGATGTTCTGGATCTCCTTGTCGAGCAATTGCCGGTTGGAGATGATGCGAAGCTCACCGGTATAGGCGCGGATGCGGGTGGACTTGAGGCCGATCCCCTCGATCACGCCGCTGGTCTGGTCGTAATTGACCTTGTCGCCCCGCCGGAAGGGCCGGTCGAAAATGATCGCCAATGCTGCGAACAGATCGGCGAAGATGCCCTGCGCCGCCAGGCCGATGGCGATGCCGCCGACGCCCAGGCCGGCGACCAGGCCGGTGACGTTGACGCCGAGATTGTCGAGCACCACGACCAAGGCGATCGCGAACAGCGCGAAGGTGACGAGCAGCCGGATCAGCCCCATCGCCGACAACAGGGCCTCGCCCTGGTAATTGGCGGCGGAGGTGCGGTGCTCGATCGATCCCAGGATCAGCTCGCGTGCCCAGAGCGCTGCCTGGAAGACGGCGGCGATGGTGAAGAGGAAGTTGATCGTGCTTTCGACCTGGGCCGGCGCGCCAGCATAGCCGACGACCAGCTTGGCGGCGAGCATGACGATGAAGATATTGCCGGTGCGCGACACGGTGCGGCCCAGCACGACGCCCCAGCCGGCGGCCCAATGCGGCCGGTCGCAGAGTTTCGCGCCGATCCGGCGCACGGCATGCAACGCCAGCACGATCACGGTGCCGATGGCGAAGGCGATCAGGATCTGCAGCCAATGCTCGCGCAGCCATTCGGTGGAGGCCGCGATCAGGCCGTGCGTCTGCGTCGACAGCGCCGCCGCGTCGAAGATCGGCTCCTGCGCATTGGCAGGCGGGGATTTGGACATGGAAACCTCGTCAGCGATACGGTGTCAGGCGGCGGCCGGTGGCGTGCCCGTCTCCAGGAAAGCGATCAGGCCGCGTTCGGTGCGGCTGAGATAGGCCCGTGAGCGGGGCAGGCGCAACGCCCGGCGGAACGCGGCCTGGCCGGTCTTGGTCAGCGCGATCAGCGCCGGATGGACATAGCTCTTGCGGGCGATGGCCGGCGTATTGCCCAGCCGCTCGACCACCGGCTCCAGCATCGCCTTGAGGCTCAGATCCTCCTCGGCCTCTGCGAGCGCCTCGAACGCCGCGACGCTCGCGCCCCAGGTGCGGAAATGCTTGGCGGTGAAGTCGCAGGCCGTCGCCGCCTTGATATAGGCGTTGACATCGGAGGAGGTGACCGGATGCGCCTCCCCCTCGGCATCGATCCAGGCGAACAGATGCTGGTCGTCCAGATCCTCCATCCGGCGCACCGTGGCGGCGAGTGCGCGGTCGGTGATCGCGACATCGCGCATCTTGCCCGACTTGCCCTTGTAGCGCAGCTTCAGCGTCGATCCCTTCACCGTGCCATGGCGTTTGCGCAGGGTGGTCGCACCGAACGACTGGTTGGCCTCGGCATAGGCCTCGTTGCCGACGCGCAGATGACCGATGTCGAGCAGGCGGACAACGGCGGCGACCGCACGCTCCTTGCACAGCCCACGGCGCTTCAGATCGGCCTCCACCTGCTTGCGCAGGCGGGGCAGGGCGGTGCCGAACTCGCAACACCGATCATATTTGGCGGCCTCCTGCGCGGCGCGGAAGTCGACATGATAGCGATATTGCTTGCGGCCCTTCTCGTCCCAGCCAATCGCCTGGATATGGCCATTCGCCTTGGGGCAGAACCAGGCGCGCTCATAGGCGGGGGGCAGGCCGATCGCGTTCAGTCGGGCGATCTCGTCCGCATCGGTGATCCGCTCGCCCGCCGCATCGCGATACTCCCACTGGTCGCGAACCTTGCGGCGGGTGATCCCGGATTTGGAATCATCACAGTAGACGATGCGCGCAACCACCCGGATCTCCTTCGTTCCCTTTGGCAAATGCGCGTCCGCCCGCCTTCGTTCCGGAACGGGCGCGGTCCGCGAGGGTTCTCGGCGACAGGTTCCCCCACAGGAGTAATGACATGGCCGACCTTTCCAACGCGCGCGTCCTGATGATCGCGGCCGATGGCTTCGAGACGGTGGAGTTGTTCGAGCCGAAAAAGGCGCTGGAAGCGGCGGGCGCCACCGTCACGCTCGCCTCGATCAAGCGCGATCCGATCCAGGGGATGGAGCAGGACATCAACAAGGCGGAGATGGCGACGCCCGACTTGACGCTGGCCGAGGTGGACACCGACGATTACGACGCGCTGGTCATTCCCGGCGGCACCTGCAACCCCGACAAGCTGCGCCTGGAAGAGCGGGCGGTGGAGATCGTCGCGGAGTTCATGGAGGACGACAAGATCGTCGCCGCCATCTGCCACGGCCCCTGGTTGCTGGCCGAGGCGGATGTGATCGACGGTCGGCGACTCACCAGCTATCCTTCGATTCGCACCGACCTGGAAAATGCCGGTGGCGAGGTCGTTGATGAAGAAGTGGTGATCGACGGCAATTTGATCACCAGCCGCAATCCGAATGATATTCCGGCCTTCAACCAGGCGATCCTGTCGGCGCTCGAAGAGGAAGTGTCGGAATAAACTAGATAATATATCCAAATTGCAGGACGGATCAACGCCGCCGGGCCCAACCGGCGGCGTTGGCCACAGGTGATTGCCACCATTGCCGTTTCACTTTTATTTACCATTTCCCGCAAGACATGGCATCGAAAGGTTTGCCATGCATCGTTTCCACCGCACGCCCCTGATCCGCACCCTGCCGTTCATCGCGGCCGGCCTGGCGTCGCTGATCGGTGCGGCCGTGGCGGCGGAGGTGCCGCCGGTGTGGATGGCGGCGGTAGTGCAACCGACGGGCGCATCGGATCTGGTACCGGTGCTGGGGACGGTGCGGGGGCTGACGGGTCTGGCGATGATCGTCACCGCGCTGCTGGTGGCCGGCTTCGTCTGGTCCAGCCTCTACCTGCTGTTTGGTCATGGTGGCGCCCTGGTGCGCAAGGGCAAGCGGGCGCGTGCCGCCGTGTGGGGTGCGGGTCTGGAGCCGTTTCCGGAGGAGGAACGGAGGCTGCCGCGCGATCTCGATCAGCCGCTATCGGCCTTCGACCCGGATGCCTTGCCCGTCGTGCCGTTGCAACCCGTGCCGATGCCGTCGCCGCCGCAACTCTGCGCCGCCAAGGGCGGTCGGGAGACGGAGGTGGACGAGGGGACAGGCGCGGTGGTCGCAGATCATGCGCCGGCCACAGCCGTCGATCCGGCGGAAGCCCCCGTCGATCTCTTGCCGATCGCCAGCCTACGCACTAGCGAGCCGCCGCGATTGGGCGAGGACGCGATCACCTATTTGCGTTCGGTGGACATGAACAACAACCTGTCCTCCTTCGGCAAACGCCATGTCCCAATGCCGGTTCCCGAGGAGCCCGGCGCGGAGCCGAGCATCGCCGCCCTGCTGGCGCGGCTGGAGCGGGGCGCCGCCGGGATGAAGCAGGGCTGATTGCCACGTATCGGGATGCCGAAACTACGAACGGCATGGTCAAATGAAGCAACAAGCCGGGCGATGTCGATCGAGCGCCCATACCCGACACACGAAAACCATTGATTGGCCGCCGTCCTCTGATAGCCTGACCGCACGAACCAGAGCGGGAGAGAGCATGGCCTACGCACCAGAAGCCGCCGATCCGGGCGGCGTTCCGCCAGCCACCGCCTCCGCTCCGCGCTACGCCTGGTACGTGCTGTTCATCCTGTTCCTGGTCTATGTTCTGAATTTCGTCGACCGGCAGATCATCTCGATCCTGGCGGAGGACATCAAGCGCGACCTGGGGCTGCGCGACGAGGATCTGGGCTTCCTCTACGGCACCGCTTTCGGGGTCTTCTATTCGCTGTTCGGCATCCCGCTCGGCCGGCTGGCGGACAATTGGCATCGGGGGCGGCTGATGGTGATCGGCCTGGCGCTCTGGTCGACGATGACCGCTCTGTCCGGCCTGTCGCGTAGCGGCGGGCATCTGGCGGCGGCGCGGATCGGCGTCGGCATCGGCGAGGCGACGGCCAGCCCCTCCGCCTATTCGCTGATCTCCGACTGGTTCCCGAAGCGGCTGCGCGCCACGGCGCTGTCGATCTATTCGGCGGGCCTCTATGTCGGCGGTGGCTGTTCGCTCTTCATCGGCGGGCTGATCGTGCAGGGCTGGAACCGCGCCTATCCGGGCGGCGGCCCCTGGGGACTGGTCGGCTGGCAGGCGGCGTTCCTGGCGGTGGGCGTGCCGGGATTGCTGGTCGCGGCCTGGATCGCGACCTTGCGCGAGCCGGTGCGCGGCGCGGTCGAGGGGCTGCCGCCGCCCGCGCCGCACCCCGCACCCTTCCGCGCCTTCCTGTCCGAACTGGTGACGATCATCCCGCCGCTGACGCTGATCGGCGCCTTGGCGGGGGGGATGCGCGCGCTGATGGTCAACCTGCTCGCCGCCGGACTGACGGTGGCGGCCGTCGCGGGGCTGATCGCGATCGGCGAGCCCTGGCCGCAATGGACTGCCGTCGGGATCGGCGTCTATGCGGTCTTTTCCTGGGCCTGTGCGCTGCGCCGGCGCGATCCGCCGACCTTCGCGCTGATCGTCGGCACGCCCGCCTTCGTGCTGACGGTGGTCGCGTATGGCCTCAATGCCTTTCTTGCCTATGCGGCGAGCTTCTGGGCGGCCCCTTATGCCTTGCGGGTGCTGGGGGCGTCGCCGGCCACGGCGGGCTTCTTCCTGGGGGCGAGCGGGGCGCTGGGCGGCTTCCTGGGCGTGACGCTGGGCGGGATCGCGGCGGATCGCCTGCGCCGTCGCCATCCGGCGGGGCGGCTGATGGTGGTGATCTTCGGTGCGGTCGTGCCGCTGCCGTTCCTGGCGCTGGCCTTCACCGCCGATTCGACCGCGCTGCTCTACCCGATGCTGTTCGCCGCGCAGGTCACCGCCAGCGTGGCGCTGGGTGCGGCGGCGGCGACGACTCAGGACTTGGTATTGCCCCGGATGCGCGGCACCGCGACCGCGACCTTCTTCATCGGCACGACGCTGTTGGGGCTGGCGCTGGGGCCCTATCTGGCGGGGCGGGTGTCGACCCTGTCGGGGAGCCTGTCGGTCGGAATGCTATCGCTGCTGGCTTCCGCGCCGATCACGCTGGCCGCCGCGATCGCCGCCTTCCGCCTCGTGCCCGCCGCCGAGCGCACGCGCGAGGACCGGGCGCGGGCGGCGGGCGAGTTGCTGTAGTCCAGCCGGGAGAGGCCCCGCGCCTCTCCCGGCTGGGTTCAGGCCGGCATGAACACGCCGCAGGCGACGCGGCCGCCGCTATTGCCGGAGGGGTCGGTCTTCAGGTCGTCGGGCGCGGCATGGACGATGATCGCGCTGCCGTCTGTATCGAGCAGGCCGTCCAGCGTCGCGCCCGGCACGGTCACGCCCAGCGTGCCGCGACCATCCGTGCCGATGATGAGGTTGGGCAGGTCGCCCTCATGCGGCCCTTGCGGGTTCTGGCTGCCATGCTTCATCGCGGTCGGGTTCCAATGGCCGCCCGCCGTGGTGAAGTCGGGCGCGTCGCAACGCCCGGTGGTGTGGACATGCGCGCCATGCGTGCCGGGCGGCAGGCCCTGGGAGTCGAGCGTCACGCGCAGGCCGCCCGCCACCTCCGTCGCGGTCGCCCGGCCCGCGTCGCCGCCGGCCGCCGTGCGCAGGTTCGCGGTCGCCGTACGGCCGCCCGGCACCGCCTCGCCCACCGCCGTCCGATCCTGCGAACAAGCGGATACGGCCGCCACGGCGAGTCCGATCAGTGCGATCCCCTTGTACATCAATGCTCTCCCTGTGATTCCATGGTCAATCGTTCCGGGTCCGGTCCCGGTTCCAGCGGCCAGCGCGCCACCGGTTCGTACATCGCGCCCTCATGCCCCAAATGGCTCTGGTAGAGGATCAGGTGCGGCAGCGTGAACGGCGCGCTCGCCAGCCCGGCATGGTCGCGGCACCAACGCTCCACCTCCGGCGCGCCACCAAGCGAGCGGGGCAGGCGGGCGACCGTGACGTGCGGCCGATAGGCGCGGGTCTCCGGCGGCAGTCCGGCGCGGCGGCAGGCCTGCTCGACCTTGGCGGCGAGATGCGCGAGCGGCGCGGCGGGGGCCAGCCCGGCCCAGAGCGTATCCGCCCGCCCGCCGCGCCCGAACTGGCCGACGCCGGACAGGGCGACCTGCGGCGCGGGCGCATGAAGGCTGGCGAGCGCAGCGGCGAGGTCCTCGCCCTGGTGCCGGTCGACCTCGCCGACGAAGCGCAGCGTGACGTGCAACTGCTCGTCCGACTGCCAGCGGGCGCCGGGCACATGGTCCATCAGATCGGCCAGCGAGTCCCGGATCGCGAGCGGCGGGCGGAGGGCGACGAACAGCCGGATCATGGCGCCACCTTAACCCGTCGGACGGGTCGCTGTCATCGTCCCGCGCTTGAAACATGCACCGTTCGGGCCGATATACGGCCTATCCGGCATCATGCCGGGGAGGGAGTTTTATTCACCATGGCGAATTGGTCCGATCCACGCCCCAACGCCGCGCCGTTCGGCAGGACGTTCGCGTCCGCGGGTGATGCGGCCCGTGACGCGGGCCTGCGCAGCTATATGTTGCGCGTCTACAACTACATGGCCTCGGCCGTGCTGCTGAGCGGCATCGTCGCGATGCTGTTCGCCGCGGGCGGCCGGGACTCGTTGGCCGCGCAGGTCTTCGTGAACGGCGGCATCCTTCGCTACGTCGTGATGTTCGCGCCGCTGGCGATCGTCTTCGCGATGAGCTTCGGGCAGAACCGCATGTCCACGGGCACGATGCAGGGCCTGTTCTGGGGCTTCGCGGTGCTGATGGGCGTGTCGCTGTCGACCATCTTCCTGGTCTATTCGGGCACCTCGATCGCGCAGGCCTTCTTCGCGACGGCGGCGGGCTTCGCGGCGCTCAGCCTCTATGGCTATACCACGAAGCGTGATCTGTCGGCGTTCGGCACCTTCCTGATCATCGGCGTGGTCGGCCTGCTGGTGGCGAGCGTCATCAACATGTTCCTGCAGTCGGGGCCGATGGGCCTGGTGATCAGCTTCGTCGGCGTGCTGCTGTTCGCGGGTCTGACCGCCTATGACACGCAGCGCACCAAGAGCCTCTATTACCAGGTCGCCGGCACCGAATATGAGGGCAAGGTGGTCGTGATGTCGGCGCTGAGCCTCTATCTCGACTTCATCAACATGTTCATGTTCATCCTGCGTCTGTTCGGCAGCTCGCGCGACTGATCGCGCGGACAGGACCGAACCATCCGGGCCCGGCGGACCATATCCGCCGGGCTTTTTTCATGCCCTCCGCCCGAAAGCCCGTCATGCCCGTCCGCCTGTCGATCACCGTCGATCTCGATTATGGCCTGCCCGAGCCGGCCGATGTGCTGCTCCAGATCGCGGCGGCGGCCTTGCCCGACCAGTGGATCGAGGCCGAACGGCTGGACGTCTGGTCCGACCTGCCGCTGGCCGCCGTGCCGGGCGAGGAGGGGATCGGCCAGCGCTGCTGGTCGCATGCGGTCGGCCGCTTCACCGCGCGCTATGCGGCGACCGTGGTGGTGGATCGCCTGGTCCGCCCCCTCCACCATCTGCCGCCGACGGCCGTGCGGCACCTGCCGGGCGCGGTGGTCGGCTATCTGATGCCGAGCCGCTATTGCCCCTCCGACAAGCTGGAGGGTTTCGTGCGGTCCGAGTTCGCGGGCTTGAGCGGTGGTCCCCTGGCCGCCGCACTGGCCGAGTGGACCGCACGCTCGCTTCGCTACAGTTCGAACGGCAGCACCGGCACGACGACGGCGCTCGATACCTTCGCCAGCCGGGAAGGGGTGTGTCGCGATTATGCGCATCTGCTCGTCACGCTCGCCCGGGCCGCGGAGATCCCGGCGCGGTGCGTCGCTGCCTATGCGCCCGACGTGACACCGCCGGACTTCCATGCGGTGGCGGAGCTGTGGCTGGATGGCGGCTGGCATCTGGTCGACGCGACCGGCATGGCCGATCCCTCGGAGACCGCGCGCATCTGTATCGGCCGCGATGCCACCGACATCGCTTTCATGACCGTGTTCGGCGCCGCGCAACTGATCGAGCAACGCGTCCGGGTCGAGCGGCTCGGCTGAGGCGCATTCGCCTTCATCTGGATCATGGCGGCAGGAACGCGCCGCGACACCGCTCGTTCTGTTGGCGGAACGGACATGTGGGAGAGCCGATATGAATGCCATCGACGATCGCGCGCTCGACAGCCTGTCGGTCGCGCCGGATGCCCCCGATGCGGGCAACCAGGGCCGCGATCCCCGTCAGGATGCGGGGCAGGACAAGTCGATCACCAAGCGCTTGCAGAAGAACCCCGACAGCGTCGACGCCCGTCTCGACAACGGCCTGGACGAGACGATGGACGGCAGCGACCCCGTCGCCATTTCCGAACCCCATGGCGGCGAGCCGGTGCCCTCTTCCGGCTATGACGAAGACGGCGAACGCGCGCGCAAGGACCAGGACAACGCCTGATCCCGCCGGCCCTTAGCCGAATTGTTGCCCTTTGGTGACAGCGTCGGATGCGATGGTTGCGCAGATACGCAGCTCGTCGCATCCGATGTTGCGTTGCGGCAATGTTTTGCGCAGTTTTCGTGGCGTCGGTCGGATGCCGTTAAGCGGGCTGTTAACCAACTTGCGCTATTCCGGATTGGCGACAGTAGCTGGGCGGGGTAGATATCATGGCATCTCGGAGCAGACCGGCAGAAGGCGCGATGGCGCTGGCCGAAATGAAGGAGTTCGCAAGCTTTCCAGCCGCGACGCAGCGCTACATCCGACGCTCGCTGGATATCGGACTGGACCGCGACGATGCGATGAGCCGCTGGTCGCGCGACGTGGTCGAGGCCGCCTCGATCCGGGCGCAGGCGCGGCTCTATCGCGCGCTCCCCGAACTGCGCGAGCGGGTGCCCGACGATAGCGGCCTGGAGGCGGTCGAGCCGTTCCTCGCGCCACTGGTCACGGTCGTCGCGTTCGATCTGGGGCAGGGGCGACTCACGACCTTCTCGGCGGTGCGGTTCCTCTACGAGCGGTTGATCGGGGCCGAGTCGCGTCCCTGGCTGCCGGCGGCGTTCTGCGCGGCGGCGGCGCTGCCGCATCTTCACCCCGACAATCGCCGGTCGCTGCTACAATCGATCAGCGAGGCGGCGGCGACCGCATCGGGCTGGTCGAACCGTCAGCCGAGCTTCTTTCCGCATTGGGTGGAAAAGGTCGAGGGCGGCCAGTCGCTCGCCAACTGATCACTTACTCGAATGGCGCGTCGTCAGCGACAGGCGCGCCAGCCCCGTGCGCCGTGCGCCGCCTGGTCGAGATGGAGATGGTCGCGGTGCGCGGCATTATAGTCCGGTGACAGGGTGGTCGCGAACAGGTCGCACGCCCCGTCGCGCACCGCGTGGAGGAAGCGGGCGGCAGGCGCATCACCGTTCCAGTCTTTCACCACGCTGATCGAGCGGCCATCCGCCAGTTGGAAGCCGGCGATGTCGACCGCATTGGCCCGGGCATGTTCGCTCCAATTTCCCTGGTCGCGGCCATAGAGACGCCGGCAACTATAGCTGCCGAAATGCCGGATTGCGACCACCCGGCTTCCCAATATCGCCTCCGCTTGAGGCTGCACGATATTCCATTCCCACACCGCCAGAGCGGCCGCCACCGGACAGGAGGTGCCGAGTCCGGCCGGGGCCAGGGCGATCCGCCGTGCGCCGCCCGCCGTGAAGCGGACCGCATTGTCATAGCCGCACTGGGCGCCATCGGACCGGGGCGGCAATGCGGTATAGCGCACGCCCGCCTTATCGAGCAGCGCGCCACAGGCCGGAGCGTCTTCGGTCAACGCGGTCAGCTTGCGACCGGTGAACAGCCCGACCGGCGCCCCGAGGTCGAGCGGCGTCCATGGCAGGTCCTGGGGCCGCCCGCGCAACGCTGCCCAGAGCAGGAAGGCCAGTGACAGCAGGAGGCCGCCCAGGATCACGACGCCCGCGATCCGTCGCAGCGCCCGCATCAGCCGCGCACCGCCGCCGCGAAGGGCTCGGCGCAGATCGGATAGCCGGCATCGTCGGGAATGCAGAGCCAGGCACGGCCGTCGCGCTGCTCGACTCGCGGGGTGATGGCGCGCACCGGGTGCCGCGCCGCGTCCGCCACCGCCGCATCGAAATCGGCGAAGCGCGCCAGGCGCTCCAGATTGCGGCGGGTCGGATAGATGATCGCGGCCCGCCCCGCATCGGCCTCGGCGAGCAGGTCGGCGGCACTGATCCAGACCAGCCGGACGTTTTCGCTATGATCGACGGTTGGGGCGGGGGCATCGGCCGGAAGCGTGGCGAGATAGAAGCGGGCGTCGAAGACGCGTGACAGGCCATGCTCCTCGGTCGGCTCCGGCCGCCAGCGCGCGAACGGGATCAGGACCGACAGATCGAGTTCCAGCCCGGCGTCGTCCAGCAGCGTGTCGAAGGGCGTACCGGCATGGAGCCGTTGGCGCATCACCGCCACCAAGTCGGGATCGGCGCCGAAGCCGATCGCTAGACCGGTTTCCTCCAGCGTCTCGCGGATCGCCGCGACTCGGGCGGCGGCTTCGTCTTGGACAAGGTCCGGGACGCGCTCGGCGAGACGATGGTCGCCGGGATCGACCCGCCCGCCGGGAAAGACCATCGCGCCGCCGGCAAAGGCCAAGGTGGCGGCGCGTTCGACCATCAGCAATTCGGGTGGGCCGTCGCCTCGGGGTCGCATGATGACGATGGTCGCGGCGGGGATCGCATTGGCAGGAGAAGGCATGGCATCAGTCACCATGATCGAACGCCCAAGTCGAGCCGATGGCGTCATGGGGATCGCCTTGTGGCTCGCCGCGCAGCCAGACGCGAAAAACGCCGCAACGCAAAGGCGTCCGGCGTCGGATGGATAACTGCAATCGGGAAGTGGCAGGGGAGCTCGGATTCGAACCGAGGGCCTTCGGTTTTGGAGACCGACGCTCTAACCAGCTGAGCTACACCCCTGTGCGGTGGCGGGCATTAGCGCCACGGCGGGGGTGATGCAAGCGGCTTCTTCACGCGATGTGAAGGGGGAGGTCGGGCGGTTGACCCGGCGGCACGGCTTCCGTATAGGGCGCGCCTGTTTTCGGGGACTCCGGTTCCGGAAGGCACGCTTGAACATTGCTGGAATGAAAACGAGCCTTGGGCCCCCCGATGGTGCGCTCCTGGGCTCCTTTTGTATTCTGGATGGCTCCAGCAAAGTAACCACTTGAAAGGTGAAGGCTTCAATGCCCACGATCAACCAGCTGGTCCGCAAGGGCCGCGAGCCGCAGAAGGCCAAGTCCAAGGTCCCTGCGATGGAGCAGAACCCGCAAAAGCGTGGCGTCTGCACCCGCGTCTATACGACGACCCCGAAGAAGCCGAACTCGGCACTGCGCAAGGTGGCCAAGGTTCGCCTGACCAACCAGCGCGAAGTCATTTCGTACATCCCGGGCGAAGGCCACAACCTGCAGGAGCACTCGGTGGTCCTGATCCGTGGTGGCCGCGTGCGCGACCTTCCCGGCGTGCGCTACCACGTGCTGCGCGGCGTTCTCGACACGCAGGGCGTGAAGGATCGCAAGCAGTCCCGCTCCAAGTACGGCGCCAAGCGTCCGAAGTAAGCCGGTCACGCTGCTGACCACCCAAGGCTGAAGTTAGAAGGAAGAAGAAATGGCACGTCGTCGTCGCCCCGAGAAGCGCATCATCCTGCCGGATCCCAAGTTCGGTGATGAGGTCCTCTCCAAGTTCATGAATTCGGTCATGATGGACGGCAAGAAGTCCGTCGCCGAGCTGATCGTCTATGGTGCCCTGGAAACCGTCGAAGCCCGCGCCAAGCGCGAGCCGATCGGCGTGTTCCATGACGCGCTCAACAACATCAAGCCGGGCATCGAGGTCCGTTCGCGCCGCGTCGGCGGTGCGACCTACCAGGTGCCGGTCGAGGTGCGCCCCGAGCGTGCCCAGGCGCTGGCGATCCGCTGGCTGATCACCGCGGCGCGCAACCGCTCGGAGAACACCATGTCGGCGCGTCTGTCGGGCGAGCTGCTCGACGCCGCCAACAACCGCGGCAACGCGGTGAAGAAGCGCGAAGACACGCACCGCATGGCGGAAGCGAACCGCGCCTTCTCGCACTATCGTTGGTAAGGGCCGCGTCGGCGATGGTTCCCCGGAGCTGACGCCGACGGCTTTTCACCGGCAGCAATTGCACCTATATCGTGGGGAGCGGGCGTCATTGCCCTGCTCCCCACATCGCTAAGGAAGCACCGATCATGGCCCGCAGCCATCCGCTCGAACAGTATCGCAACATCGGCATCATGGCGCATATCGACGCCGGCAAGACGACCACGACCGAGCGTATCCTCTATTACACCGGCAAGTCGTACAAGATCGGCGAAGTGCACGAAGGCACCGCCACCATGGACTGGATGGAGCAGGAGCAGGAGCGCGGGATCACGATCACGTCGGCTGCGACGACGTGCTTCTGGAAGGCCAATGAGGGCCAGGGCCTCGAGCATCGCATCAACATCATCGACACGCCCGGCCACGTCGACTTCACGATCGAAGTGGAGCGTTCGCTCCGCGTGCTCGACGGCGCGGTCGCGTGCTTCGACGGCGTCGCCGGCGTGGAGCCGCAGTCGGAGACCGTGTGGCGCCAGGCCGACAAATATGGCGTGCCGCGCATGTGCTTCGTCAACAAGCTCGACCGCACCGGCGCCGACTTCTATTTCTGTGTCGACTCGATCATCGAGCGTCTGGGCGCGCGTCCAGCCGTGCTGTATCTGCCGATCGGCATCGAGGGCGGCTTCAAGGGTCTGGTCGACCTGGTCGAGAACCGCGCGATCATCTGGCTCGAAGAGTCGCTGGGCGCGAAGTTCGAATATCAGGACATCCCGGCCGACATGGCCGAGAAGGCGGCGAAGTATCGCAGCGACCTGATCGAAATGGCCGTGGAGCAGGACGATGCGCTGATGGAAGCGTATCTCGAGGGCAACGAGCCGTCGGTCGCCGACCTGAAGAAGCTGATCCGCAAGGGTACGCTGAGCATGTCGTTCGTCCCGATCGTCTGCGGTTCCGCGTTCAAGAACAAGGGCGTGCAGCCGCTGCTCGACGCGGTCGTCGACTATCTGCCGTCGCCGCTCGACGTGCCGGCGATCAAGGGCGTGAAGCTCGACGGCGAGACGCCGGACGAGCGTCCGTCCTCGGACACCGAGCCCTTCTCGGCGCTGGCGTTCAAGATCATGAACGATCCCTTCGTCGGCACGCTGACCTTCGCCCGCATCTATTCGGGCAAGCTGGAGGCGGCGAGCCAGGTCCAGAACTCGGTGAAGGACAAGAAGGAAAAGGTCGGCCGCATGCTGCTGATGCATGCGAACAGCCGCGAGGACATCCAGGAGGCCTATGCCGGCGACATCGTCGCGCTGGCGGGTTTGAAGGATACCACCACCGGTGACACGCTCTGCGCCATCAGCGCGCCGATCATCCTGGAGCGGATGGAATTCCCCGAGCCGGTCATCGAGCTGTCGGTCGAACCCAAGACCAAGGCCGACCAGGAGAAGATGGGCGTCGCGCTCAACCGCCTCGCTCGCGAGGACCCCTCGTTCCGCGTCTCGACCGACCATGAGTCGGGCCAGACGATCATCAAGGGCATGGGCGAGCTTCACCTTGAGATCCTGGTCGACCGCATGAAGCGCGAGTTCAAGGTCGAGGCGAATGTCGGCGCGCCGCAGGTGGCGTATCGCGAATATCTCGCGAAGAAGGTCGACATCGACTATACCCACAAGAAGCAGTCGGGTGGGTCGGGTCAGTTCGGTCGCGTCAAGCTGACCGTGGTGCCCGGCGAGCGTGGCTCGGGCTTCCTGTTCTTCGACGAGGTCAAGGGCGGCAACATCCCGAAGGAGTATATCCCCTCCGTCGAGAAGGGCATGCGCGAGACCGCCGAGTCGGGTTCGCTGATCGGCTTCCCGATCATCGACTTCGAGGTTCACCTGACGGACGGCGCGTATCACGACGTCGACTCGTCGGCGCTGGCCTTTGAAATCTGCGCCCGCGGCGCGATGCGGGAAGCGGCGCAGAAGTCGGGCATCAAGCTGCTCGAGCCGATCATGAAGGTCGAGGTCGTCACCCCGGAGGATTATCTGGGCGACGTCATCGGTGACATGAACAGCCGTCGTGGCCAGATCCAAGGCACCGACAGCCGCGGCAACGCGCAGACCGTCGAGGCGATGGTTCCGCTCGCCAACATGTTCGGCTATGTGAACCAGCTCCGCTCGTTCACCCAGGGCCGGGCGCAATACTCGATGCAGTTCTCGCACTATGACGAAGTGCCGAGCAACGTCGCGGACGAGATCAAGGCTAAGATGGCGTAATTGCCACGCTTCGGTCCGGCCGGTCGCTTTCGGGCGCCGGCCGGATGGAAGCACTGGCATTCCGTCCAAACTGTCGTTATGGGGCCGCGTTCGCATGGCCTCGGATGCGGCAGCGGATTCGATTCAGAAGGTAGGAAAATGGCAAAGGCAAAATTCGAGCGGACCAAGCCGCACCTCAACATCGGCACCATCGGTCACGTCGACCATGGCAAGACCTCGCTGACCGCGGCAATCACCAAGGTGCTGGCGGAAACGACCGGCGGCACCGCGGTGGACTTCGCGAACATCGACAAGGCGCCGGAAGAGCGCGAGCGCGGCATCACCATCTCGACCGCGCACGTCGAGTATGAGACGACGAACCGCCACTATGCGCACGTCGACTGCCCGGGCCACGCCGATTATGTGAAGAACATGATCACCGGCGCGGCGCAGATGGACGGCGCGATCCTGGTCGTGTCGGCCACCGACGGCCCGATGCCGCAGACCCGCGAGCACATCCTGCTCGCCCGTCAGGTCGGCGTGCCGGCGATGGTCGTGTTCATGAACAAGGTCGACCTGGTCGACGACGAGGAAATCCTCGAGCTGGTCGAGCTGGAAATCCGCGAGCTGCTCAGCTCGTACGAGTTCCCGGGCGACGACATTCCGATCATCAAGGGCTCGGCCACCTGCGCCCTGTCGGGTTCGAACGACAAGTTCGGCAAGGAAGCCGTCACCGCGCTGATGCAGGCCGTTGACGACTACATCCCGCAGCCGGAGCGTCCGCTCGACAAGCCGTTCATGATGCCGATCGAAGACGTGTTCTCGATCTCGGGTCGCGGCACCGTCGTCACCGGCCGCGTCGAGACCGGCATTGTGAAGGTCGGCGAGGAAGTCGAGATCGTCGGCATCCACCCGACCGTCCGCAAGACCACGGTCACGGGCGTCGAAATGTTCCGCAAGCTGCTCGACCAGGGCCAGGCCGGCGACAACGTCGGCGCGCTGATCCGCGGCGTCGCTCGCGACGAGGTCGAGCGTGGCCAGGTGCTCTGCAAGCCCGGCTCGATCAAGCCGCACACCGACTTCAAGTCGGAAGTGTACGTGCTGTCGAAGGAAGAGGGTGGCCGTCACACGCCGTTCTTCGCCAACTATCGTCCGCAGTTCTACTTCCGCACGACGGACGTGACCGGCACCGTCGAGCTGCCTGAGGGCACCGAGATGGTCATGCCCGGCGACAACGTCGCGCTCGGCATCAAGCTGATCGCGCCGATCGCCATGGACGTCGGCCAGCGCTTCACGATCCGCGAGGGCGGTCGTACCGTCGGCGCCGGTGTCGTCAGCGCCATCGACAAGTAAGCTTTTCACAGCTTAGGCCTGCTTGCAGGTCCGGCCGCCTCGTCCCGCCTTGAAAAAGGTGGGGCGGGGCGGTTGCCTTTTTATGAGAGGGGCGCTAGTTGCGCCTCTTCGTTTTCATCCGCACAGCAAGAGCCCGGCAACGGGCCCGCTCTTTCGCATCGGTAGGGATCATGGACAGCAACATCCGCATTCGCCTGAAGGCGTTCGACCATCGCGTTCTCGACCAGGCGACCGGCGACATCGCCGACACCGCGCGCCGCACCGGCGCGCTCATCCGCGGTCCGATTCCGCTTCCGACGCGCATCGAGAAGTTCACGGTGAACCGTGGACCGCACATCGACAAGAAGTCGCGCGAGCAGTTCGAGGTCCGCACCTACAAGCGCATGCTCGACATCGTGCAGCCGACCCCGCAGACCGTCGACGCGCTGATGAAGCTCGACCTCGCGGCCGGCGTTGACGTCGAGATCAAGCTGGCCTAAGGGGCCATTGCGCCGCGGTTGACTCCGGTCCCGCGGCGTTCTCGCATTTTGAGATACCGCTGGTGGCCTAGGCCGCCGGGTCAGCGTCTCCCGTCATGTTCTTGCGCTCACGGCAAGAGGACAACCAGCCCGGGACGGGGGCACGCTTCGCATTTCCGGGCTGACACGCATGGGTGGAATGGGTCTGCCTGTGCCTCTGTGAGGAGTGTTGGTCATGCGTACCGGCGTGATCGCGAAGAAGATGGGGATGACCCGCCTGTTCCAGGAAGACGGTCGGCACGTGCCGGTCACCGTTCTTCAGCTGGACGGGCTGCAGGTCGTGTCCCGCCGCGAGATGAATACCGACGGCTATACCGCCGTCCAGCTTGGCGCGGGTAGCGCCAAGGCCAAGAACGTCGCCAAGCCGCAGCGCGGCCATTTCGGCAAGGCCGAGGTGGAGCCGAAGGCGGTCCTGGCCGAGTTCCGCGTCAGCGAGGACAATCTCCTCGACGTCGGCGCCGAGCTGTCGGCCGACCACTTCGTTGCCGGCCAGCTGGTCGACATCCAGGGTCGCACCCAGGGCAAGGGTTTCGCCGGCGCCATGAAGCGCTGGAACTTCGGCGGTCTGCGCGCGACGCACGGCGTCTCGGTCAGCCACCGTTCGCACGGTTCGACGGGTAACCGCCAGGATCCGGGCCGCGTCTTCAAGAACAAGAAGATGGCCGGTCACATGGGCGACCGTAACCGCACCCAGCAGAATCTTGAAGTCGTCGGCACCGATGTCGAGCGCGGCCTGATCTTCGTGAAGGGCTCGGTGCCCGGTTCGAAGGGTGGCTGGCTGTTCGTCAAGGACGCGGTCAAGGTGAAGGCGCACGCCGATGCGCCGTATCCGGCCGGCCTCAAGGCCGTCGCCAGCAACAACAATGCGCCTGCCGAGACGCCCGCCGAGACTGCGGCCGCTCCCGAGGCCACCGAAGGCCAGGAGGGCTAAACAGTGAAGGTCAAGGTTCAGTCCTTTGCCGGCACCGACGCCGCGGACATCGAGCTCAACGACGAGGTCTTCGGCCTCGATCCGCGCGCCGATATCCTGCACCGCGTGGTGACCTGGCAGCTCGAGAAGCGTCGCGCGACCGCGCGCGGCACCCGCGAGCGTGCGGACGTCGCCCGTACGGGCAAGAAGCTGGGTCGCCAGAAGGGCGGCGGTGTCGCCCGTCACGGCGATCGTCGCGCTCCGGTGTTCATCGGCGGTGGTAAGGCGCACGGCGCCCGCGTCCGCGACTTCAATCCCTCGCTGAACAAGAAGGTTCGCGCGCTGGGTCTGAAGATGGCGCTGTCGAGCCATGCCAAGGCCGGCTCGCTGATCGTCATGGATGCGCTCACGGTCGACGGCAACAAGACCAAGTCGCTGAAGGGCGATCTGGCCAAGCTGGGCTGGGGCAATCGCGCGCTGGTCATCGATGGCGATGCCGTCGAGACGAGCTTCGTGCTGGCCGCGGGCAATCTTCGCGAAGTGGACGTGCTGCCGGCGATCGGCGCCAATGTCTACGACATCATCAAGGCCGACACGCTGGTGCTGACCCGCGCGGCCGTCGAGAAGCTGGAGGCGCGCTTCAATGGCTAAGCCGCAGAACGCTGTCGACATCCGTCACTATGACGTGATCGTCGCGCCGCACATCACCGAGAAGGCGACCCTGCTCAGCGAGCAGAACGCCGTCGTGTTCAAGGTCGCCAACAGCGCGACCAAGCCCGAGATCAAGGCCGCCGTCGAGGCGCTCTTCGATGTCAAGGTGCTGAACGTGAACACGATCGTCCAGAAGGGCAAGACCAAGAAGTGGAAGGGCGCGCCCTACCAGCGGTCGGACATGAAGAAGGCGATCGTCACGCTCGCTGACGGTCAGTCGATCGACGTGACGACGGGGGTCTGAGGATCATGGCACTCAAGCAATATAACCCGACGAGCCCGGCCCGCCGCGGCCTGGTCCTCGTCGACAAGTCGCAGCTCTGGAAGGGCAAGCCGGTCAAGGCGCTCACCGAGGGCAAGAACAAGACCGGCGGTCGCAACAACAAGGGTCACGTGACCAGCCGCGGCATCGCGGGCGGTCACAAGCAGAAGTATCGCTATATCGACTTCAAGCGCCGCAACTGGGGCGTCGAGGGTACGGTCGAGCGTCTGGAATATGACCCCAACCGCACCGCGTTCATCGCGCTGGTCAACTATGGCACCGACGCCGAGGGCAAGGTCCAGCAGGCCTATATCCTGGCGCCGCAGCGTCTGGGCGTGGGCGACAAGGTGATCGCCGACAAGCGCACCGACGTGAAGCCGGGCAATGCCATGGAGCTGGGCCAGATGCCCGTCGGCACCATCGTCCACAATGTGGAGATGAAGCCGATGAAGGGTGGCCAGATCGCCCGTTCGGCCGGCACCTATGTGCAGGTCGTCGGTCGTGACCGCGGCATGGTCATCGTCCGCCTGAACTCGGGCGAGCAGCGCTACATCCATGGCGAGTGCATGGCGACGGTCGGCGCGGTCTCGAACCCCGACAACCAGAACCAGAATCTCGGCAAGGCCGGTCGTTCGCGCTGGATGGGCTCGCGTCCGCTGACGCGCGGCGTCGCCAAGAACCCGGTCGACCACCCGCACGGCGGTGGTGAAGGCCGGACCTCGGGCGGCCGTCATCCGGTCACCCCGTGGGGCAAGCCGACCAAGGGTGCGCGCACCCGCCACAACAAGGCGACGGACAAGATGATCATCCGTAGCCGCCATGCGAGGAAGAAGTAATGGCTCGCTCTGTCTGGAAGGGCCCGTTCGTCGAGCTCAGCCTGCTGAAGAAGGCTGAAGCCGCGCAGGACGCCGGTGGCCGCGCGCCGATCAAGACCTGGTCGCGTCGCTCCACCATCCTGCCGTCGTTCGTGGGTCTCACGTTCAATGTCTACAACGGCAAGAAGTTCGTGCCGGTGTCGGTCAACGAGGACATGGTCGGCATGAAGCTGGGTGAGTTCGCGCCGACGCGCTACTTCCCGGGTCACGCCGCTGACAAGAAGGGCAAGCGCTGATGAGCAAGCCGCAATCCCCCCGCAAGGTCGGTGACAAGGAAGCGCTGTCGGTCGGCACGCAAATCCGTGGTTCGGCGCAGAAGCTGAACCTGGTCGCGGGCCTGATCCGCGGCAAGAAGGCCGGCGATGCGCTGAACATCCTGTCCTTCTCGACCAAGGCGATGGCCGTGGACGCTCGCAAGGTGCTCGCCTCGGCGATCGCCAATGCCGAGAACAACCACAATCTCGACGTCGACGCGCTCGTCGTCGCCGAGGCGTCGGTCGGCAAGTCGATCACGATGAAGCGCTTCGCGACCCGCGGCCGTGGCAAGTCCACCCGCATCCTGAAGCCGTTCAGCCGTCTGCGCATCGTCGTGCGCGAGCAGGAAGAAGCGTAATGGGTCACAAGAGCAATCCGATCGGGATGCGGTTGCAGATCAACCGCACCTGGGACAGCCGCTGGTTCGCCGAGGGCGCGGACTATGGCCGTCTGCTGCTGGAGGATCTGAAGATCCGCCAGTATATCATGAAGAGCCTGCCGCAGGCTGCGATCAGCAAGGTCGTGATCGAGCGTCCGGCGAAGCTGTGCCGCATCTCGATCTTCGCGGCGCGTCCCGGTGTCATCATCGGCAAGAAGGGCGGCGACATCGAGAAGCTCCGCAAGACGATCGGGGCGATGACCTCGTCCGACGTCTCGCTCAACATCGTCGAGATCCGCAAGCCCGAGGTCGACGCCCGTCTCGTCGCGCAGGGCATCGCCGACCAGCTGGAGCGCCGTATCGCGTTCCGCCGGGCGATGAAGCGCGCGGTGCAGTCGGCGATGCGCCTGGGTGCCGACGGCATCAAGGTGTATTGCGGCGGCCGTCTGGGCGGCGCCGAGATCGCCCGCTCCGAGAGCTATCGCGAAGGTCGCGTTCCGCTGCACACGCTGCGCGCGAACATCGACTATGCCGAGGCCGAGGCCCACACGTCCTACGGCGTGTGCGGCGTGAAGGTCTGGGTCTTCAAGGGCGAGATTCTGGGTCACGACCCGATGGCGACCGACCGGCTCATGATGGAGGCTCAGACCTCCGGCGTGCGCCCGGCGCGCGACGACCGTCGCTAAGGAACAAGAGCAATGCTGCAACCGAAGCGCACCAAATTCCGCAAGGCGTTCAAGGGCCGCATCCACGGCGACGCGAAGGGGGGCACCGCGCTCAACTTCGGCGCCTATGGCCTGAAGGCGATGGAGCCGGATCGTCTGACCGCGCGTCAGATCGAGGCGGCCCGCCGCGCCATCACCCGCCACATCCGCCGTCAGGGCCGTTTGTGGATCCGCGTGTTCCCGGACGTGCCGGTCTCGTCCAAGCCCGCCGAAGTCCGCATGGGCTCGGGCAAGGGTTCGCCTGAGTTCTGGGCGGCCCGCGTCAAGCCCGGCCGCATCCTGTTCGAGCTCGATGGTGTCGACGGCCGCCTGGCCGCCGAGGCATTCGAGCGCGCAGCGATGAAGCTGCCGATCAAGACCAAGGTCGTTGCCCGCCTGGGCGACACCAGCCACCTCGGAGGCGAGTAATGGCCGATAACGATTTCGTCGGTCAGACCGACGACCAGCTCAACGAGAGCCTGGCGCAGCTGAAGCGCGAGCAGTTCAATCTCCGTTTCCAGGCGGCGACGAGCCAGCTCGAGAAGCCGAGCCGCGTCCGCGAGGTCCGTCGTGACATCGCCCGCATCAAGACCCTGCAGACGCAGCGCACCCGCGCCGCGGCTGCCAAGTAAGGAACCGAGCACATGCCCAAGCGCGTGCTGACCGGACTGATCGTCTCCGACAAGGGCGACAAGACGGTGGTGGTGAATGTCGAGCGCAAGGTGAAGCACCCGCTCTACGGCAAGATCATCCGCCGCTCGAAGAAGTATCACGCCCATGACGAGGCGAACGAGTATAAGGCCGGCGAGACCGTGCGCATCGAAGAGATCGCACCGCTCTCCAAGCTGAAGACCTGGAAGGTGATCGAGCGGGTGAACACTCACGCGACGCCCGACCGGGTCGACGTCGACGCCTGATCGCGCGGCCCGGCACGCGCCGGGCCCGTCATCGAAAGGCTGGATCGAAGGGCATTGCCTTTCGTATCCGGAGTGGCTAAAGGCGCCGCTCCCCCTGGCGTGGATTGTCCGCGCCGGGGGTCGTTATTTTTAGGCGGGGTTGGGTCGGTATCCACCCCAAGAAGAGAAGGAAGCAGGATCCATGATCCAGATGCAGTCCAATCTCGACGTCGCTGACAACAGCGGCGCGAAGCGGGTCCAGTGCATCAAGGTGCTTGGCGGTTCCAAGCGCCGGACGGCCAGCGTCGGCGACATCATCGTCGTGTCGATCAAGGAAGCGCAGCCCCGCGGCAAGGTGAAGAAGGGTGACGTGCATCGCGCCGTCATCGTCCGCACCGCCAAGGACATCCACCGTGCCGATGGCTCGACCATCCGCTTCGACGGCAACGCCGCGGTGCTGGTCAACAAGAACGAGGAGCCGATCGGCACCCGTATCTTCGGCCCGGTCGTGCGCGAGCTGCGCGGCAAGAAGCACATGAAGATCATCTCGCTGGCTCCGGAGGTGCTGTAATGGGCGCTGCGAAGATCAAGAAGGGCGACAAGGTCGTCGTCCTGTCCGGCAAGGACAAGGGCAAGACCGGCACCGTCACCCAGTCGATGCCCAAGGACGGCAAGGTGATCGTGGGCGGCGTCAACGTCGCGACCCGTCACCGCAAGCCGACCCAGGCGAACCCGCAGGGCGGCCTGGAGAAGGTCGAGGCTCCGCTGCACGTCTCGAAGGTCGCGCACGTGACCGCCGACGGCAAGCCCACCCGCGTCCGTTTCGAGACGCAGGACGGCAAGAAGGTCCGCGTGGCCGTGAAGACCGGGGAGAAGATCGATGGCTGATGCCTACAAGCCCCGGATGAAGGGCATCTACGAGGACCGCATCGTCAAGGCGATGCAGGAGAAGTTCGGCTACGAGAACGAGATGCAGATTCCCCGCATCGAGAAGATCGTGCTGAACATGGGCGTCGGCGAGGCCACCCAGGACAAGAAGCGCGTCGACCAGGCCGCGTCCGAAATGGAGCTGATCGCGGGTCAGAAGCCCGTCATCACCAAGGCAAAGAAGTCGATCGCGCAGTTCAAGCTGCGCGAAGGCATGCCGATCGGCGTGAAGGTCACGCTGCGTCGCGAGCGCATGTACGAGTTCCTCGACCGCTTCATCACGATCGCGCTGCCCCGCGTGCGCGACTTCCGTGGCCTGAACCCGAAGAGCTTTGACGGTCGCGGCAACTATGCCTGCGGCATCAAGGAACAGATCATCTTCCCCGAGATCAACTATGACCGCATCGACAAGGTGCGCGGCATGGATGTGATCGTGACCACCACGGCGAAGACCGACGAAGAGGCGCGCGAGCTGCTCCGTCTGTTCGGCTTCCCGTTCCCGCAGGAAGAGACCGCCGAAGAGAAGAAGGCGGCCTGACATTCTACCCCCTTCCCCGTCTGATCGGCGGGGGAGGGGCTTTTCAAGGAAGAGCTTAAGTCCATGGCGAAACTGAGTTCGATCAACAAGAATGAGCGTCGCAAGAAGATGGTCGCGCAATATGCGCCCAAGCTGGCGAAGCTGAAGGCGCAGGCCAATGACGAGTCGCTGAGCGAGACCGACCGTCTCATTGCGCGCCTCAAGATGGCCGAGCTGCCGCGCAACGCGAACCCGACCCGGATCCGCAATCGCTGCGCGACCACCGGCCGTCCGCGTGCGTACTACCGCAAGTTCCGTCTCTGCCGCGTGCAGCTTCGCGATCTGGCCAACAAGGGCCTGATCCCCGGCGTCACCAAGTCGAGCTGGTAAGGATAGTCCAATGGCAGTGACCGATCCCCTGGGTGATTTGCTCACCCGCATCCGCAACGGCCAGCGCGCGCGCAAGGACTCCGTCCTGAGCCCCGCGTCGAAGCTGCGCGTGCGCGTCCTCGACGTGCTGCAGCGCGAAGGCTATATCCGCGGCTATTCCGAAGAGCAGATGGGCCCCGCCGCCGGCGTGCGCATCGAGCTGAAGTATTTCGAGGGCCAGCCCGCGATCAAGCATGTCGCGCGCGTCTCGAAGCCCGGCCGTCGCGTCTACAGCGGCTCGCAGGAGCTGCCCCGCGTCATGAACGGCCTGGGCATCACCATCGTCTCGACGCCGAACGGCGTTCTGTCCGACGCGGAAGCGCGTGAGCAGAATGTCGGCGGCGAAGTGCTCGCGGAGGTCTTCTGATGAGCCGTATTGGTAAGAAGGCTGTTCCGGTTCCGGCCGGCGTGACCGCCAACATCGCCGATCGCATGCTGAGCGTGAAGGGCCCCAAGGGCACCCTGACGCTCCCGCTGGCCGACGACATCACCTATGACGTCCAGTCGGACGGCATCTCGGTGCAGCCGGCCAACGACACCAAGCGCGCGCGCGCGTTTTGGGGCATGCAGCGCACGCTGGTGCAGAACCTGGTCACCGGCGTGACCACGGGCTTCACCAAGAAGCTGGTCATCACCGGCGTCGGCTATCGCGCCGCGGCCCAGGGCAAGACCTTGAAGCTGCAGCTCGGCTACAGCCATGACGTCAACATCGATGTGCCGGAAGGCCTCGAGGTGAAGACGCCGGACGCCACGACCGTCGAAATCAGCGGCGCGGACAAGCAGAAGGTCGGCCAGCTGGCCGCCGAGATCCGTCGCTGGCGCAAGCCGGAGCCCTATAAGGGCAAGGGCATCAAGTACGACGGCGAGTTCATCTTCCGCAAGGAAGGGAAGAAGAAGTAATGACCAAGGGTCTCTCTCTTTTCGAGAAGCGCCGTCGGCGCAATCGTACCGCGCTGCGTGCACGTGCCGGTACGCGTCCGCGCCTGTCCGTGCATCGCTCGGGCAAGCACATCTATGCGCAGGTGATCGACGACACGGCGGGCCGCACGGTCGCCTCGGCGTCGACGCTGGCGAGCCACGAGGGCGCGACGTCGAATTGCGACGCCGCCTCCGCCGTGGGTCGGCGCGTGGCCGAAGCGGCGAAGGCCGCCGGCGTCACCCAGGTCGTGTTCGACCGTGGTGGCTTCCTGTTCCACGGCCGCGTCAAGGCGCTCGCCGAGGCCGCGCGTGAAGCCGGATTGGAGTTCTAAGAATGGCTGATACCAACGATATCCAGTCGCAGCCCGGCGCTCCCGCCGCGGTTGAGGCTTCCGCCGGCGATGCCGGCGCTAACACCGGCAACACCGGTGGCGGCTATCAGGGTCAGGGCGGCGGTCGTGGTCGCGGTGGCCAGGGCGGACGTGGCGGCCAGGGCGGCGGTCGCGGTGGCCCGGGCGGCAACCGTGGCGGTCGCGACGGCGGTCGTGGTGGTCGTGACAACCGTGGTCGCGGTGGTCCCGGTCAGGACGATGGCGGCGAAGAGCTGATCGAGAAGCTGGTCCACATCAACCGCGTCTCGAAGACGGTGAAGGGCGGCAAGCGCTTCGGCTTCGCGGCGCTGGTCGTCGTGGGCGACGGCAAGGGCCGGGTCGGCTTCGGTCATGGCAAGGCGCGCGAAGTGCCGGAAGCCATCTCCAAGGCGACCGCTGCGGCGAAGAAGAAGATGGTCCGCGTGCCGCTGAAGGACGGCCGTACGCTGCACCATGACGCGAACGGTCACTTCGGTGCCGGCCGCGTGACGCTTCGCTCGGCGCCGCAGGGCACCGGCATCATCGCCGGCGGTCCGATGCGCGCCATCTTCGAATCGCTCGGCGTCGCCGACGTGGTGACGAAGTCGGTGGGCACGTCGAACCCCTATAACATGATCCGCGCCACCTTCGGCGCCCTGACCGATCAGACCAGCCCCAAGGCGGTCGCGCAGCGTCGTGGCAAGAAGATCGCGGACCTGCTGGGTCGCGGCCAGGGCGCCACGGCGCAGGTGGCCGAGGCGGAAGCCGCGGCGATCACGGAGTAAGCTGACATGGCGACGATCAAGATCAAGCAGACCGGTTCGCCGATCCGCCGTACCAAGGATCAGCGCGCGACGCTGATCGGCCTTGGCCTCAACAAGATGCACAAGGTCAGCGAGCTCGAGGACAGCCCCGAGGTTCGCGGCATGATCCGCAAGGTCCAGCACATGGTCGAAGTGCAGGGCTGAGCCCCGTATCTTCCATGCGCCTGAAGGGGCGGCGTCGGTTTCGACCGACGCCGCCCTTTTGCTTTGGGGCAAGGCGGGAGGAGGTTGCCTGACATCTTTGCTCGACAAGCGGGCGACTCCCCGTTAAGGCCCGCCGCTTCCATCCAACAGCGCGTCAAAAGCGAAAGCGAGTGCAATCATGAAGCTCAACGAACTCCGCGACAACGAAGGTGCCCGCAAGTCCAAGATTCGCGTCGGTCGCGGCATCGGCTCGGGCAAGGGCAAGACCGGCGGTCGTGGCCAGAAGGGCCAGAAGAGCCGCGAGGGCGTGTCCATCGCCGGCTTCGAGGGCGGCCAGATGCCGCTCCACATGCGTCTGCCGAAGCGCGGCTTCAACAACATCTTCGCCAAGGATTACGCCGAGGTGAACCTGGGCGCGATCCAGAAGGCGGTGGATGCGGGCAAGCTGTCGGCCGACGGCACGATCGACCATGCGGCGCTGAAGGCCGCCGGCCTGGCCCGCGGCGGCAAGGACGGCGTCCGCCTCCTCGCCAAGGGCGAATTCTCGGCCAAGCTGAGCTTCCTGGTCGCCGGTGTCTCGGCCGGTGCGCGCAGCGCGGTCGAGGCGGCGGGCGGTTCGGTCGAAGTGCCGACCGTCGTGCCGGCCGCCGAGAAGGCCGCCGCCAAGAAGGGCGTGAAGTATCGCGAGCGCCAGGCGCACAAGGCGTCGTTCAAGGCCTGATCCGGTAACGACCGTCCCGGTGTGACGGCGCGGCCACGGTCGCGCCCGGCTCGGGACGGATCGACCGTGTAGGCATTAGACAAGCCCGCACGGGTGCCTATATGAACGGCGGGAGCGGGCAAACGCATCCCGCCGTTTTTGTTTCCAGGACGAATCATCGCATGGCAACCGCAGCCGACCGAATGGCGCAAAGCATCAGCCTGGGGAAATTCGCCCAGGCCACCGACCTCAAGAAGCGGCTGTGGTTCACCATCGGCGCGCTGATCGTGTTCCGCCTGCTCAGCTACGTGCCGCTGCCGGGCATCGATCCCGTCGGTCTCGCCGGGCTGGCCAGCCGCACGCAGGGCGGCGTGCTGGACTTCTTCAACACCTTCTCGGGCGGTGCGCTGTCGCGCGCCTCGCTGATCGCGCTGGGCGTGATGCCGTACATCACGGCGTCGATCGTCGTGCAGCTCGCCACCTCGCTCGCGCCGCAGCTCGCCGCGATCAAGAAGGAAGGCGAGAGCGGCCGCAAGAAGCTGAACCAATATACCCGCTACGGCACGGTCGCGCTGACCGCGATCCAGGGCTTCTTCATCGCGCGCGGCATGGAAGCGGGCGGTGCGGTGGTGCAGCCGGGGACGATCTTCATCGTCTCGGCGATCATCAGCCTGATCGGGGGCACCATGTTCCTGATGTGGCTGGGCGAGCAGATCACCAGCCGCGGCATCGGCAACGGCGTGTCGCTGATCATCATGGCGGGCATCGTCGCGCATCTGCCGACGACCTTGTTCAACCTGCTGGAGGGCGGCCGCACCGGCAGCCTCGATCCGCTGCGCCTGATCGGCATCATCGTCGCGGTGATCGGCCTGGTCCTGTTCATCTGCTTCATGGAGCGCGCGCAGCGCCGCATCCTGATCCAGTACCCCAAGCGCCAGACGCAGCGCGGGATGCAGGCGGATCGCAGCCATCTGCCGCTGAAGATCAACACGGCCGGCGTGATCCCGCCGATCTTCGCCTCATCGCTGCTGCTGATGCCGCTGACGATCAGCCAGTTCGCCGGCCAGCACACGGCCGGTGAGAGCCGCTGGGGCGACTTCATCATCTCGCTCAACCAGTATCTGCAGCATGGCAGTCCGGTCTACATGGCGCTCTATGCTGCCGGCATCATCTTCTTCTCCTTCTTCTACACGGCGGTGGTGTTCAACCCCGAGGAGACGGCGGACAATCTGAAGCGCTATGGCGGCTTCGTGCCGGGCATCCGGCCGGGCAAGAACACCGAGAATTATTTCGATTATGTGCTGACGCGCATCACGGTGATCGGTGCGGCCTATCTGACCATCATCTGCCTGTTGCCGGAATATCTGGTCACGGCGCTGTCCATCCCCTTCTACCTCGGCGGCACCAGCCTGCTGATCGTGGTGAACGTGACGATGGACACGGTGACGCAGATCCAGTCGCATCTGCTGGCGCATCAATATGGCGACCTCATCAAGAAGTCGAAGCTGAAGGGCGGCCGCGCTCGCTGAGGCGGGCGCGCATCACGGGCGTGAACAAGGGGAATGCGACGGTGAACATCATCCTGCTGGGGCCGCCGGGTGCGGGCAAGGGCACGCAGGCGGCGCGTCTGGTCTCGGACCGGGGCATGGTCCAGTTGTCGACCGGCGACATGCTGCGGGCGGCGGTCAAGGCCGGCACCCCGGTGGGCCAGCAGGCCAAGGCGGTCATGGACGCCGGCGAGCTGGTGTCGGACGCGATCGTGTCGGCCCTGATCGGCGAGCGGCTGGACCAGGGCGTCGCGTCGGGCGCGATCTTCGACGGCTATCCGCGGACCACCGCGCAAGCCGAGGCGCTCGACCTGCTGCTTAGCGAGCGGGGCCAGCAGCTCGATCACGTCATCGAGCTGGAGGTGGACGAGGCGGCGCTGATCGAGCGGATCGTCGGCCGCTTCACCTGTGCCGCCTGCGGCACGGGCTATCACGACCGGTTCAAGGTGCCGGCCGTCGAGGGTGTCTGCGACGTGTGCGGCGCGACCGAGTTCAAGCGCAGGCCGGACGACAATGCCGAGACCGTGTCGACCCGCATGGCGGAGTACCGCGCCAAGACCGCGCCCATCCTGCCCTTCTACGAGGCACGCGGACTGGTGAGCCGGGTCGACGGCATGGCGGACATGACGGTCGTATCGGAACAGATCGCAGCGATCCTAGACCGCTGAGCCGAGGGACGGAGCGCGGGCAAGACGGTCATGAACATATTGTCATGTAATCGTCACCGCGGTGACCGATCGTTAAGTCTATCTCTTTTTCATCGCCGGTGAACGCCGGTTGACAGGATCGCCCCGGCCGGCGCGGTCCGATCGAGATAGACAGATCGGTGCCCGACACTCCCGGGGGTACCGTAGGGCCGGCGAGGACTTGGTTCTCGCCGGCCTTTCCCGTTAACGGGAGCCCCCTTACGGAGTCTATCGTGAACCGGAAGATCCTGATCGTCGAGGATGATGCCTCCACCTCCGCCTATCTGGCCAAAGGGCTGGGTGAGGCGGGCTATGCGGTGGAAACCGCGAGCGACGGCCGCGATGGCCTGTTCCTGGCCAGCGAAGGCATATTCGACCTCATCATCGTCGACCGCATGTTGCCGGGCCTGGACGGGCTGGCGATGACGGGCGCGTTGCGGGCGGCGAACATCGCCACGCCGGTCCTGGTGCTCTCGGCGCTGGCGGCGGTCGATGACCGGGTCGACGGGCTGAAGGCGGGCGCGGACGATTATCTCTGCAAGCCCTTTTCCTTCGCCGAACTGTCGGCGCGGATCGAGGCGTTGGTCCGCCGGTCGGATCGCGCCGCTTCCGAGCCGCAGAAGACGCGGCTGTCGGTCGGCGACCTGGAGATCGATCTGCTGGCGCGCCACGTCACCCGCGCCGGGCGCACGATCGCCCTGGGCGCGCGTGAATTCAACCTGCTCGAGTTCCTGGCCCGCCATGCCGGACAGGTCGTCACCCGCACGATGATGCTGGAGAAGATCTGGAACTATCATTTCGACCCAGGCTCGAACGTCGTCGACGTGCATATCGGCCGGCTGCGCCGCAAGCTGGAGGAAGGGTTCGGCTCGCCCATTCTCCATACGGTCCGGGGCGCCGGATATCGGCTGGCGCCCGAGGGCTGATGCGGCTGTCGGTCACCGCACGGATCGCGCTGCTCTCGATCGCGCTGGCGCTCGCCTCCAATCTCGCGCTGGTCAGCTTCCTGTGGCGGCAGACGCAGGATGTCGCGCTGGCGGCGACCAAACGCGAGATGATCGAACAGTCCGACGCGCTGCTGATGATCTGGCGGCAGGGTGGCCTCAAGGCGCTGATCCCCGCCGTGAAGGGCGCGCGGCCGCCGGGTGACAATTCACTGCTGGTGGCGATCGTCGATGACGAGGGCCGGCGGCTGGTCGGCGACGCGCCAGCGCAGTTGAGCGTCGCGCTCGGCCGGGCCGGGTTTCGGGTCGCGCCGCTGTCGACCGACGCCGATTGGGCGGACCGCGACATCGGTTTCCTGATCCATCCCATCGGCCGCTACTGGCTGCTGACCGGCAGCAAGCTCGACGTGATCGAGGCGGAGCAGACCGCGATCGAGCGGGCGCTGGCGCTGGCCATCACCCTGTCCCTGGCGCTGGGCGTCGGGGCGGGGCTGGTGTTGGCGCGCTATGTCGCGTCCCGACTCGATCGGATCGCCGGGGTGATCGAGGCGGCGGGAGACGGCGACCTGTCGCAGCGGGTGCCGACGCTGGCGGGGGGGGATGCCTTCGACCGGCTGGCGAGCGAACTCAACGCCATGCTCGACAAGATCGCGCGATTGATGACCGAGTTGCGCGTGGTCACCGACAGCCTGGCGCACGACCTGCGCTCGCCGCTCGCGCGCCTGCGGACCAAGACCGAACAGGCCCTGCTGGTCGCCGATCCGGACCAGCGCGATGCAGCCTTGAGCGGGTTGCTGGTCGAAACCGACCTGGTCATGCGGATGCTGACCACGGTGATCGAAATCAGCCGCTCCGAATCGGTGTCGCGTGATCGCTTCACTTCGCTGGCGCTCGCCGAACTGGTCGAGGAGATCGGCGAACTCTACGAACCGGTCGCTGACGAGGCGGGGATGACGCTGACGGTCGCGATCGACGACCGGCCGCATCCGCGCCCGATCCACCGCGAGTTGATGACCCAGGCGATCACCAACCTGGTCGACAATGCGCTGAAACATGCCGCCGGCACCGGTTCGTTGGTGCTGAGGCTGTCCGAGAATGTCCACGGCATCGCGATCCAGGTCGAGGATCGCGGATCGGGCATCCCGGCGGACCAGCGCGAACAGGCGATCAAGCGGTTCGGCCGACTCGACCGCGCGCGATCGACGCCGGGGGCGGGGCTCGGCCTGTCGCTGATCGAGGCGGTGGCGCGGTTGCACGAGGGACGGTTCGAGCTGGCCGACAATGCACCCGGCCTGATCGCGCGGATCGTGCTGCCTGCCTGACCGGCTTGCGGGACGGGAAGCGACGCGCCACATGGGGCGGATGGATGCGCTCACCGCCTTCGGCCTGTTCGCGGTGGCCTTCACCCTGGTCTGTTATACGCTGGAGGACCGGGCGCCGTTCTGGACATTGCTATTCGCTTTCGGTTGCCTGCTGGGCTCGGCCTATGGTTTCCTGCAAGGCGCATGGCCGTTCGGGGTGGTCGAGCTGATCTGGTTCGTCGTGGCGCTGCGCCGATGGGCGCGTTTGCGGCGGCTGGTGGAACCGATCGCTTGACAGGGTGTTGCCGCGCGCTTAACTGATCCGCTCCATTACACCGGCTTCCGGCGGCGCTCTGTTGCGTTCGCCGTTTTCCTGTATGGAGCTAACGCGCTGAGATAGCGGTCGTGCTGCCATGCCGGCCGCTGTGGAGCTAGGAGAAATTATACCATGGCACGTATCGCGGGTGTTAACATCCCGACCAACAAGCGCGTGGTCATCGCGCTGACCTACATCCACGGCATCGGCCCCGCCCATGCCAAGGCCATCACCGAGAAGCTGAACATCGCCGCCGAGCGCCGCGTGCAGGACCTGTCCGACCAGGAAGTCCTGCAGATCCGCGAAGCGATCGACGCCGATTACACCGTGGAAGGCGATCTGCGTCGCCAGACCGCGATGAACATCAAGCGCCTGATGGACCTGGCCTGCTATCGCGGCCTGCGTCACCGCAAGGGCCTGCCGGTCCGCGGCCAGCGCACGCACACCAACGCGCGCACCCGCAAGGGCAAGGCGAAGCCGATCGCGGGCAAGAAGAAGTAAGAAGATCGTCCCCGGGACGATTTTCACTTCTTCTCCGCCGGAGGCGGGCTTGTGGCGCATCGCCCGCCGGCCTCCGTACCACGAGATTAAGGTCAGGATTTTAGAATGGCACAAGCACCGCAGCGCATTCGCCGTCGCGAGCGCAAGAACATCACGGCTGGCGTCGCGCACGTCAACGCGAGCTTCAACAACACCATGATCACCATCACCGATGCGCAGGGCAATGCGATCTCCTGGTCGTCGGCCGGGATGATGGGCTTCAAGGGCAGCCGCAAGTCGACCCCGTACGCGGCGCAGGTCGCGGCCGAGGATGCCGGCAAGAAGGCCGCCGAGCATGGCGTCCGCACCCTCGAGGTCGAAGTCAAGGGCCCCGGTTCGGGCCGTGAGTCGGCACTCCGCGCGCTTCAGGCGGTCGGTTTCCAGATCACGTCGATCCGTGACGTCACGTCGATCCCGCACAATGGCGTGCGGCCGTCCAAGCGTCGCCGCGTCTGACCTCAGGCTCGCCGGCTGACGAGCCGGCGTCCTTTTCTACCTTCGAGGCGGTTCTCCCCATCCGCCTCCAACCCAGGGGAACCTCGTGGCTGTCAACGCAAAGAACTGGCAGGAACTGAAAAAGCCGAACGGCCTGGAGAAGAAGGGCGGAGACGGCAAGCGCAAGGCGACGTTCGTCGCAGAGCCGCTGGAGCGTGGTTTCGGCCTGACGCTCGGCAACGCGCTGCGCCGGGTGCTCCTGTCCTCGCTGCAGGGCGCGGCGGTGACGTCGATCAAGATCGAGAACGTGCTGCACGAATTCTCGAGCCTGGCCGGCGTGCGCGAGGACGTGACCGACATCGTCCTCAACGTGAAGCAGATCGCGCTGAAGATGCAGGGCGAGGGGCCGAAGCGGCTCCAGCTGTCGGCCACCGGTCCCACGACCGTCAAGGCCGGCGACATCGCCGTGTCGGGCGACATCGAGGTCATGAACAAGGACCTGGTGATCTGCCATCTCGACGAAGGCGCTACGTTCAACATGGAACTGACCGCCGACGTGGGCAAGGGCTATGTCCCCGCCACCGCCAATCGTCCGGCCGATGCGCCGATCGGCCTGATCCCGGTCGACGCGCTCTATTCGCCGGTGCGCCAGGTGTCGTACAAGGTCGACCCGACCCGCGTCGGTCAGGACCTGGACTATGACAAGCTGACGCTGACGATCGAGACCGACGGCACCGTCACCCCGGAAGACGCGGTGGGCTATGCCGGCCGCATCCTCCAGGACCAGCTGGCGCTGTTCGTGCATTTCGACGACTCGTCCGTCACCCGCGCGGCCCCGGTGGGCCAGGCGGCGGTGCCGGCCGCTGGCGCTGAGCCGGCGGGCGACACCCAGCAGATCAACCGCTACCTCCTCAAGAAGGTGGACGAGTTGGAGCTGTCGGTGCGTTCGGCGAACTGCCTGAAGAACGACAACATCATCTATATCGGCGATCTCGTCGGCAAGACCGAGGCGGAAATGCTCCGCACGCCCAATTTCGGCCGCAAGTCCTTGAACGAAATCAAGGAAGTGCTGTCGTCCATGGGTCTGCGTCTGGGCATGGAAATCCCCGGCTGGCCGCCCGAGAACATCGAGGAGATGGCCAAGAAGCTCGAGCAGGAGATCATGGGCTAAGCCGCACGCGGATAGCCAAGCTATCCGCGAGACGGCGCAAGCCCGACCGGCGGGTCGGCCAACAGCCGACCCGTCCGACGTCTCGACCACGGCTTCGCCGTGGTCTGGCTTCAAGAACGATTTTCGATCCTCAAGGTCGAACGGCGATGGTGACGGCCGCCCGAACGGTCACCTGCTCTGGGGTTCCGTGACACGGCCCCTTAACGAACGAAGGACTATCCCATGCGTCATCGCGTTGGCGGCCGTAAGCTGCAGCGGACCTCGGCTCATCGTATTGCGCTGTTCCGCAACATGTCGGCCGCGCTCATCAAGCATGAGCAGATCACCACCACCGTCGCCAAGGCGAAGGAACTGCGCCCCTATATCGAGAAGCTGGTGACGCTGGCGAAGAAGGGTGGCCTGTCCAACCGTCGTCTGGCCCATGCCCGTCTGCTCGACGACGCGCAGCTCGTGAAGCTGTTCGACGTGCTGGCGTCGCGCTATGCCGATCGCAACGGCGGCTATACCCGCATCATCAAGACCGGCCCGCGCGCCTCGGATGCGTCGCCGATGGCGATCATCGAGTTCGTCGATCGCGACGTGTCGGCCAAGGGCCAGGATTCGGGCCCGGTGCTGAACGACGAGGATTTCGACGACGCGGCCTGATCGCCGCTCGACGATTACCGATCGGGAAAGGGGCCGTGCTGGCGACAGCGCGGCCCTTTTTTCATGGGCGGCCGGATCGGTGCCGGCCCGGTAGCATCTCGTGGCGTTTCTGCTATGGGGCCGCCATGGAGCATCCCGACACCATCCTCATCGTCGATTTCGGTAGCCAGGTCACCCAGCTCATCGCCCGCCGCGTGCGCGAGGCCGGGGTGTATAGCGAGATCGCGCCCTTCCAGTCCGCCCAGGCCGCGTTCGAGCGGTTGCGTCCCAAGGGCATCATCCTGTCCGGCGGTCCAGCCTCCGTGGTGGACGAGGGCAGCCCGCGTTGTCCGGCCGCGATCCTGGAGTCGGGCCTGCCGATCTTCGGCATCTGCTATGGTCAGCAACTGCTCAACGCGCAGCTCGGCGGCCGGGTCGAGAAGGGCAATAGCGGCGAGTTCGGCGAGGCGTTCCTGGAGGTCGACGACGCCTGTACGTTGTTCGATGGCCTGTGGCAGGTCGGCGAGCGGCACCAGGTCTGGATGAGCCATGGCGACCATGTCGCGCAGCTCGCCCCCGGCTTCCGCCCGGTCGCTTCGTCCAAGGGCGCGCCCTTCGCGATGATGGCGGACGATGCGCGCCGCATCTATGGCATGCAGTTTCACCCCGAGGTCGTGCACACGCCGGACGGCGCGAAGCTGATCGCCAATTTCGTCCGCCATGTCTGCGGTCTCGCCGGCGACTGGACGATGGCCGAATTCCGCGCCGCCAAGATTGATGAGATCCGCGCGCAGGTCGGCGCCGAGAAGGTGATTTGCGGCCTGTCGGGCGGGGTCGACTCTTCGGTCGCGGCGCTGCTGATCCACGAGGCGATCGGCGACCAGCTGACCTGCGTGTTCGTCGATGGCGGCATCCTGCGCGCCGGCGAGGCCGAGCAGGTCGTCAGCCTGTTCCGCGAACATTACCATATCCCGCTGGTCCATGTCGAAGCGCAGGACCTGTTCATGGACGGGCTGAAGGGCGTCACCGACCCGGAGGCGAAGCGCAAGTTCATCGGCAAGACCTTCATCGACGTGTTCGAGGCGGAGGCCAGGGCGATCGGTGGGGCCAAGTTCCTGGCGCAGGGCACGCTCTATCCCGACGTGATCGAGAGCGTCAGCTTCACCGGCGGGCCGTCGGTGACGATCAAGAGCCACCATAATGTCGGCGGCCTGCCCGAGCGCATGAACATGGCGCTGGTCGAGCCGCTGCGCGAGCTGTTCAAGGACGAGGTCCGGGCGCTCGGTCGGGAACTCGGCCTGCCGGACGTGTTCGTGGGTCGTCATCCCTTCCCGGGGCCGGGTCTCGCCATCCGCATCCCCGGCGAGGTGACGCGCGAGCGCTGCGATATCCTGCGCAAGGCGGACGCCATCTATCTGGAGGAAATCCGCGCGGCCGGGCTGTACGACGCGATCTGGCAGGCCTTCGCGGTGTTGCTGCCGGTGCGGACGGTCGGCGTGATGGGCGATGCGCGCACCTATGACCATGTGCTGGCGCTGCGCGCGGTGACCTCGACGGACGGGATGACGGCGCAGGCCTTCCAGTTCCCCGGCGACTTCCTGCCGCGCGTGTCGACGCGGATCATCAACGAGGTGAAGGGCGTCAACCGCGTCGTCTACGACTACACCTCCAAGCCGCCCGGCACGATCGAGTGGGAATGATCCGGAAGTAGCGAACGGCCGGGGGGCCGTTCGCCCGGATCATTCGGCGCTGCAAAGCGCCGTCGGGCCACCGGAAGTAGCGAACGGCCGGGGGGGGGGGGCGTTCGCCCGGATCATTCGGCGCTGCAAAGCGCCGTGAGGACACGGCAATTAGCGCGCGGCCAGGCCATGCGGCCCGGCGACATGCCGCCTCCTATCGCCGCACGTCCAGGCCTCCGGCGACGAAAGCGTCGATATCCGCCTGGCGGAACAGCGCCGCGTCGCCCGGTAGCGAGTGTTTGAGCGCCGCCACCGCCAGCCCGGTGCGCGCCGCGCCCAGGCTGTCCTGCCCGGAGCGCAGCCCGTGCAACACGCCCGCCGCAAAGGCGTCGCCGCCGCCGATCCGGTCGACGATGCCGGCGATCAGCACCTCGTCGGTCTGGGCATAGCCCTCGCGCGTGTCGATCCGGGCGGACAGGCGGTTGCTGTCGACATGCTCGACATGACGCGCGGTCGAGGCGATCGTCCGGAGGCGGGGGAAGGCCTGGAACGCGGCCTCCGCTGCAACCCGGCGACGATTCTCGCCCTCGCCGGCAAAATCGTCGCGACCGAGCAGCAGCGCGATGTCGCGATGGTTGCCGAACATCAAGTCGGCCTGTTCGACGATGCGGCGCAGGATCGCACGCGGATCGCCGTCCCAGCGCGCCCAGAGCTTGCCGCGCCAATTGCCGTCGAACGACAGGGCGATGCCGCGCGCCGTCGCCGCCTCGGCCGCCGCGATGGCGGTTTCGGCGGGCACCGGCCCCAGCGCCGGGGTGATGCCCGACAGATGCAGCCGGTCGACGCCCGCCAAGATCGAGTTCCAGTCCCAGGCCTCGGCGGGTGCTTCCGCGAAGGACGACCAGGCGCGATCATAGACGACCTCGGTCGCGCGCAGCCCCGCGCCGGAGGTGACGAAATACAGCCCCATCCGCTCGCCGCCGGTCTGGATGTGACGGACGTCGACGCCGTGGCCGCGCAGCGTGTCGATCGCCGCGCGACCCAGATCGTTGTCGGGCACGCGGCTGGCGAAGCCGACATCATGGCCGAGCCGCGCGAGCTGGGTGGCGACATTGGCCTCCGCCCCCGCGACCCAGACGTCGAAGCGCGGGCTTTGCATCAGCAATTCGCGCCCCGGTGGCGACAGCCGAAGCATGATCTCCCCGAACGCCAGGAACTTGCCCGTCACGCGACCTTCCCCCCCTTGTCGTCGAGCCGGTAGGCGCGGCGCACCAGGCCGCTGGTCAGCTCCTGCGCCAGGTCCGCCGCCTCCCAATCCTCCAGCCGATGCTCGGCGACCAGTCGGGCCAGGAAAGCGCAGTCGACACGGCGCGCGACATCGTGCCGTGCCGGGATCGACAGGAAGGCGCGGGTGTCGTCGTTGAAGCCGACCGTATTGTAGAAGCCGGCCGTCTCCGTCGTCATCTCGCGGAAGCGGCGCATCCCCTCCGGCGAGTCGTGGAACCACCAGGCGGGCCCCAGCTTCAGGCACGGATAATGGCCGGCAAGCGGCGCGAGTTCGCGCGCATAGGCGCTTTCGTCCAGCGTGAAGAGGATGATGGTGAGCGACGGATCGGTGCCGACCACGTCGAGCATGGGCTTGAGCGCCGCGACATAGTCGGTGCGCATCGGGATGTCCGCGCCCTTGTCTCGGCCATGGCTGGCGAACAGGCCGGCATTGTGGTTGCGGAAGCTGCCGGGATGGATCTGCATGACCATGCCGTCCTCGACCGACATGCGCGCCATCTCGGTCAGCATCTGGGCGCGGAACAGCTCGGCATCGGCCGCGTCCCAGGTGCCGCCGGTGATGCGCGCGAACAGTGCCTCGCATTCGGTCGTGGAGAGATTGGCGGTGCGCGCGGTCGGGTGGCCGTGATCGGTCGCGGTCGCGCCCGCCGCTCGGAAATCGGCCCGGCGCTTGCGATGCGCGGCGAGATAGCCCTGCCAGCTGCCGACCTCCTCGTTCGTCAGCTCGGCGAAGCGCCGCATCGCGCCCGCGAACTGTTCATGCTCGACATCGATCACGCCGTCCGGGCGATAGGTGGTGACGACGCGTCCCTGCCAACCCGAGGCCTGGATGGTGTGATGCGCGTCCAGATCGTCCTGAGCACCCTCGGTAGTGGCGAGGAAGTCGATGCGGAACCGGTCGAACAGTGCGCGCGGGCGGAAGGCGGGGGTGGCCAGCGCCGCGCCGATCGCGTCGAAATAGAGATCGGCGGTCGATGCCTCGAGCGCCACGTCCAGGCCGAACACCTCCGCGAAGACATGGTCGAGCCACAGGCGCGACGGCGTGCCCCGGAACAGATGATAATGGTCCGCCAGCACCCGCCAGGCGGCGCGCGGATCGGTCGCGGGGCGGCCGGACCGGGACGGGATCGCCAGCGCGTCGAGCGACAGGCCCTGCGAATAGAGCATCCGGAACAGATAATGGTCGGGCGCCAGCAACAGGCTGGTGGCGTCGGTCCAGGCCTCGTCGGTGGCGAACCAGCGCGGGTCGGTATGGCCGTGCGGGCTGACGATCGGCAGCGCGACGACCCCGGCATAGAGGCTGCGGGCGATGGCACGCGTGCCGGGATCGGCGGGGAACAGGCGATCGGGGTGGAGTTCCAGGCGACGGGTCACGATTATCCTCTCTGGTCATGCACCGCCTTGCGCGGATTGTCGGGGCGGGGTGGTAATCGGTGGCGGCGGCAAGTCAATCGGACCGGGCCGGACTTGCCGAGCCCGAGCCGGTGCGGCAGGGGAGGGCCGAATAGCGGCGAAGAGCCTTTGGGGGAGTGGATATGGAGAAGCTGTCGAACGCGACATTGGCCCGCGTGCCTGCCGATGTGGCGGCCCCGCGCGACCGGCGCCCGGTGACGATCGGCATCGTCCATTTCGGACCCGGCGCCTTTCACCGCGCGCATCAGGCCGCCTATGTCGACGCGCTGCTGGATCGCGACCCGCGCTGGGGGATCGCGGTGGTGTCGATGCGCAGCCGGGGCACGATCGATGCGCTGGCGGCGCAGGACGGGTTGTATACGCTGGCGATCCGGGATGCCGAGTCCGGGTTCCGGGTGATCGGCGCGCATCGGCGCTTCCTATCGCCCGACGACGCGGCGGAGACGCAGGCGCTGCTGGCCGATCCGGCGGTCGGGCTGGTGACCAGCACCGTGACCGAGAAGGGCTATTGCCTGGCGGCGGACGGCAAGCTCGACCTGGCGCATCCCGATATCGTCCATGATCTGGCCGGCGCGGGCACGCCGCGCAGCCTGGTCGGCTGGATCGTCGCCGGGCTCGCCGCGCGCCGGGCCGCGGGCGCCATGCCGTTCGTGGTGATGCCGTGCGACAATCTGGCGAACAACGGCGCGAAGCTGCGCGCCGCGCTGGTCGCCTTCGCCCGCGCGCGCGATCCCGACTTGGCCGACGGGATCGACGCGACGCTGGACGTGCGCTCGACCATGGTCGACTCGATCACCCCGGCGAGCGACACCGCCCTGGAGGAGGCCGTGTCGGCGGCGCTGGGCGGGCTGAGCGATGCCGCGCCGGTGCAGCGCGAGGCGTTCACGCAATGGGTGATCGAGGATAATGGCCGGCCGCTGGGCCCCGATCTCGGCGCGGTCGGCGCGACGCTGACGGACGATGTCGCCGGCTATGAGCGGGCCAAGCTGCGCATCCTGAACGGCAGCCACTCGACCCTGGCCTATGCCGGCCTGTTGCGCGGTCATGAAAGCGTCGCGGCGGCGATGGCCGATCCGGCGCTGGCAGGCTTCGTCGAGGCGATGATCCGCGACGAGATCGCTCCCATATTGCCCGATGTGCCGGGACTGGACCTGGCGGCCTATGGCGCGGCGGTGCTGGCGCGGTTCCGCAACCCGGTGATCGTCCACCGGCTCGACCAGATCGCGCAGGACGGATCGCAGAAGCTGCCCTATCGGCTTGGCGACACGCTGGCCGCGCACCGGGCGGAGGGGCGGATGCCGCGCCATGTCGTGGCGGCGCTGGGCTGCTGGATCGCCTTCCTGATCGCGCGTGCCAGGGCCGGAACGCCGATCGTCGATCCGGCCGGCGAGAGGCTGGCGACGATCGCGAAGGGCGGTGATCCGCTGGCGGTGACCAGCCGGCTGGCGGAGGCGGCGATCGGCTTCCACCCCGGCCTGTTCGAGGATGCCGCCGTGATCGAGGTGATCGCAACGGCGGCCGGGGATGCGCTGGCCGGGCGGTGGGACAGGCTGCTCGGCGCGGCCTGACCATGCGATCGTGCGTGCGGGGCGATCAGCCGCCCTGCACGCAGTGTTGGAGCGCCGCGGTCAGGTCGGCCGGCGCGCTGGGCTTGGGGCAGATCCGCGCCTTGGGATAGCGGCGGCGGAGCTCGCCGTCATCGGCATGGCCGGAATGGAAGATCAGCGGCACGCCATCGGCATAGAGCCGGTCGGCCGCCGGAAATACCGCGCCATCGGTCAGCCGCACGTCGAGCAGCGCCGCCGCCAGCGCCTGCGAGCCGAGCCGGTCGATCATGGCCTGCGCCTCGCTGACGCTGGTGCACGGTCCCTCGACGCAGAAGCCTGCATCCTCGATCGTCATCTGCAGATCCATCGCGATGAACAGCTCGTCCTCGACGAGCAGCACGACCTCACTCATCGACCAGCACGCTGCCCGGCAACAGGATTTCCATGTGGAAGCGCCCGACCTCGACCGAACGGGTCAGCGTGCCGCGCAACTGGCGGACGCTGGTCTCGACCAGGATCGAGCCGAAGCCCGGCTTGCTGGATGCCGTCGGGGCATCGACCTGTTCGCATTCCTCGTTCCATATCACCCTCACGCCGCCATCCTCGCAACGCCAGCCGATGGTCAGGCCGCGCGCGTCGGGACCGCTCAACGCACCATATTTGATCGAGTTCGTCGCCCATTCGTGCAGGATGAGCGCGATCGGCGACAGGCATTCGCGATCGAGCGTCAGCGCCGGCCCCTCGATCCGGATCCGGCCCCGCTCGTCATAGGGCGCGAGCGTCGCGGTGACGAGATCGCGCAGGTTGATCGCCTGGGGCGTGCCGGCGGGCGAGGCGAGCGAATGCGCCCGGCCCAGCGCCGCGATGCGGTTGCGGATATCGTCAGCGAAGCTCGGCACGCCGCTATGGCTGCGCGCGGCGATGGTGACCATGCCGGCGATGACCGCGAACAGGTTCTTCACCCGGTGGTTCATCTCGCGCAGCATCAGGTCGCGGGTTTCCGCCAGCAGATGCTCGGGCGTCACGTCGATCGACACGCCGACCAGCCGCTTGGGCGTGGAATTGGCGACCAGCCGGCCGATCCCCTTGACCCAGCGGATCGCGCCATCGTCTTGCCGGACGCGGAAGGTCGCCTCGAAATCACACACGCCCTGGATCGCCCGGGCCAGCGCCGTATCGATGTCCGCCCGGTCCTCGGCGGGAACGCGCGACAGGACGGGATCGATATGGCCGGCATCCGGGTCGCGCACGTCCAGAAGATCGCGCTCGGTGGTGTCGAGCGTCGTCGTGCCGGTGTCGGGGCTATATTCCCACACGCCGATCCCGGCGGCGCGGATCGCCAGGTCCAGCCGCTCGCGTTCGGCGGCGAGCTGGCGTTCCAGCGCCAGCGCCTCGGTGATCTCGGTCAGCACCAGCGTGGTGCCGTCGGTCTCGCCCGACTGGGTGTGATAGGGCAGGACCCGCATCGAGAAGATGCGCCCGCCGTCCAGCGTCGCTACCCGCCGCTGGACCGGCGCCGCGCCACCCGCCACCGCGCGCGCATCGTCGAGATGCGTCGATCCCGACAGCCGGCTGGCGACATCGGCGAGCGGCCGCCCGCGATCGGCGGGCTTGAGCGGGAAGACGCTGGTCGCCGCCGCGGTGAAGCTGCGTACCCGCTGCTCGGCGTCGAGCACCACCACGGCGAGGTCGGTCGATTCATAGAAGTTGCGCAGGTCGGAATTGGCGATGGTGAGCTGGTCGACCTTGCTCTTCAGCTCGTCATTGACGGTGGAGAGCTCCTCGTTGGTCGATTGCAGCTCCTCGTTCATCGACATCATTTCTTCGTTGGAGCTCTTCAGCTCCTCGTTCGCCGTCTCCAACTCCTCGATCGCGGAGCGCAGCCGGTGGCGGGTCAGGCGCAGCTCGTCCTCCAGCGCCTCGAAATGATCGTCGCCCGATTCCAGGTCGTGCAGTTCGCCGCCGTCATCGGGGCGGAACGGGCCGGTGTCGCGGAAGACGCAGAGCAGGCTGCCGTCGCCCAGCGGGTCGCAGATCACGTCGACCGGCTGGACGCCGTAATCGGTCTCGATCCGGACGTCGCGCGCAATCACCCGGCGGCGTTCGTCCCGGGCCTGGCGTAGCAACGGCCCGATCACGGTGCGCAGGCCGGCCCGCGCCAGGTTCACCGCGCTGCTGCCGCCGGTGCGGGTGACGGGAAATTCGAAATAGCGGCCGAGCTTGCCATAGGCGGAGATGATCGCGCCGTCCTGGTCGACGACCAGGCTGGGCGGGGCATAGCGTTCGACCAGCCGGCGCACCGCCAGCCGTTCGTTGACCAGCGACGGCGATTCGCCGCCGCCCTCGCGCTCGCGGCGCGGGGGCCGGTCGCGCGCGCTGGCGGGCAGGTCGATCGGATAGTTGGGCGCCCCCGGCGAGCGTTCGAACAGCCGCGCCGGCTGATCGATCGGCTGGAACATATGTTCGAACCGGCTGACCGTCTCCGATGGGCCCAGGAACAGGTAACCGCCCGGCCGCACCGAATAATGGAGAAGCGGCACCACCGATTGCTGCAACCGGTCGTCGAAATAGATCAGGAGGTTGCGGCACGACAGCAGGTCGATGCGCGAGAAGGGCGGGTCCTTGACCAGGCTGTGGCTGGAGAAGCGGATCATGTCGCGGATCGTCGCCGACATGGCGAACCGCTCGGCATGGAGGATGGTGTAGCGATCGCGCAGGTCGCCCGGCAGGTCGGCCAGGGCGGCGGCGGGGTAGGTGCCCTCACGCGCGATCGCCAGCATCTGTTCGTCGATATCGGTCGCGAAGATCTGCACGGCCAGCGGCTGGCCGGTCAGGCGCGCCGCCTCCGCGAACAGCATCGCGATCGTATAGGCTTCCTCGCCGCTGGAGCAGGCGGGAACCCAGACGCGGATGTCCTCGTCCGGCGCGCGTTCGCGCATCAGCGGCTCGATCGCGCGGGTGCGCAGCACCTCGAACGCCTCGCCGTCGCGGAAGAAGCGGGTGACATTGATCAGCAGGTCGCGGAACAGCGCCTCGCATTCGCGCGGGTCGGTGCGGATGCGCGCCAGATAGGCGCGGCCGGTGTCCAGGCCCAGCACATGCATCCGTCGCTCGACCCGGCGGACCAGGGTCGATCGCTTGTAGCCGGAGAAATCATGGCCGACCGCGTTCCGCAGCACGTGGCACAAGTCGTCGATATGGTCGGCGACGACATCCGCCTCGATCGCGCCCGGTCCCCGCCGGCGACGGTCGAAGAAGCTGCGGATGCATTCCAGTATCTCGCCGGCCGGCTTGACGAAGTCGATCAGCCCGGTGCCGACCGCCGACAGCGGCATCCCGTCATAGCGCGCGCTTTCCGGCTGCTGGACGATGCAGACGCCGCCATTCTCCTTGACCGCGCGCAACCCGGTGGTGCCGTCCGCGCCGGTGCCCGACAGGATCACGCAGGCGGCATTCGCCTGCTGGTCGATGGCGAGCGACTGGAAGAAGTCGTCGATCGGGCGGCGCAGCCCGCGTGGCTGCTGGAAGTCGGTCAGCTTCAGCCGGCCATCCTGGATCGCCAGGCCATGGCCGGGCGGGATGATATGGACCGTGTCGGGCTCGATCCGCTCGCCGCCCGCGCATTGCAGCACCTTCAGCACGGTGTTGCGGTCGAGCAGTTCGGCCAGCATGCTCTGGTGATTGGGGTCGAGATGCTGGACCACGACAAAGGCCAGGCCGGTCGGCAGACGCGCGGGCGCCAGCATCTCGCGCAAGGCCTCCAGCCCGCCGGCCGACGCGCCGATGCCGACGACCGGCACGGCGGCGGCGGGCGACGGCGTCACCGTCTCCTGCGCCTGGACGACATTATGCATGGGTGTTCATGTCGAGGCCCGCCAGCATCATCTTCGCCTGGGCGATGGTCGCGGCGCTGTTGGCGATGGTCAGCAAGGTGCCTTCCACCACGATCCCGGCTTCCTCCGCGATCGGCACCAGCTTGCCCAGCGTCGCCTCCAGCGCGGCGTTGTAATCGGCCAGCAGGTCGCCGTGCGAGCGGCTGACATCGAATTGCGACGCGAAGAGATAAGGCGTGCCGCCGCTCATGGCGCGCAGCCGCGACATATACAGCAGATTGACGAAGGGTCGACCATCCTTGCGGAAGTTGACGATCAGCGTGCGGACATTGGGTTGCCGGTCGTTGGCGATGAATTCGCGCAGCCGCGCCCGCGGTTCGATATTCGGCGCCTTGTGCTGGAGCATCCGACAGTTGCGGCCGACGACATCGTCGGGTTCGTAGCCGGTCAGCGTGGTGAACGCGGCATTGACGTAGACCAGCGGATTGTCGTCCGCCGCCGAGGCCACCGCCAGCGCGACGCGGGACTGACGCAGATAGTCGACCAGCGTTGAGGGAAGCTCGGAATGCACGTCGGGCCTGTCGTTCGAGGGGGAATGGCGATTAGCCGCATCGACCCTATCTAAACAAGAGCCGCGCAGGAAGGGCCATGCGCAAGCAGGGCGATTTCGGCCGTCCCGTTTGGCGACACCCGATGACCTGCGGCGACACCGCTCCTATGTAGCAATGCAACCCGTCCGTCCGTTGAACGAAAGACTGTCCATGACGATCGCCGCGCTGACCCTGCCGACCGAACTGCCATCCTTCTCGGCGCTGACGCCGGACGCGATCCTGCCCGCGCTGGACCAGGCGATCGCCGACCAGGACGCGACGGTCGCCCGGCTGGTGGCGACGCGGCCGACCGGGTTCGAGGACGTGTGGATGCCGCTGGAGCGCTGCGGCAACGCGATCGACGCGCTGTGGTCGGCGGTGTCGCACCTGCACGGCGTCGCCGACACGCCCGAACTCCGTGCCGCCTATGCCGAGGGGATGGGGCGATTGGTTGAATCGAGCACCCGGCTGCACCAGAATCGCGACCTGTACGACCTGCTGGTCGCGCTGACCGCCTCGCCGGCCTTTGCCGACCTGCCCCGACCCGACCGGGTAGCGGTGGAGCGGGCGATCCGCGACTTCACCCTGTCGGGCGTCGCGCTGGACGCCGAGGCGCGCGCGCGCTTCGCCGAGATCTCGGTCGAGCTGTCGCAACTCGGCACCGAATTCGGCAGCGCGGTGCTCGATGCCACCGATGCCTGGTCCGAGCATGTCAGCGACGTGTCGCGGCTGGCTGGCGTGTCCGAGGCCGATCTCGGCATGTTCGCCGCCGCCGCCCGGGCCAAGGGGCTGGACGGCTGGTTGGTCACGCTCCACCAGCCGAGCGTCAGCGCGATCCTGACCTTCGCCGAGGATCGCGACCTGCGCGCCAGCGTCTACCAGGCCTTCGGCACCCGCGCGTCCGACCAGGGGCCGGATGCCGGCCATTTCGACAATGGCCCGCGCATCGCCCGGCTGCTGACCCTGCGCCACCAACTGGCGCACCTGCTGGGCTTCACCGATCCCGTCGCCCTGTCGCTGGCGACCAAGATGGCGCCCGACGCAGGCGAGGTGCTGACCTTCCTGCGCGATCTCGCCAAGCGGGCCAAGCCGATCGCCGAGCGGGAGCTGGCCGAACTACGCGACTATGCGGCGGCGGAGCTGGGCATCGTCGACCTCCAGCCTTGGGATGTCGGCTTCGCCAGCGAGCGGCTGCGCGCCTCGCGCTATGCGGTCGACGAACAGGCGGTGCGCGCGCACTTCCCGGTCGAGCGGGTGCTGGAGGGGTGGCAGGCGCTGCTCGGCCGGCTGTTCGGCATCCGCCTGGCCCGGCGCGAGGATGTCGACCTGTGGCATTCCGATGCTCGCTATTACGATGTCGCCGACGAGGATGGCAGTGTCTTCGCCGGCCTGTATCTCGACCTCCATGCCCGCCCCGGCAAGCGCGGCGGCGCGTGGATGGCGGAGGCGCGGCCCCGCCTGCGCGACGGCAACACGGTCAGCGTGCCGGTCGCCTATCTGGTCTGCAACTTCGCGCCGCAGGGGGCGGGGACGCCGTCGCTGCTCAGCCATGGCGACGTGCTGACGCTGCTGCACGAGACGGGGCATTGCCTTCATCATCTTTGCACGTTGATCGACCGGCCGGGCATCGCCGGCACCAGCGGCTTCGAATGGGACGCGATCGAGTTGCCCAGCCAGTTGATGGAGGATTTCGCCTGGGACCGTGCGGTGCTGACCAGCATGTCCAGCCATCACGTCACCGGCGCGCCGCTGCCCCCGGCGATGTACGAGGCGCTGGTCGCGGCGCGGCGCTATCATTCGGCGATGATGGTGGTGCGGCAGATCGAGTTCGCGCTGTTCGACCTGCTGCTGCATCTGGGAACGATGGGCTCCGACCCGATGGAGGTGCTGGAGGCGGTGCGCGACGAGGTGTCGGTGATCCGCCCGCCGGAATGGCACCGTTTCCCCCATGCGTTCAGCCACATCTTCGCCGGCGGCTATGCGGCGGGCTATTACAGCTATTTGTGGGCGGAGGTGCTGGCCGCCGACGGGTTCCAGCGTTTTGCCGAGGCGGGGCTTGTCGACCGGGCGACGGGCGACGCGTTCCGCGCCGAGGTGCTGGCGCGCGGCGCGAGCCGTCCGGCGGCGGACAGCTTCCGCGCGTTCCGGGGCCGAGATGCCGGGATCGACGCGCTGCTGGTGCGGCGGGGACTCGCCTGAACCCAACGGCGGGGGCGCGTCAGCCGCGCGTCTCCGCCACCGGCGTCAATGCGCGGCCCGTGGTGAACCAGCTCGTCAGATTGTCGACCACCAGCTTGCCCATTGCCGCGCGCGTGCGCTCCGACGCGGAGCCCAGATGCGGGAGCAATACGACCTGCTCCATCGCGACCAGCGCCTCGGGTACGTTCGGTTCGTCCGCAAAGACGTCCAGCCCGGCGGCGAGGATGCGCCGCTCCGCCAGCGCCGCGACCAGCGCGTCCTGATTGACGACGCTGCCGCGCGCGACATTGATGAACACGCCGTCCGGTCCCAGCGCGTCCAGCACCTGCGCATCGACCAGATGGCGGGTGCCGGCGCTGCCCGGCACGATCGCGATCAGCACGTCCGATACCGCCGCCAGCGCCGCCGGGCTGTCATGATAGGCATAGGCGACCTCCGGCTGGCGCGATCGGCCGTGATAGGCGATCGCGACATCGAAGCCGTCCAGCCGCCGCGCCACCGCCTTGCCGATCGCGCCGAGCCCGAGGATGCCGACGCGTCGGCCGCGCAGGCTCGGCGACAGGGGGAAGGGGCCCTGTCGCCAGTCCCCTGCGCGCACGAACCGGTCCGCCTGGGGCAGGCGGCGCAACGTCGCCAGCATCAGGCCGATCGTCAGGTCGGCGACCTCCTCGTCCAGCACGCCCGGCGTGTTGGTGACGACGATCCCGCACGCGGCGGCGGCGGCGGCGTCGATCGTCTCGTAGCCGACGCCGAAATGCGCGACGATCTCCAGCGCGGGCAGGCGGTCGAACCAGCGTCCGTCGATCCGCCCGGCCGCGCCGCCGACCGCCATGCCGCGGATGCGGGCCGCGACCGCCGCCAGATAGCGGTCCGGGTCGGGCTGCTCCCACAGACGGTGCAATGTGAAATCCTGCTCAACCGCATTGATCACGTCCGGCGCCATCGGGGCGGGCATCAGCACGTCCACGCGATCCGGCCCGGTCATCGCCGCCGCCCGCTATTGGTGGTGCGCAGGTCCGGCTTGGGGGGCGGTGTCCAGCCGGGCGGCGGGGCCGGGCGTTGCTGGCTGGTACCCAGGCCCATCGCCCCCGGCTGCTGGCGGGTCAGCCCCGCATCGCTGGCGGCGCGGGCCTCCTCGGCACTCGCCCCGCCGCGCATCAGGGCGATCTGGTCGCGCAGGCGCGACGCCGTTTCGAAGTCGAGCGCCACCGCCGCCGCCTCCATCTTCTTCCGCAACGTTTGGATATCATCGTCCATGCGGCGGCAACGCGCCAGCCACCCGCCCGGACGCATGGCCCGGCGGGTGGATCGGCGATGGACCCGGCTCGCGAAAAGGATCATGATTTCCGCATGAACGACGATCCCGGTCCGCCAGCGCCGATGATCCACCGGGCGCGCCATGTCGCCACCGGCCTGGCCGATGTCGGGCTGACCCATGCCGAGGACCTGCTCCGCCGCCTGTCGCCGGAGGGGCGGGAGCAGGCGCGTCGCGAGCGGGCTGCGAAGGCGCGGCGCCAGAAGAGGCTGATGATCCGGCTGGTCTCCGCGGCGGTCGCATCGATGCTGGCCTGGGCGATGCTGGACCTGATGCTGCCGTCCGCCATCGCGCTCGTCCTGTCGGTGGCGATGATGCTGGTCCTGACGATGCTCGTCGTCCTGCGCGCGCCGCCACGCGTGCCGGGGCGGGAAGCGCTGGCGGGCGCGCCGCTGGCGGGCCTGGCGGAGGAGGCGAGCGTCTGGCTCGCCGCGCAACGGCGCGGGATGCCCGTGCCCGCGCTGCGGCTGGCCGACGAACTGAGCCGCCGGCTGGACGATGTCGCGCCCCGGCTCGGCGCGCTCGATCCCCGCAGCCCCGCCGCCGCATCGCTGCGGACGCTGGTCGCGGTGGAACTGCCGGCGCTGGTCGAGGGCTGGCGCACCGTGCCGATCGCGGCGCGTCGTCAGCCCCATGCCGATGGCCGCACCTCAGACGACCATCTGGTCAACGGCTTGCGCCTGATCGATGCCGAGCTGGCCCGCGCCCATGCGCAACTGGGGCAGGGCGCGCTCGACGGGATCGCGGTGCAGGGGCGCTATCTCGAACTGAAATATGATGAGGGCGGTCGGCCGCTATAGGTCGGCCTGCCGGATGCGGACGGTCAGCGCCAGTTCGTCCCGCGCGGTCAGCAGCTTGCGGCGGATATCGAACGGGAGGGCGGGTTGCGCCTTCAGGAAGCCGTCGACCACCGCCAGCGCCGCCGCGTCGCGCTGGCCGGCGACGAAGGCCTCGATCCAGGCGGGCAGGAAGAAGATGCGCCGGTTCTGCCGGATCCATTCCAGCCGGTCGAGCGCGGGACGCAGGAAGGGCAGGGTGAGCGCCGCCTGCCCGACCTCGTTGAACGCGCCCAGGCTTTCGCTGGCCCAGGCCTCGTTGAGCGTCGCATCGTCGAAATAGCGAGTGAAATAGGCGGCCTTGACCGACCGGTCCGGCGTCGCCGCGCGGGCGACGAAGGCATCCTTCACCGCCTCGCCCGACGTGTCGCGCCGCTGCTCGGCGGCGAACAGGGCGGCGGCGTCCGGCGCGCCGACCGCGATCAACCGACGGACGATCGCCCAGCACGTCGGCTGGCGGATCGCCGCCCCCGCCAGCATTGCGCGCCCGGCGAGCAGGTCGCGCAGCCGGCCGAGCGCCAGCGGCGTCCGAGCGGTCGCGACCAGCCGGTCGAGGGCGTCCTTGCGCAGGCCATAGCCGAGCTGCGGATCGTCGATCCGGGCGAGCAGCGCCGCCTCCCAGCGCGGGCGCAGCGCCTCCGCCTTCGCATCCGGTAGATAGAAGTCGAGCGCGGTCGCGCCCCGCGCCAGGATGGTGCGCGAAATCTGCTCGTCCCGCTCGCCCGGCAGATGGTCGAGCAGCACCGCGACATAGCGATCCGGCGCGAAGCGGAGGTCGCGGACGCTGTCCCACAATCCGCTCCACAACAGGGCGCGGAGCAGCGGATCGGTGCCGCTGACGACCTGCGACACGGTCCGGGCCGCGGTCCGCGCGTCGGGCAGGAACGGCACATAGCCATGCACGACGTGATTAACCCAGCAACAGTCCAGCCTCGGCCAGCCCGTATCCACGGCC
>NZ_QLJH01000070.1 GCF_003951315.1 Sphingomonas sp. S-NIH.Pt15_0812
TGTCGCGCAAGTCCATCGAATACGGCTTCGCCATGCAGACCGGCCTCCTCCGCCAGCCTGCCCTTGAATCAGATCAGCGCCTCCATGGAAATCCCCATCGATTCAGCCCCACGTCATCCCGCTCTAGCGGGCGTGACTGACCGGACATGGGTCTCCAAGCTTGTGATCTTCGGCGGTGGTAACGTGACGCCAAGCCTTGTGGCATAGATGGTGTCCGATGGGATCAGAATACCGGATCAGGGCGGCCGCCCGACGCGCGGCTTGGGGCTTGTTGGCGGCTGCACTCGCCTGGCGTGCTGCCGTCATGATTAGCTCGCTTCAAGCGGGCCACGCTTCCCCGCTGCTGGCGTTTCCGTTCGGTGCGGTCCTACCGGCCATGCTGTTGGTCATCTTGTCCCTGCTGCCGCCCACCCGCACTCGTGAAGGCCTGCTGATGCGGGTCGGCGCCATGATCCAGCTGTGGCTTGTCATCGTCCTGCCAGTCGTGGCTTTGTACCTGACCTTGGGCTTTCCGGTCGTGTTCCTAGTGGTGGAGCTGTTCGAGACCCGCTTTCCGCGCCGGCTGCGCGAACCCCTAGCGCGTCTCGTCGTCGCATGATCGCGCTCGACCTGCCGCTGCCGCTCATGTGGGCGCTCAGATGGGCACTTTTCCTAGGGCCGCTCGTGGCCGTCCTGCTGCTCGGGTGGTGGCGTCGTGGCAACAAGCGGATGATGATCGGTGCGCTGTTCGCCTTTCTGTATGGTCTTGGCTTGATCTTCGCGACCCATATGCTTGCGATGCGACTCGGGTACTGGCGTTATGGCGACGACGTGCTGATGCTGCAGGGGCTACCTGCTGACATATGGGTGGGAGGCGCGCTGCTGTTCGGACCCGTGCTGTTCCTCGCCTTCCCCGATGTCGCGCCCGTGTGGCTGGTATTACCGATCGTGGTCGGCCTTCACGGCACGGTCTTTTCCTCGCTCGCGCCGCTGGTCGTGGCAGGGCAGGGATGGGTGGGAGGCGTGCTGCTCGTCTTCGCAGTCGCCCACCTGCCGGCCCTCTACCTCGCCCGCTGGACGGCGCGCGACGTTCACCTGCCCCGGCGGGCGGCGCTGCTGGCGGTCGGGCACGGTTGCCTGGCGTTCGCGGTCATCCCATCGCTGATCCTGCACGCGACGGGTGGCGCGTGGGGGCTGGGTGGTATCGAACCCTGGCGTATGGCGGTGGGAGCATTGCTGTGCCTGCCGCTGATGGTGTTGGGCCTCTCGGCCGTACAGATGTTCGCGATCCATGGGCAAGGCACGGCGATCCCCCTTGACCCCACCAGGCGGCTCGTGGGCGCAGGCGTGTTCGCCTATCTGACCAACCCTATGCAGGCCTGCACGGCCGCCACCTGGATCGTGATAGGCGCGGTGCTGGGCAACGCGTGGGTGGCGTCGGCGGCGATCATGGCATGGGTGTTCGTGATTGGGATGGTCCGCTGGCATCATCGCCACGACCTGCTGCGGCGCTTTCCGGACGGCTGGCCTGAATACCGCGCCCATGTCGGTGAGTGGCGGCCCCGTTGGCGACCCTGGTTCGCGCAGGCATCGGTCCTGGCCTACGATCCCGCCTGCTTGAAGCAGGCGGGGTTCGTGCGGTGGCTCGTTCCGCGCGGCACCGTCTCGCTGGATGTGCTGGCGACGCCTGGCGTGCCTTTCGGCTATCACGAGCCGGGCGAAGACCGCGTGTTCGTGGGCTTGGCGGCGCGCGGCAAGGTACTCGGTCACGTGCATTTCGGCTGGGCGCTTGTGGGGGCTGCGATGCTGCTCGTAGCGCTCCCGCTGCAATGTCTGCGTAGGTCGCGCGTGCTTCGTTGGGAGGGGGCCGCTGCCTGAACCCCGTTCGCTCAATACGCTGTTACTAGGAGCTGACCATCTGTGGCGCATCCGGCGCGACCAGTTGCGCTTCTATGCCGACATGCGCGCGCGGCACGGCGATCGGGTGAGTTTGCGGCTGGGTCCGTATAGGTCCTGGCTGCTCTTCCACCCAGACGATGTGGAACGCGTACTGGTGGCTAGCGCAGCTTCGTTCATCCGCTTCCGCAAGCTGACCGGGGTCATCGCTCAATGGAACGGCGACAGTCTGATCGTTGCCGAAGGGCAACGCTGGCGCGACCGCCGCCGCAAGGTCCAGCCGGCGTTTCGCACGCAACGGGTGCGTGACTATGCTGCGACCGCTGCGAGCCATGCCGAGCGGTTATGCACCCGCTTCGAGCGCGCTGGCCGTCCCGAGGGCGTAACCGTGGATACCGACGCCGTCATGGCGCGGCTAACGCTTGACATCGCAACCGGCACTTTGTTCGGTGCCGAGCCACTGGCGAACGGCGACGAGGTGGAGCGCGCAATCCAGGTCCTGTCGGATACCGCGTTCCACGAAAGCACTGTGCCTTTCGTCATGCCCGACTGGTTGCCGCTGCCGTCCAAGGCGCGCAAGCGCCGTGCGATGGCGCTGATGGACCACGTCGTAGGCGACTTGGTGCGACGCCGGATCATCGACAAACCTGGCGACCGTGGCGACCTCCTGTCCATGTTGGTCGAGCAGCATGGCGGCGAACACATCCCCGTGCGCGATGATGCCATGACCCTGCTGATTGCCGGGCACGAGACGTCCGGCGCGTTGCTGAGCTGGCTGTTCCTCGCCTTGGTGCAATATCCTGCCTGGCGCGCCCGCGTGATCGGAGAGGTCGCAGCATTCGGCGACCGGCCGCCGGGCGTAGACGACGTCGCAGCGCTGCCGCTGCTACGGGCGGTGATCGCGGAGACGCTGCGCCTGTGGCCGCCAGCCTATTCACTGTTCCTGCGTCAGGCGACTGAGGACGTCAACTTGGGCGATACCATGATCCGCGGGGGCGACCTCGTGCAGGTCGTGCCGTTCACGCTCCACCGTGACCCGCGCTGGTTCGACGAACCGAACAGCTTCGACCCAGACCGGTTCCTACGCCCACCGTCCTGGCCGGCCCATGCCTACCTGCCGTTCGGATCGGGGCCCAGGGTTTGCATCGGGCAGAACTTTGCGCTGGTCGAGGCGTGCGTGGTGGCCGCGACGATCCTGCAACGGTGGGAGCCCGTGGCGGTGCCAGCTGTACCCGAACCCGATCCCAAGTTCTCGCTCCGCCCTCGGGGTGGCCTACCGATGACTTGGCGCCGCGTGGAGATCAGTCGAGCGTGAACCGATGGCGTGTCTCCCGTCCGGGGATCAGACAGGTTTTGGTGGTGCCGAACCAGCGATACCGATTGCGCGCGACCAGGTCATAGGCGACGTCGCGGATTGGGCGCGGCACGATCCGAAACAGTCGCAACCAGCGCCATGGCACCTTGAGGTGCATCAGCAGCGCCAAGCCGGCATCTGAGCGTGTCAGGCCTACGCCGTCCTGAACAACGAGGTATGTCCGTTGCAGATCCTGCTCGTCCAGCCCGTGGCGCGCCGCCAAGTCCAGACCCGTTGGCGACCAGGCACCCACAAAGCGTAGCCGATCGTCCGCTTCGTGCCGCAGCAGGAACTGCACCCATCTGCTGCACAGCACGCAGCGAGTGTCGAAAACGACTTGGACGGGCGTCGGACGGCTATGCCCCATTCAGGTTTCCAGCCGTTCACCGATCACAACCTTATCGCTAGTGCCATCCGACCAGCGCAGGCCACAGCCGCAACGCCTGACCCTCACTGAGCGGACGCTCACGTGCTCCGCTTCGGTTTGCGCGGCTTGGGTGTCGGCAACTCAGCCGCCGTAACGCGAAGCAGTTCACCCAGCCATTCGGCATCGTCCCAGCGGTCAGCCTCGATCAGCAGGTGTGGCTTGGCACCTGGGTAGGGTGGCGCGTCGGACGTAGGTTCGGCATGCGCGCGACCTGATGCCCTGGGCTTTACATAGAGCTGATCGTCGCAGACCGACCCAATCATCTTGCCGTCGACATAGACGCCGTACTCACCGAACATCGGTTTGGCCGACAGCGTGCCGGCGCCAGTAGCCTGTTCGAGCAGGTAATCGACTGTGCGTTGCTGCGTCGCCATGTCTTAGGCGTAACAGATGAACCTCGGCGCAAGCAACAGGCCGACCATAGTCTGCGACCCCAACGCGATGAACGAGCGGCCGCTTTCGGGAAAGGTCAAAGTGTCGCTGAATGTCTGCAATTGGGTCTTCGAAGAACATTACGGACCCGGGCTCTCTCAAGCCGACGGATGAACGGCTTGGCGGCTCCGAAGCTTCCGATATAAGCCGCTGATGGCAGCACCAATCTGGAAGAAGAGGCCGGTCGCACAGTCCTCCGGACCAAGGAAGCGGCGCAACTCGGTCGACGCGCCGAAGTCTTTCGGGCACGAGACCGGAAAGCCTGAGGTTCGCGTTTTCGTGTCCTACTCGCACCAAGACGAGAGGGCGGAGGAGAAGCTGTACACTCATCTCGCGCCATGGCGGAACGATGGCGTATCGGTCCGGCATGATAAAAGAATCGAGTCAGGCGGAGAACTCGACACGGCGATTGCGAGAGAGCTACGGCGCGCCCACATATTCGTGGCACTGCTTAGTCCTGCGTACCTCGACAGCAACTACTGCTGGAACATCGAGTATAAGCGAGCGATGAGCCGGCGTGCTCGCGCGCTGATGCGTGTAGTTGCGGTCGTGGTGAAGCCGTGCAGCTGGAAACGGACCAGTGCAGCACGGTTCAAGCTGCTGCCAAAGGATGGCGTCCCTCCCGAGCGTTGGTCGAGCAGCGACGCTGCGTTCGTCAATGTTGCTGAGGGCATTGGTGAAGTCATCAAATTGGTTCGTCGCGAGCTAGCAGCACAGCCCGTCGCTCGGTCTCAAGCTGCGCCTAAAGCTAAAATCAAGCCGAAGCCGAAGCCAAAGTCTCCTGCTGCCACGCCGGCTCGCCCCAGCAAGGCACGCGCGACCTCAGCTTCCAAGCCCGCGAAGTCGCGAGCATCGTCGCGGAAACGACCAACGAGGGGCTGAAGTCCCACCGATAATTTCCAAAGCGACGACGGTTGCGACCTAGCCGGAAGGAACGCGGAAGCTGAATGGATGACCGTTTTGTGGACCGCTAAGGATGCCGTGAACGTCCGCTTCTGGGTCTCATCACCCGAGTGGCTGTAGCGACGCATCAAGGAAGTGGCGTTGAGAAATTCCTTAGGATTATGCGCCTACCGCATCTCGAAGGATGAGCGCACCGAAACCCTCTGTGTCTTATGGCTCGAAGATGCAACGTTGCAGTTTGGTGTCGCTGGCGCGTCAGGTCGCTGGACCGCGGGCGGTGGTCGTTCTTTTGGTCTCGGCGGTGGCACTGTGTCTGACGACGCTGATCTATGTCCAACATACTGCCAACCTTATTGTCAGCCGGGACATGCAGACTGCGGTGGCGCTCAGCGAACTGGCCGCACGGTTCGACCATGAGGATGGAAACCTATACCGCCTTATGGTTGATACAGCAGCCAATGGTCAGAACGCTGCGAATAATAGAAAACTTGCTGCAATCCAAGGTCGCATCGCTAGGATTGACGCTGATCTGTCAGTGTTGAAACAGGGCCTCGAGCCGGCCCAACGTCGTCGTGCCCAACGGATCAGCGTCGAGCTTCACAAGTACAGCGATGCCGTCACAGTCGTTTCGTCGATGCTTGAGATTAACTTCGCTGCTAGCGTGGCGATGTTGCGACCATTCCGCATAAACGCCGATAATGTGCTTGCCGAAATCAAGGGCATCGCAGCGTCGGGGATCGCCGATGCCAGCCGCCATGCGGAGGCCGCAGCTTGGCGAACCCGGCTGCTGGTGGCAGTGGTCACCGGCGCTGTGCTAATCGTGGCGGGGCTGTCCTACATCTGGCTGGCGCTCGCAGCCGAGCGCGGCAAGCAGCTCCGGTCGGAGATCAGGCGGAGGGATCAGGCCGAGCAAGAGGCGTTGCAGCTCGCGCGTACCGATCCGCT
>NZ_QLJH01000071.1:2500-5731 GCF_003951315.1 Sphingomonas sp. S-NIH.Pt15_0812
GAGGTAAGGGCAATTCGTGGATGCCTTGGCATGTACAGGCGATGAAGGACGTGGCACGCTGCGATAAGCGTCGGTGAGGTGTGAGCAACCTTTGACCCGACGATTTCCGAATGGGGAAACCCACCTATCCGTTTAATCCAAGAAGAGCGGTACGCGACGATGCGCAAGCATGGTGGCGGACGGCTCGGCTCGGGTTAGGCGGTTCAGGTATCTTGGGACTGAATACATAGGTTTCGAGAAGCGAACCCGGTGAACTGAAACATCTCAGTAGCCGGAGGAAAAGACATCAACCGAGATTCCGTTAGTAGTGGCGAGCGAACGCGGACCAGGCCAGTGCTTCATTTTCAACTAGCAGAACGAACTGGAAAGTTCGGCCATAGCGGGTGACAGCCCCGTATGCGAAAGTGATGAATGAAGACTCGAGTAGGGCGGGACACGTGTAATCCTGTCTGAACATGGGGGGACCACCCTCCAAGCCTAAATACTCGTACATGACCGATAGCGAACTAGTACCGTGAGGGAAAGGTGAAAAGCACCCCGATGAGGGGAGTGAAACAGTACCTGAAACGGATTGCCTACAAGCAGTGGGAGCCTCTTTATGGGGTGACCGCGTACCTCTTGCATAATGGGTCTGTGACTTAATGTACCAAGCAAGCTTAAGCCGATAGGTGTAGGCGCAGCGAAAGCGAGTCTGAATAGGGCGACCATAGTTTGGTGTATTAGACCCGAAACCCGGCGATCTAGGCATGACCAGGATGAAGGTGCGGTAACACGCACTGGAGGTCCGAACCGATTAACGTTGAAAAGTTACCGGATGAGTTGTGTTTAGGGGTGAAAGGCCAATCAAGCCGGGAAATAGCTGGTTCTCCGCGAAAACTATTGAGGTAGTGCCTCGAGCGAATACCATGGGGGGTAGAGCACTGGATGGATGCGGGGGTCGCGAGATCTACCAACTCTAACCAAACTCCGAATACCCATGAGTACTACTCGGGAGACAGACGGCGGGTGCTAAGGTCCGTCGTCAAAAGGGAAACAGCCCTGACCTACAGCTAAGGTCCCCAAGTCACGTCTAAGTGGGAAAGCATGTGGAAATCCCAAAACAACCAGGAGGTTGGCTTAGAAGCAGCCATCCTTTAAAGAAAGCGTAACAGCTCACTGGTCTAAACAAGGGTTTCTGCGGCGAAGATGTAACGGGGCTCAAGACGTGCACCGAAGCTTAGGGTGTGGATTTATCCACGCGGTAGCGGAGCGTTCCGTAGGCCTGTGAAGCGATCTGGTAATGGGTCGTGGAGGTATCGGAAGTGCGAATGCAGACATGAGTAGCGATAAAGAGGGTGAGATGCCCTCTCGCCGAAAGACCAAGGGTTCCTGCGCAAGGCTAATCCGCGCAGGGTGAGCCGGCCCCTAAGACGAGCCCGAAGGGGGTAGTCGATGGGAATGCGGTTAATATTCCGCAGCCTGGTGGTGTGTGACGGATGGTGTGTGTTGTTCAGCCTTAACGGATTGGCTGGGCTTCGAAACTGTCCCGGGAAATAGCCCCACCGTATAGACCGTACCCGAAACCGACACAGGTGGTCAGGTAGAGTATACCAAGGCGCTTGAGAGAAGTGTCCTGAAGGAACTCGGCAAATTGCCTCCGTACCTTCGGAAGAAGGAGGCCCCATGTAAGCGCAAGCTCTCATGGGGGGCACAGGCCAGGGGGTAGCGACTGTTTAGCAAAAACACAGGGCTCTGCTAAGTCGGCTTCAAGACGACGTATAGGGCCTGACGCCTGCCCGGTGCCTGAAGGTTAAGTGGAGGAGTGCAAGCTCTGAAATGAAGCCCAGGTAAACGGCGGCCGTAACTATAACGGTCCTAAGGTAGCGAAATTCCTTGTCGGGTAAGTTCCGACCTGCACGAATGGCGTAACGACTTCCCCACTGTCTCCAGGACATGCTCAGCGAAATTGAATTCTCCGTGAAGATGCGGAGTACCCGCGGTTAGACGGAAAGACCCCGTGCACCTTTACTGCAGCTTCAGAGTGGCATTAGGAAGGAACTGTGTAGCATAGGTGGGAGGCTTTGAAGCATTGGCGCCAGCCGGTGTGGAGCCATAGGTGAAATACCACCCTGTTGTTTTCTGATGTCTAACCTCGATCCCTGAAGCGGGATCAGGGACCCTCTGTGGCGGGTAGTTTGACTGGGGCGGTCGCCTCCTAAAGAGTAACGGAGGCGCGCAATGGTGGGCTCAGGCCGGTTGGAAACCGGCTGTTAGAGTGCAATGGCATAAGCCCGCCTGACTGCGAGACTGACAAGTCGAGCAGAGACGAAAGTCGGTCATAGTGATCCGGTGGTCCCTCGTGGAAGGGCCATCGCTCAACGGATAAAAGGTACGCCGGGGATAACAGGCTGATAACCCCCAAGAGCTCATATCGACGGGGTTGTTTGGCACCTCGATGTCGGCTCATCACATCCTGGGGCTGGAGCAGGTCCCAAGGGTTTGGCTGTTCGCCAATTAAAGTGGTACGTGAGCTGGGTTCAGAACGTCGCGAGACAGTTTGGTCCCTATCTGCCGTGGGCGTCGAAATTTGAGAGGAGTTGACCCTAGTACGAGAGGACCGGGTTGAACGTACCTCTGGTGTACCTGTCGTCGTGCCAACGGCGCAGCAGGGTAGCTATGTACGGACGGGATAACCGCTGAAAGCATCTAAGCGGGAAGCCTCCCTCGAGATAAGATTTCTCAGAGCGGTCGAAGACCACGACCTTGATAGATCGGATGTGGAAGCGCGGTAACGCGTGAAGCTAACCGATACTAATCGCTCTATTCGCGCTTGATGAGCTCACACCCCCAATATCAGCGCTGCTGATACGGGCGTGGGATTGCATCGCAGCCAGAAACACCAAAAGTGCACGCATCGATTTCAACCCCCAAGCACCCCTCCCGCGCCACAGGCTTCATTGCCTGGTGACCATAGCGTCTGTGTCCCACCCGATCCCATCCCGAACTCGGCCGTGAAACCATTCTGCGCCAATGGTACTACTGCCTAAGCAGTGGAAGAGTAGGTCGTCGCCAGGCATTGCAGCCCGTGGCGCGAGAGACACCGTGCACAGCAAGAACCCATTCACAAAAACTCCTCTCCCAAAAGAGAGGCACGCTGGCACCAAGCCAGCCACCGCGGGGTGGAGCAGCCCGGTAGCTCGTCAGGCTCATAACCTGAAGGTCACAGGTTCAAATCCTGTCCCCGCAACCATA
>NZ_QLJH01000072.1 GCF_003951315.1 Sphingomonas sp. S-NIH.Pt15_0812
GCCGGGGGCCCCCGGCCCGGGTCGCATCATAGCGCTCCAGCAGATCATGCGAGGTGATGCCGCTGGTGGAGCGCAGATGGACGTCACCGATCGTGCCGGAGAGGATGGCCTGCATCTGGCCATAGTCCGAGCGGAAACCCTCGGTCACCGCGGCGAGGCGGGAGAGCGGCGGACCGCTACGGTCGGCATATTGGCTGTCGGCGCCGCGGATACGCTGGCCGATGCCGACAAGCTCGGCATTCCAGTCCGGTCCCAGCGCAAGATGCGCGGTCGCCCGCCCGCCCCAGATGCGGGTCTGATTGACATCGGTGCGACCGAGCAACGGCTTGTCGATATAGCCTCCCTCCGAGGCCGCATTGGCGACCAGTCGCACGGCGAGCCGATCCGTGACGATCGGCGCGTTGAGCACGGCTTGCGTATCCAGGCCCGGCTGACCGTGCTCGGTCGCCGAGCTTCCCACGGCCACCGAGCCGCTGGTGACGGAAAGGTCGACCGGGTTGGGCACCAGGCGGATGATGCCGCCAAGCGAGCCGGCGCCGTAGAGCGTGCCCTGCGGTCCCTCCAGCACCTCTACCGCGGCAAGATCGGCGAGCCGCAGGTCCGGGTCCGGCGCATTGTAGCTGAGGCGCAGGTCGCCATAATATTGGCCGACGGTCGCCTGGGTCGGGCCGGTGAAGCTGGAATCGGCGATGCCGCGGATGAACAGCTTGTTGCGGCCGGCGCCGAGATAGGTGGAGGTGATGCTGGTGAGCCGCTGGACGAGCCGCTCCGTGCCGCCAGTGCCACCACGTTCCAGCTCGATGCCCGGCACGCGCGCGACCTGGCCGGCGAACTGGTCGCGGCTGGTGTCGCGTTTGCTGGCGACGACGAGGATGTCGGGACCGGGGGCCGTTTCTGCCGGCGACGCGGCGATCCGCACCGGCTGGCGGCGCGGCCGCCGGGGCGGGGTTGCGGCAGCGTTCAGCCGCCAACCGACCCCGCCGACGGGCTGGACGGTCGCGCGCGCGCGGGCGGCGATGCGTCCCAGCGCCGCCTCCACCGTCATCCGGCCATGCAGGGCGGGGACGGGTCGGGCCCATAAGCCGGCATCGGGTACGACGATGCTGGTCCGTGCCTGACGGCCGAGCGCGGTCACCTGCTGGCCGACCGTGCCGGCCGGCAGGTCGACGGGCAAGGTCTGCGCCGCTGCTGCCGGGGTTATGGCGAACGCTGCAACCGTGGAGAGCCTTCGCGGGATGATGCTCAACGGCGCTCGTCCAATATCCAGTCGCTACCATTGCGCCGCACCTCGACATCCAGCAGGACACCCAGAGCGCCCGGATCGTCGCGAAGCCCCCGCATCTCCAGCGTGCCGTTGAAGGTGCGCGGGGCGACCGCCGGGGTGGTGGTGATCCGCAGGCCAAGCTGCCGCGACAGGTCGACCGCCACGTCGCGTAACGCCGCATCGTCATAGGCAAGATGGCCCTCGCGCCAGGCACCGACCTCCGTCGCATCCTGCCGGCCGCGCCGCAACTGCCCGTCGACCTCGGTCACCGACTGACCCGGTTCGAGCCGCAGCTTGGCGCCCTGCGGATCGACCAATACCGCGCCCTCCGCCACCACGACATGCGTTTGATCGCCGAGCAGACGCACGTCGAACACCGTGCCGAGGTCGGTGAGGTCAAGGTCGCCGGCCCGGACGCGGAATGGATCGGCCGCATCGTGGCGGACGCGGAACAGCGCTTGGCCAGCGAGAACCGTGGCGCTGCGCGGGTGGGCGGGGTCGAGTTGGACCCGCGACCCTCCTGCCATCACGATATTGCTGCCGTCGGCGAGGCGGATGACGCGCTGCTCGCCTGCCGTCGTGGCGACCATGTAGCTGCGGTCGCGCTCATGCCAGACGCCAAGACCGATCACGCCGATCAGCGCAGCCGCCATGGCACCGCCTATCCAATGGCGGCGCGCAGGCCGCGACGAAGACGTTTCGTAAGCGGTAGCGGGGGGTGGCGCCTGTCTGCGTACCAGCTCGGTCGCGGCCTCCAGCGAGGAGACCGCATGGTCATAGCGGGTCGACCGTCTCGGGTCCGCCTCCAGCCATGCCAGAAATTCATCCCAGTCCGCCGTCGGTTCGGCCATGCGCAGCGCCCAGTCGAGCGCCTCGGCATCGATCGGCTCGTGAGCGCCGTTCCCGCCGAATGCGCTCATCGAATGGCATCCTTCAGCGTGGTGAGCGCACGGGCGGCCTCGCGCAGGTCGGCTTCGACGGTACTGAGGCTGACGCCGAATTCCACCGCCACGGCGCGCTGCTCGACGCCATCGATGCGAACCCGGCGGAAGACCCCCGCCTTGCGCTCGCCCAGTGCGTCCAAAGCTGCAACGACCCGTGCCGCCTCCTGGCGTGCGCCGATTTCGCGCTCTGGCGTCGGCATCACGACATTCTCGTCGTGCCGGTCCGCCTCCCAGGCCTGCTCGCGTTTCTCGGCCTGACTGAGCGAGCGATAGCGGTCGATCATCAGGCGGTCCGCGGCGCGGTGGAGATAGGCGACCGGATTGGCGATCGGGCCGTCGGAACGGGTGGAGATGGTCACCCACAGGTCATGGACCAGATCTTCGGCGGCATCCCCCGCACCGCGCGCCCGGAGAAATCGGACGAGGCGATCACGGTTTTCCAGGTAGACGAGTTCCAATCCGCTGGGCGGCATGTCCTGACGCGTCATCCATTGTGGCCGATCCAGCCTCATAATAGGGTGGGCGCCGGTAAAGAAAGATGCTTCTTCGCTATGCGGGATTGCTCGGTCTGATCGACGGGCGAGTCGACGCTCTGCGAGATGGAGGCAGCCGGCACCCGGACGCTGGTTGTCGAGACGGATGTCGATGGCAAGCATATCTGGGTAGACGGAGACTTGGCTCGCCAGCCTTGCTTCAATCATCAAAGGAACCCGGCCTCGATCATGACGAGACCCGATCCTGGCATGGCCGGCACCGGCCCGTCTAGCGACCTGCACCGGGCGGGCCGGGCGGGGCGAAGCGCAGGACGGCATATCCGGTCAGGGCCGAAAGCGTCGAACCCAACAGAATGCCGATCTTCGCATCCTCGACGAGCCGAGGCGTGGCAGGGAAGGCGAGGGCCCCGATGAACAGGCTCATGGTGAAACCGATCCCGCAAAGCAGGATGACACCATAGGTCTGCATGGGACTGGCTCCCGCCGGGCTCGCAAAGAGCCGCCATCGCGTCCCCAATCGAAGCGCGCCGAGGATGCCGAGCTGTTTGCCGAGGAACAGCCCGGCCGCGACGCCGAGCGGCAGCGGGGCGATGACCGCCGCCAATCCGATCCCTGCCAGAGACACGCCGGCATTGGCGAAGCCGAACAGCGGTACGATCAGCAGCCCGACCAGCGGGGCCAGCGCATGTTCCAGACGGTGCAGTGGGGCGCTGGCGCCGGCGCCGCGCGACCGCAGCGGGATGGCGGTCGCGGCGAGGACACCGGCGATTGTCGCATGAACCCCGGACAGCAGCACGGCATACCAGAGCAGCGCCGCGAGAAGCAGATAGGGCGCCAGCCTGTCGACCCCGCGGCGACGCAGGAGGTGCATCGCCCCGAACAGGACCGCTGCCGCCAGGATCGCCGGGAGGTCGATCGACGCGGTGTAGAACAGGGCGATGATCGCGACCGCGCCGAGGTCGTCAACGATCGCGACCGACATCAGGAACAGCTTCAGCGATGGCGGCACCCGGTCACCGAGCAGCGCCAGGACGCCGAGCGCAAAGGCGATATCGGTTGCGGCCGGGATCGCCCATCCGCCGCGCAGCATCGGGTCGGACCCGGCCACCAGCAGATAGACCAGGGCGGGAGCCGCCATGCCGGCCGCAGCCGCGACCGCAGGCAGGGTCCGCTCGGACCAGCGCGAAAGCCGACCTTCCAGAAACTCGCGCTTCAGCTCCAGGCCAACCAGCAGGAAGAACAGGGCCATGAGGCCATCGTTGATCCAGAGATGCGGCGTCATCGGCCCCAGCCGATCCGACAGCGTCGGGCCGACCGGCCTGTGCAGCAGATCATGGTACAGATGCGGGCCGGGCAGGTTGGCCGCGATCATCGCGAGCAGCGCCGCTCCCATGAGAAGCAAGCCACCCGCCGCCTCGCTACGCAGGACAGCGAAGCGAGCCTTGGCGGCATCGTCATGGGTCTGGTCGGCCATGCAAAGCCCCGCCTTTCGCTTTCACGCCATCGAGCGTGCCATGCAGGTTGATGGAAGAACGTGATCGAGCATGACGGCCGGGGCGGCCGGCATCGCGGGACATGTCGGTCCACTGTCCTAGCGGCCACGGTAGCGCGCGGACAATCGGAAGATGCATTGCCGCTTATAGATGACCGCTATAAGATTGGGGATGCCTCGCCTTCAGCAACTCCGCTATCTCGTGGCGGTCGCGGATACGCTCAGCTTCAGTCGTGCCGCGGATCAGTGCCGCGTGACCCAGCCCACCCTCAGCATGCAGTTGAAGGAACTGGAAGGCCGGCTGAACGCGCAACTGGTGGAGCGGACCCGCGCGCGCGTGGTGCTGACGCCTGTCGGGGCCGAGATCGCGCGCCGCGCCCGGTTCATCCTGGCCGAGATCGAGGATATTCGGGAAATCGCCCGCCGGGACGATCCCGATGCGCTCCAGGGCACCTTGCAGATGGGCGTTCTCCAGACGATCGGCGGCTATGTCCTGTCGCTGGCGATGCCGGCATTGCGCGAGGCGTTCCCGCGACTCCGTATCGTCGTGCGGGAGGACCGGCTGGAGCATCTGCCGGGCAGATTGTCGGACGGCACCCATGACGTGCTGTTGCTACCGCACGCGCCGAACCAGCCCGATTTCAGCTCCGCGCTGCTGATCCGGGAGCCGCTGCACCTGGTCATGCCCCGCGAGCATCCGCTTGCCGCCCATAACATCGTTCCGCCCGAGGTCCTGGCCGGGGAGACGATCCTGCTGATGGACCGCACGCCCCGGCTGCACGATCAGATAACCTCGCTATGCGCCGAATTCGGCGCGATCGAGGCGGATGATTTCGCGGGGACGACGCTCGACACGCTGCGTCTCATGGTCACGACCGGCATGGGATTATCGCTTCTCCCCGCCCTCTATGTCCGGTCGGACGTGTTGCGCGAGACGCTGATCGTGGCGCGGCCACTGGCCTCGCGAGCGCCCGTGCGCGACTTGACGATGGTCTGGCGGACCTCGTCACCGCGAGAAGCGACCTATCGCCGCCTCGCCGAGACGATCCGCGCCTGTGTCCAGCCTTGGGGGCAACCGGACGGCGGTGGGCCAGCCACGATCCCGCAGGTCTAGGTCGGTGCCGGCACCGGCTGACGGGAAGCGTGAGCGTGCAAGTCCGACGGACAGCGCGCCGATGCCCTAGAGCTTATGCGACAGGGCTGAACGAAGCGTCGATGCCTCGACTTGAAGTAGGTCAGCTCAACCGCCTTATCGAAGCACCACATCAGATATCCAAGAACCGGTTTACAATTTAACATAACATTTCTTATCGAACTAGCGTTATCGAAATATCGA
>NZ_QLJH01000073.1 GCF_003951315.1 Sphingomonas sp. S-NIH.Pt15_0812
TATGGATACGGTTCAGGACATATGAGAACGGCTTATTAGCTTAACGTGCACGTACCACCTTGCATGGCACACACACGAGCCGCCGCCCACATGTCCCTTCATCTTCAAACTACAATGTCAAAGAACCAACCGACAAACATACCGGACGCCCATCAACCCCCTCCCTTAGGAAGAAGTCCAGCATCCGTACCTTTCGGCTGCCACACCAACCGAACCATCGGGTCCAGCGCTGCGGTGAAAGGGCATTTAGGCCGGAGTTCCCGATTCGTCAAACCCCCTTTGAAAAAATTTCTTACATGCCGAGAAGGCATTCACATGCAGGATGTCTGACTTTGCAGTCTCGCAGAGGGCTGACAGCCATGGGTAGGCCAGCAGCGGCACCGGTATCTGTCCCAAGATCGTGAGCTACGACAGCCTTGGCAATGTTGCCTCTTCAATCGCCAATCGGACTTTCGCCATGCTTCCGGAGCACATCGTTAAAGGCTTCAGCCATTAGCGCCTGAAGGCTACGGCCTTGGCGACGCGCCAGCATATGCATGGCAAACGACATTTCGGGGGTGAAGAAGCCGGCGATCTGCTTGCGTCCTTCGCGGCTGGCCGGCCCTTTGGGCGGAACTACGGCGGGGCTGGTCGACGGCGCAATTGTCGGAATCGCGGCCTGCCGATCCCGAAGGTTAGCGAAACTAGGCTTGCGGCTCATGCTACCTTCTCCTCGTCGCTTGTCGACATGACTACCTGACGACATACCCATTTATAGATTTGCCGAATATCTTCCGCTGCCTTGCCAGCGCGTTCCAGTTCCATGACGGTTCGTCCCTCTGCACTGGCATGCCGATAAGCAGCGCGATCCGGCACCTGGACTGGACAGGGGGGCGTACCATAGCTTTCCACCAACTCTCCCGCTTCCTGATAAATCCGAGATGCATTGGGAGGGCCGGCAATAAAAACGACATAGGCGGGCTTGCGGAGCAGTTGGACAAGCTTTGCGGTTGTCTCGATCGCTGAAAGGTCGAACGCGCTGGGCCGGCATGGTATTAATACGAAATCTGCGACTTCGACCGCGGCGCGGGCAGCGCTATCGGCATGAGGTGGCGTATCGATCACAATCCATTGTGCACCCTGCTCTTGAGCTTGGCGGATCTTCGCTGCAAGTCTTGGCGGCGGGCTATCGATTACTTCGGGAGGATTATCCTTCCGCCACGTTGCCCATTGGCTGGCTGTTGCCTGTGGGTCGGTATCGACGATCAGCGCTACAGCCCCGGTATCCTGGGCGGCTGCGGCGAGATGGATCGCCAGCGTCGTCTTTCCTACCCCGCCTTTTTGGCTGATGATCGCGATTGTCGGCATTGTCGACTCCTCAACGTGTCGACAGTTCGACATGTAAGTTATTTTGCACATACCCGCAAGGAAGATGGATTACTAGGGTCCGGAGCCAATAACGGTCTTTGGTTGTGTGCCTGATGGTGATTCACTGCCTCTGTGGGGAGGTGGTGCGATGTCAGATTTCTTCTGGTTTTCGGATGCGCAGTGGGAGCGGATCGCTCCACTGCTGCCGACCGACGTGCGCGGCAAGGCACGGGTGGATGATCGCCGTGTACTGAGCGGGATCGTGCATGCGCTGCGCTGTGGAGGGCGCTGGGCGGACTGCGCGGACGTGTACGGGCCGAAGAAGACGCTGTACAACCGCTTCGTGCGCTGGGCCGGACGCGGTGTCTGGGATGGCATCTTCAGCGCGCTCGCAGGTGCGGACGGTGTACCGGACCGGCCTTTCATCGACAGCAGTTGCATCAAGGTGCACCGCTGTGCAGGCGGCGGAAAAGGGGGGCTTGGCCCATGGTATCTGCCGCACCAAAGGCGGTCGGAACACCAAGGTCCATGCCGTCTGCGACGCCAGGGGCCGCCCTCATGTCCTCCTGCTGACGCCGGGAAACGTCCACGACTGCAAGGTCGCCAAGGCCTGCATCGCTGCACTGCCACCATCCGCCGAACTCGTCGCCGACAAGGGATACGACAGCCAGGCGTTGCGCGAATGGCTCGACGAGCGCGGCACCCAGGCCGTCATCCCGCCGCGGCGCAACCGCCATCGCCTTAGCGGCCGCAGTCATCTGGTGGTTATGAGTCCGGACCCTAGATAATAGAATCCATTCTGGGTTGTGGATCATGATGAGACTCACGCTCTAGCGCATCGATCCGTGCGCCCAATCGAGCCAGCACCCGACCCAACGGACCGCTCAGGGTCGCTTGCGACAGCTCACGGCATGACAAACGTGACAACATGGCGGCCTGTACCTCCCGCCGATCGGCGTCGGCTTGGATAACATCGTCCGGTGGGGGTGCAGGCCGCATCCAGCGCGGCAGATAGGCGATGACCGCCTTGGGCAAAGCAAATCGATAGGCATTGGACGTCTGGGCATAGCGAGGGCCGGCTCCTTGGACCTTGATACGCTTGAAACGTCTCTGACGGATAAGAAAGCCGATCGCCTCGAGCTGGTTGAGTGCCCGTGCAACGGTGGCCCGACCAAGCGCCGTTGCCTTGGCGAGGTGGTCGTAGCTGGGAAATACCTGCCCTCGGTTAAGCTTGGCTAATGCAAGCAATTCCTCATAGACTCGCACCGCCCCAGCGGTCAGCGCGGTGATTGCACGTTCGCGATGTGATAATCTTCGGGTGCCCATGCGTTCCTCGCGTGCCAGGCGTCGCCCGGTATCGAGTGTACGACGCGCGATCCGCAGCAACCGATCGGTTTCCCCTTGCGCGGGCACAGTGAAAAACGTGCGTTCGAAGCTTCCCGCTTCGATGCTGCCGCGTCGCACCGGCGCGCCCGGACAATGCGGCGCGCTAGCATGTATACGCTTGCGTCCACCCATCCGGGTGAGAGCCGTCGTCATTGCTTCGCCCAAGGTAAAGGCGGTCATCGTCCATCCCCATTGGGGCCGGAACCAGGATAAAAGAATTCGTGGCGCGAAGCGCGCATCCTTGAACAAATGTTCGATCAGGAGTATCTGGAGGGAGTCTTGGCTCCGGTTCGACGTTTGGCGACGTCGCTCCATTTGATACCCTTGGGATGCCCGGCCTTCGTGCCGGGCTTTCCTTTATGTGGTCACAGCCGCTTTCCATATATCGTCGGCACAGCCCGCCGACCCGCAAGCCGGTTCTTGCAGGATTGGCCCAAGCGGGAAAGTGTTTACGGTTCGTGCTATCGAGTATGAACTCAAAAAATTGAGGCCGCAGGCGTAAAATTTGCCTGAAAGTTCGTGCTATCGAGTATGAATTGGATCGAAAGTTCGTGCTATCGAGTATGCTCAATCCACGACGATCGTTTCCTCTGTGACATCCGCCCCCGATTCGAGGATGAGTTCACAGTCCGGCTTGGTCCGCGAATCGCCCAACGCATCCTGACGCGAATCCGGATTAGCCTCTTCATCACAAATGGCAGGACGGCGGGTTATTGCGACTCGCACCGGATTGGCTTTGCGACCCCGGCGCCTCTCCTCATGCTCATCCAGTGTCTCGACCAGTTCGATCCGATAGTCCGGAATGGCATCGCTACCGGCGATCTGCTTCAGCGCCGCCCGGAAATTGGCGATGGGATTTTGATAGCCAATCTGCAGCCGGAAGGTGGCAATATCCAGATCCAGTCCCTCCCCTTCATCGGTTGATCGGGCTACCTCATAGATGCGCCGCTCGATTGGACCGAGTTGGAAGTAGGCGGCGGTATAATCGAGTACGTGCCGGTCGAGCAGGATCGCTCGGAACAGCCAGTCGCACAGTCGCACCTTCACTGCCTTCAATCGACGTTCGCCGCTGCGCGATCTAGAATAATGAAGCTTGGCCTCGGAAAGCCAGGAAAAGAAGCCCTCCTCGCCTTCGCCACCCGCCTCGATATTGGTTTTGATCTGCGTCCCCTGCAGTCGCTCCAGCGCTTCGGACAGGCGGGCATAGGAGCGCGCGGAGTGGTTGCTGCCAGTTACGGTGAACAGGTCATGCGCGGTGAAGATGAAATCCTGACCAACCGTCTCGCCCAACTCAAGTTTGGCTGCCATTAGGCTGGCGATGTAGAGAACGATCTCCTTGTCATAGATCGTGGCCACGCCACTTGCCGAAGGTCGAACCTCGATCGACACCTGATCGGTCTTGTAAGTCAGCGGCTTCATCCAAGCCGTCTTGGCGAGCGCAAAAAAAGGGAAGGCCATCAGCGATCGCTCACCACGGATTTCTCCCTGGAGAGGGCTATCGAGCGAGAAAAGGTCACTCTGAGGAGTAGCCGTAATCCTGCGATCCTTCGACCGCTTGGTAGACTGGCGGGCCATCAGCCATTCATACTCGAAAGCACGAACTTTGCGCACTCTTGAGTACGTTCCCGAAGGAAAATCGCATCATTTGGCCTTCCAATTCGTGCTTTCGAGTATGAATTCATCTCTACCATTTAGCATAAATGCATACTTGTCGACAATCATACATATAGACAAATAGCTTGTGCATCAGCTTGCATAATGCATCTAGGGGCATTGCTCCTTTTAAAACACGGTTGCCATTCAGTGGTGTTGTGAAAGAGGGTTATGAAAGCCATGAGTGGTAGTCCGTTACGCACATCGCCTTGGCTTGCAAATACGGCCGTTTGGGAAAGAGGCCGCTTGACCAACACACCCTATTTGATCGGCTATGCCCGCGTGTCGAAGGAGGAGGAACAATCCAACGCGGCACAGGCCCGCGCACTGAAGGCCGCGGGTTGTTGCCGCGTGTTCGAGGAAACCGCCAGTGGTGGGCGCTGGGACCGCCCCAATCTTCACGCGATGATCGGCCAGCTGCGCGAGGGCGACGTGGTCGTAGTCTGGAAGCTCGACCGGCTCTCGCGCAACCTGAAGGATCTACTCCACATCATGGATCGGATCGAGGCAGTAGGTGCGGGCTTCCGCTCGCTGACCGAAGCAATTGACACCACAACGGCGGCTGGACGGATGATGATGCAGATGGTCGGCAGCTTCGCCGAGTTCGAACGGGCCATGATCCGCGAGCGGACCAGCGCCGGCCTAGCCCAGGCGCGGGCTGAAGGCCGGATCGGCGGACGCCGGCGCAAGCTGGCTGAGCAACAGCGTCGCGAGATTGCCGAGTCCGTCACCTCCGGCCGCAAGTCGGGTGCCGAGATGGCCCGGCTCTACGGCGTCAGCGAACCCACCGTTTCGCGCATCGTCGCGGCATATCGTCAACAACAGGGAGAATAGGTATGAAGCACGTGCCAATCTACCTGGCCGGCTGACACACCAGCCTAAGCCTCGTCGAAAACTGACGTCTCCCTGTTCTAGGGTTGAAACCCAATCAGCATTTTGAGGGCTGACGGTTTTCCTGATTCACTGGTGGGTGGATCAGGAGGAGAGAGGCATGGCGCTGTTCTGGTTGTCGGATAAAGCGTGGGCGGCGCTCGAGCCGCATCTGCC
>NZ_QLJH01000074.1 GCF_003951315.1 Sphingomonas sp. S-NIH.Pt15_0812
GCCCGGCGAGGTGTTCGAGATCCGAAGCGAAGCCGATGCCCGGGGCGCTCGACCAATCGAACGTGGCTGGTGCATCTTCACGACCAGCGGGATAGCCGAAAAGCGCATTGCCGACCGCATAGAACCAAGTCGGTCGGATAACCGGTCGCGGCTGCTCGCTGTTGTCGACGGTTGGATCATGATCATAGGCGGATACGACATGGTAGGAGACGGTCAGCAACTCGCCTGGCGCGGACCGAATGCGCCAGTGACCATCACCGTTCCTTTCAACAGTCGTCGCCCCCGCAAACTTGAGGTTGTGCGCCCATTGCCAAAGTTTTCGCTCTCCTGCCCATCCGTCAGGCCAGCCGAAGTTCGTCGTGCCCGAAGGATCGGCGTGGAAGCGAACCCGGACTCGCAATCCAGTAAGCGCACCGCCGGAAAGTTCAGGTGCGAGTGAAAATTGCACAGGTCGGCTGACCGGATCGGAAGGGGCGGCAGCGCCGAGAAGAACTAAAGAGAGGCTTAGCAAACGCAGACGCATATGGGCATCCCAGCGACCGATGAATGTCCGGCAACCTGTCGTCCCTGCCGATTTGGAGCCACGGATAGGATAACTCTGGCAATGAGGATTGTCGATCAGCGGCAGATCCCGCCGAGGCGCTGGCCGCTAGGCCCGGCGGTGTACTCCAACTCCTGCCGCGTTCCCTTCGCAATTTTGTAGCGCACAGGCTGCGCCGGATCGTCACCGGCCTCTACGACCCAGGCCGCTACCTTGCCTGATGGCGTGTCAACGTCCTCACTGCCGACGACCCGCGCGGTGAAAGTGCCGAAGCCTTTGTCATATTGCCAGAAGGGAACGTCGTAGGTGCCACCTTCCTTCAGCGGTAGCGCGGCAAAGGTAAGGCCCCATAGATTGCCGTCCCAAGTCGGGCCCGTCAGTTCCGCTTCCAATGGTGCCGAGCCTGTGCCTGTCTCCTTGGTGCCCCGAGCGTTGCGAGGACCATATTCTACGGCGACCCGGTGCCAGCCTCTTTCAGTTCGCTCGCGCCCACGCTGACTATCCATCCTGATCGGCAACAGAGTCTTGCGATCGACGATAAAGTGGTCGCGCATGTCGAAGCTGCCGTCGGCGAGCTTCTGATGCACGACGATATCCCACACCAGCTTGCTACCGGCGCGCGACGCCGTGACCGTCTGCAACGTCGAGCCGATCGTCTTGTCGCCAGCAATAATAGCGTAGCAGGTCGAACCGGCCTGCAGGCGTGTGCCGTCTATCGTCGGTGTCCCTGAGCCTGTGGCGGCGAGTGCCGCGACCATCATCGCCGTCTTCATCAAACCTCCGTCAGATAGGATAAACCGGCACGGGCCTTTGCCACCTTGCCAATAGCGGGATCGCCGTCAGCTCGATCGCCAGCGCCGCGAACTGGATCGCGCTGCCGCCGGCACCGGGGATGGAGGTGACGATGATACCGACGATCGCGGCTGCGATGGCCGCTGCCACAAGCCAGATGATCGCCGCCCTGCGCCATCGTCCGTCGAGAATGGACCAGGCGACGACTAGGTGAGCGGCGCCAAGCAGCAATAGCAGCATCGTCAGTGCCGGGGTCGCAGCCAGATACGCATCGGCGAGGACGTGTCCGCGAACACCGCCGGCCATCAGCATGGCATGATAATGGTCATGCCCCGACAGCATGAACTTGGCCCCGGATAGCGCGCAGCCTAGGTGGAAGGTGGCGATCGGCACGATCAGGCCGAGCACGAGGGCGTGACGCACCAAGGCGAATTGCCCTTCGCTGTGGAAGGGCAGCCGACGCCATCCGGCGATCAGGCATCCGAACGCAAAGCCGAGCGGCTTGCCGTCGCGCCGAGCCATGTCGAACTCCGCCAGCATCGCCCGCCCCCAATCGTTACCATCGCGCGGCAGGCACCGAAGCGCCAAGGTCATCACGAGCTGCGCCGCGCGGGCCGTCATGCGAGCGACAATCCGGACGTAGTGCTGCCCTCTGGCGCCATTGATCTAGCGAAAGCGATACCGTTCGCGGTTAGACGATAGGCATGGCGCGCCGGTCGGCCGCGCTGGACAGGTTCCTGCCATTCGGCCTCGACCAGCCCTTGTTCGGTCATCCGCATCAACAGCGGGTAGAGCGTGCCCGACGACAGCCCCGTGCCCTTCATCAGGTTATAGCCATGCCGCCAGGCCGACCCCTCCTCCATTAAGGCATCGAGCAGGAACAGCATCTGTTTGGAAGGGCGACGTTTCCGGATCATCCGTGTAATGCGCCATATGTAGACTTAAGAGTCAAGCGGCCCTCATGCTGCCATCTTGCGTCTCACATCATCGCCACTAGCGGGTTTCGAGAGGGCGTTGGCATTCCCGCTTCCTGATCCCTTGCAGGACGGACGGCGCGACCGGTCCTCAGTGTTGGCCCTCATCAATAGAAGCCATAGGTTGGCTCAATGGCCGAGCCAGAGGAAGGGGCGTCAGTGATCCGCAGAAATTTGGTGCCATCGCTGGCCGGAATGACTCTGGGGTTGCTGTGCAGCCCTGCGCTCGCCGCCAACAGACCTGGCGATGGATTTGAAGTGGCGAGCTACAGGCTCGCGCTTACCCCTGACATCCAGAACAGGACGGTCGCAGGGCGTGAGGCGATCACGCTGCTCGCAACGGTGGATGGCGTCCGGCGCCTGAACTTTACCGCCAATGCTCTTTCCATCGACAGCGCAACTCTCGATGGCGTGGCGCTCGCCCACACCGTGGAAGGCGATGTGCTGGGCTTCGACCTGCCCCGGCCGCTTCGGCGCGGACTCACCGTGAAGCTCGAATTATCCTATCATGGCCGCCCCGCACGTGGGTTCGCGGGCTCGGCGACAACGCTCTACACCAGCTATTTCGCGTGCGACTGGATGGTCTGTTCCCAGAACAAGTTCGGCGAGAAGGCGGCCTTCTCGCTTGATCTGCGTGTCCCGCGCGGGATGACCAGCCTGTCTGTTGGCAGCATGTTAGCGCCGCGACCGGGACCGGACGGCAGTAAGATCCATCGCTGGAAAGCTCCCCGACCCTACTCGGCCTATCTTTATGGCTTCGCGGTGGGTCGGTTCGCACGGGTCAGCGAACGGGTCGGATCGAAAAGGCTCACCTATTTGAGCGACATCATTGACGCCAGCGAGCTGAAACGACGCTTTGCCGTGACAAGGGAGATGGTCGCCTTTCTCTCCACCAAGGCCGGCGTGCCGCTTCCCGTCGCCGACTACAGCCAGCTTCTGGTTGAAGGCGATGAGGCGCAGGAGGCGGCGACATACTCCGTCCTCGGCACCGATGCGTTGCCGGCGAAACCAGATGATCCTTCGAAGGATTGGGCCATTGTGCACGAACTTACCCATCAATGGTGGGGCAATCTCGTCACGTGCAAGACGCTCAAGGATTTCTGGCTGAACGAGGGTATCACGACCTTCATGACGGCCGCGTGGAAGGAGCACCGCTACGGCCGCGTCGCCTACGACGCCGAACTCGATGTCGCCAGGAGCCGGCTCGAAAAGGCGCAGGCGATGGGCTTCGACAAGCCGCTGGCCTGGGATGGCAGCTACCCGACATTGGGCGTCCGGCGCGCGATCCAGTACAGCAAGGGCGCGCTGTTCATGGCGCAGCTGCGGGTTACGCTCGGCGATGCCGGGTTCTGGTCTGGCCTGCGTCGCTACACCCGTGACCATGCGGGCGGGACGGTTACGAGCATCGATCTGCAGCGGGCGATGGAGGCGTCGAGCGGCCGGGACTTGCGCCCGCTGTTTGCCGAATGGGTGTTCGGTAATGGCGACGTTCGCGACGCTTCGAGACAGCCGGCAACAACTAGGGCGCCTTTTTAACCGGCATCCTACGATCCCATGCCGCGCGCTGCGTTTCCTGTGCAGCTAAAGGTGGAACATTGCTGGCTTTGCGAATGGCATCAGACAGTAGGCCGCGTTGATACGGCTCCTGCGTAAATTCTGTGGCTGGCCGAGTAAACTGCGTTCCGTAGATTTGCGGACGGCCGCTGGACTGAAGATAACGATCGAGGGTTGCTGCCCCGATCCACGTCGCGTCTGGGCGTCCGCGAGCAATGGCGATCATCGCCAGTGCGTGTGCCCTCATAAAATCGTCGGGCTTATCACCATGCTGAAAAACAAACGCTGCATGATAGAAGTCTTCACCGCTCGACAATCGCCCATTATCTAGCAATGTTTGCGTCTGTTCTCGCCGGGTGCGATCGGCAGGGGAGACCACTTTCCAGTCGATGTGTGCCGGATCGAGGCGATCGGCTTGGTCGGCTTTGAAGATGGCTGTCATAGTGTCGTTGGTTGATCGGACCATGTCAGGAACATACCCTCGATCAACCCGCCACGGACCCAACCCGGTCCGTGACGCCATCCGCGTCAATTTATACCTGGTCGAATTGAAGGCTGCCCACTGCATGCAGGCGTGGCCCGCGTCATCCACATGAATGGCAATATGATCCGGTGCGCCGCCAGGCCAGGGATTATCGAAAACAAGCTCGACGCCATCTTCAATGTTACGCGCTTCGCGAGAACGTCGAACGGTTGTCTCAACTCTGATGTCGTTGAAATACTCACCGTTGGTGTCGTACCTGCTTGGCTGCGTCCACGATCCGGTCCAACCCTCCCGGCCGCGCGACACTTCAAAAAGCATTAGCGTAGAGCCTTGTGCGCGGAGCGCCCATATACCGGCAACATTCGCTGCGCACGCGGGTACGGCAGCGCCGATCAACCCCGAAACGATGATACAAAGTTGGACTATCAGTCTCATAGTGCGGTCTCAGGCGAAAGATGAAGGCCGTCAGTGCATCGCCGCTAGCCCGCTCGGCAAGGTTGCTGAACGAGCGGGAACAGCCGAGAGTGTCTACATGGCATCCCCGATTCCCACAAACGAAGGTTCATAGGGACAGCATCGGCGAGCTCAGGCTCCAGACGTCTCCCGATCCAGTCGCTTTCCCAAAACCTGTTCCCAATTGCATTTTCTCGAAACGGCCCGTCGGAGATGGAGAAACGGGACGGCTGCGAGTAGTTCAACGGTTGGCTCCGGGATGCCGTGTCGATCTGCTAAAACCGCAAACGATGGGTCGGTCTTGTTCGCTAGTTTGAGACAGCGACGACCCGATTGTGTTGAAAAAGGCTGGCTTGCAGTAGTGTCGGTGGTCTGATTCAATTGCCTTGAGGCGAGCGGAGACGGGCCGATGATGGGCGAGCGGACGGTGGCGCAGGAGGCGCTGTTCTACAGCT
>NZ_QLJH01000075.1 GCF_003951315.1 Sphingomonas sp. S-NIH.Pt15_0812
TCGTGGCGGGGCTGTCCTACATCTGGCTGGCGCTCGCAGCCGAGCGCGGCAAGCAGCTCCGGTCGGAGATCAGGCGGAGGGATCAGGCCGAGCAAGAGGCGTTGCAGCTCGCGCGTACCGATCCGCTGACCGGGCTGTTCAATCGCCGCGTGTTTGGCGAAGAGTTGCAAACATTGATCGAAGCGGGCGGCGCAGAAAGGGCCTGCCTCACGATCGTGCTGATCGATCTCAATGGTTTCAAGGGCGTCAACGACACCTACGGCCATGCAGCCGGCGATGCGGTTCTCACTACCGTCGGACAGCGCTTACGGACCAGCTTCGAACCGGGTGGTATCATCGCGCGGCTAGGGGGCGATGAGTTTGCGGTTCTGCTCCCTGGCGACCTCGGTCAAGGTGAATCAATCTCCCCGGCATCGCTCGAGCGTGCGCGGCAGGCGCTGTGTCAGCCTTTATCCTGGCGTGCGAACAGGATCAGCGTTGGTGCCAGCGTCGGCGTTTCGTGCTTCCCAGCCGATGGGACGAAGCCGAGCGAGTTGCTGCACGCCGCTGATATTGCGATGTACGAAGCCAAGCGCAATCCTGGCCGCGGCGTATGCCTGTTCGCGCCGTGGATGGAGCAGCAGCGGCTCGAACAGCGGCGGCTGGAGGACGAGCTGCGCGTCGGGATATCGAACGGCGAGTTGCGTCCCTATTATCAGCCGATCGTCCGACTGGCTGATCAAGCGCTCTGCGGCTTCGAAGTGCTCGCACGGTGGCAGCACCCACGGCTGGGATTGCTGACGCCGGATCGCTTCCTCCGCATCGCTGAGAGGAGCGGGCAGATTACTGACATGACCCAAGCGCTACTTCGTCAGGCATGTTCAGACGCCTTGATGATGCCGGAACATCTGCGACTGGCGATCAACATATCGCCGACCCAGCTGGAGGAACCTCGTCTTGCTGAGACGCTAATCGAAATCATCAAGGTGGCCGGCGTCCGGCCGAGCCGCATAGAGATCGAGATCACCGAGGATGCGGTGATGGACGACGTTGCAACGGCGGAACGCGTATTGCAAACCTTTCGCGCGAGTGGTGTGTCAATCGCGCTCGATGATTTCGGCACCGGCTATTCAAGCCTTTCCAACCTACGCCGGCTGAAGTTCGATAAGATCAAGATCGATCAGATCTTCGTTAAGTCACTTGCAACAAGCGTAGAAAGCGAGAAGCTTGTCGATGCCATCCTCGGACTGGCATTCAGCTTCGACATGAAGATTACTGCTGAGGGAATCGAGGACGCAGCCGCAGCTGAGATGCTTTCGCGCAAGGGCTGCACGCAGGGACAAGGCTGGCTGTTCGGCAAGCCTGCCTGCGTCGATCATACCCTTTCTCTTATCGATTTGCAGCCTCGCGCGGCCGCGTAGGATCCCGATCTCAGGTGTTTGTTCATCATTGATGTCTAGGCGGGGGAGGCTCGAGCACTGCGTGACGAGCTTGGAACTGATGGGAACGTCGTGAAGCAAATATCTCTGATCACCGGCGCCTGCTTTTCCACACTGTTATGGCCTGCTTCGTCGGCTCCATCCGCGGTTCTAAACGTGCCCGTTGCTGCGCGCGTCCTTTCGTTCGTACAGCCGCCGCCCTCAGGGGTTGTCCCGGTTGCCATCGTTTATCAGCCTGGGAACAACGAATCGGAGGCCGAGGCTTCGGCGATGGAGCGGTCGCTTGCAAGAAGCGCGGTTAGCGGTCGTGCCCTGATCCGCACTCGCCGTGTTGCAGTGTCCAACCTTGCACAAATGTCAGGAACGCGAGCGGCCTTTGTCACCTCAGGTTTACGTAGCTACCAGAACGATCTTGCCGAAACGGCCAGTGAGCAGGCCATTCTGACGATAACGTCGGATACTGGCTGCGTCGTCGCGGGACGCTGCGTGGTAGGGATCACCGAAGGCGCTAAAACGCAGATCGTAGTCAGCAAGGAGGCCGCGCGACGCAGTCGCATCCGCTTCGGCTCGGCATTCCTCATGCTCGTCAAGGAAGTCTGATCCGTGCGCGCGCTTTATATCTCGATTGCCTACACGCTTGCCGTGGTCATGCCCGCCGCCAGCCTCAAGGCGCAGATTGTCGACTATGCCTCTTTGAGCGAGGCATTTGGTGAGCCCATCACCACCAGCGTGACGGGCAAGCCGCAGCGTGCCTCGGAAGCACCCGCCTCGGTCACCATTATCACCAGCGACGAGATCGCCCGCTCGCCTGCCAGGAACGTCCCCGATCTGCTCAAGGCGCAGGTTGGCGTCGACGTAAACCGGTGGACCGCTGGTCAAAGCGATGTGTCGATCCGGGGTGGTGTGCAGACCTATAATGCCCGCTTGCTGGTGCTGGTCGACGGGCGGCAAGTGTACCTTGACCATTATGGCATGACAAACTGGAACCTCCTGGGCGTCCAGCTCGATGAGATTCAGCAGATCGAGCTGGTGCGCGGGCCAGCAAGCGCCTTGTTCGGGTTCAACGCCGCGAGCGGCGTCGTCAATATCGTAACCAAACGCTTGAGCGCCGACGCGCGCTTTACCGCGCGCCTGGAGGGGGGGACGCACGGCTATGCGCGGCTCAGCGCGACCGCCGTGCTGCCGCTTACGTCCAGGATCGGGTTGCGGGTGTCGGCAGGCCATCAGGAAGAGGATGAACGCCGAATTCCGGCGCGACTATACCAGCCGCCCGTGACGCGCGGCGTTGGAGCCGATCAACTCAGCGCGACAGTGTTCATGCAAGCCGGCACCGGGACCTCGATCGAGCTGAATGGCGGCCTCAGCGGCAACCGCCAGCTAGAATTCTTGCCCAGCCAGATCCTGACCGAGCAGCGGTTCCGCAACCAGACCCTGGGCGTGCTGGTCAACCATGATACGCCATGGGGGAGCCTGAATGCGCGCAGCTACACGAACTGGCTGCAAGCTGATTATGGGGTCACGACCCCGGTGACAGATCCGTACAGCGCCGTCGCGGACCTGCGCGCAAAGAACCGAATTTCCGTCACCACGGGCTCCGCCTTGGTACGGCTGGGCGCAATCGGCAGTGCTCGCGTTGGCCTGGAATACCGCGACAACCAACTGTCGTCTGAGCGACTGTATTCGACGCGGATTGGGTACAAGGTCGCGGCACTCAGCGGGATGGTCGACCTGCATCCAACCGACCGGATCACGGTGACGGGTGCGGCGCGGGTCGACCGATTGTGGTTGGAGCAGGGCGGGGCGATCCTCATGCCGCAGATTGATCCTGCCTCGGCGTATAATCGTACTATCACGCCGGTCAGCTTCAACGTCGCAAGTTCGATACAGGTCGGCGAGGAGGGCCGCTTGCGTCTCAATGGCGGGCGCGGGCTGCAGCTCCCGTCGCTGATTGACCTCGGCCTGCACGTCGCCATCCCCGCACCCGACGTGCCGGTGCCGGTCTATCTCGTCGGCGATCCCCGCCTGCTGCCCGTAGTAGTCGACAGCGTGGAGGCGGGCTATTCGCACAGCTTCGCCTCGGGACTGCGCCTGGACGCCACCCTTTTCTACACGCAAGTCGATCGGCTGATCGCTTCACCTGGCGGCGCGGTCGACGTGACACTGGTCTTCACACCTGAACCGATCGCCGCCGCTCGCTTCGCCAATGTCGGTTCTTATACCAGCCATGGCGTCGAGCTGTCTGCAAGCGGGCGCATCCAGTCCAAAATTGGGTGGTCGGCTAATTACAGCCTCGCCCGGATCGACGAGACCATTCCGGCTAACCGGGACGCTGCTTATTATGCTCTGTTCCCCAAGGCGGCGACGCCTCGCCACCGCGCCAACATAACCGGCGATTATGCCGATGACGTCTGGTCCGCAGCGGTGGTGGCTCATCTGGCAACGTCCAGCCGGCAGAGCAGCTTCCTTCCCGACACCAACCTCATCTCAGTCAAGGTGCCAACGTCGGTCAGCGTCGATGCAAAGCTGACACGCGCGCTGGGCAGAGGGGCGGAGATTTACGTAGCGAGCGAGAACCTGACCAAGGCTCGCGGCGTCTACTCCTCGCCCATTCCTGCCGATCGGCGCGTTCGCCTGGGTTTGAGTGCCCGGCTGTAAACGTCGCTAAGGGCGGTGATAAGCCGCTCGGCCGCGTTCGTCGGCATAAACCATTCACTCGGCTGAAAACGGTCATTCCGCAAACGCCGACACCCACCGTCGGCTCAGGTGCTAGATGGCTCATACCTATTGTCAGCCCAAACT
>NZ_QLJH01000076.1 GCF_003951315.1 Sphingomonas sp. S-NIH.Pt15_0812
CATCGCGGCCAGCGGTCGCCGGATGCCGCGAATCAGCAAAGCGCAGGCCAACAGGAGGAGGATCGCGACAATGGATGCGCCCGCCAGCGCCAGCCGCCTGCTGCGTGCCAGCCGATGTTCCGCCGCCCCGACCCGCACCGTCTGCAACGCCCGCTCCTCATCGAGGAAGCCTTGCGTGCGGACGGTGATTGCATCCATCAGTTCGCGGCCGACCCCGCTTGTCACAAAGGCGCGCGCGCCGGCGAAATCCCCTGCCCTACCCAGATCGAGCGAATGACGGAGCGCCATGGATCGTTCCGCCATCAACCGGGCGATCTCGCGCGCACGGGTATGCTGGACCGGATTGTCCGTCGTCAGAGCTATGACCCGGCCCGTATTGACGCCTGCGTGCTTGATGCATTCATTGAACGTCCGGGCATAGGCAGGGTCATGGGTCAGGATGAAACCTCGCTGTCCCGACTCCGCCTCTCGTAGATCGCCCATCGCTTCATCCATCGTCTGGATGATCGTTGCCGAGTGGGTTACCCAGCGGAAGCTCCTGCCGGTCTGATGCGCCGCATCGGACAACAGCCACGCCAACGACGCGAGCGCGACGATGACGACGAGCGCGAGGATGCCGATGCGAGTATAGAGAGAGCTAAACACCCGAAACGATTATATCGATTTGGTTAGCAGCAGATTAGCAGGACGCCTCCGGTTCGTCGGTTCGTCGATGGGCGGGTCCACCGATGCCTCGCGAGACGTAGTGCCGATCAACCCGGCCACGCAGCCTTGCTTTCCAGCCCAGCGCTGCAGACGACAATGCCGATGACAAACGACCGTTTTACCGATGATCTGCTGAATGCCCTCGATACCGTCGATAAGGCTTGGCGACCCCCGACACCCGCCAACATCGATATGGCCTGAGACATGCGGTATGCCGGTCATGGGATAATATCGGAGCGCCGAACCGGAACGGCGAGCCATTCAGCTCACAACCTTTATGAAGCGATCGGTGAACCCTTGTCGAAATCGCAGGACCTTCCAGATCTTGGAATAATATTTCCAAGATACCATTCCATCATGGTATGTTTTTCGCCGCAGCTTTGACCTGCGCCGAGGTTTGATTGTCCGATTGCGCTACCAGCTTGGCACGGTGCAGAGCCGTCACCCGTTTCACCTGAGCGATGCTGCATCCGGCCAGCTCCGCCGTTCGGGCGATGCTCATCCCCGCCTCGCGCAGGCCGATGATGCGCCAAGTCGGGCTTGCGACCGGTATAGCGCCCGGCCCGCTTGGCGATCTCGATCCACTCGCGCTGCCGTTCGCGGCGGGTTTCATAATCGTCGCGTGTGGTCTGCAAGGCGACCCGCAACGGCTAATCCGATCGATCTTCTCCCCGATCACGACCTCGCCCGGTTGCAGGTCCGCGACCATGCGCAGCAATTCGGGCCGGTCGGGCCGAGCCCCCGACGCCTTCTCCCGGTAGACCGCCGCCACATAGAAGCCCGCCGCCCGCGCGCCGGCCACGATCGACTCCTGGCGCACAAGGTCCTGTTCGTCGGTGCTGACGCGAAGATAGACCCGCGCCGCCTGAACTCCGCTGCTGTTCTCCTGGTTCGTCATGCCTCGGCTCTTTCGGGTATACCCATTGTAGCCCCGTAACCTGACCACACCTACTAAGTTGGTATAGCGGCGCTGCGTAGCCTAGCTGACCGGGCCAGCTCTAATGAGCCACGGAACGCTTTATGAATGGCAGGTGTGGAATAAGGGCATCGAAATCTCCCTGCACTATCAGTCTGAGGATGATGGCACACACAAAGAATGGTACATGTTTTATGTTCTTGGTACTAAGAAAGGAACGGGTAGATGGAAGCGCAACGCGTAAAGATTGTGGAAGGGGGTAAGCTGGTCATACCCGCAGTCATGCGTCGTGAGCTGGGTATAGCCGCAGGCGATACCGTCATGGTTGATATCGATAATGGCGAGCTGCGAGTACGGTCCCTATCCAAAGCCCTTGAGCGGGCGCGGGCTATCCTCCGTCGGCATATCCCGGAGGGATCAAACCTGTCTGATGAGCTGATCCAGGACCGCCGCGCCGAGGCGGAGCATGAGTAACAAGATCGTACTTGATGCGTCCGCGCTTCTCTGTCTGCTCAATGATGAGCCTGGAGCCGATCGGGTCGCAGGAGTTTTGGCCCGTTCCTTGATCGGTGCAACGAACCTGGCAGAGGTCGTGTCCAAACTCCGCGAGCGAGGCCTCTCCCTCGACGAGGTTAAAGAAGCCTTGGGCGGGCTGCATCTCGACATCCGACCTTTGACACAGAGTCAGGCGATGCTGATCGGTGACCTGCGTCCCGCCACCCGGCCACTCGGCCTATCGCTGGGAGATCGGGCATGTCTCGCCTTGGCGATCGAACTCGGTGCAGAAATCTACACCACCGATGCCGCTCTGACGGAGGCGGACGTTGCCATCACCGCGACCAATGTTCGTGGCTAGGTGTTTGATCCCACGGTTTGATGGTGCGATCCTTTCGTTGGAATGGAAGGAGGCCGTATGGGACAGGTACGTCATGAGTGATCGCATGCGATCACTCGCCACGACCACGCACGCCGTCCGAGCAGCAATACAGCGATCGCAAGCTTCGCTCGCCACGTTGAGCCGTGAGTTGGGGATCAATCCCAAGACCGTGGCCAAATGGCGGAAGCGGGCCACGGTCGAGGATCTAAAGACCGGGCCGAAGGCCCCTCATTCCACCACTCTGTCCGAGGCCGAAGAGGCGATGGTTGTGGCGTTCCGGCGCCACACGCTGTTGCCGCTCGACGACTGTCTCCATGCGTTGCAGCCGTCGATACCGCACCTGACGCGGTCAGCGTTGCATCGTTGCCTCCAGCGGCACGGCATCTCCCGCCTGCCGGATATCGAGGGCGACAAACCGAAGCGGCAACGCTTCAAGCGCTACCCGATCGGCTTCTTCCACATCGATATCGCTGAGGTGCAAACTGCCGAAGGCAAGCTCTACCTGTTCGTCGGTATCGACCGCACCAGCAAGTTCGCCGTCACGCAGTTGGTCGACAAGGCTGATCGCCGAACAGCATGGGAGTTTCTCGAACATCTGCTGAAAGCCGTACCGTATCGCATCCACACCATCCTGACCGACAACGGCATCCAGTTCGCCGAGCAGCCCCGCAACCGCAACACCGCCTGGTCGCGTCAGATGCGCTTCGACATGATCTGCTAGGCCAACGACATCGAGCATCGGCTCACGAAGCCTAACCATCCATGGACCAACGGGCAGAGCCTGCCCCGGCGGAGGCCGGGGTCAAGCGGATGAACCGCACCATCAAGGAGGCGACCGTCAAACGCTTCCACTACGAAAGCCATGACCAGCTGCGCACGCACCTCGCCGACTTCATGGCCGCCTACAATTTCGCCCGCCGGCTCAAGACGCTTAGCCGGCTCACACCCTACGAATACATCGCCAAGATCTGGACGTCAGAGCCAGACCGGTTCATCGTCAACCCGATCCACCAGATGCCGGGACTGAACACCTAGCGTCCTCAAAATCCACAGCATTTCTTCGGCGTTTTCGCATTCAGCAGCATACCCCTTTGCCTCGAGATAGGTCGTGTTGACGTCGGCGGCGACACTCAGCCGGACCGCTTCAAAATTGGGATAGCCGGCCGCAAGCAGATCGCGTGATTCGACGCACGTCGCAGTCAACCCACCTTCTGCATTTCTGCGGCACCCTTAAACCCATTGCGAACGGCCCTGCCAAATAATAGTACGTTATCGTACCATTTAATGCGCAGCAGGAAAGCGAAACTATGATGTTCGACCGCAAGATCGTGTTTCTGACAGGGCTGCCGCTGCACTACCACCTTTCCATCAGCACCAACCGCATGGACCTGAAACACGTTCTTCGCCAGATCGACACCGACGGTCACGACATCCTGCTGCATGGATCCACTCCTAGACCATGATGACATCAGGCTGACGCATATCCGGAGTTGCGCAGATAGTTGCGGCACTCGTCTGGTGAGAAGGCATTGAGGAGCGATCCGACACGGCGCCATGTTGCTTCATGGGATCGCTCTG
>NZ_QLJH01000077.1 GCF_003951315.1 Sphingomonas sp. S-NIH.Pt15_0812
GTCATACGAGTACTCGTATGACTGGTCGTAGAACCAATAATTTCCCGCACCGCCCGCGCCCTCATCAAAGGCGGAAAGCATCCCCGCTACCGGCGCTACCGCAAGGCGGCCTTCCGACCACGCTTACGACCGGATCATGGCTTTTTTGTCAGATAAAGCACGAAGCCGACACTGCTATCAGCAAGACTGGTGCGAGTCTGGGAGCCAGCGATGTCCGCCCTGATAACGCCGGTGGACATATGATCTCGCATCTAAGACGGATGTCCTTCGCAATCCTTCCGTTCCAAGGATCAGCGGACCTGTAGGCGATGCGCTCGACGTTCTAAAAAGGAAGGCGATCGCTCTCGCGACCGCCTTCCTTTTCGAAAGCGAACCTTCGTCAGGTTGCGATGTTAGAGGTCACCGGCTTGTCGGTCACGTCGAAACGGTCGGCATCCATGACCTTGACCCAGGCCTTGACGAAGTCCTTGACGAACTTCTCCTCATTGCCATTCTCGGCATAGACTTCCGCCGTCGCGCGCAACTGTGAGTTAGAGCCGAACACTAGGTCCGTACGGGTAGCGCGCCACTTCTCGCCCTTTCCGCCGCGATCATGGCCGATGAACTCCTCGTCGCTTGACGGATCGACGAGCTCCCAGAAGGTCTCGTTGTCGAGGAGGTTGACGAAGAAGTCGTTGGTCAGCTGACCCTTGCGGTCGGTCAGAACTCCCTCGGGCTTGTCGCCGTGATTGGCACCCAGCACGCGGAGCCCACCCAGCAGCACCGTCATCTCCGGAGCCGACAGACCAAGCAGCGACGCCTTGTCGAGCAGCAACTCCTCGGTCTTCACCGTCTGCCGCGTCCGCAGGTAGTTGCGGAAGCCATCGGCCTGCGGCTCCATCCATGCGAAGCTCTCGACATCGGTCCACTCCTGCGTCGCGTCACCGCGCCCACCGGTAAACGGTACCTTGACCTCGAAACCGGCATCTTTCGCCGCCTTCTCGATCGCCACCGAGCCTGCAAGGACAATCGCGTCAGCAAGCGACATGCTTCCGCGAAGCTCGTTGAGCTTGGCGAGCACCGTTTCCAGTTCCACGGGTTCATTGATCGCCCAGTTCTTCTGAGGCTCCAATGCGATACGCGCACCGTTGGCTCCGCCGCGATGGTCGGACTTGCGGTAGGTCGAGGCGGAGGCCCAGGCGGTCTTGACGAGCTGACCGATGCTGAGGCCGGAGCGCAGTACGCTGTCTGCGAACGCCGCTACTTCGGCATCGCTCGGCGCCGTACCCTCGGGCACCGGATCCTGCCAGATGAGCGTCTCCTCCGGCACTTCCGGCCCGAGATAGCGGACCTTCGGCCCCATGTCGCGATGGGTCAGCTTGAACCAGGCGCGTGCGAAGGCGTCGTCGAGCGCCGCCTGATCGTCGCGGAAGCGTTCGGAGATCGCGCGGAATTCGGGATCCAGCTTCAGCGCCATGTCGGCGGTCGTCATGATCGTCGGCACGCGCTTGTTGGGATTGCGTGCGTCGGGTGCCATGTCCTCCCACTCGGGATTGATCGGCGTCCACTGCTTCGCACCAGCCGGGCTGGACGTCAGCTCATACTCGTACTTGAACAACAGGCGGAAATAGTCGCCGGTCCACTTCGTCGGATTGTTCGACCACGAACCCTCGATCCCCGACGTGGTGATATGGCCCTTACCGATCTCCTCGCTGTCCGTGAGCCAGCCGAGACCCTGCATGTGCACGGCTTCCGAGGCGGGTTCCTTGCCGAAGTTCTCCGCAGGCTTTGCCCCGTGGGTCTTGCCGAACGCGTGGCCACCGGCGGTGAGCGCGACGGTCTCCTCCGAGTTCATCGCCATCCGCGAGAACGTCGCCCGCATGTCGCGCGCCGAGCCGAGCGGATCGGGATTGCCGCCCGGTCCTTCGGGGTTCACGTAGATCAGGCCCATCGAATCCGCGGCGAGCGGACCTTCCAGATCGAGTTCCTCGTCGGGGCGAATGCGGCTCTTGTGCTCCGCATGCCCGATCCATTGCTCCTCGGCGCCCCAATAGGTGTCGCCTTCCGACTGATAAACGTCCTTACGGCCGCCAGCGAAGCCGAAGGTCGGGCCGCCCATGCTCTCGATGGCGACGTTGCCGGCCAGGATGAACAGATCCGCCCAGCTGATGTGCTTCCCGTACTTCTGCTTGAGCGGCCACAGCAGGCGCCGTGCCTTGTCGAGGTTACCGTTGTCCGGCCAGCTGTTGAGCGGTTCGAACCGCTGCTGGCCCGAGGACGAACCACCACGTCCGTCGGTAACCCGGTAAGTGCCCGCAGCATGCCAGGCCATGCGGATCATGAAGGGACCGTAGTGCCCATAATCGGCGGGCCACCATGGCTTGCTATCGGTCATCAACGCCGTGAGATCAGCTTTCAGCGCGGCGTAGTCGAGCGTCCGGAACGCTTCGGCATAATCGTAATCCTCGCCCATGGGGTTCGGCGACACGCCATGCTGATGCAGGATCTCGACCGGCAGAACGTCGGGCCACCAATCCTTGTTGGTACGACCGAGGAGCGAACGGACCGTGCCTGCGCCGCCGCCATTCCTGCTCATCGGGCAGCGCTCGCTGGGATCTTCGTCAGCCATCTTCTCACTCCACTTATGCTATCGGGGCACCCTAGTGGGGCCGATAAATTTATCCAATGAATTGAAACGATTTTTGCTATCACCTGAACCGATGAAGCCTATCCCCTCGCTCAGACAGTTATCATATCTCCTCGCGCTTCATGAGCATGGCAATTTCGGGCGTGCGGCTGCCGCCCTGTTTGTCTCGCAGTCAGCCTTTTCGGTGGGCATCGCTGAGCTCGAACGGGTGCTGGAGGCGAGCTTGGTCGAGCGCTCAAAACGCCATGTGCGCTTCACCCCGCTGGGAGAGGAGATCGTGTCCCGCGCCCGACGGATGGTACAAGCCGCCGAGGACCTCCAAGTCGTCGCACAACGGTCCCACGAGCCGCTCGTGGGGCCGCTGCGGCTCGCGGCGATCCCAACGATCGCACCGTTTGTGCTATCCAGCATACTGCCGATGCTCGCCCGGGACTGGCCGCGGCTGAAGCTGTACGTACGTGAGATGCTGACCAGCGTCGCGTGCGACGCGACCGGACGTGGCGAGATCGATTGCGTACTATTGGCTCTGCCGGTGGAGTGCGGCGATATCGAGAAGGTTGACGTCGCGGTCGATCGCCTGATCCTCGTCACCGTCAAGGGACAGGACCAGTCCGCATCCCCGCTATGTGAGGCGGAAGACCAGCGCTTGCTCCTGCTAGAGGACGGGCACTGCCTCAAAGAGCATGCCCTCGCGGCTTGCCACCGTACTGCCACGGAGACCGAAAGGCTGCTGGTGGCATCCACGCTGCATACGCTCGTCCAACTTGTCGACGCAGGACTTGGCTACACCCTGATTCCGCAGATGGCGATTGATGCCGGCATCCTCGGGGGGACCCGGGTCGAGGCGCATCCGCTGCAGACTGTCCGCGCGGAGCGGCAGATCGCCGTAGTGTGGCGTCGCGGCCATCCACGTACGAGCGAGTTCCGAATGCTTGGCGAGACGATCAGGCAAGCAGTAGGTGGCGACACTGGTGAAGCCAGATAATGAGGTTTCGACACGCTAGTTCGCCTTATACCAGCTCCTCAAGAACTTTTCTGCAGCCACCCCATGTCCTGATCGACCCACAAACGGTCATTCGAGCCATCTTCAACGCTTCCTGATTTACGACGTTCATTCATTTTCAAAGCGGAAGTCGCGAATCCCACATCAGCGCGCGCCGGAACGTCGTTACCAGCCCCCAGAACGCTGATAGTTTGGAAACGCCGGGCTAGAGCAAATTCCGAGCGTCTTGAATCGAGTAGGGATTCCCAAGCGGCATGAAGTCTGATTCATGATCGTCACCGGTGACGGGAGGCCGGTCAGATGGGCAAGCCATTGTCGATGGACCTGCGCGAGCGGGTGGTTGGTGCGATTTCGCAGGGAATGTCCCGC
>NZ_QLJH01000078.1 GCF_003951315.1 Sphingomonas sp. S-NIH.Pt15_0812
GATAAGCCGCTCGGCCGCGTTCGTCGGCATAAACCATTCACTCGGCTGAAAACGGTCATTCCGCAAACGCCGACACCCACCGTCGGCTCAGGTGCTAGATGGCTCATACCTATTGTCAGCCCAAACTAAACAAACGGCAGAAGTTGGTAGAGCGGAAAGGGCTAGCGAGTGTCCACTATTGAAACCATCCAGAAGCGCCGTCCTCTTGAGTTTTACTTATAATGAAACGTTACTCAGAGCTGTTTTTTATTGAGGAGGTAGGCAGGGGCGGGCTACAGAGGGCGTCGCATTCTTCCAGATGGCGTAATTAGCCGTTTGATATCTGTGCTCCGTCTCGACAAGGTAGCGCGGCATAAAAAATTCATAAATCGCGTGTCCGATACCATCTTGCCGTTTGCCATCGTTAGTCATGCATTAACGACCGCAATCTAAACCAGAATGATGCGATTGGCTCAAAGCGTCAGGCGAGAAACAGAGACGCATGTCTCAATGCCGAACTACCGACGCCATTTTGTGTATCCCTTATCATTGGCGATGATGGCCGCGGGCATCATCATGGTCACGTTGTTAGTCTGGTTGACGGTTCAATCAGATGCGCAAGAGGCTGTTCGCGAAGCTGAACTGGCACAGCTGGTCATCTCCAATCGGCTCGACTTCATGGTGCGCAATCAGAGCGACTATGCGACGTGGGATGATGCCGTCGCCAAGCTTGTGCTGTCGATGGATGGTGATTGGGCTGATAATAACATCGGGCCCTATCTGTTTCACACCCAAGGCTACGAACACAGCTTCGTCATCGATGCCCATGACCGGACGATCTACGCCAGCGACGGTAACCACCAAGCCAGGCTCGACCCTTTCGCCCTGATGGGTCCTGCCCTGAGGAAGGCTATTGTGGAACTGAGGGCGAAGCCGACGGGCGAGGATCATCGACGCCGAGGGCTGATCCGTATTGGTGGCCAACCTGCCGTCTTCAGCATTGCCGCGATCATTCCCGATCCAGGTAAGGTGAAGCTTCCTGCTGGTCCCGCTTCATACCTTCTGTTCATCGACGTGTTGACGCCGGATCAGATCTATAAGCTTGGTGCCGACCGCCGCCTCGCCAACATGCGCTTTGTCCCGTCCCGCGCATCTGCGGAGAGCAGCTTGGGCAGGGTAGAACTCAGAGGCTACGACGGAGCGCGCATTGGCGATTTGGTCTGGACGCCTCAGCTTCCCGGCACGTCACTGCGTGACATAGGTCTGCCGATCTTGCTGTCCATTATGCTGGTGCTGGGGCTGATCGGCGTGCGCATCCTGCATCAATGTCGTCGTGCTATAGAACAGACTGACGCGGCGATGCTAAGATCTGCTGCTGACGCAAACGAAGCTCGAAATGCACTGGATGCGCTCACCCTGGCCCGCGCCGACGCTGTGGATGCTGACGCCGCTGCACGTGTACGCTTGGAAACAACGGTCGAGGAAGTGCGACGTGAGAATGTCGAACTGAACAAGCGACTGAGAGCTGCTCGAAGGTCAGTTCTAATCGATGCCAGAGCCCAGCTGGAACATCGGCTCGGACCAGCTATCAAGACGATCCAGCATCAAGGTCGGGTCCTCGAGACGGCAGCGAGACGTGTCCGTGATCAGGCTGGTGGGCTCGAGGAGCTGGTTACAGTCGCCACCACTGCGGCATTCCAGACTGATCAGCATATGACGGAGTTAGTGCCAAAGGCGATTGTTGTCGCTGAAGCAGGACAAGACATCCAGCGCCAAACCGGCTTCGCTCTGAGCGAGGTAAAGCATGCGAGTCACGACGGTCAGCAGGTGGGTGTCAGCGTTACTGCCCTGGCCAAGGCATTAGCCGAGATCGAAACCGTGGTCGATGCCATCGATCGCGTCTCAAAGCAGACGAACCTCCTGGCGCTCAATGCCAGCATTGAAGCGGCACGCTCAGGGCCAGCAGGCGCAGGTTTTGCGGTTGTCGCCAACGAGGTGAAGGCACTCGCCAACCATACCGCTGAGCTAACCCGTCAGATTGCCGACCAACTTGATCTGCTGCGTGCGCAAACGGTCTTCACCTCGACCGCTATCGGTACAATCGTGACAGCCCTTGGTAGAACGGAAGCCGCCTCTAGCGTGATCGCAGCAGCCGTCCGCCGTCAGGTCGAGGGTGTTGTGATGATCCGAGGCAGCATTGAAGCAATCGCCAGCGACAGTCGGGCTACGGCCGCTGCAGTCACCAACGCCAATTCGGCGATTGCCATTGGTCATGCTGCAGCCGACCAGATGGATGCGGCGGTGGTCGATATGGCAAGCACCCTGTCCGACCTTGGTGACGATATCCACCGCTTTCTCCGTCAGATCGAGGTAGCTGATGCTTGACACCAAACCTGTCATCATAGCCGCTGTGACAACCACGCCGGTCTCTGCCGCGTCCGAACAAGCGTCCGGCCCCCGCCCAAACCGGGATCCTGATGCCATTCCTGACGGCAAGGCCACGGATGGCATCAAGCCAGTCGTCAGTCTGAATGCATCAGTGGTAAGCGATTACCGTTTTCGTGGCATTACCCAGTCGGCAGGTCGTGTGGCCGTGCAAGGATCGATCGAGGTAAACAGTCCTACCGGTTTCTATACTGGGATTTGGGGATCGAGTAGCTCTGCATATGAGGGCGCTCATACCGAATTCGATTTTTACGGCGGATATCGGTTGAATGTGACGAGCGTTGATGTCGACATTGGCATAATATCGTACCTGTACCCGGGTGCGGACGGGGTCAGCAGTGCAGAGATCTACGCCACCGCTGCCAAAGGCCTCGGCGATGCAACTATCAAGTTGGGCATCAGCTACGCTCCGCACCAATCCGAATTGGGCCAAGGTGATGGTCTTTACCTTTTTACCGACGCCCTGAAGCCGGTGCCAGGACTGCCCCTGGTGGTGCATGGTCATATAGGCCGCGAGACGGGCATGAACACGATAACCGGCAGCCCGAAACTAGATTGGTTGTTAGGCGTCGACACTCATGCCGGACCAGCCACTATTTCTTTGGCTTGGGTCGACGCCCGTTACAGCGGCCGTGGCAGCCAGGATCATCGAAGCGGAAGCGTAGTTGCTGCGGTGGCACTCGATTTCTGACCGTCCACGATTGACCGTGTCGTACATCTTCTAAATTTCGACTTTCTCAAATGCCATCATCTTTGTGGCACTAGATCTAATGTTTCTTGGCGGGATAATGAACTGGCAGCTTCGGAGCGCTACTGAGCGATCTTGACCATTGATTTAGATGCAACGTTGTGACTTCCTCTATCAAGGCTGAATCTGGCACGTAAGCATTATTCCAGATGAACAGGTGACCGCTTTCGGGTAGAGCCATCAAGGGGCCGAACGGCCGCACCTGGGTCGTCCTCCCAGCATCAGCCGATCGCAGTATTTTCGCGGCACCGGTCGCGACCCAAGCCATCTTCACAGCGCCATGGCCGCTGCCGGCGCAGCGTGGAGCCGTTCGACGTCCGCACGCGGAGGCGCGCCGAATAGTCGCCTATATTCTCGGCTAAATTGCGATGGGCTCTCATAGCCGACGGCAAAGCCTGCCGTGCTCGCCGTGGCACCCT
>NZ_QLJH01000079.1 GCF_003951315.1 Sphingomonas sp. S-NIH.Pt15_0812
ATCCGGGGCATGTGTGGGCGTACGACTTCGTCGAAGCGCGGACGCATGACGGGCGCAAGTTCCGGATACTGACCATCATCGATGAGGCCAGCAGGGAATGCCTGGCACTGGTCGTCGCGCGCCAGCTCAACCATGAGGATGTGCTGGCGGCACTCGCAGAACTGTTCATCGAGCGGGGCCCGCCAGCCCATGTCAGGTCCGATAACGGCAGCGAGTTCATCACCACCGCGGTCCAGACCTGGCTCGGACAGATCGGTGTGAAGACGCTGTACATCGCGCCCGGTTCGCCATGGGAGAACGGCTATAACGAAAGCTTCAACGGGTCGCTGCGCGATGAGCTGCTCAATGGTGAGATCTTCTACAGCCTCGCCGAGGCCAAGGTGCTGATCGAGGCATGGCGGCGCCACTACAACACCGTCAGCCCGCACAGCAGTCTGGGCTACCGTCCACCGGCCCCAGACGCGGCCACACCGCCATGGCCAGTCTCCGGTTCCGCTTCGCTCCACCTCCGACCGACCATGGCGGTGGAAACCACAATGCACTAACTATCAACCCGGACTACCCGATGGGGGCCGCTCATGGGAGCAAGTGCCTACAAGGAGAACGGCTGCCGATCAGCGTTTGATCCTAGTATTCGGATCACCGTAGAACAGCCCGCGCCCGTCCGTACCGACATACACGCGCCCGGGACGCCGCGGGTCACCTGTGATCACCCGGTATCGACCACCCCAGCGATGGCAATCGTCGTCGATCCGCTGCCATTTCTGTCCCTCGTCACCCGAGCGCCAGATGCCGCGCACGCCGTCCAGCGTCCCAATCGCAAACAGTGAACCTAGGCCCACACCGTAGAGTTCGACGATGAGTTGTTTACTTGTAGCCGTGAAATGCTGGCCGCCGTCGCGACTGTGGAACAGTCGCTTTCCTGCCTGTAACCAGAGGTCACCGACGTGACCGGGCGTTGCGATCAATGCGCTTTGCGCCTCGCGTCCGGTTCGGCCGGCCGGCCTCAGGTCTGTTGGCAAGCCGCGAGCGAGAACCGGCGTAAAGCTTCTTGCCGCGTCATGGGAGAGGAGCAACCGTCCGCCCTCTACATCCACCGCATAGAAGCGGCGCGGGTCGACCTTGTCGGCCACTGCCCGGGTGCGACCCGGCAAGCCTTGCACTGCCTCCCAATGTTGTCCGTTGTCGCCTGTCACCTGCGGCTGGCGTGTGGCGACCACCATCGTCATACCGTCCGCCGAAACGGTGATCGCCGCTTCCCCGATCAGGTCATCACGTTCAGGCGGGCTTCCGATCGGCGGTACACGCACCGGTGTCCAGTGACGGCCACCATCCTGCGATCGCCCCAGCGTTGCGTCCCGCGGGTGATCGGCATACAGGCTGCCGCTGCGCACGACGATGTGCGGCGCCTGGCCAGCGTAATCCAGCGTGTTGGTGTTTGACAGGTACGGGTTAACGAAGCTGGGTGGCGGCGAGCGGTCGAGTTCGGCATGCACGAAGCCGGCGAGATCGCCAAAGCCGGAGATCAGCGGTGCGCCTCCGGTTGGCGACACCAGCGTGATGATCGCGGTCTGTTCGATCCCCGTCGTCCATGGTGTCCAATCGACCGGTCCGCGGCGCCCTAGCGTGCCGGTGGCATAGACGGTGGCCCCGGTCGTGTAGGCGATGTGCCGTGGGTCGAAGGGGTCAATTCCGAGGCCGGAGACCCAGTGTCCGAAATCCGCGCCTTTGCCTTCATGGAGCAGGAACGGGGTCGTGGACACGTCGCGCCGGCTGCGCGCGCCGACATCGTCCCAGTGCGCCCCGTCGTCGCGGCTGATCCACAACGAATCTCCGGCGCGGTATCGGTCGATGGTAGAGACCGCGACTGTACCGGGCGCGGAGCGGGCGATCGCGACGCCGAGGAAGCCGCCCTCCGCTCCGCTGGCACGCCACGCAGGCGGCGTCACGTCGCGCGCCTCGCCGCCTGCGGTGTAGCGCCACACCGCGCCGGTTGTCGCGTTACTCGGTCCGATACCGCTGGCATAGCCGACCCACAGCACGCCACGCGGATCAATCACGCCCTTGGCCGCGAACAACGCCGGGGTTAGGACCGCCATCCAGGTCGCGCCGCCGTCCTCTGAGCGGTAGAGCATGGTCGCACCAGGATCTGCCATCCCCGCCCACAACCGTCGCGACGGCACCCCCCGCCGCCCGCTAGTCGGATCAATCGCGACGAAGGAGACGCCGCCGTGGCTGGTGCGGGGTGCCGGCTTGCCTAGCCCCGGCGCGGGAAAGCCAAAGACCTTCACCCAGTGCGCGCCTGCATCGTCGCTGCGCCACAACCCGTCGTGTCGCGACCCAAAAAACAGGCGGCGCGGGTCATTGGGATCGATCGCGAGCCGCTCGCCAAGACCGCGCCCCGGCTCGTTGCCGCCCATCGCGAACGGCACCGGTGTGACCCTCCATGTCCGTCCACGATCGGTCGAGCGCAGGATCGCCGCCGGCTGGTCGGCGTTCATGCCAGCGGCGAGATAGACGACATCCGCGTTGACCGGGTCGGCGGCGATGCTCTCGATCCCCATGTAGCTGGAGACGGCATTGTCGTCCTGCAGCGCAACCCAGCGCCGCGATGTGTCGTCCCAACGGTAGGCCCCGCCCATATCAGTGCGGAGATAGGCAAGGCCGCGTTCCACCAAGCTAAACACGATGTTCGGCGCATAGCCGCCCGCACCCACCGCCACATTGCGCCAGACATAGGGCGTTTCCGGGATCGGTGGCAGGCGACCAACGGCGATCGTAGCGGCTGATGTCGCGCCGACAGCCGCGACGATGCATACCAGTAATCGTCTGAAAAGCATCGCCTACCTCTTTTAAAAATGATGGCACCCAGTGATGCAAAGGAACTTGCGATAACGTTACTAGTCTGATTAGTATGATATTAGTGGCGCAGCAAGGCGCCAAGAGGGAGGTCGGGCGATGACCGATACGAGCACGCACACCGCCGCCACGTCACCAAGAAGTTCTATGGCCCATATCGTCATGGGAGCGCCGGTCATCACGCCTGCGGCGATGATGAGCGCTCCGCTTCGTTCGTGCTGACCCTGTTCTTCCACCATCGCGGCAGCCTGAATAGGTGCCCTGGCCTGCAAAGGAATAACGTGTCTCTTTTCCGCTTTAGCCGCGACGACCATGCGCGGGCACACCGCTTTCGCTCAGCCCTGCTACTGACATGCGCGGTCGCGACGATGCCGGCGGTGGCAGCGGCAGCCCCCATCGCGACGCTCGACCGCAACGGCAGCCTGGTGTCGATCGAACCCTATGCGCCCAATATCGTCCGCGTGACGATCGCGACCGACCGGACTCAGGTCGATGCGCCCCCCGGCGAAGGACCGAATGCCAAGCCCGACGCCACCGGCTGGACTCACCGCAGCGAGGCGGGCGGCGACGCCTTCGCCTCGGGTGCGATGACGCTGACGGTGAACGCGCAGC
>NZ_QLJH01000008.1 GCF_003951315.1 Sphingomonas sp. S-NIH.Pt15_0812
GGGCGGGACTGGGTTCGGGGCGCCAGCCCGCGCCCCGGCCGGATCGCACCGACGCTGACCGCGACGCGGATCGTCGGGCCGACGCCTGGCGGCGTGGCCCGGAACGGGGGCCGGATCGCGCGCCGTCCCCCGGCGCGGGCTGGCGCCCCGAACCCAGTCCCGCCCCCATGCCCGGCCGGAACGATCGGGTCCCCGGCCGCGACCGTACCCAGGCCGATCGTGACGCCGATCGCTCGGCCGATGCATGGCGGCGCGACGAACAGCGCCGCAGCTTCGAACGCGATCGCCGGGAGCGGGATCGGCAATGGGGTCGTCAGCGTCAGGCGCGCGACGACTGGAACCGTAATCGTGCCTATGATCGCGGCTGGGGCGACAGCTGGAATGGCGGTTGGAATGATGACCGGGGCAGCGTAGCCACCTGGAACAGCGGTCGCGACAGCTATCGGCCCCGCACCTGGGATCGCGGATGGCGGAATGACCGGCGCTTCGACTTCGACGCATTCCGCCGCGACAATCGCCAGGCCTTCCACCTGCCGCGCTATTACGGCCCATCGGGCTGGACGCAGGGCTATCGGCGCTTCGGCCTGGGGTTCAGCCTTGCGCCGCCGTTCCGGAGCCAGGGCTATTGGATCGCCGATCCCTCCGCCTATCGCCTGCCGGAGGCGTACGGCCCCTATCGCTGGGTGCGCTATTATGACGATGCGCTGCTGGTCGATCTGCGCACCGGCCTGATCGTCGACGCGGTCCACGGCCTGTTCTGGTGATCGCCACCCGACCCGCGCCCGGCCGCGCGGTTCGGGCACGGCTTTACCCCTTTTTGCTTCCTCTTGCCTTCCGCGCCGGGCGGCGCGAAAAGCCCGTCATGGCGCTCTTTTCCAAATCGCGGCCTGCGACCAGGCCACCCGCCACGTCCCCGGCCCGCGCCCTGACCGGCCATAGCGTCGCCGCACGGCTCGACGCGAACCCGCAGGCCGAGCGCCTGCCGATCGACGATGCGCAAATCTACCGCGTGCCCGACTTCCTCGATGCCGCGACCAGCGCTTCGCTGGTGGCGATGATCGACAGTCGCCGGCGCCCCTCGACCTTGCTGTCGGACCGCAACGACCAGGGGTTCCGCACCTCGGAAAGCTGCGACATGGATCGTTGGTCGCCCGACGTGCGCCCGACCGACGAGGCGATCGCCGCGCTGCTCGGCATCGATCCCGTCCATGGCGAGACGATGCAGGGCCAACGCTACGCCCCCGGTCAGCATTTCCGCGCGCATCACGATTATTTCCACGACACCGAAAGCTATTGGCCGCGCATGGTCGCGGAGGGTGGCCAGCGCACCTGGACCGCGATGATCTACCTCAACGATGTCGAGGACGGCGGCGCGACCTGGTTCCCGACCGCCGGCGTCCGCGTCGCCCCGAAGCGCGGCCTGCTGCTCGCCTGGAACAATATGAAACTCGACGGCTCCCCCAATGAGGCGACCATCCATGAGGGGATGCCCGTCGTCGAGGGCACCAAATATATCGTGACCAAGTGGTTTCGGGAGAATGCCTGGCTGCGCTGACCGCGTCGGCGGGCATCACCCGTCGCCCTTTCCCTTGCCGTGCCCGCCCGCGTCGCTACGGATGCGAGGCATGTCCCCAACCGGTCTTCCGCTCGCGTGACGCTGTCTCCCGGCACTGTTCTCGGCATCACCCAGTCGATCGGCGGCCAGCCCTGGCGGTGGCGCGCTTTGTCCGCCGACGATCGCGATGGCGGGCTGGGCGGTGAGGCGCTGCTTCGCCAGCTCCTGCTCTCGCGCGGCTGCCCGCCCGATGCGATCGAGGCGCATGTCGCCCCCTCGATCCGCGGATTCATGCCCGACCCCTCGATCTTCCGCGACATGGACCGCGCCGCCGCACGCCTAGCGGATGCGGTCGGCGCGCGCGAGCCGATCGCCATCTTCGGCGACTATGACGTCGACGGCGCCACCTCGACCGCCTTGCTCGTCCGCCTGCTCCGGTCACTGGGTCACGACGCCCGCGCCTATATCCCGGATCGCCTGACCGAGGGCTATGGCCCCAGCGGACCCGCCCTGCGTCGACTGGCGGCGGAGGGCGCGTCGTTGATCCTCACCGTCGATTGCGGCGCCCAGGCCTTCGAGGCCCTGGAGGATGCGCAGTCCGCCGGGATCGAGATCGTCGTCGTCGATCATCACAAATGCGCGGCGGCGCTGCCCGTCGCCCATGCGCTGGTCAATCCCAACCGCCTGGACGAGGCGGCGGAGGCGGCCGCGCACGGGCACCTTGCGGCCGTAGGCATGTGCTTCCTGCTCGGTGCGGCGCTGGTCCGGGAACTGCGTTGTCGAGGCTATTTCGCCGATCGCGCCGAGCCCCGACTGATCGACCTGCTCGATCTGGTCGCGCTTGGCACCGTGGCGGATGTCGCCCAGCTTCGCGGGCTCAACCGTGCCTTTGTCGCGCAAGGGCTGAAGGTCCTGGCACGACGCGCCAATATCGGTCTTTCCGCCCTGATCGAGGCGTCGCGTCTGACCCGCGCGCCGACCGCCACCGATCTCGGTTTCGCGCTCGGCCCCCGCATCAATGCCGGCGGCCGGGTCGGCCGATCGGATCTTGGCGTGCGCCTGCTCACTACCGAAGACCCCGATGAGGCGCGACAGCTGTCGGAACAGCTCAACCATTTCAACGAGGAGCGCCGCGCGATCGAAGCCGCCGTGCAGGCGGAGGCCGATCTGCTGATCGACGAACGGGCGAATGTCGTGACCGTCTGGGGCCAAGGCTGGCATCCCGGCGTGATCGGCATCGTCGCCGGACGGCTCAAGGAGCGGCTCGGTCGCCCGGTGGTCGTGGTGGCGGTGGACGAGCATGGTACCGGCAAGGGGTCGGCCCGCTCGATCACTGGCGTCGACTTGGGCGCGGCGATCATGGCGGCGCGCGAGCACGGCCTGCTGGTGGCGGGCGGTGGCCACGCCATGGCGGCCGGCCTGACGATCACGGCCGCGCGTCTGCCGGAGCTGGTCACCTTTCTCGACGAACGGCTCAAGGTTGCGGTCGAGCGGGCTCGCGAGGATCGCGCGCTGCTGATCGACGCCGTGGTTGCGCCCGGGGGCGTCACCCCCGCCCTGATCGAATCGCTGGATGCCGGTGGACCTTATGGCGCGGGTTGGCCCTCGCCCCGCATCGTCGCGGGCCCGTTCCGCCTGATCCGCGTCGACGTCGTGGGCAACGGTCATATCCGCGCCATCGCAGCCGGCGAGGATGGTCGCAGCCTGAAGGCCATGGCCTTCCGCGCGGCCGACACCCCGCTGGGCCAGGCGCTGCTTGCCATGCCCAAGCACCGCCGCCTCTGGCTCGCCGGCCGCGCGCGTCTCGACGATTGGGGGGCGAAGCCTGCCGCCGAACTTCATCTCGATGATGCCGCATATGCCGATTGACGAACCCAAAACTCTCCTCTAACGACCCGCTCACGCCTTCACGGCCCCTTCGTCTAGCGGTTAGGACGCGGCCCTTTCACGGCTGAAACACGGGTTCGATTCCCGTAGGGGTCACCATCTGCGCTCAAGAGCGCAGAATTGCGCGATTAAGCCATTCTTTGCCGCTCGCTGGTACAGCGCACAGGTACAGCGAGCACTAAAATGGCCCTCATGGCGACACCCTGGAAACACCCTTCGACCGGCGTTTATTACCTGCGCCGACAGATCCCCGAGAAGCTGCGCCCCGCATTCGACGGCAAGGCGCTGTGGAAGGTATCGCTGGGCACCAAGAATGGCAGCGAGGCCACGGTGCTCTTCCTTCAGGCTAACGCCGCACTCGAACAGCGGTTTGAAGAGGCGCGAGCCCGGCTGAAGGCAACGGGCAGCCCCTGCCCTTCCGCACGCGATCGTGCCGACGAACTGGTCGCGGCCTATTTTCAGGGCCCCGAGTTCAAAGCTGGCGGACTGGATGGTGACGAGCGACTGCTCCTGGCTAGGCTGGAGCTCGATCGGGGGTTGTGGAACGCGACCCCGACCGGATGCAGTTCCCCTGCCCCACTGCCTGATCAGCAATGGTGGGAAATGGCGAATAACGCCGCACTGTTCCGCGATCATCCCGGACGCAAGCCGACTCTAGGCCATGCACCCGGCACGATCTGGCGCTGGGGCGACGAAAGCTTTCGGCTCGATGCCAGAAACCAGCAGATCGGCCGTCTCATCAACCAGATTGCCCGTCACAATGAGACGCCCCCAACTGATCTCCCCGAGGGCATTGAGGCCGCAATTAAGACCTATCTCGACGCGGTTCCCGTCGAAGCGCCTAAAGCCCGCAAGCGTCGCCCGACCTCGGGCCGCCTACGCCCCGACCTACGCCTGATGGAATTGTTCGCAGACTGGCAGGGGGTGATGCAGCCCTCCCTGCAGAGCGCACACGAATATGAGGGTGCCGTGCGCGATTTCATCGACTTCATCGGCGACATTCCCGTCGAGGAGGTCGTCAACAACGATCTCCTCGATTATCGCGACGAGGCGGCCCATCTGCCTGCCTCCATGCCGCGCGCCGATCGCGGGCTGAGCTTCACCGAGCGCCTCGATCGCCATCGGCATTCCGATACGCCCCGGATCAGCCCCGCGACGCTCAAAAAGCGGGTGGGTGCGATCCAGGCACTGCTGAGCTTCGCCAAAAAGCAGAAGTGGATCAGCCGCAACGAGGGCCGCGATGTGCCGATCCTCGGCTATTCTAAGTCCGGCGCCGCCCCTCGCCTGACCTTTCAGGAAGAGGAACTGCAACGGCTGTTCGCAAGCCCACTGTTCACCGCCCCCGCAACGTGGAAGCGTGATCGCCTGGTTACTGACATGACGCTGTACTGGCTATTTCTGCTCGGCCTGACGACCGGTGCGCGGCTGGAGGAAGTCGGCCAGGCCATGGTCGCCGATGTGAAGACCGACAGCACCATCACCTATATCGACATCGACGACTATGCGACCGACCCCAGCGACGACGGCAAATCGATCAAGACGGCCACGTCCCGCCGCCTCGTACCTGTCCATGCCAAGCTGATCGAACTGGGCTTTCGTAAATATCTCGAGGCGGTAAAGAAGGCCGGACACACCCGCCTGTTTCCCGATCTCGTTCCGAACGGCTTCGGTAAGCGGACGAAGGAAGCCTCGCGCAGCGCCAACCGCTTCATTGATCGATACGTATCCACCGACGCCCGATTGGTCTTCCACAGTTTCCGCCATGGCTTCAAGGATTTCGCTCTGGAAGCCGGCGTGCTTGAACGGATCGTCGACCAGATTTGCGGTCACGCCGCCACCACAGTTGGGGGAAAGTACGGTCAAGGCGTTCGCTTGGCGATCCTGAATCGCGAACTTCATAAGGTTGATTGGTCGTTTCTCGATTGGGCTGCATTGGTTCCGGCAAGCGCCGACATAGACTGGGACACGCTGTTCGAATAAATTTTCGTCGCCTGAGCCGCTTCAAGCTGACAGTTCTCGACCAACTATTGCCGTTTGGATGCTTCCCCGGCAAGGTCCGCTCATGCCGGAACCGGTCATTCGCGAGTTCGGCTGCTGCCGGGCAGCGACCGCCCCACTAGCTGCCGTTGCCGGTGCCTCGCTACTATCCCGATAGCCGACATACGGAGCGAGCGATGTCGGTCGAAGCCATTCTTGCATGTCTTGGCGCGATCGGTGGTCATGATCGCGCGACATGGAAGCTGAGCGTCGTGCAGGCGCGCGAGATCGTGGCCGAACTGGCAGCGGCCAATCCGCATCTGGAGAACCGGCCTCAATTCCAGTCGACGACGGCGGACGAGGACGGGACCGACCTCGCGATCCTGGCCACGCTCGAAGGCGGCTGGCCTCAATTTATCGAGCGCGACAAACAGACCGTCGGCTATCTGAAATGCGCGATGCTTCATCCCGACTTCGGCAATGAGCGAGACATGACCCGGAAGCAAGTTGAGCGCCAGATGCTCGTCAACGAATACACCTTCCCGTTGACAATGGACGGTGACTTCAATCGCAATGCCCTCATGGCGCGGGAATCCGAGACCTAGGACTATCGGTGAGCGTCCGCTGCGCAGTGCTTTTTATCGTCAAATGCCCGGCAGAGCCTTCTCTGGGCTGTCGACGAGGAAGGCCGGAAAACCGTAATTCAACAGTTCCGGCCGTGAGAACATGAAGGCGTCATTGCCGTAAAAATACAGATTCAAGATCAACAGACCACAGATTCCATCGAACACCGTCCGTTGTGACGCCTTATCTCGACTTTGCAGCCTATTGTGTTTCACCGCATTGTAATTTTCCCACCAGCCAGGTTTTGTTCGAGGTACTTTTCCCTAGCTTTCCCAAGGCTTGAACGCCAACCCATATTGATCGACATCAATCTCGACCGTGTGAAGATCAGGGTATTGCCCCATGATGATGTTGCAGCAGTCACGCATGTTCTGCGGAGTGCTCCCGGGCGATATCTTGTTGCATAATGCCTTTGCCGTGACATCCACTTCGCTCCCTATGAGCAAAAGCAGGCCTGCATATCGATCTGAAAAAGCATCGTAATTGCTGGGATGCGGCTCTACGAAGGATGTCGTCTTGGCGAGGTCTCGCTCCAATGTAAGAAAATAATGCCAAGAAGGCATATCATGGCTGTGGGCCATATCTACCAAAACCTCCACATAGGCTCTACGCGAATGGAAACGCAGGCTGATTTGATCAGTCGCCCGGACGCAGCAACTGCTTGGGGAACTGCGCCATCAGCTGGTCGCGGATGGCATGGAATCCCCCACCGAGCCCGGACGGCGTATATAGGGGCCGATTGACTGGGGACTCCGATGCGAGAGAGCCCGGCCAAGCGACTTCGATCATCTGCTTCGTCGTGTCTCGCAGATTATCGGGCAGCTTTTCCCACCCTCGAAACCAAAAGCGCGCGAGATCGCGAAAGCTTGAGGTGATCGCTTCGCCACGATCACGCAGGATCATGACCGCTATTGCCGCTGCAACGGGCATCGTTTCATCGGGCATTGCGGGGCAGATGACCTTCGCAAACGGATCGAAACCCTGACGAGGCGGCTGCTGGTTGTAATGCGCAAGAAGTGTGGCGGTCGCTTGGGCGGCATGACCGGTAGGGAGATACAGATTGAAGAGGGCGCCATTCAAGCTGCGCATTTCCTGCTCCTCATGTGGTCGAGCCAATTCCACCAAATTTCCGAACGCGCGTGCAACGCGCTCATGGAGATATTCCGGGACGACCGTTGCGTCGAGCGTGCCTCGAAAGGCATTCAACGCAGACGCAAAGGAACCGCTCGCGATGGATGCTTCCAGTGCATCGAACTCATAGTCGGTCAGCATACGTGGGTTGATCGGGGCATCAGCTACAAGGTTTTGCAGACCTGCCTCAGCTTGAAGCTTTCGGGTCGCGTTGCAGATCGCGACGAGACATCGCTCGAAAGCCGCCGCGCTATCTGCGGCATCTGGATAGAGGTCGCGCGGCACGACAAGCTTAATTCCAAACGCATTGGCGGTATCTGCGAGCTCGGGATTGGCATCGAATGCCAGCAGGTAGGATTGCGGCAGTTCGCCGCCAAAGGCCTTACGGACCGCGTTCAGCAACTTGACGATATTCTCGTCGCGCAAGCTGTAGCCGATGAAGAGCAGCCGCTTGCCTAGCAGATCGGCGCGCAGCCGGATGTCGAGCGGGTGATCGGTCACGGCCATCCGGCTTCGGTAGGATTGATCGCCGAACACGAGCGATTCGGGCACATCGAGATCGCCGTGAAATTTGATGAGCAATGGCTCACCCGGGATAGCGGCGCTTAAATCATCGATCGTGACGACTTTACGATATCGCCGTCCAAATTTCTCGGCCGTCAACTCGAAGATGTTGTCCTGGTTGGTTGTATAAACGATGCCCGGCCCGAGGCTGAGCAAGAGGCGATGCCCTGATGCCTTTTGCTCGTCGAGGGCTTCGACAAGAAGACGCTCGCGGAGAAACGCGATAAACGCGTCAGCGCCACGCCGCTCGGCATACAGATCGGACACAGTGGCCAGCGGCGTTTCTGGTGGCTCACCGATTTCGGACGCGAAGGCTTGTGCAAGCTCGGCGCCTGCTAGACCGAGATGTCGACGCGAAACGCCGGCACCAATGAATGGCACCAACTTATATCCTGCCAGCAGCGTCGCGATGTCTGTGACGATTGAAGGTTCTTGCTCGCCTGCTCTCATTCCTCAACCTTCCGATCGCCGCCTTGCGGTTTCGAACCGCGAGCTGCCGCTTGTTCAAATTAGGTATCGATCACTGAGTTCCCAGCTTCGTGTAGCGCGCATGGAAATACTGAAACCAGGAATTGAGGAAGGCCGCGGATCAGTCACCCTGATGGCGTTCGTCGCGGAGCCGCCGCCGCTGCGGCGCGACTGGCTGGCTGAGCTTCTGGACGGGCTCGGCAACGTGCCGGCCGACGTGGATTGGCTCCTCTTGGCGCTGACGGCCACCGAACCCAAGAAGCAGTTCGAGACCGATCCGCTCGCTGACGCGCTGTCCAAATACGTGGCATCGCTCGCGCCTTCCTTACTCGCGGCCCTGCTGGAGGGGATCAGCAAGCTGTTGAACCGGAAGCTCGTGGTCGAGCAGCGCCACTGCGAGATCTCCATGCGGTACAGCTGGCTTGGGCAGGTCGCCGGTCAGATTGTTGTCAAAATTATCTAGGGCCGCAATCCGGAGACGCTCAAGAAGCCGGCACTGTCAGTGCCGCGTAAACTTCCAATCGCTGAGGACTATGGCCGCGGCCTGTTCGAAGAAGTCCGCAAGGATCTGCCGGAACTGGACCAAGCGTGGCCCGAGCTTAACCGCGCGTTGTTCTGGTACTGCGTCGCCGAGGAGCGTTCGCGGAAGCGTAAAAGCGGCGGGCGTATGACCGATTACTGGCTCGTGTCGATTTTTGGTACCTATTGGGCATTCGGCGGACCGAATTTCGACTACGTGGCCGAGCAGATCACCGCACGGCCGCCCAAAGACGACAAACTGACGGCCCTCACGCTCGCCGTCGCGCTGTATTACCAGAATGGGCGGCTCCGTGCTTGACGGGATCGTCTCAAGGAGGCCGCGACGATCGAGCCAGAGGTTGAGGCGGAACTCGCGAAGCTGCTTAACCCACCCAAGGGCGCCGGCGCCGAATTCAAGCGGCAGCAGGCAGCATGGAAGCGCGAATCCGACCGTCGGGTCGCGAAAGAGGCGAAAGCGATCCTCGCGGGTCTCATCGCCACCGTCCGGAACTTCGGCCGACCGGGCTTGGTGTCGCAAGATCAAGCCTATCTCCACAACCAGATGCGGAACAGCGACGGTCAGCATAACCGCTGGACCGACGGGAAAGGGCCTTGAAAAAGGAAATAAGCGAGGACAGTAGAAGCGCGATGCGAACGAACGTCCAGCTCATGGGGTCGTTTTCTGAAAGCGGCCGGTCTTCAGCCGGCCCAAGATTGCTGCTTATAGACCGCCGGCCGGCTTAAATTTGAACTTCCACTTCTGACAAAAGCTGCCGTACGACATATCGCTCGCGAACGTCTGGAATGAACATGCCCAAGCTGACCATGGACCGTCTGATACACGCAATCATCATTGGCCCGGCGGCACCGACGTCTCCCAAGGTCCTGCGCCGTCGTCCCAAAGCTGCGGCCAAGGCCTGACCATCATGGCGGTATCAAAGGTTCTGACGCCTGCGGGGCAGATCAAGGCAGCGATCCTCACGCTCAAGGACAGCGGTGACGATGGCTTCGAAGGCCTGATGGCGGCGCTGCTCGGGGCGGTGACGCACTTGCCGTTCCGGCTGGCCGTTTCAGGAAGCCAGGATGGCCAGGATGGTCGCGGTGACGGGGCTGAGGAGTCGATTGCGTTTGAGGCCAAACTCTACACGTCGAAGCTCACCAAATCAGTGGTCAACAACAAAGCCACTGAGGTGCTTGCCAGCGCCGATCCGCCCGATCTCTGGATCCTCAGCGCGACCGTCGGCGCGTCCACTCAGATTGTCACGACTCTGCGCGCCGCCTTCGCCAAGGTCGAGACCAGCCTGCTGGTGCTCGACTGGCCGGCCAACACATCGCTGCCGCCGCTGGCCTTGCTGTGCGCTATGGTACCAGACATCTGCGCCGATTTCATCGCCTGCCACAGTCAGGCTGGCGTCGACCGGGCCGCATTGCTGGCTGCGCTCACGGCGCTGGCAGTCGCGCCGGGTTTTGCTGCGCGCGCTACAGACCTCAGCGACGCGCTGGCCAATCCGTTACTCGGTCTCGCAACGGCCCGCGCCGCCAATCATGCTATCTATGGGCGGCTCTTCGCGAGGACAGACGAGGCCCGACATCGTTTCGGACAACCGCTGGCGCCTGCGGCCAGCCACGCTCTTGCGCCGATCGATCGAGCGCGACGTGTCGAGCTCGATACAGTTCTGACAGCGCCGCCGATCCCGGGCATCATCGCGGTGACCGGCGACCAGGGGTGCGGCAAATCCTGGCTCGTCGCGCAAGCCTGGCTCGCTCTGCCGGATGCCCCGTTCCTGATCTTTCTGACGGCAGCCGAAGCGGTCGCCGCAATGTCCTGTGCGCCTCAAGAGCTTATCGCACGCCAGCTGATCGAACAATCGGGCGGTGTGCAGACCATCGCGAGCCTCGATCGCTGGACGCAGCGCCTTGCACGATGGCGCGCGCGGCCCGCGACCGCGCCGCGCTTGCTCCTGGTGATTGACGGGCTCAACGAGCGTGCGCGGACCGACTGGGCGCCCTGGTTGTCGCGCCTGGCCGGCTATCTCGCGATGATCGGCGGATGCGTGATCGTCACAAGCCGGGCGCGCTATTTCAAGCGGATCGACGACCGTTTCACCGTACCGCGGCGTACGGTCACGCTTGGTGACTTTACCGATGCCGAACTCGATGCTGCGCTCGCCGCACATGGGGTCGCGCCCACACAAATCGCCAAGCGGGTTCGGTCATCACTGCGGAATCCGCGTATCCTCGGTATCGCGCTCGAGCTTCTCGGCACCGCACAGATCGGCGCCGCCGAGGAGCTGAGCATCGAGCGGTTGCTGTTCGAACATGTCCGCACCCACGCCAGCGACCCCGCCGACGGCGAGACGCCTTGGCAGTTCAAGACCCTGCTCGCCGATCACGCCCGGCTGATCCGCGAAAGGATTGAGGGTCAGGTCACCGACGACCGGCTGATCTTCGCCCATTATGACTTCGCAGACGCGCCGCGCTTCGATCTGCCCCGCGACCTCTTGCCAGTGGTCGAAGAGCGCTTCTTTGTCGGAGTCGAGGGCGATACCGCTCTCTACCAGCTGACCGAGGACGGCCTCGTCTATGCGCTCGCCATCGCGACGATCCGCGAGCTTCAGAAGGCCGAGCGCAATGCCCGGTCAGTCACCGAGCGCCTCGCCGAAATCATCGAGCCGGTCGCCGCGCTCGACCTCGTAACCCATGTCCTGTTCGCCGCAGCGCTCATTGCCAGCGTCGACGCCGAGGTCAGTCCGGCAATCGGTGCCGCCTTGCTGGCGCGTCACGCGATGCAACAAAATGCCGATGAGGACAGCTATCCCGCTTATTGTGGCATTGTCCGCAACATTCCGGCGGCGGCGCTCGATGCGCTGTTCGCGCTGGCCATCGACGAGCCTCATGTCCAGCACAAGGAATGGCTGCTCGATGCGCTGCGCCGTGCGCGCGCCGACCGGGCGGCGTGGGAGATCATCGCGCCACGGCTCGATGCATGGCTGCGCATCTATTCGCTCAACGCTGCGCATGGCCTTATGCCGGGCGAACGCGATGCCACGAAGCGCGCCGACGCAAAGGCGGAGACCGAAACCAAGATTGCGACCCGGCTTGCCGACCTGACGCCGTGCGAGCGCGCGATCCTTGCGCGGATGACCCGCGACGACAGCGTCGATGGCACTGTGCTCAGCGAGGATATCTTCACTATCCTGGCCGGCATGCCGCTGTTCGATTTCGCCGACGGGCTGATGTGCTGGGCGTTCGCCCGCTCGATCAACGGTGGCTATCATGTGCCGTGGAAAGACTTCGCCTTCGTCGTCCAGCATAACCGGATCGACTGGTTCGAAACGCGCGAGGCGCTGCTTGCGGCAGCCGCCTGCTTCACCGCCGCCGATGCCTCGCGCACCGGCCAATGGGCGCTGGTTTCGATCCTGCGCGCCACCGGCAATGCCGACGATGGCAGCCGTGCGGAGATCATCGCCAATGCGCTGATGCCCGAATGGGAGCATTTTCAGGGCTGGCGGCTGGTCGAGCGCTATTGTGCGACCGATCCGTGCGATCCAGCCTCCGAACGACCCGACACGATCGATGACACCGCCGAGCGCATGGGGGCGCTCGATCCCAAGGCCCTTGTCAGGAATCGCTGGACCGGCGAGCATGAGCACTTCCTGGGCGACGCCGCACCGGGTCTCGCACGCTTCGCACCCGATAACGTCGTCGCGATCAACCGGGCCGTGGTCAGCGACATGCTCGAGCGCCCGAGCAATATCGCGACGCTCGGCATTCCGTTGCTCGGCAGTGCCACCGTGCTGATCGAGCCGGATACAGTCGAGGCAATGGCCGCGCGTGCCGCCGCGCTGTCCCATCCCAAAGAGCCGATCGGGGACGCCGACACCAAGGACTGGGTCGTTTCGCAATATCTTTTGGTCACCGCCTTCGCCCATCTCGACGGCGACGCCCAGGTCCAGGTGCTCATCGATCTGCCCGAACACGGACCGCCGCTGGTCCAGCTCGACAGCGTGTTTCATCCGGCGAGCGCCGACATGGTCGATCGGCTGGTCGACCACGGGACTGCCTCGAGCGAGGAGCATCGGCTGCTGATGGCGCTGGCGTTCGTGCGCGGGTCGGACTCACCGATCAGCCCGGAGACACTCGCGAAAATCCGGTTGTTAACCGATCATCCCAAAGCGTCCGTGCGCGGTCTCGCGCTCCAGATATCGGCAGAGCATCCCGACGACGCTCAGCTCACCGCCTTCGTGGCGAGCGGCTGGAGTGCCGCGACCTATCACCCGCGCGAGCATTTCTACGAACGCTGGCATGGCTCGTCGATGATGATCGCCGCAGCGAAGCGGGGCCTGTTGAGCGGAGCCGAAGCCGTCGCGCGTGTCAGCCCCGATCGCTATGGCGCGGCAGCGGAAAAGCTTGGTGCCGCCGCAGTCGGTACGCCGCTCGCCAGCCTGATCGGTCAGGCCACCGCGCGCGTGCTCGCAGCGGTGATGCCGTTCCGGCCACCGCGCGTTTCGTTGAGTGACACTGCCGATGCCGACGCCGTCGCCCGCTTCTCGCTCGAGGATGACGACGCCGATTTGCCGGATGACCAGCGCTTCGCCCGGATCAACGAAAGCGACGAGGCGTTCGCCGCGCGCCAGAAGGCCGGGTGGGATCGCTTCCAGGCGTTCGAGGCTACGCTCACCAAAAGCGGTGCCGAGCTGATCCTGCGCGATATCGGCTCGAATGCTATGCGCGCGATCACCGAAACCGACCTCGCCGCGCTTCAGGCCATCGCCAGGCAGTTGCTCGATGTCCCGACCAGACGGTTGCCGCGCATTGCCAATCTCGCCTCTCGCATCGCCCGGGCGCTGTCCACCGCAGACCCGGATCTCGCCGTCGCGCTGTTCCGCCGTTGCGCTGGCCACGAGGCCTTTGTCCGCATCACGCGTTCGGCGGGTTTGATCCCGCTGATGACCTGGGATATCTGGCACAGCGAGGATTCCGGCGCGATGGAGGCGTTGCGTCGCGACCGGCTCGCGCGCTGTTCGAGTGACCACGCGCTGGCAAGTGAAGTGCTCGCCGCCTGCCATGCCGGACGGCAATCCTGGCTGGAAGATTATGCGACGCGCGAGATCGCGACCGACCATCCCGTCGCCACCGCTCGGGCGCTGACGATCCTTGGCTTCGCCGATGAGAGCGAGACCGCCGGCGCGACGATTGCGCGGTTCGACAATCATGGCGGAATGGTCGGGCGGGCCGCCGAGGCAGCGCGGTTCGCCTATGATCGCAACCGCTGGTCACGCATCTGGTATCAGCACCTCGCCGAGACCGGCGACCGCGTCGACTTCTGGCGCTATGGCACCTTGCTCGCCAAGATCGCCGATGCCCGCATGGCGTTGTGGACCGGAGACTATGTGGAAGGCCCGCTGCTCGACCGGTTCGGCTATTCGCTCAACCGGCCGATCGAACGCCGCATCGAGGCGTGGAAGAAAAAGCGCGACAGCAAATTGTTCGGCCAGGACCAGCCACGCGATGTCTATCTCGAACCCGCGCCCGACGGCTTCGATCTGAGCGAGGAATGATGTGCGGTCCTGCGAAATGGCCGGAGCTGGGCGTCGCTATTCGGCGAAGCTTTCGGTGGATGAATAGAGATACTGCCAGGCGTTCTTGATCGTCATGCGATTGATGCCGGCGATCTCGTCCGCGTCTGGCGTGCGAGTCACCGGTCCGAAATTCCGGTGCGCGGGGTCGTTCGACAGAAACAGGCAATGGCGGCTCGACAGCGGCAGCAGCATCGTCGGCTTGTTGGTGAAGTCGATCAACGGATTGCTGGAGGTCAGGAACCGTTGGTCGCTGCCCGGCGGGATCACGTTGAGCGCATAATAGAGCGGAACATAGCTCTCCCAATTGTCGAGTGCGGTCTTCAGCCGGACCACAAGCCAATAATCCTCGCTCCAGTGGCCGACCTTGTCGGGATGGACCGTCTCCAGCTCGCGCCGCAATCGCGGCTGGTTATGGTGCATGAACGAAATCGCCATGGCGAGCTTGCGGATATCAGCCGGGAACTGACCCTCGAGAATCTCCGTGATGACCTTCGACGCCATACCATCGACCACCGCAATCTGCTTCTCAGCCCAGTCCGGCGCATAGCCGGGCGGTGGATTGCGCAAGGTGTTCCAGCGCTTCTTGAACCCGAAGCGCTCATTATTGCCCTTGGTGATCTTCCCCGTCTCGCTGTCGAGCCGCCACAGCGCGCCGGCCTCGGTCTCGAACCGCTTAAGATAATAGCGCGGCGTATAATGGTGCCGCTTCGAGATCGTCATGGCATCGCCTCCGGTTCATCGGCAGGGGCTTCCCGCACGGCCCACTTCTGGTCGCGCTCGCGTGGTCCGTTCCACTTCGGCTTGTCGGGACGCGGGCCGAAAATGAACTGACCGAACGCATAATAGCCGCCTCCGGGCGACGGCACGCGGTCGAGCTGTGCCACCGGCGACAGCGCAGCAGTGCCCGCGATCAGCGACGCTTCGCGCGTACCGGACGCGAAGATTGTGTGGTAGCCGAAGCGGCAGATCAGCCGATTGATCCTGGCAATCGCCTTGCGGTCGGTGATCGTGCGGTGGCCGATGTCCGGCCGGCGCGGACGGCGGCGACCGCGCAGGACCATCCGGGTCGTCACCGGAAACAGCAGCTCGATCCGGCCGGCGTCCTGCGCAATCTTATAGGGTCGCATTGCCGGCGTCGGGACGCGCGGGTCATAATAGATCACCGGATTGTCGCTGGTGAGGAACGCGTGATCGGACGCGTTGTGCAACACATCGAAGCTGAGCGTGGCGAACAGCTTGCCCATGTCGTTGAGCGCGCGCGCCATTATCTCGAGCGATTTTTGCGGGTCGATGGTGACCTGGATCTTCTCCATCAGGTCCGGGAAGCCCTCGGGGAGCGGGGGCAGCTTCCCGGCGGCGTGCATGAGCAGCGCCTGTGTGTGCACCGAGTGGCCGAGGTGCAGCTCGGCGGGATCGCGGAACGCCGGCACCCGCACGCGCATGAGGCCGAGGAAGGTGATGATATGCGGCGCGGCTTCAAACATCGCCTCGCGGTTGGCGAGGGCTGTGACGATTGTCGGCCACTTCGTCTCGATCTCGCTGAAGATCGCCTCGAGTCGATCGTCGTCGCGCGTACCCTCATCGTCGAACTGCGAATAATAATAGCGCTCGAACCCGGTCGACTCCGGGCGCTGCCGGAAGGGCCGGGCAGGATCGCCCTTGCGGAAGACCTGCAGCTGCCCCGAGCCATCGCAGAAATTCTTCAGATAAGTGACCGGCACATAATGGTGACGTTTCGGCATCGAGAAGAACATAGCCAAAACATCGGCGCGCTGCGAGGCTAATTCTCGCCGCGTCAGTCATTTCGGATCAAATTGAACGGCTTAGGCGCTGCGGAAAAGGCGGCGTACGCATCTATAACGGCGCGGCACGCTGGGCGATCCGGCTCGATGCCGGTGACCTCATTTCAGGCCGACTATAAGGCGTGGCTGGCGGCGCGATCCGCCGCGCTACATTGTACTGCTGCGCGCGCAGGTTGCCTTGGCTTGGCTCGATCGCGGCCGGGCTTTGCGCGGTCCGGTCGAGAAAGATGTCACGGAGGAAGACATGCCAGAATCCGAAGATCGGGCGCCGCGGATTATCGGCTGCGGCTAGACGAGCGAGACTGGGAAGTCTGCAACGACAGACACTGATAACAAGATCGGCATCGGCGGTAATGGTCAGAAAAAGTTTGGGTAGACGTCGTTTGAGATCGCCGGGAATTGACATCGCCGTACCTCGCGTTGCCGTCGCGCTGGGGTCTTTATTCTTTACGTTGTCGATCAGAAGCCGTCAGTTGGCTTGCGGTCCAATCTCAGTCGGCACATGAGATCAGGGGCGCGATCGCTCAACGTCGGCATTTGATAAGACCCGCCGTTCGCCGCGTCGCCGGTGAACGGCAGAAATGTCCCACGACCTTCCAGCCGGAGGCGACCTAGAATGCGACGTTCGTAAGTTACGCCTTCAACGGCAGCTTCTGTCAAAAGCCGACGCCACGCGCTTCCTCGACCGGTCTCGGGAGTGCCCCGAACTGGCCGTAACCTGTCAGGCAGCTTTCAGGTGGGGAAATGCGAAAGCGGACACCAGCTTGCAGTGGCTGACTCGTGCTATCGGTTATCGCATCCCTAACGGCCTCTGGGCCGTGACCTGCCAGGCTGCTTTTGCCACCAGCGGACCTCCGCACAAGCAATTGAGCGAAATCGCCGACTGATCACCACTGACGCCAGGCTTGCGGATCGGTTCGAGCCAGTGATTTCTGAGCCGCGCCTTGATCTCATTTGACGCCGCCAACGCGATTGACGCAAATGCTCGCCACCCGGATCGAAATGGTTTATTAGGGTTGCGCCAGAGATCAGAGGTCCTAATTGGTTCAGTTCGCTACATGGTGCAATTCATCAGCGACGCCGGTCGGGGCGCACAGTCTGCAGACTCTCACCGGCGATCCGGCGCGGCTGCACTTGGGCGTCGGCGCAACTGCCGCCGTCGTACCCGGCCATTATGCCTCCGAGGAGCGGATCGCGCATGTGCTGCGCCACCTGGGTAAGCCCCAGGCTGCCGCAATAATTGAGGCCAAGTTGCCGACGACCAAACAGATCCGGTCGGGTGATCTCGGCGAGATTTTTGCCACCGAGTGGATAGTGACCAATACCTTCTATCGGGTTCCTATAAAGCGGCTGCGCTGGAAGGACCACCGCAACATGGCCATGCGCGGAGAGGACGTGATCGGGATCGCCCAAGATCCGATTACGTCGCGGCTGCTGTTTCTTAAGACTGAAGCGAAGAGTCGCGCTACGCTCACTGGTCAGGTCCTTGTGGAGGCGCGCGCAGGGCTCGACAAGGAGAACGGGCTGCCGTCGGCGCATGCGCTGTCCTACATATCAGCACGGTTGTTCGAGACCGGCGACCACGGGCTAGCTGACGCGATCGATCAAGCAACCTTCAATTCGGGTATTCAGGCAAACTCGGTCCGGCATCTGCTGTTCACCTTCTCGGGTAACGCGCCGCAGGCGCTGCTCACCGCGTCGCTTCAGGCCTACGCCGGAAATCATGCGCAAATGAGCGTCGGGCTAGAGGTTAATGGTCATCCGGCGTTTGTTGGCGCGATTTATGATCAGGTGATCGCCAATGCCAACCAGCCCTGAAGAGATCCGGGCGGCGATCGAGCTTGCCGCTACCGCCGGGTTCCGTGGCCGACTAATCGCGCGGGGCCAGGCCCGTGCAATGGTCTGGCGCGATGGCGTGCTGCCGGCCGACGCCCCCGCCTTCTCGCCACAGCTCAGCTACGATCTCACGACCTATGCCTATTCGTTGCTCGATCTGGGTCTCAGGCTCCGCGATCTCGACGGCGACAAGGCAAGCGCCCGCACCGCATTCGAGCAGGCCGCCACCGCCCTCGAAGCCGTCATCGCCAAAGGCGACCCGGCTGACCCCGACCGAGACTTTCACTTTGTCATGGCCGCCGCGAGCTATCATCTCGCCCACCTGTCCGCGCGCGCCTATTCGCTGCTCAGCATCGTCACCGCCGACGCCAACTTTTCACCGCTGGAGCGCGCCCTTGCGCTCCTGATGCGACGCGACTTTCGCGACCTTGAGGTCATGGTTCTGGCGTTCAGGACCGGCGGTGTAGCGAGCGACGCACGGATCGCTGCGGCGATTGAGGCTGGGCTGGAACCTGCGCAACCCGACGGGGTAGAGCCGGGAGCGGCGCTGATCGACGGGGTGAACCTCGCACTAACAGATAAGTTTTTCGGCGCCATAGCCACTTATCTGCTGGCGCTGGAGCGCGGTGATCCCGCCTTGGTCGAGGCTGGCTTGAGCGACTTGCGTGTTGGGCTCACGGCCTGTGCGGAGCTAAATCTCATCCCGCACTGGTGGGCCTGCCGCATCGGTCTGCACCTGCTCGCCGACCTGTGGAGCAGCACCTTTCACCAGCGCTTGCCCGCGCTGCCTGCCGGCGGCACCGCACCGGACTGGCTCGGCATGCGCGAGCTCTTTATCGCGATCATGCTGCGCCGGCCCCGCGCGGAGGTAGACCTCTGGCCGTCTCAGATCGCCGCGGCTGAGCGCGCGGCCGACCAAGGCGACGATTTAGTGGTGTCGCTGCCGACGAGCGCCGGCAAAACACGAATCGCCGAGCTGGCGATCCTGCGCTGCCTCTCCGGTGGGCAGCGCGTCATGTTCGTGACGCCGCTCCGCGCATTGTCCGCCCAAACCGAGACTACGCTCCAGCGCACCTTCGCCGCATTGGGCAAGACTGTCTCGGCGCTTTATGGGAGCATCGGCGACAGCGGCCTCGACGAGGATGCGATCCGCACCCGCAACATCGTCGTCGCGACGCCCGAAAAGCTCGACTTCGCGCTCCGCAACGATCCGTCGCTGCTCGACGATGTCGGCCTGCTCGTTTTCGACGAAGGTCACATGATCGGGCTCAATGAGCGGGAGGTGCGCTACGAGGTTCAGATCCAGCGATTGCTGCGACGCCCTGATGCTGCCGCACGCCGGATAGTATGCCTGTCGGCGATCCTGCCTGACGGCAACCAACTCGAGGACTTTGCCAATTGGCTGCGCCGCGACGCGCCGGGCGGACTAATCAAGAATGATTGGCGCCCGACTCGCCTGCGCTTCGGCGAGGTCACTTGGAATGGGCAGACGGCGCGCCTCGACCTGCGCGTCGGTGACGAACGCCCATGGGTGCAGACCTACCTAACCGGCACCGTTCCAACGGCTTACAAGCCGCCCAGGCGGCAGCGCAGCACACTTTATCCGCATGATCAGCGCGAGCTGTGTCTCGCGACCGCATGGCGTCTGGTCGAGGATGGGCAGACGGTGCTGGTCTACTGCCCGGAGCGTCGCGGCGTTGAACCCTATGCCGGCGTAATCGTGGACCTGCACGAGCGGGGCGCGTTGCCGTCGCTATACACCAAAGACCCGAATTTACTGAACACCGCGCTGACGCTCGGGGAAGAATGGTTGGGGGCCGGTCATCCGATACTTAGCTGCCTGCGACTGGGGGTGGCGCTGCATCACGGTGCCTTGCCGACCGCCTATCGCAAGGAGGTCGAGCGCCTGCTGCGCGACGGCGTGCTGCAGGTGACGATCTCGTCGCCGACCTTGGCACAGGGCCTGAACCTCTCGGCAACTGCGGTAGTGATGCACGGACTCCACCGCTCGGGTGTGAGGATTGAGGCGTCGGAATTCAAGAACGTCATCGGTCGGGCCGGCCGCGCCTTCATTGATGTCGAGGGACTCGTACTCTATCCCATCTTCGACAAACCGGCGAATCGGCGGGCTACTTGGAATGGCTTGGTTGATGACTTAGGCGCACGCGAGATGGAGAGCGGGCTCATCCGGCTGATCATGGAGCTGTTGACTCGGCTGCATCTCAAGGTCGGCGGCAATTTCGATCAGCTAGTCGAATACGTGATTAACAACGCCGAGCCCTGGGCCTTCCCGGAACTTGCCGGTGAGAAGCTAACCGATCGGGACCGCGCGCTGAAGGCGTGGAATGAGCAGGTAGCGATGCTGGACACGGCCATCCTCAGCCTGATCGGCGAGCACGACGTACCCGATGCCGAGATCGCCGCAACCCTTGATGCCGTGCTGCAATCCTCGCTGTGGAGCCGCCGCCTGGCGCGCCTCGCCGACACCCGGCAGAACACGTTGAAGACCATGCTGCTGGCGCGCGCGCGGCTGATCTGGGCGCGGACCACCGCGACGCAGCGCCGCGGCTATTTTCTTGCCGGCTTGGGTCTTCAGGCGGGCCACGCGCTCGATGCGATCACGGCCGAGGCCAACGAACTCCTGGTCAACGCTAACGCCGCGTTGATGACCGGCGACCGGGACGGCGCGATCGACGCCATCACCGGCATCGCCGAGCGGGTGTTCCCTTTCGCGCCGTTCACGCCCGACCCCCTTCCAGCAAACTGGAAAGCCATCCTACGCGCCTGGCTACTTGGCGAGCCCATCAACGGGGGTAATCCGGACGAAGCGAACGAGATGCTGCGATTCATCGAGAACGGGCTGGTTTACCGCCTGCCGTGGGCAATGGAGTCTATTCGGGTTCGCGCCAGCGCCAGCGGCGACCAGGTCGGCGATTTCTCGATCGACGATTACGAACTCGGACTGGCGGTTCCGGCGGTGGAAACTGGCACTACGGTGAGAGCCGCCTCACTTCTCATCCAGGCCGGTTTCAATTCACGGCTCGCCGCGATCAAGGTTGTGGAGGACACGGCCGCGAGCTTCGGCAGCGGTGCGGAATTGCGTGCTTGGTTGCGGAGCGAGCCGGTTCGCCAGCTGACCGCGTCACCGGACTGGCCAACTGCGGCCACGAAGCCGCTGTGGCTAGACTGGGTGTTTGGGTTCGTGCCGCCGGACAGCCGAACGTGGTCGGATCAGCGCTTCTTTGCGGCCGTCGAGTGGAGCGTTCACCCACCGCCAGCACCCGGAGCGCCGGTACGGGCGCATCACATCGCGAACGAGCCGTTCATCCTGTCGTCCACTGGCGAGCGGCTGGGCAAACTCCACGCGCCGCTAAATCCCGCACGTCGCGGGTTGGTCAGGGTGACGGTTGCGAATGAACCAGGGCGGATCAATGTGGCCTATCTCGGTCCTGATGATCTATGGATCACCTGATGGTTGCGAGGGGAGGTCGCCTGAAGGTTGCCAGTCCGCGATCGGCTTAGCCTCGATCGCTCCTCGATCAAACTTTTCGCGACCGCAAACGTCAGCTTCAGCTAAAATGCGACCTTCACGGTCGGGCTCACGAACGACGGCTTTGTCCCAATCATCGCCGTACAGAATGCTCTAATCATACCAGGATATGATCCCTTTGGATAACGAATTTCGAGGCCGTTATTCGGAAAAGCACGCAGCCGTGATGGCAAGATTGAGGCAGTGGAGCTGGGTTGAAGAGGTTGCCGCCTTTTGCGCGGCAACCTCTTCAACTATTAGCACCACGTCTGCAGATTGACTTGGTTCCCTAAATCGGCGCCATCGCGAACGAGCATTGCCAGCTTCGCGGTCGCGCGGTCGCATCCCGCCGCCAGCGTCGCCGGCCGCCCCCGCACCTGCACGATCTCGCCCGGCAGCACCTTGAAATGGGACTGAGCCCCATCCTGCGGCACGATCACCGCGCGAGCCTTGCCGGGGACGAGCGACAGGCGGCATCCCGTCGAGACGTAGCAGACGGTGTCGCGCGGCAGCATGACGGTGATCCCGGTCATGACGGGGACGTCGTCTTCGCCGATGGTGAATTCGAGATAGACAAGGTCGACCTGTGCCTCAACTGCTGTGCGACCGAACGCGATCTGCTGGGAATGGTCGAGCGGATCGCCGGCGAGGATCATCAGGCCGGGGTTCATGATCTTGTTGCCGAGCAGAAGCTTGGAAACGGCAGCGACATGGGCGCGGACATGGGCGGTCTGATCGGGGTTCATGGTCTGTCTTCCTTGTTTCATCCCCACCACGGGGATCACATCGACTTGCCCATCCTCCTCATCTTCTCCCCCTCACTGCGATCGCGCCGTCGATCGGCCCGCGCAGCGGGCGGCTCGTCCGGGACCGAGCAGCTCGGTCCCATGTGAAGCTGCACCGCGATCCGCCGCAGGACAGCACGGTCGAGCGCGTGCGCCCCGTCAACGACGCGCACCGCCCGGACCCGCTCGACGGCCGCCGGACATATGACGGCGGCGACCGCCATCACGATTCGCGTGCCTGGCCCCGCTGCCGCCTGCTGCCAGCGCTGGCCGGCCAACACGAGCAGCGGAAAGACGATGACGAGCGGCCAACACGCCTGCCGCAGCAGGCGGGGCATGGGCACCGTCATGACCGATCCTCCCCGCCCGCAGGGCCGGATGCCGGGCTGCGCTCGCCGTGGACCAGCAGGCGGATGGCCCGGACCAATCCATCAGCGCGTTCGTGCGCCGTTCGCCACGGCACTTCTTCAACATGAAGATGTCGCGCCGTTAGTTGAAAGCCTGAAGCCGCCGTGCCGTCCCGCTTGTCCGGTGTCGGCACGAGCCAAAGGCCAGCGTCGACATCGACCCAGAGCGTCAGCATCCAGTGCCAGGTGACCCGCCCGCTGTGCCACAGGCCCAGTGCGAAGCCCGGCATCGCGTCCTCCGCCGGCGTCCTGATGATCAGCGCATCGGACCGCGTCTCCACCAGCACGCTGTCCATCGCGGCGATGGACGCGGCGAGACTGCCGACCGTCGTCGTGACCAGCAGGTGGTTTGCCTCGCAATACAAGCAGCCGGCGAGCGGCAGGCCGAGGTCGGCCGGCATGTCGGTCAGCCGCCACCCAACCGCCCGCGCCAGTGTTCGCACGACGTGCGAGTTCATCGCCTGGCCGATCTGCGGCCAGGGTTCGTTATCGTTCATGATGTTTCTCGATGATGGTGTTGGTTCGCCGGTATGCGCCGGCGCGGTCAGGCTTGCTGCCAGTCGGCCTGGAACTGGCGAAACGCGTTGCCAACCAGGGCATGGGCCTTGTCGGTGGCGAGCGGGGTCACCCATTCGCCAAAGCCCAGCGGCGTCAGTCGCCTGGGTCCAGCAAGGAGGGCATGGACATGCGGCGGGCTGGCGCTTCCGGCCCGGTGCGGGGCATGCTGGACCAGCAGTGCGGCCACCTCGAACGGATCGACGATCAGCCGGCGGGTGAAGTCGCGCACCAATTCATATTGCTCATGCAGTCGCGCCGTCGGGAAGGTGAAGGTCAGATAGGCGAGCAGCGCCTTGGCCTTGACCGGCAGTTCGGCGTCGACCGTCTCCATCAGGATACGCGGGTCGGACAGTCGGTCGTCGGCCCCCGGTGGCAGCAGCACCTCGGCCCTCGCCGCAGTCAGCGTCCATGGCGGCATGTCGGCTGGCGCACCAACGGTCAGTTTGGCGGCGGCAAAGGCCGCCGCGCTGTTCAGGTGTCCGCGAAAGCTGGGTCGCAGGCAGCCATACATGACACGGGTCGCTTCGCGATCAGCATCATCGCCAGTCAGCAGGAGCCAGCTATGCGGGTTCGCCGGATCCGGCAGGCAGCCCGAATTGACCTCGACGCTGGGTGTTGACGCTGCGCGCTTGGCCTTGGTCCGCATCAGAACGCCTCCCGCGGGTAGAGGCGTTCCGCTAGGTCAGACGCGGCGCGGTAGATGCCGTCGGCGCGCTCCGCGAGCGTTGCATAGGGCGGTACCAGATGAAGCTCGAGGCCGTGCGCCTCCAGCCGGATCGCCCCGCCAAATCCGCGCGGCACCAGCCACAGGCCGCCATCATCATGGCGGTAGAGCGCCAGGTCCTCCAGCTTGAAGGGGGTGAGGCCACCGCCCGCCAAGACGACATCGATCGACACCGGCAGCAGGTCACCGCCGGTCAGGCAGCAACGCACCAGCATGACGTCGATCGACTGATCGGCCGCGAGGCGCTCGATCTTGCTGCGGAACATGGGGCTGGCGACACAGGTCAGCGCCACGACAACCGACTGGGCGTCGTACAGAACGCTGTCGGCGGGCATACCGCCGCCCGAAACCAGGACGGGCACCTCGGGCTTGCCGAAGGCGGAGGAGATATAGTGGTGAAGCACGTGCGGCAGCGAGTGCACGGGGGTAGTCAGAAAATCCATTGCAGTACCGAAGCTTAAGGGTCGCGGACCGAGCGATCCGGACAAGCCCCTCCAATCTTTTTCATCGATCTTCAGGGCTCAAAATCCCGGCTTCCTTCATCCTCGTCAGACTCAGGTTGCGGCGCACGCTTCTCGCCGCAGTGGAGGACGGCCCCGACGGCGCATGGACCGCGCTGATCACCTCGCGGACGGCCCTCAGTGCGCGCTGCCTCTTCCAACTTCACCGCCATTTTCCTTCGACAACTGCACGACGCTCGCTTTCGCGCATTCACGCCTGACGTCGTTCGTACCGAACATCTTTGGTCTCGCGCCTTCCGGAACCGTGCCTACGCACGGTGGAGGACCCCGCAGGCCGATGGCCGAGGTATGTCAGGTAGCTACTGCATAGCTGACACCAATCCGTCGCAGACCGAGCGCAACGCTCCTCTCCGGCCTTCAGGAAGCCGGGAGGGGCGGTAAAGTTGGGGCTCCCCAACTTTACGGTATTGCGCCCTCAAAATCTGGTGTGTCAAATCAGGGCTCCTGACATACCCAGATTTCGTGATTTCGTCGAAATCGCGTTCGTTTTGACATACCGGCCGCAGGCCGCCCGGAACGCGGCGACAGGTATGTCAGACTTCCTCAACGATGTGCAGGCTATGCCAGCGTCATGGCGGTGCGCGGCGAACGGTCTCGCGCATCGCGAAGATGCGTCGGTCCCGTCGCTCGACGACGCGACCGTCAGAATGGGAAGGTTGAGCAGTTATGGCCGAGCCAATCGAAGATGGGGATGCGGTACGCTCGACCGGGGCTGTGGCAGAGCCGGAGATCACCACCAGGGTCCTGGCCCTGGTCCGCAAACTGGCTTCGGATCCCGCAGGTGGTGGAAGCGCTGGCATGCGCGCGGTCGACAATCTGCAGGGCCATGCCGAGCGCGAAGCCTATCTGCGGGAAATGGTCATGAAATTCCGGCCGCCCGAGGCTGACCCGGAACTTTGGCTTCGATGGCTGTCAGGCGGTCCCGAACCTTTTGCGCCGCGCGTGCCAGAAAAGCCGCACTTTTCGCAGGTAAATACCAAGCGGGAGATCGAGCGCGCTTCGAAACGGGTCACCGCAGCGCGGGACCGGATTGCGAAAGCGGAACGTGAACTCTCGGCAGCGCAGTCGGTGGCGGCATCAGCCCTCGAATTCGAGTCCTCACTCATCGCGTGGGCGCTGATGGAGCAGATCACGTCGCTGGTGTCGCCGGTTTTTGCGATGGGGCCGGCGTGGACATTGATGCGTGTTGTCAGCCCCCATGTCCCAGCCGATGAGATGGAAAACGAACTGATCCTTGAAGACCACGAACCTAGCCGCAAGGCGCTGGAACAAAAGGTCAGGGAGGAACGCGTTGAGCTGTCGAAGAAGCTGCATGCCGCACTCGATTTCTGGGCAGGTGACAGGGAGTTCGAGGTGGACTTGCGGAACGCGATCAAATCCGTTGTCGACAAACATCAGTCGCGTGAAGCCGCTGCCCGCGGCAAAGGCCGAAAGGTACGCTCGCAAAACGAGGCCAAGAACTCCGTCAGGTCGGATAGCGCAGCCGCGCGTCACGAAATCCTCGCTCAGTCGGAACCCCTGGAGTAACTGTAGACCGCCGTGGCGGCTTACCATCTTCCCAATCCGATCGCGTCGACCGCAGACTCCTGCTCCTGCTCCTGCTCCTGCTCCTACCCGCAGCCCGCGATCACGAGCAGCCGGTTCCAGCGAATGCTGCCTTCATCACCATCCGCATGGGGCGTGGCGGCAGCATAGCTAGGCCCGTCTGCCGTGCGCGGTGCTACGCTTCTTGGCATGGCATCTGTAACCGGCGCGGCGATCGCCATCGGCAGCGTCGCGACCGGCGCCGGCAGCAAGGACGTAAACGTCTTTACAGTCAATTTCAGAAAGCGCCGCGCGCCGCAGCCGGTGCTTCGCGGGCCGCTGCCGCCTTCACCGCCGCCTCGTCGGCAAGACGCGCGTTGCGCCCCCGGCTGCCAAGGATCTTGAGGGAACTGGCGTCGGACATGACGGTGATGCGCGGATTGGGCTCCATCGTCAGATCGCCGCCGCATCGGGTGATGCACCACGATCCGTTCGCCGGCGTGCCCTCGGTCGGCCGCCCGTACTTTGCTTCGACTTGCCCGATAAGAGTGGCCGGATCGACGCGTTTGGTCGATACCGTCAGGTCGATCCGGTCGACGATCTCGCCCGCTGGCGTCTGCGCCATGAACAGGCGGAGATGTTCACCAGTAGGACCCTGGCAGGTCAGGTCACCAACGGCAGTGCCATCTGGGCCGAAGCCGTCGGGGATGCCTTTGCGCTTACGGACCTCCCGCTCGACGAGTTGCCGGAACGAGGCCGACTGGTATGTCGAGCACCGGTAGGTCCCTGCCAGCGCTGCCTGCACCGCGGCCAGAGGCATCCCGAGGCGAACGCCGGCGACGTCCATCGCCAGCGGTTTGGCCGTGGAAGACGCAGGTTGTGCGGGCACTCTCGCCTTCTGCGCCATGGCGGGAGCCGTGGGGAGCGAAAGCGCCATTATGGCACCGATGGCAGCAGCCTTGGTCATTTGCATCATGGTGTTCCTTGACGACCCGGCGCTCGGCGCCCGGGTCATGGTGTCGGCCGATATGAATGGGAGGATGATGGTCACGTCGATCGTCAGCGCGGCATCGGTCGCCAGCCGTCGCTTTGCAGCTCGAACGGCATTGTTGTCTCCTGCGGCTCGGCCATCCGCGCCTGTTCCGCCGGCGGCATGACCGGGATCGGCTCGACGCCGCGATAGGTGTAGGTGACCTGACTGACCCGATGACCGGCAAAGTCGGTCGGCTCGGTCCAGCGCACCACGTCGACAACCTCGCCTTTCGCGAGGCAGAGCGACGGCACGGCAACCGTCGCGTTCGTCGCCTTGCGCTCGACCGCGTGAAGATACGGCGCGCCCTTTGGCGTCGGCGCGTAGGAGATCAGTGGCTGGCGGACGAACGGGTTGGTGGACCCGCTCCACCGCGCCGGCTTCTCGAACGTCGTGCGCGTGACGAGTCCGACGCTGGCCAGACCATCCAGCATCGCGACCGCCTTTCCGTCGGAACCCGGTCCTGCCATCGGCGCCCTCGGTGAGGTGACGATCGGAAACCCCGATCCGGCGGTCTCGCCCTCGACCTCGTACTGCATCACGTCGATGGGATGGCAGAAGACATCGCGAACGACGGGTTCAAGCGCGGCGGCGAACGCCGCCTTGCTGGGGGCCTTGGAATTGCCACACCCGCTCAAGCCCGCGGCGGTGGCGAAGAGCAGGACAGCGGCGAACATGGACGTGGATCTGGACATGGGTGTTCCTTCCGGTTCAGCGGACGACGAGGTTGAAGAAGGCGGCGACGTCTGACGCGCCGCGAACATGGCCGGCGTCGAAGGCCCGCGCGACGCCGACCCGCAGCGTCGAGCAGGGCGCGAGCGCAGTCGACCAGCCGAACTCCAGATCGAGTTCGCGCGCCGTCGGCGACAGATCGAAGGTCCGGCGCTCTTCGGCGAGCGCACCCGACATCAGGTCATAGGCGACCGGCACCATCAGCGACGCTCGCGCCCGTTCGACGCGCAGCGGCGACGACAGGCCGAGCGTGGCCAGCCCGCCGAACAGCGAACGCGCGCCCTCAACCGCGAAGGCGGTGCTGACGATGCGGCCATCGAAGCGGACGCCTGCGACCGCGTCGGTGGCGCTGCTGCTGCCGACCGTGGCGCGACCAGTCAGCTGTACGCCCGCGACGTTCTGGCGCAGCGTCGTGGTCGCCAGGATGGTCCGGGCACCGGCCGCACCGGCCCCCGCATCGTCCCGCAACCCCAGCACCTGTCCCCGTTCGACGAGCTCCGATACCTCCAAGCCGACACCAAACGGGGCGGAGACGGTGACGGTGCGCAGGCCGGCCTCGCGGCTTTGCGACCCACGCCGGAATGACGAGGGCGACGCGGCGATGGAGGAACCTGAGGCGAACGAAGCCGACCAGCCGCCGATGGACCATTGGGAGGACATGCCGATCGGCTGCCCGATGGTGCCACGCAGATAAGAGCCGGCGAGCGAGGAGCCGCCACCCGGACCAACGGCGACGTTCGCACCCATCGTGACCGTCTGACCTGCGGCCGGTGAGAACGTCACAGTCGCCGGTCGGCCGGATGCAGCGGCCTGCCAGGGTCCTGTCGTCGTCGTCGTCGCAATGCCCAGTCTCGCGTCCGACCACGACGAGGACCGAAGGGGATAGGGAGCTGCGGATGCGGCGAGCCCTCCCGCGAGCAGACCGGAGGACCGCGCACGGATGCCGCTTGGCGCCGTCATCAGGTAGTCGCGGCCGTAGCGGTCAAACACGGTCATGGTCGACGTGCGCGAGCCGAGGTCGGCCGCGCCCGCCTCACCGCCGAACGGCGCGGACACGACCAGCGACGAATAACGCGCCAGCACCGTCCGTGCAGCGGCGAACGACGTCGTCGGAGCCTGCGCCTGCATCGCCTTCTCGACGTTCAGCAGTCCGACGCCGTAGACTTGATCGACCCCGGGCGCACCGAGGTCGGTCGCCGTGTCGAGCATGATGCGGCTGATCTCCTTGCCGCCGAGTTGTGGCCAATACTGCTTCAGCAGGGCCGCGGCGCCCGCGATCCCCGGTGCCGCGAAGCTGTTGCCCGTCACGACGACCTGCTGGCCGTTCTGGTCCACGGTCGCGACATTGCTCGCGACGACCGACAGGGTGCGGTCCGCCAATGCGCCGGGCGTGCCGTTGCCGCTGGGCGGCTGCAGGTTCGCGTCGACGCGGATGCCGAACAGGAACCAGTCCTTGTTCGACAGGTCCTTGCCGACGAGGTTCTCAGCGACCTTGCCCGAGAAACTGTCTTCGCCGACGTTGTTCGTTACCGATTCGACGAACAGCCGGTTGCCGCCGCGTACCAGATCCATCGCCGACTTCAGATCAGCGGCCATCTGCTCGCCGCCACCCGAGCCGTTGATGCTCATCGAGATCACGAAGGCCCCCTTGTCCACCGCGTATCTGATCGCCGGAGCGATCAGCGCGACGTTCGGCGCATCCGATTCGGGTATCGGACCGGTCGAACCCGCGGTGATGCCCTCGAGGTTCGGACCGCTGATCTTCAGTGCCAGGATGGTGGCGTCATAGGCCACGCCGTGCATGCCATTGCCATCACGCGCACCGGCTGCGACCGCAGCGGTCTTGCTGCCGTGGCCGTCCTTGTCGTCGAGCTCGAACCGGATCGTCTCGCCCGGGCAGGTCGCGCAACGGGCGATCTTCTGGTCGAACTCGGTACTGTCGGCCGAGATGCGGCCCGCGAACTCCGGGCCATCACGGTCGATGCCGGTGTCGACGATCGCGATCGTCACGCCCTTGCCCGTGATGCCGCGCGCGTAGGCGTAGTTGGCCTTCATGCCGATGGCAGCCGCGCTCTTCGCATCCTCGGCGGTCGGCGCAGGCTTAGGGGCAGGTGTTGGAGCCGGGGTGGGCGCAGGCGTCGGGCTTGGCGTCGGGGTGATGACCGGCGTCGTTCCTGGGGAATTGACACCCCCGCCGCCACCGCAGGCGCCGAGCATCATGGCGGTCGCAACCGCCGCCGAGTTTCTGATGATGGCGAGCCGCCTGTCGCGGCAATCGTGATATGCACCCACGCTCGAACCCCCGTTCGCGTCGGTGCCGACAGGCTGATCCCAGCCGGCGGCACCGCCCCTGTTGAAACGAGGCGGTGCCGGCCCAAAAGCCGGGGATTCAGAATCCTGCGGTAAGACAGGCGCGAGCGTCTTTAGGCCCCGAAGAGCCCTGGACATGCACGCCCGCTCCCCGGCCGAATGGAATTCGGGCCGGGCATACGGCTACTTACCGACAAGGTTCTGACGCCTCGGTCCGCCTGCTGGCGAACAGTCCACCTCTACGCCGAGCGGGTTAACAATCTCAAGCGCAGAACTGCGGCCGTGACATTATCGGGCGGAACGTGGCGACGAGATAACACAATTTTTGAAAAGCGGCGTGGCGAGCGGTTACTCAGCCATAAGAGGAAAAATGCCTACTGACGGCTTCGCCTTTCCAAAAAAAGGCACGAAGAGCATTCCTTAAGCGCCGAGGATCATGCTGCCGGATTGCCTATTAAGGCGACCAAATCGGTTCAATGGGGAAGCGCATGTCGCTGGGTGCGAAGGCGACCCAATCTCCAGTGACGATAGCGCCCAGCTTTACAGCACCGATTCATAGTCGTTATTCGAAGGTCGGTTCCACCGCGGCAGAATGATCAAACACATGGTAGACGGTGAGCCTAGCAATCCTCGAAGCCACATCGCGGCAGGAACCGAACTCAAGATCGCTGCAAGAGACATCGTTCGCCGTTGGGTCCGCGATACCACTGACGTCATACTCGACCGAATCGGCGAGGGCAGCATCCGCGCATCTTCCGATGCCACGGCCCATTTGCCTGTATTGGCCGAGGGCAGGTCTGCACAGACCGTCTTAGCTGACGTCGAGCAGTCAATTGCAGCATGGGACGAGCCCCCACCGCCACCTCGCTTTCAGTGGCTACGGGTCCGTCAGCATTCTGCCCCCAGCCTATCGCCCACAAATATCGACACGCTGGTGATGCGCCTGGATGCCGAACGGGATGAATCCACACGGCGGATGATCCTCCTCACATCGGCCCGCGATCGTCTGGCCAAGGCCACCGGCGGATTGGAGCAGGCTTTGACGACGATCGAGCTATTGCGGCCCATGATCGAGTCCGCAGCGCGGGAGTTGCGGGTCGAGCAGCCGGAACGCGCCGCCGCAGTGCAGGATCGTGGATCTGCCATCCTGCTGGAACGCGAACAGGCCCTGCTCACCCAGCAGGCCATCCACCGGCAGGCCGTGATGACGCTGGACCTCCTGATCGCCAATCAGACTGTCCTCGACAAGGCGATCGTCCAGGCGCGCACCGCGACGCTGTCAGCGCTGCAAGTCGCCATGGCGGCCCGGCAGGTGATGAGCGATCAGACGCGTATCGACCCAGGCCTCGCCGCCGAACGCGCCCGAGACAAGCTTCGTGCTGCCCTGGCCGAGGCGCACCAGGCGATGGAAACATTGGCATCGCGTGACAATTCCACCAGCCCGCTGGATTTGTAGCCGCTGCATGCGGTAGTCTCGCCTCCGGACGGAGGCGACAAGCGCAAGACATGGTATCGGGGTTTCTTGATCGAATCGCCAACTGGCTCTCAGCCTCCGATGACGGGTCGGCCATCCAGCCCCCTGCGCCCGTTCCGAGCAACCCTGCCATCAGCCCCGACGACGAACGCCTGCCCGATGCGTCGCGCCCGCGCGTGGCCCGGCTCGTCTCGCTCATTGCCGATATCGAGGCGCGGGCGCGGGACAACAGCCTGATGGTCTCGGCACTGGCCGAGGTTCGCCAGATGCGCGACACGCATTTGCCGCGACTGATCGTCAGCTATGCGGAAATCCCCCCTGCCCACCGCGCCGAGATTTTCCGCACGACGGGTCGTTCGGCGAGCTATAATCTTAACGAGGCGCTCGATCGCATGGTCACCCGCGCGGAAACGCTGTCCCGATCGATGGCGCAGGACGATATCGACAGCTTCGCCGACAATCTGCGCTTCATCGAGCAGCGCTATAGCGACAACGGCTCCGCCTGACCTCCTTTAGCCGAGCCGCATCGTCGGAGTGAGCCACACCGTGCCACGCCCGGAAAACACGAAGACCAGCCCCTCGCCACTCCGCATCGCATTGCGCAGCCCCCGGACCAATGGGCGCAATTCGACCTGCAAGCCGGCCGAATACATCAGCATCAGGTCGCCATCGACGATCAGTTCGTCCCGCCCGTCCAGTTCGACCACCTCGATCTCGTCGACCGGCACCGGCGACTCCACGACAAAGGCCCCCGCCCCGGTCAGCTTGGGCTGCATCAGGCCGTTGCCCGACAGCACGCCCTGCACCGAGCGATGGATATGGGTCGACACCGCGATATTGCCGTCGCAGGCGTAGAAGGCGCCGTCATCGAGGATCAGGGCATCCTGCGGCCCGTCCATCTGCGCCAGAATGAAATGCTTGGGGGTCGCCTCGGTCCACACCTCGCCCTGTCCGGCATAGCGGGTCGCGAAGGCGCTCTCGCCGGTCCCGGCGGAGGTGATGGCGCGGGCAAAAAAGCCACCGGCACCGGCATTCTTCTGAATGTCGATCTGCAACCGGCCCTTGGCATATTGCAAAGCGCCCGGCTCCAAGAGCGCCGCACCGCCATCGAGCACGATCCGCAACTGGCGCGCGGTGGCGGGATGCGGCGGGTGAAGGTGGATGGTGGCGGCGGTTCCGTTGGGCGAGGCATTGGGGACGTGCATCGGCGTGCCGAGCGCGTGGCTCTTGCGCACGAACTGATACAGTTCGAAGCGGACGCCCCTGCCGACCTGCTCGTCGATCTTGGTCCGATAATCGCTCATGCTAGTCTCCCCTATGCTCATGCGTGCAGCGGTATCGAGGCAGGATGCGCCATCGGATCCGCCACACCGAAGGCATCGGCGCGGGCGAGAATCCGCTCGGCCCAGCCGCGATGGGTCGATGGTTCGCACATGACCCCATGATGGGCAAACACCGCTGCACTATCCGGCGCCAGGATCGCCTGCGCCTCCCTCCATTGGTGCGACGGCACGGCAAGCGCCGCCTGGATGACCGGAACCTGATCGGGATGGATCGCGGATTTGGTGAACAGGCCATGCTCGACATCGCGCTGCACTTCGTCGCGAAGCAATGCGGTGTCGCCGAACCGCTCAAAGACCGGCGCGCTGAGGGCAAAGCCCCATGGCGCGAAGCTGCCGACCAGCATTCCAATCACCGCGCCCAGCGGCCCGTCATAGGCGGTTCGCCCCGCCACGCGGCGCAACCCCATGGTCTGCAGCAGATCATTGCCACCGATACGCAGCGCCAGGATGCGATCCTGCACCGCCAGCAGCTGATCGCGCAGCCGACGCAACTCATAGGGGTCGAGTGCCTCCCGGGTCTCCAGCGTCGGCATCAACCGATGCCCCGACGCATAGGGCAGCGAGAGATAGGCCGGCATATTGTCGGCATGCGCCTTGGGCAGGACGAAGCCCTGGACCCGCTCGATGCCGGGCAAGCGGAGGATATGGTCCAGCATTGCCCCATCGCGCGGCCGGACGAAGATCATCGGATCGCCTGATGCGGCGTCCCGCTGCGCCAGCCGACGCAGCAGCGCCGCCAGATGCGCCATCGCTAGAGGAATGTCGGAAACGAGGACCGCATCTTCCAAGCACAGCACCGCCGAGCGCAGCCCTGGCACGGCAACAGGACCGAACAACCGCTCGAACAGATCGGGGCGGGTGCATGGCATGTAGAGCGTCGCGCCCAGCATCATCGCCGACATCATGAGTCGTTCCCCAGGCTGCGGATGATGGCGACCGCGCGATAACGGCTGTCGTCGCCAAGGTCGGAGACGGGCAGGCCGCCGCGTTCGGCCAGATGGAGCAGATGCGCGACATCGGGGTCGTCGCTATCGCGGACCAGCAACCGCTCGGGCATACGACGCAACAAGGCGCGGGTCGCCTCGGCGATGCCCGGCTTGATCCGGTTGCGGTCAAGGGTCTGCGCCGATGCGAGCAGACGCGTGACCATTGCTTCGCATGCCTGACGCAGCGCCGGTCGCCGTGCCGCATGTCCGTCGATTGGCTGCACCATCGCTCGCAGCGCCAATGGCGTCAGCGTATCGACAAAGGCGCGCGAACGGTCGGCGGCGGCGAACTGTGGATAGCAGACACAGGCATGGAAATCGTCCGGCCCAACCAGATCGTCGCGCAGGATCGAGCGGCTGACCAGTCCCGAAACGATCCCGTTCAGCAGACCCGAGGCGATCAGGTAATCATCATCGGAAGCGGCGATGTCCGCCTGCCCGGCAGGATCCGCGACAACCGCCAGCACCGGCGCGAAACCGAAGGGCCGGTCGGCGAGGCTGGCACGCAGTTCCTGCGCGATGGCCCCCTTCCCCGTCCAGCCGTCGACGAAGACGACATCGGCCGGATCGTGGCGATCGGCGATATGGCGCAGCGCGTTCCGGTCGATGCCGCGATCGCGAATGATGCTGACGGCATAATGATCCACCCCATGCCCGGCGGCACGCAGCACCCGCGTCAGCAACACCCCGATCGGCGTGCCCGCACGGGCGAGGCTGGCGATCACCACAGGCTGTCCAGGACGTCGCGCCGCCAGATGCGCGGCGAGGCTTGCGATATCCTGCGCCAGCCGCGCGCCATTGCGCGCCAACGCCGCGTCATACAGCGACAGATAGGCGTCGCCGGGCACGGCTTCGGGCGCGATCATCTCGGAGTAATGGCGGCGGCCCGACTGGATCAGCGCCTCTTTCTCCACAACGTCCGTCGCGTCGAGCGCGACCGGCTTGAGCAGGAACGTCACGTCTTCCGGCGCATAGCTGCCCGAGAATGGCGCTCCGACCGGGACGGTGACGGGATCAGCCGCCACCCAGCACCTGCTTGCCCAGTTGAGACCCCACCGGCATCATCGCGAAGTCACAGACCGTCATGAACGGCGCATCGGTCAGGCTGTCCCCGATGCCCAGAACCGGTAGGTCGCCATGCGCGGCCCGCAACCGGGGCAGCAGCCGCTCGACCGCCTGCCGCTTGCCCAGATAGGGCGGCATCAGCGCGATATTGTTGCCGTTGCGGTGATCGGTCCAGCCGACGGGCAGGCCCGGTACGGCGGCATCGACCACCTCGTTCAGCGCCGCGCTGTCCGCCGTCGCATGTTTGACCAGCACGTACAGCGGCACATCGTCTTCGGTCAGGACGCGAACGCGGATCGCCTGCCCGCTATGCTCGGCCTCGGCTGCAATGGCGTCGGCATAGCCGGTCAGTTCGGCGACATGTGCAGCGGCGCTGGCGGCGATGCGGGCCGCCCACTCCTCGTCCACCTGCCCATGATCGTCGAGGATCACCCCGCCATGCGCGCAGATCGCGGCGGCGAAGGGGATATGAACCCGGCGCAGTGCATCCAGGCTGCGAGCCGTAACCGGGATCAGACGCGTCGTCTGAGCCAACCAGGTCAGGAAAGACATCTGGCGGGGCGTCGCATAGCTGAGCGGGTCGCCTCCCTGGGTGAAGCCCAGCGGCGTCAACCGATCGACGGGGACATCGTCGGGACATTTCCCGATCGTCTGGAACAGCGTATCGTCAAGATCGACGAACGCGATCGCCCCTATCGTCATCGCCACCCCAGTATCGTAGCATCGAGCGCGGAGATCAGCGCCGGATCGACACTGGCTATCGGCGTTTCGTGACAGATCCAATTCCTCCGCCCATCGGCGGCATCGGCATTGTAGAGATAGTTGGCGACCCCGGTGTCGTAATTGTCGCCGAAGCACAGCTTGGTCGCCATCGCGCCGCCGATCCGCGCCGGGCTGCGGCTGGTCGCCTGCACCACCACATCACGCCCCTCCGCCTCCAGCCGTTCGGCGAGGCGAAAGGGCAAATAGGTGAACTCGCCGGTGCCGATGATCCGCAACGGGTCGGTGCCATCGGGTAGCGGCTCGACCGGCAGCGTGTCGGGCGAATCCGACCGCCCCAGCCGTCCGTGATTGACATGCGTCGGCATGGTGCCGAGCGATCCCGCCCGCGCCTCGAATCCCGGATCGACCTGGTGGTCGGTGGCAGGCGTCCAGTCCAATTGCCCGCGAAGCAGCGATACCACTTCGGTCGGGCGCGGCATGACAGTCCAACGCTTTGTTCCCGCCGTCCAGTCGGTCAGCGTCGCCACAACGACTCTTTCAACCTGCGGCCATTCGGCGATCAGCGCAGCGGCGAGGTTGCGAACGGTGGTGCCGGTCGAAATCTCGTCATCGACGATCACCAGCGATCGGGGACAGGCCAGTGCATCGAACTGCGGACGATAGATCAAATGTGCCGAGGCGTGGCTGTGCGGTTCCTCGAACCGGCACAGCAGTGGTGCGTCGACCCTTTGTCGCGTGGAATGGATGAAGCCGGCATCCTCGCGCCCGGTCTGACGCTGCCATTCCTCGTGCAGCGTCTGGCCCAGGCAAACCGCCGTCTCGGCCAGTCCGATGACCAGCACCGGGCCGGGCAGATCGACGGGGATGGCGGAAGCCAGGTCGCGAACGCTGCGCCGCATGACGCTGGGTCGCGCGGGCAGATGCCGCCCCAGCACGCGCGACACGACCAGATAGCCGCGCTTGGGGTTCTCCCGCGCGGCAAAGTCACAAAGCGCCTCCAGCGGCCAGCGGCTGTGGTCGACGCGAATGGTCAGCCGACCGGTCGGCAGAGCGATGCGATAGGGCGGAGGCGCGAGGTCCGGCACGGCCGACATGAGGTGAGAATGTCCCGAATGAACGACCACGACAGGCCGATCCCGCCGGTTTCCCCGGCGGGATCGGGTCGTCAGATATTGACGCCAAGCGACTGGGCAAGCGGCCCCAGACCGCCGGCGAAGCCCTGGCCGATAGCCTTGAACTTCCACTCGCCATTGTGGCGATACAGGTCGCCGAAGATCATCGCCGTCTCGGTCGAGGCGTCTTCCGACAGATCGTAGCGTGCGATCTCCGTACCGCCGTCCGCGTTGACCACCCGGATATAGGCGTTGGACACCATGCCGAAATTCTGGCGGCGCGCCTCAGCTTCGTGGATCGTCACCGCGAAGCTGAGCTTCTGGATATCGGCGGGCAGCTGATCGAGGCCGACGACCACGACTTCGTCATCGCCGCTGCCCTCGCCGGTCAAATTGTCGCCTTGGTGGACGACCGCGCCGTTCGCGCCGTTCTTGTTGTTGTAGAAGATGAAATCCGCATCCGAGCGGACCCGGCCACCTTCGTTCAGCAGGAACACGCTGGCATCGAGATCGAACGCGCTGCCATCGGTCACCCGCGTGTCCCAGCCCAGCCCGACACGCACGCCGCGCAGGCCCGGTGCTTCCTTGCTAAGGCTGACATTGCCGCCCTTGGAGAGAGAAACTGCCATTTTTGCTATCCTCGATAGGGTCGGCGATCAGCCGACATTGACGCCATAATTGCGGGCCATGGGAGCCAGGCCGCCCTTGAAACCCTGGCCGACCGCGCGGAATTTCCACTCGCCATTATGGCGATAGACTTCGCCGAAGATCATCGCCGTCTCGGTCGAGGCATCCTCGGACAGGTCGTAGCGCGCGATCTCGCGGCCGGTGACATCGTTGACCACGGGGATGAACGCGTTGGACACCATGCCGAAGCTTTGGCGCCGCGCCTCGCCCTCATGGATGGTGACGCTGACCGCGATCTTCTGGACATCGGCGGGCACCTTGCCCAGTTCGACCTTCAGTGCCTCGTCATCACCATCGCCCTCGCCGGTGCGGTTGTCACCGGTATGCTCGACCGAGCCATCGGACGAGCGCAGGTTGTTGTAGAAGATGAAGTCGGCATCACCTCGCACCTTGTCATTGGCGCCCAGAAGGAAGGCGCTGGCATCGAGATCGAAATCGGTGCCGTCGGTGGTGCGCGTGTCCCAGCCCAGACCGATCAGGATGTGGGTGAGGCCGGGTTCTTCCTTCGACAGGCTGACATTGCCGCCCTTGGCCAGACTGACTGACATGGATGTGCTTCCTCTCTCTTGATCGTTTAGAAGGACAGGCGTTCGCCGGTCGGCGCGACTGGCACCGCATCCTCCAGCGCCACGTCGCCATCGCCCTCCCGCCGATTGGCACGGATCGAGGCAAGCAGCGCCATGCCGATAAAGGCCGCGCCGATCAGGCCGGTAACAGTTTCGGGCACTTCGACCCGGACCGAGATCAGCATGATCGCGGCCAAAGCGATGATGGCGTAGAAAGCGCCGTGTTCCAGGTAGCGATATTCGGTGAGCGTGCCCTTATCGACCAGCATCACCGTCATCGACCGGACGAACATGGCACCGATGCCCAGCCCGAGTGCGATGATGAACAGGTTGTTCGATAACGCGAACGCACCGATCACCCCATCGAACGAGAAGCTGGCGTCCAGCACTTCGAGATAGAGGAACGCCGCCAGCCCCGACTTTGCGACCGCAACCGTGGCGGCGGCATTGCCCGAGACCGCGTCCTCCTCGTCTTCCTTCTCGAGGATCGTACCGATCGCCTGCACCGCGATATAGGCGAGCAGCCCGAAGATGCCCGCGGTCAGGAAGGTCATGGCTTCCGTCGCCGGAATGACGCGCGAGATGCCGTACAAAGCAAGCAGCACGATCGCGATCGCCAAGCCGGCAATCCGGGACAGGCCGGCGAAAGGCCGCTCGATCAGGCCGATCCAGTGCGAATCCTTTTCCTCGTCGAGAAAGAAGGTCAGCCCGACCATCGCTAGGAACGCACCACCGAAACCCGAGATGCCGACATGCGCGCCGGTGATGATCCGTTCATAGGCGACGGGATCTGTCGCCGCGAGAACCACCGCATCGATCGGCCCCAGCCGTGCCGCAATCGCCACAATGACCAGCGGGAACAGGATGCGCATCCCGAACACCGCGATGATGATGCCCCAGGTCAGGAAGCGGCGCTGCCAGACCGGCGTCATGTCGCGCAATACGGTGGCGTTGACCACCGCATTGTCGAACGACAGCGAAACCTCCAGCACCCCGAGCACCAGCACGATCCACAAGATGCCGAGCGTGCCCGCGATATCGTGCGTCAGCGTCCAGCCGATCCATGCCCCGATGGCCAGACAGATCGCCGAAAAGGCGAACGATCCCTTGAAGTATTTGAACATTTTTCCCCCGTATGCCGGCGAACGTGATCGGACAGCCTTAATCCTTGCTCCCCGTAACCCAGCGCAGGCCCCAGCCAAAGCGCTCGTCGAGAACCTGCTGGTCGCGAACATATTGGACGATCCGCGTCGCTTTCAGCCGACCGCCATCATTCTCGATCAGGACGATGCCACACAGGCGGCGGTCATTGCGCCCCTCGGTCATGCGGACTTCGATCGGCGGCTGGTCCGGCATGGTGACCGTCACCACGCCATCGGTCTGCTGCCAATTGGGAACACCGTCATAGATATTGGCGAAGACAACGAGGCGACGCAGGTCCGACCAATGGGCACCATTGATGCGCATCGTTTCTCCCTGCGAGATATCGCCCGTGCGGTCGTCCCCCGACAGGGCGATATAGGGAGGCTGATCGAACCCACCGAATGCCCGTCCCAGCGCCTGCACCACGCCCTTGCGCCCGTTGGTCAGTTCGAACAGGCACCCCAGATCCAGATCGATCGCGGTGCTGCCACCGAAAAACGCCTTGCGACCGCGCGACCAATTGAGGTTGACGACGATCTCGCCGAAATGATTGCCCTTCTTCTCCAGGCTGACCGTCTGCCCCGGCTTGTCGAGCGTGACCTTGCTCAGACGGACAGGCGGTGCGGGCGGCGGTGGCGGAGGCGCCGGCGGCGGAGCGGCGTCCTCGGCCACCTCGATACCGAAGGAGCGCGCCAAGGGCGCCAGACCGCCATTGAACCCCTGCCCCGAGGCGCGAAACTTCCACTGCCCGCCCCGGCGATAGAGTTCGCCAAGCACCATCGCCGCCTCCGTCGCGCCAGCCAGCATCGGCCGATAGCGGATCGTGTCGCCGCCGCCCGCCGGGGTCACGGAGATTTCGGCATCGGCGAGCAGCGCCAACGTCTGCCCCTTGGCCTGCGCCTCGTGGATCGTCACGCAGAAGACGATGCGCTCCAGCTCGACGGGCAATTGCGCCAGATCGACGGTGAAGCCGCCGCGCGGCCCGGTACGATCCCCGAAGCGCACCGCACCGGCGGCGCCATCAGGCTGGTTGTAGAACACCATGTCCGCATCACCGCGAACCTTACCGCTGGCGGTCAGCAAATAAGCAGACGCATCCGCCTCGACATCGCGCCCCGATGGTATCGCCCACGAAAAGCCGACAGACATCTGGCTGCCGGTGACAGGCGTGTTGCCGCCCTGTTGAAGATCGGTCATGCCCCGCAATTCCCCGCCTGGACGATGGTTCAGAGAACAGCGTTGATCGCGGAACTCATGTCGTGGAACGTGCGCCCTGTCGTCTTCTCGCCCAGCGCCTTCATGTCCCAGCCATGGCCGTTGCGGGTCAGCTTGGCCATCACCTGCCCGGTGTGGCTGCCCTCCCCCGTCAGGTCGTAACGCGCCATCTCGCGTCCCGTGGTCAGGTCGACCAACCGGCAATAGGCATTGGCGATCCGCTCGAAGCTGTCACCTTGGAAGCTGTTGACCGTGAAGACCAAGGTCTGAACCGAGGATGGAACGCGCGACAGATCGACATTGATCGTCTCGTCATCGCCGTCGCCAGCACCGGTCCGATTATCGCCACTATGGACGATGCTGCCGTCCTTGCTCGACAATTGGCGGAACCAGACCTCGTCGACCATGCGGCGGTTGCCATCGAACAGCAGGCACGAGGCATCGAGATCGATGTCGCCGCCACCGCCGCCGAACAGACCGAACAGCCCCTTACCCTTGCGGACGTCCCAGCCCAGCCCCATCGCAACCTTGGTCAGGCCGCCACCATCGGACTTCGCGAGCGAAACGGTCTGTCCCTTTTGCAAGCTAACCATATACGATCGTTGCCCCCGTTAGATATCCCGATGGTGGCGCGAACAGTGACACAAGGTCAAGGTCGCAGCCGCCCGAATTTTTTCATCCATTTTGGTCAGTGCAAAAAAGATGACCGATACCCCTTCATCTTTCTATGCTTGGCATGTGAAGGTGGGATGACATCGAGCAAAGGCGACGTGGGTTTATGATCCAGCGGGATCGCTTGACGGCACTGATCGAATATGTCGAGGCAACCGAACGAGATCGATTGCGCACGGTCAGCGACATGGCGGACTATCGCGCTTTTCGGCGATCGGGTGAGGATATCATCCTTCTTCCCGGCGTCTTGGTCAACGTGCGCGACGGCGACGATCATCGCTGGTTGAGCGTCGACCGCCTCGTCCGCCGCCCGCCACCGGTGCCAAGCGACCCAGAATTGCGGCGCTGGATCGACCTGCGCGACGATGTAACGCAGGCGCCAAGTCTACGCCGCGAACTGCCTCGAGAAATGCTCGACGACGCACTACGCGACCGGATCGAAACGCCCAGCCTGGCACTGATCGGTCACCCTGAAGCCGCGCGATTGAACGCGACACTGGAGGGCTATAAACGCGAAATCTGGTCCGCCTGGGCGCTGGATGGAGCGGCCCCGCCGCCAAGCGATCGACCTCTACAACAGCCTGTTCGCGCTTCGCCAGACGCTGGACGGCGGGTCGGAGCAGCCGGTCGAACTGGTATGGGGCATCGGCGTCGCGCGCTGGACCCAGCCGTTCGGGCGGCTGCACCACCCGCTGCTGACTGTCCCCGTCGAACTGACGCTCGACGAGGTCACGCACCGCATTGACATTCGCCCGCGTAGCGAAGCCCCACCGGGGATCGAGACCGCCCCGCTCGACGCGCTCGACGCGCTCGACGCGCCTTCGGTCGACGAGTGGCAGGCCGGCACGCAGCGCTATCTCGACGCAATGGAGGGCGAAGGCCTGACGCCTTTCGATGCTGAAAGCTTTGCACCACCGCTACGCCGCGCGGTCGCGCTGCTCGATCCCGACGGGCATTATCTGCCCGATCTGGGCGAACGCCACCCACCAACCGGAGAGACCCTGCAGGTCGATGGCGGCTGGATCCTGATCGAACGTACGCGGCAAGCGACGCAGTTGATGGACGACCTGCGTCGGTACAGGGCCGCCCTCAGCACGATCGACGATCCAGAAGCCCTGCCACCTGCCGTCCGTGTCCTGTTACAACCACCCGCTGACAGCGCGACGACGGAGGCCTATCCCAGCTATCGCGGCGTCTCGACGGTGCCGGGCGTCACATCCTCGGACGGATCGGGCCATGATCTGTTCATCCCTATGCCGTTCAATCGCGAACAGGTGGAAGTGATCCAACGCCTTGCTACTCGGCCAGGGGTGGTCGTGCAGGGGCCGCCGGGCACCGGCAAAACCCACACCATCGCCAATATCATCAGTCACTATCTGGCGCTCGGCAAACGGGTCCTCGTTACTTCGCAAAAGGCACCCGCGCTGAAGGTGCTGCGCGACAAGCTCCCCGCCGCCGTTCGCCCGCTTGCTGTCAGCCTTCTCGACAGCGATCGCGACGGACTGAAGCAATTCCAGGAATCCGTCGACATCATCGCCGACCGGCTGCACCGCACCCGCCCGACCGAGGCGGCGCAGCAGATCGCGGTGCTCGATGCCCGGATCGAGGCGATCCATCGTCAGCTCGCCACCACCGACCGACAGGAGGAGGATATCGGTCGACAGGCCATGACCGGCGCGACCATCAACGGTGCCGCGATCGAACCCGCCGATGCCGCACGACGGGTGATTGGGGCGGGAGAGCTGGCGGATTGGCTGCCCGATGCGATCGACGTCATCGCCTCGCACGAACCCGAGTTTGACGATGCCGCGATCATCCGGCTACGCGCGGCACGCAAGGAAGCGGGCGAACGGATCGCGCTGCTCGACCAGCCACCGCCGCCCGGTGACCTGCCCGATGCGGCGGCGATCGGCGCGATACACCATGATCTGGTCGAAGCGCGAGCGCTGGGTGAACAGATATCCGGCGATCAGGCGCTCGGACGACAGATCGGCGCCGAAGCCGTCGCCACCTTGCGCACGCAGGCCGATGAACCAGCTGGCCGACCGCCATCTGGGCGGCCAGGTCGCCGATTACCGATCGGCCCTCCGCGAGAAAATATCGCTGTATGATCTAGGCCGGATCGACATTCATCATAGCCATATCATGGCGGCGGCGAAGTGTACGAAGCCGGTGAAGTGGATGATGCGGCGGTCATAGCGGGTCGCGAAACGGCGGAAATGCTCGAGGCGTCCGAAGCATCGCTCGATCTGGTTTCGATGCTTGTAGATGCCGGGATCATGCGGGATGGCGATCTTGCGGCTGCGCTTTGACGGGATCACTACCTCGGCGTCCATGGCCGCGATCTGTTCGCGCAAGTCGTCGCTGTCATAGGCTTTGTCGGCGAGTACCGCTTTGGCGCGCCGGCCATCGAGCAGAGCGGGTGCCGAGCCGATGTCGCTGGCCTCCCCCGGCGTGACGAGCAAGCGCAGGGGCCGACCGAGGGTGTCGGCAAGCATAGGGATCCTGGTCGTCAGTCCGCCTCGGGAACGCCCCAGCGCCTGATCCTTGGCCCCCCTTTTCCGGTCGCTGCCTGGCTGTGCGCGCGGACGATAGTGCTGTCGATCATGAGGTACTGATTGTCGTGGTCGGCCGCCAGCGCCTCGAACGCCCGCTCCCAGACGCCCGCATGGCACCAGCGGCTGAAACGGCGATGCACCGTCTTCCACTTGCCATAACGCTCGGGCAGGCCGCACCAATGCGCACCCGAGCGCAGCACCCACGAACACCCATCTACAAACAAGCGGTTGTCTCCACCTGTCCGTCCCGGATCAGCCACCTTGCCCGGCAACAACGACGCGATCCGCTGCCACTGCGCCTCGCTCAACTCGTACCGCTTGATCCCCATCGCTTGCTCCGCGCCTCGACACGGACGCCTATGAACCAGCATTCAGCAGCTTTGGGAATCTTGAATGTCGATCGGCCCCAGGATCAGTACCGGGGCATCGGCCAGGAAGGCGCGCGCGATCGCGACCCGCTGACGCTCCCCCCCCCCTCCAGTTTCACACCGCGCTCGCCGACTGGCGTGCGATAGCCTTACCGCCACTCACCGCGTCGATCATGGTGCCGGCGTAGAGCGGCACGAACACCTCGGTCAGGGTCGCGAGCAGCATCGCCGCCGCACATCCGGCCGTCAGCCTTGGCATCCGCCCCCACAGCCGCAAGGTGAACGCCAGGACCCGACGCACCACGGAGGCGCGCGGAAGCCGATCCTCGGCATCATATTCGTCTTCGATCATGGACATATACCCACGCGTCGGCGCGCGGTCCTTCCATCAGCGATGGTCGGTGTCGGCGTCGCGTACGACCGAAAGCGTCAGTGGCGGAGAAGGCCACCGGAAAGGGGTGCTCCACGGGTGGGCATGATCTGATCGGTCATCGTCGCCCTCCTTCCCGTGAATCGCTGGGCAGTGCAGCCATAGCTGATCGAGATTATAGAATCCATGAGGGACGGAAATTTTGCCGCCATCTCGCGTGCCATTCCGAACAGCTCATACGGGACGTCCGAAATGGCTGGAATGAGCGAGCATGGCTTTGCGGACGCACTCCCACCATGTGGAGCCCAATAAAAAGGGTTCGCGCAGATTTGCGACGACAATGGGTTCACAAGGAATTGGCTGAAGTTTCGGCATCACGACCATGTTTGATCGACACCAGCGCCAAACACCCGCCCCGATTGGGACCCATTATGTGAACATGCCGGGAGTCAGGCTGGCAAGGCTCGCCGCCAGTTCTGCGTTCCGGAAGGGCTTGCACAACCGGGGCAGGTCCGGCGCGATCCCTTCCAGTTCCGCGTAGCCGGAAACGACGAGCACCGGCAGCGCCGGATGCATCGTCCGCGCGGTTCGCGCCAGCTCCGCGCCGGTCAGACCCGGCATCAGGTGATCGGTGACGAGGATATCGGGTTGGACGCCGCCCTCCAACAGGCTCAGCGCCGCCTTGCCCGATGCGGCCTCCACCACCTCGAAGCCAAGCCCGGACAGCATATGGGCGGTGCTGATGCGGACCAGTTCCTCATCGTCGACAAGCAGGGCCACCCCACGCCCTGCGCCGCTTGGCGATACCAGGAGCATGGCATCCTGATCGCTCGGCAGAGTCGCGCTGATGGGAAGCCACAGGTCGATCGAGGTTCCGAGGCCGGGTTCGCTGTCGATCGTGAGACCGCCGCCGAGTTGGGCCGCCAGACCATGGACCATCGACAGGCCAAGCCCCGTGCCCTTGCCGATGCCCTTGGTGGAGAAGAAGGGCTCGACGGCGCGCCGCCGCACCTCGGCGTCCATGCCGGTCCCGGTGTCGCGAACGCTGAGGCGGACATAATGGCCGCGGCCGGGCGCACCATCGCAGCCGCCCTCCTGCACGCTGGCGCGGGTGGCCGTGATGGTGAACCGCCCTCCCCGAGGCATGGCGTCGCGGGCGTTGACCGCCAGATTGAGCAACGCCATCTCAAGCTGGTTGGCATCGGCCTTGACGGGCGGCAGGTCGGGGAGATCGAGCTGGATTTCGATCGACGCCCCCAATGTCACGCCGATCAGGCCCGACATTCCTTCGATGAGCCGCGATACGTCGACCGCCGTCGGCTGGAGGGGCTGTCGACGGGCGAAGGCGAGCAACCGCTGCACGAGCGTCTTGGCGCGTTCCGCCGACTGCAATGCGCCGTCGATGAGGCGCCGCTCGCGCTCGCTGCCGACACCCTTGCGCACCAGCATGTCGAGCGAGCCGATGATGGGCGTCAGCAGATTGTTGAAGTCATGCGCCACACCGCCGGTCAGGCTGCCCATCGCCTCCAGCTTCTGGCTCTGGCGCAGCGCTTCCTGCGTCTCCTGCAACTGCGCCTGATCGCGCAACCGCTGGGTCACGTCGGTGACGAACTGATAGGTGCCGATCGGTTTTCCGGCATCGTCGCGAAGCGTACGGAACTTGATCTCGTAATAGGGACGAACGCGTTCCGGATCGCCGAACTCCTCGACGAACGTCACCTCCTCGCCGGATAGGCCTCGTGCCCATCCGGCCCGGACCTGGGCCTGTTCCAGCGGTCGGTCGGCGAGAAGATCGAGCATATTGTCGCCGACGCCCGGACGCACGCCGTAAATGCGCTCGAACTCATCGGCATTGGCCTTGTTGATCGCGGTGATGACATAGTCGAGGTCGACGGCCATGATCATGACATCGGTGATCTCGAACAGCGTCGCGAACACATTACGCTCCGCCATTTGCCCGGCCACCCGCGCTTCGAGCGTCTCGTTCAGCTCGCGGAGGTTATCCTCGGCCCGCGCGCGTTCGATGGCGACCTTGACCCGTTCGCCGACCTCCCGGAACAATCCCTCTTCCGAGCACGACCAGCGACGAGGCGTCGCGCTTTGCAGGGCGAGCAGGCTGACCCAATGCCCTTCCTCATAAAGGACCACATCAAGATAGGCCCCGACCTGCCTCGCCGCCAATCCGGCCCGCGCCTGGTCATTGAAGCGTGGATCGATGCCGACATCGTCCGTCTTCACCACCCGATGAGCGCGATAGGCATTGAGCAGGTCGGGTCCGAACGCCGCGAGATCATGTTCCCCCGCGATCGAATCCACGCCGTTGGTGAAATCGCGCTCGACCCGCATCACGGTGCCGAAATATTCGGCATAGAAGACGCGGCTCAACCCGAACCGCTCGCCCAGCCGCTGTACGGCGGCGGAGGCGATATCCGTCGGGGTCTTGAGCGATCGCAGTTCGTCCGATAGCGCCAGGAGGAAAGCCTGCCGCGCCTCGCTTTCCCGGAGCGCGGCCTGGGACAGGATGCGCTCGATCGCGTCCGCCGCTTGACGGGCGAGGACGTCGAACAGCTTCAGGGCGCGGGCGGATGGCGTATGCGGCTGCGCCCAATAGGTCGCCAACAGGCCGAGAGCCTTGCCGGAACGCGACAGGAGGGGCGTGATCTGCACGGCACGAACACCCGCCAAGCGATAGGCTATGAGATCATCGCCGGGGACCGCTACCGCGTCCTGTTCGACATCATGGACCGTGACCCGCCGCCCGGTCGCCAGCGCGGTGCCGCAGGTGCCGATGGAGGGTGCGGTTGGCGTCTGCCAATGGGAGGCGGCGTCCCCATCAAAACCGGAATGGGCGAGGAGTTGCAGACGCTCGCCCCTGTTCAGCATGTGGATGCTGGCCATCTCGGAACCGACCAGATCCGCGGCGGCGTGGACGATGGCCTCGTAAATCGCCTGGGGTGCCTCGTCGCCGACCAGCAGCGTGCTGAGTTCCTGCAACCGTTCCATGGCCGCGACCTGCGCCGCCAGCGCCGCTTCGCTCTCGCTCATGCCGCCACCCGCGCCAGCATGGGTTTCCAGCGGTTCACTGGGGCTGCGAGCAAGATAAGCATCCATGATTCCGGTCCCTTCGATGCACCTGCCGAAACGGAGGCCGGGATGGATGCGTCTTAGTCCCAAAGCGGAAGGACGTCATCGGCTAAAGCATGCCAGACGCAGCCATGGCCGCCGACCACGCCGCCCCCATCTAAACGCCGTCATTGGCGTGCCGGACGATGCCCCAAACCGTTGCACCGCTGGAACGAGATAGCGAAGCCCTTGTTATGCCCGGACAAGGGAGGATGTATGACCGCCAATTCGCGCCTTAGGGCTTTGACCCGGATCGGCTTCGCGACGCGCGGCCTGCTGTACATCGTCATCGCCATGCTCATCCTTCGCACCGGCCGGGCGGAAGATCCGAGTGGAGCGATCGAATATCTTGGTCGAGGCGGAGGCCGGGTGCTGCTCCTCGTGATCGCCGCCGGACTGATGGGGTACGGCATATGGCGCCTGGCCGATGCCGCCCTCGACATCGAGCGTCATGGCTCAGATCGCAAAGGCGTGATGGAACGGGTGGGCGCGGGTGTCAGCGGCGGCATCCATCTGCTGCTCGCATCCAAGTCGATCCAGCTGATGCGCGGTGCGGCCCTGTCCGGGGACAGCACCCAGGACAGCGCACGGACCGCCATGCAGTTGCCGGGCGGCTGGGCGCTGGTCCTGCTCGGCGCGGCGATCCTGGCCGTGCTTGGTGTGGTCCAGCTCTTGAAGGCCGCGAAGGGCTCCTTTCTCCGCTACCTTGCGCCATCGGTCGCGAAACAGGCCTGGGTCCAGTGGAGCGGGCGGGCGGGCTATGCGGCGCGCGGTATCGTGTTCCTCATCAGCGGCTACCTTCTCGCATGCGCCGGGATCGAGGAACAGGCGAGCGAGGCGGGCGGGATGGCGCGCGTGCTGGCATGGCTGACCAGCCCGTTCGACATCATCATCGGCGTCGGGTTGCTGGCATTCGGCCTCTTCAGCCTCGTCGAGGCCCGTTACCGCCAACTTCATGACGTGCCGGTCGACGATGCGATCCTGCGGGCGACCAGCTGGCGCTAGATAGACGGGGACCGTGGGACCGCGCGCGCGGCCTGCCGCACCCGGCACCAGGTCTCATATTCGCCCAATGCATCGGCAAGCGCGCGGTGCGCAGGATCGGTGCTCCTCGCCGCATTGGCGGCCGAGACCAGGGCGTGAACCTCCGCATCCAGCCGAACGCCGGGAATCACGGCCTGAAGGATATCCGTCGCCGTGGATCGCAAGGCCTCGTCCGTGTCGCACAGCCGCAGGGCGTGACGCGGCAGCCCGGCCCCGCGCAGAAGCACGCTCAGCCATTTGCCATCCCAGGACGGTGCGCTGGCGAAGAGTTCATGATCGCTCAACGCTTCGATCATCCGGGCCGCCACGACCTCGTGCGGCTGCCCCTCTTCCTCGAGCATCGCGCGGCTGAGGCCATGGATCGCTTCCGCTTCCGGGCTCCAATCCGTCCACCCGGGGGCCGGTCTGATCAAATGGCTTTCCGTCCGCCCATCCTGGAACACCCAGGCCACTTCCACCGGGTAGCTTTGACCGGACAGCGACGACGCTTCGAAATCGAGGAAGACTTTCATCCGATCCATCTCCTCCCGGACCATCGCATCCGCCGAGCGATAATCGCACGAACCAGTCATAGGGCGGGTCCCGCACCGGCCCCAAAAAGCGAAAGGCCGCTCCATGGCGGAGCGGCCTTTCCATTGTCGACCGAGGCCGGCAATCGTTCAGATCCGGCCATGCTCCAGCGAAGCCGCCATGATCGTTTTCGTTGCCGCAATCGGCATATGACAATGAGACATCCGATCACCTCCTTTCCGTTGTTGACGATGGATGGAAAATGGCCCCGCATCGGACGATTTCAATGCCTTGCGATGTCGTTTTGTCGCGAGGGCCGTCAATTGCATGCATCCTAGCGGAGCGCGCGGACGTTAGCGACACGGACGAATTCAGGGGTTCCGGTAATGCTCGCAAATCTCAGCCAAGCCATTTTCGCCTCTGCCATGCTGTCCGCCGCCGTCACGGCATGCCTGGCGGTCTGGTCCCGTCACGCCATGTGACGGCCCTACCGGCCATGCTCGGCGACGCGATCGTGGGATTACAAGAGCGTCAGTTCGGCTCCTCGGCATCCATTTCACGATCGACCGTGTCCATGAAGTCGCGCGCGGCGTTGCGGTCGTCCTCGTCCTCGAAGGTCGCAGTGACGTCCGGCGCGACACCAAGCATATAGGCCAGGCACCACAAGCCGAAACGCCGGCCATCGTCCCGCTCCAACCCGATCTGCACCTGCAGCCGCTCGATGCCCGAGGCGAGTTGGTCGGGAGAGAGGTCGCCAAGCTCGGTCGTGCCGAAAAAGCCGGTCAGTAAATAGTCAAAGTCCATGACCGCTCATAGTATGCCCCACGGCTTGCGCCCAGCCCGGAAGCACCACGCGCCAAAGGCCAAACGCGATGCCCGGTCGGATCCTCATCCGGTAAACGACGGACGCACTGGGAAAGCGAAGCCGCCGGACGTCTGCTATTGCATGGCAAGCGAATCCAAGGTGCTGTTGACCCGTTCGCGCAAGACTGGCTCTCGCGTGATCTCCAGCATCGCGGTCAGGCTGGCGCGTGCGGCCGCCACGTCGTCATCGGCAAGCTCCAGTCGGGCGCGTTCCCACCAGGGATGCGGATAGTCGGGCGCGATCGACGTCATTCGACTGTAGAGCGACAGCGCCCGTCGGCCGCGACCGGCCTTCTCCGCGCGGGTCGCCTGGTTGAGCAGCAGCCGAACGAGGATCGCCCGGTTCGGCATGGCCGCCACGTGCCGCACCGCCGCCGAGACGCCGCCTTTTGCCGAGGCGAGCAGCGCGGCGATCTGTTCGACACCAACGCGCACGCCTCCACGGAACGGGTCGATGATCACGGGAGCGGCCTCCTGTCCGACCATGACGAGCACATGCCCCGGCAGGTTGAGGATGTCGGCAGCCCAGCCGATGCGTCGAGCGGCGGCGACGTACAGGATCGACAGGCTGATCGGCAGGCCGCGCAGGCGGTCGATCACGCGGATCAGGTCGGCATTGTCGGGATCGTCATAAGTTTCCGCGTCCCCCACGAAGCCGAACTCCTCCGCCAACACCTGCGCGAGGCAGGCGGCGCGGGCCGCAGCGTCCGTCACTCCGGTACCCACCTCGTCTAGGCGCGACGCGATATCGGAAAGCACGTCCTCATAGGGGCTGATGTCGGTTCCGTCGTGATCGAGCCACGCCAGCGTCAGCGCAGCCTCGTCAAGGACGATGTCGCCATCGTCGACCAGTCCTAAATCTTCGATATCATTCATGGAGTCCGAAATGGTGTTCGCCCGGCTCCTTGCAAAGGTGTCCATTCCCGAGCCCAGCGGATCGCAGCGAGGAAGGCGGTGCTGCGGGCGACAGGCCATGGGCGGAAGAGGAAGTCTGCCATTCGCCACGCAGAGTGTCGCGCCGACTCCCAGTGCCCGACGATGGTCCCGATCGACACCGCTCGGGACCCTGCACAACCGTCCCTCGATGGGACATGTGGTATGAAAACAACAGGCGTCGAGCAATATAGCTTCGCGGGCCTCGGCCAGCTTGTTCCATATAGTCAAACGCATCCGCCTCCCCGTAACAATTGTGCAACGCCGCACAACGGCAGGCTAAGGGGGAAATCATGCGTTGGACGACCTGGATGATACGTTCGTCGAGCATGGCGCTGAGCGCCGGACTGCTGCTGACGGCGAATGGCGCCGCCGCGCAATTGGCCACCGACCCGCAAACGCCGACGGCCGCTGCGTCGACCGAGGCCCCGGTCGACGACATCATCGTCACCGGCTCGCGCATCCGGCGCGATCCCCTAGATCAGCCATCGCCCATCACGACCGTCGATGATGCCGCGATCGCCCGCACCGGCCTGGCATCGGTCGCCGACGTGCTTCAGCGCCTTCCGGCCTCGTCCGGCGGCCTCAATTCCAAGTTCAACAGCTCCGGCAATTTCGGCAATCCGCCGGACGGGGGCGGCGTCGGCGCGGGGTCCGCGGTGCTCGACCTGCGCTATCTCGGCCCCAAGCGGACGCTGGTGCTCGTCGACGGCCTCCGCTTCGTCAACGGCGCCTCGGCCAGCGGCATCCCGTCGACCGTCGACCTCAACTCCATTCCGACGTCGATGATCGAGCGGATCGAGGTGCTGCAATCCGGCGCCTCGCCGCAATATGGGTCCGACGCGATCGCCGGCGTGGTGAACATCATCACCAAGCAGAACCAGAAGGGCTTCAAGGGATCGGCGCAATATGGCCAGTATCTCGGCGACAATGACGGCAAGACCCAGGATTACCAGCTCAGCTACGGCGTCGGGAGCCAGGGCGTCCATGTCGTCGCCGGCGGTTATTACACCAAACAGGATTCCGTGAGCGCCGCCGACCGTGACATCTCGCGATTCCCCAATCCCGGCCAGACCAGCTGCGCGGACCCGATCGGTGGCTGTTCCAGCTTCACGCCGCTCGGCCGCTTCCTCGTCAACGGCCAGAACCTGACGCTGCGAGGACCGGTGGCCTCGGGCCGGCCGGTCTATGACCCCACGCTGGCGACCGGCGATTTCAAGGCGTTCACGGCGGCGGACCGGTTCAACTTCGCGCCGTTCAACTATTTCCTGACGCCGGTCGAACGCTATGGCGGCTTCGTCAACACGCGGGCCGAATTCTCCGACGCGCTCAACCTCCGGGTGAAGGCGGTGTACAATCGCCGCAATTCGCAGAACCAGGCGGCGTTCCTGCCGCTGGGTATCGGTCCCGACGTGGGCAACGGCAATATGCTCGACACGCTGTCGGTCGATGCCACCAACCCGTACAACCCGTTCGGCGTGACGCTGACGCCCGGACAGAATTACACCGCGATCTTCCGCCGCCTCGTCGAGGCGGGCCAGCGCACCTACAGCCAGACGGTCGATACCCTGTCGCTGACCGGCACGCTGGACGGCAAGTTCCAGATGTTCGGCCGCAACTGGTATTGGGACGCCAGCGCGGTGATCGGCTATAACGACGCCAAGCAGCTGTTCACCGGGAACATCAACGCGGCACGGCTGGCCCGGGCGATCGGGCCGGTCAGCCAGTGCACGGGCGACTGCGTACCGTTCAACTTCTTCGGCGGCGTGGGATCGATCACCCCGGCGATGCTCGGCTATATCGGCTTCGACGAGCGCGACCGCAGCCGCCAGGTGCTGAACGACTATACCGCCAACCTCTCCGGCGAGCTGTTCGACCTGCCCGGCGGCCCGGTCGGCATCGCGATCGGATATGAGCATCGCTACCAGTTCGGCAGCTTCACGCCCGACCCGATCATCCAGGCCGGCCTGGGTGCCGACATCCCCGCGCAAGCCGCCAGCGGCCGCTTCAACGTCGATGAAGTCTATGGCGAAGTCCGCTTGCCGTTGCTGCGCGACATTCCGGCGATCGCATCGCTGGAGCTGAACGGTGCGGTCCGGCATTCCAATTATTCCACCTTCGGCAGCAATACGACCTATAGCGGCGGCGCCTTGTGGAAGCCGGTCAACGACCTGCTCCTGCGCGGGCAATATGCGGAATCGCTGCGCGCGCCCTCGATCGGCGAGTTGTTCGGCGCCCAATCACGCTTCGACGCGTCGATCGACGACCCCTGCACCAGTGCCAGCGGCGGCCTGTTCCAGTCGAACGGGACCGTCCGGGCCAACTGCATCGCCAATGGCGTCCCCGCCAATGGCAGCTATGCCGAACCATCGGGCCAGCTGCCCGTGCTCACCGGCGGCAACCGCAACCTGCAACCGGAAACGGCGCGCACCCTGCTGTTCGGTGGCGTCTACAGCCCGCGTTGGGCGCGTGGCGGCACCCTGTCGGCGCTCAGCCTCGAGGTGAATTACTACGACATCAAGGTGAACGGCGCGATCGCTTCGATCCCGGCGCAGGTGTTGCTCAGCCGCTGCGCGCAGACGGGCGACACGCTCAGCTGCGCCGCCGTGCGCCGCGCGCCCAGCGGTATCGTGACGGCGATCAACGGCCTGCTGCTCAACACCGGCGGCATCCGCACCAAGGGCATCGACGCCACCCTGACGGTCCGGTCGGGGGAAACCGGGGCGGGGCGGTTCGGCCTATACGTCTCGGGCAACTACCTGCTGAAGTATAGCGAGCGCACGCCCGCCACCACCGGCTTCGTGTCGACCGACTATGTCGGCACCGAACGCGGCTCGCCCGATCAGACCTATCCGCATTTCAAGGGTCTCGGTACGATCGACTGGTCGATCGGACCGGTCACGGCCAGCGTCACCGGACGCTATATCGACAATGTGCAGGAGATCGCGGCGAACAACGAGCTGAAGAGCCGGCTCTATGGCGACGTGCAGCTTCAGTTCCGGCCGGCATGGCTGGATTCGCAGGTTGCGCTGACCCTCGGCGTCAACAATGTCTTCGACAAGGACCCGCCGGCCTGCTTCAGTTGCAGCCTCAACAATTACGATCCGACCACCTACGATATCCCAGGTCGGTTCGGCTATCTTCGACTATCCTACGGCTTCTGACCGAGTCCCCCGCAGATCGCTCGGCGCGATCTGCGGGGAGGATCAAGGTGGAGCCGAAGCGATCGGCGAACACCGCTCCGGTCACGCGCGGTAATTTGGGTGTTCCGGCGCAAGCCTCTCAAGCGGCTCACATCCGTTTCGACAATCCTTTGTCGAGCATAACCTCGCCTTGTTGCCTCTTCGACCAATGGCGGGCAAAGGCATCCCCATTAGCGCCGATGGGCCCGTCATTGCGTTCGATGACGGCGGGGCGTTGGGGATAATGCGGGGGCGCCGATGGTCCTGATCAAGACCGGCCTGATCTATTTCGATCAGGCAATACGCCAGGGATCGATCCGCAAGGCTGCGGAATCGCTGAATATCGCATCGTCGGCCGTCAACCGGCAGCTTTTGCAGCTCGAGGACGAACTCGACGTGCAACTGTTCGTCCGCATGCCGCGCGGCATCCGTCCGACGGCGGCGGGCGAGGCGCTGCTCGGCTATATCCGTCGCTGGAAACGCGAGAGCGTCGCCCTGCATCACGAGATGCTGCGGCTGCGCGGCGGCGAACGTGGGCTGATCCGGATCGCCGCCGCCGAAAGCCTCGCCGACGACCTCGTGCCGCGGACGATCGCCCGCTTCCAGCACCGCTTCCCGCTGATCGAATTCTCGTTGCTGGCGGGCGACAACCATCGGGTGAAAGCGGAACTGCTGTCGAAGGACGCCGACGTGATCTGCGCCTTCGACCTGACGGGAACGTCGCGCACCGCGACCGTGGCGCATGTCCAGACGCCGATCGGCGTCGTCGTGCCGCCGGGCCACCCGCTCGCCCTGCTCGATCAGGTGACGCTGCCCGACTGCATACCCCATGCGGTCGTGACGCCGAACGACGACTGGCTGAAGCAGAGCGTCCTGTACGAGCTGTTCGACACGAGCGACGTGCCACTGAAGCGGGTCGCCACGGTCGAGCGGATCGATACGCTGAAGAACCTCGTCCGGGCCGGCATCGGCATCGCCTTCCTGTCGCGCATCGGCCTGGAGCGCGAAGTGGCGGCGGGCGAACTCTGCTGGGTTCCGCTGGCCGAGGGGATCGTCCGCCCGGCCAGCGTATCGATATTGCTGCAACGCGGCCGCGTGCTGCCCATCTATCTCAGCAGCTTTGTCGACATGCTCAAGGAAGAGTTTGCGCGGCTGGACGCCTAGGCGGCGGTGCCGGGACGATATCGCCCTCCGCCGCACCGGCGGCGATGCGGATCATCGGCTGCCGGACACGCAATCAACTCCCCCGATAGGTGGAATAGCTATAGGGCGAGACGAGCAACGGCACGTGATAATGCCCGCCGTCCCGTCCGATACCGAAATCGATCGTCACCCGGTCGATAAAGGGAGGATCGGCCAGCGCCACTCCGGCCGTGCGGAAATAATCGGCGGTCGCGAAGCACAGCGCATGGCGTCCCGGCGACAGGCGCAGCGCGGCAAGTCCGGGGCACCGCCCGTCCGCATTGGTCATCCCTTCGAACAAGCACGCGCCATGCCCGTCGAGCAGGGTGACGGCGATCCCCGCCCCCGGGCGACCATGCGCGGTATCGAGGACATGAGTGGACAGCGTCGCGCTCATGCCGCCGCCTCGCTGCGTGGCCAGGTTCCGACGAATTCGGGTTCGTCATAGTCGAGATAGGCGGCGATCATCGCGTCGCGGTCGTCGAGGAACAATTGGTCGGCGACCCCCGCCACCAACCGGGGCAGCGCGTGGCGCAGTCCCGACAGCGCCGATGCCGATAGGCCCAGGCTGATGAGCCCCGAATAGTTGAACGCGAACAGCCCGTGCAGCGCGGTCGCATGGTCGGGCTCACGCGGCAGGAACTGGAAATTCGGCCCGAGATAGGGATGCGCGTCGATCAGCGGATGGGCTCCGGCGGTGTCGGCCGGGCGATACCGGTCGGACCAGCGCGCGATGCCGTCGGCGACCAGCGCCAATTCGGGCCGCAGCGCCGGATCGGTGACGAGGCCCGTGGACAGGACGAGGAAATCGAACGTCTCGGTTCCATGCGGCGTGGTGACCGCGACCCCCTCGCCGAGATCCGCCACGTCCAGCCATGGCGTGCCGAGATGCAGGTGGAAGCCGGGCAGCCCCGAGGCGCGGTCGAACGTGTCGTTGGTCGGCGGCTGGCTGCGGTCGAAAAAGGCCTGCATCATCCGATATTTGGCGGCATCGTCCAGCGCCGGGAAGCGCCCGATGATGCCGCTGCGCTCCATGTGCCGGATCGGATTGACCCGCGGCAATGCCGGGCGTCGAACGAAGACATGCGCCTCCGCGACACCCGCGCAAAGCGCCGCATGGGCGTTGTCGAACGCCGATGCCCCCGCCCCCAGCAACGCGATCCGTTTACCGGCCAGCGCCGCATAGTCGATCGCGGCGGAGGTATGGGCGTAGCGCGTGGGCGGCAGGCGGTCGCGGACCAGAGGCGGCACATGCCAGTGGCCGCCCCCCTGGATCCCCGTCGCCAGCACCACCTTGCGCGCGAGGAGCGCGGTGCCGTCGCCCAGATGGACGCGGAACCGCCCGCCCAGCGGTTCGATCAGCGAGACTCGCGCATCGTTGCGCACCGGCAGGTTCAGCACGGCACGATACCAGCGCAGATACGCCATCCAGTCGCGACGCGGGATCTTGTCCAGCGCGTCCCAGCCCTCGCTGCCATGCTGCGCCTCCCAAAAGGCGCGGAAGGTCAGCGACGGCAGGCCCAGGTCGATCGCGGTCAGATGCTTGGGCGTGCGCAGCGTCATCATCCGCGCATAGGTGTCCCAGGGACCCTCATAGCCGGCCGGGTTTTCGTCCAGCACCACTATGTCGGTCACGCGTTCGCGCAGCAGCCCGAACGCCGCGCCCAAGCCGCTCTGCCCGCCGCCGACGATGATGACGTCATGGACGTGGCCCTCCGCGCCGTCGCGCGGCATGGTCCAGCCGGGACCGCCATGCGCGAGGCGCTGGAGGTCGGTCGCAACCTGCTCAGCCAGGGCGGCGAGGCCGATGGGTCGGGTCATGCCAGGGTCTCCAGTCGCAAGCGGACGATATGGCCGATCTCGTTCATCGCCGTCGCCACCTCGGTTTCGCGATCATTCTCCAGGCGTTCGGCCATCGCGCGCAGGATGCCCGCCCGGTCGGTGCGCCGGACGCAGATGACGAAGGGAAAGCCGAACCGCGCGCCATAGGCGGCGTTCAGCGCATGGAAGCGCTCGAACTCCGGCGCGGTCATGCGGTCCAGCCCGGCGGATGCCTGTTCGCTTTGCGATTCGGCGGTCAGCGTGCCGGCGATGGCGGCCCGCCCGGCAAGTTCGGGATGGGCGCGGATCACCGACACGCGTTCGTCCGGCGAGGCATCCGCCAGCACCGCGACGATCCCTTCGGCAAGATCGGCGAAGGGCCGCCGGGCCGCCGCGCGCTCGACCACCCAGGGCGAATGCTCGACCACGCAGGCATAGCGCGCGACGAACGCTTCGGACGACAGGGTGTTGAAGTCCTGATCGGTCATGATCCCGTCCCTTCGATCGAGACATGGGCGGCGACGACCTTCCACCCGTCGGCGAACCGGACCCAGGTCTGACTCTGGCGTCCGCGCCGGGCATCGCCGTCGCGGAAGAATTCGGCATTGGCGGTGGCATGATCGCGGCCGAACGCATGGATGGCGACCGTGCCCAGCCGCCGCTGCGGTGATCCGCCGCGCCCTTCACGAAACGCGCGGATCGCGTCCGCGCCGTACAGCACCTCGCCCACGCCGTAACGGATCGTGGTCGGATGGTCGTGGAACAGCCGGTCCATCGCCGGCACGTCATCGGCCATCAATGCCGCTTCATAGGCGGTGAAGGCGGCCATCACCTCCGCCACCACATCGGGTTCGTCGATGATCATTTCGGGTGTCATGCCGGGTGCACCTGTTGCCAGTGGTGGGCGATATCGATGCGGCGCGCGATCCACGCATCGCCGCTGGCGACCACATGATCGACGAAGCGGGCCAGTGCCGCCGCGCGGGCCGGCCGGCCGGCGATGCGGCCGTGCAAGCCGATCGACATCATCCGCCCCCCCTCGGCGCGCAACTGCTCGAACGTGTCGCGCAGGTAGCGGAAGAAGGGCTCGCCATCGGCAAAGCCGTTATAGGCGACGAACTTCATGTCGTTGGCATCGAGCGTATAGGGCACGACCAGTTGCGCCCGCCCGCCATTGGCGGCGGCATGGCGACGATCCCAATAGGGCAGGTCGTCGGCATAGCTGTCGGCATCATAGACGAACCCGCCCTCGGCAGCGACCAGCGCTGCGGTCGCCGGCGAGGTGCGCCCCTGATACCAGCCGAGCGGGCGCGTGCCGGTCAGCCGGGTGTGGAGCGCGATCGCCTCGGCGATGTGCGCGCGCTCCAGCTCGGCCGGGACATATTGATAATCGATCCAGCGCAGGCCGTGGCTGGCGATCTCCCATCCGGCGGACAGCATCGCATCGACCGCCGCCGGGTTGCCGGCCATCGCGGTGGCGACCGCAAAGGCCGTCACCGGCACCCGCCGCTCGGCGAACAGCCGGTGCAGCCGCCAGAAGCCGGCGCGCGCGCCATATTCGTACAGGCTCTCCATCGCCATCGCGCGCGCGGGGTGGCTGGCCGCGCCGACCATTTCGGACAGGAACGCCTCCGACCCGGCATCACCGTGCAGGACGCTATTCTCCGCGCCCTCCTCGACATTGACGACGAACTGGACCGCGACGCGTGCGCCGCCGGGCCAACGCGGATCGGGCGGCGACGCGCCATAGCCGATCAGGTCGCGCGCGGCGCTCACGCCGCATAGCTTTCGAGCGCGGCATCCACCCCGGCCCCCGAGGGCAGCGCCAGCCCCTCGGCGCGCAACACCGCCTCCAGCGCCGCCAGCGTCAGCAGCACCTTATGCTTCATCGCATTGTAGCCCATCGCGCCGATCCGCCAGACCTTGCCCTGCAAGGGTCCGAAGGCGGTGCCGATCTCGATCTCGAAATCCTCGCGCATCCGGGCGCGGACCCGCTCGCCGTCGACGCCGTCCGGAATGACGATGCCGGTGACGTTGGTCATGCGGAAACGATCGTCGCCGAACACCTCCAGTCCCAGCGCGCGGGCCCCTGCCACCACCGCCCGCCCCGCGGCTGCATGGCGTCCGAACCGCGCCGGCAACCCCTCGCCCAGCGCGACGCGGGCGCATTCGCGCGCGCCGTACAACATGGTCGTGGCTTCGGTATGGTGGTTCAGCCGCTTCTCCGACCAATAATCCATGATCATGGCGAGATCGAAATAGTTGGTGCCGATGCGCACGCCGGCGGCGTCGGTCAGGTCGGCGCGGCGGATGCCCTTTTCGACATGGCGGCGACCCAGGATGTGCTCGGCGGCGCGCGCAGAGATGGTGATCGGCGCCGACCCCGACGGACCGCCCAGGCATTTCTGCAAGCCCCCGGTGACGATATCCGCACCCCAGGAGTCGGTGGCGATCTCCATCCCGCCGATCGTCGCGGTCGCATCGACATAGAGATAGGCCCCCGCCGCGCGACACAATGCCCCGACCCCGTCGAGCGGCTGCGCCATGGTGGTCGAGGTATCGCCATGGACGCAGGCCACGACCATCGGGCCGGTCCGTTCGATCGCGTCGGCGATGACGTCGATCGGCACGGTCTGCCCCCAAGGCACCGACAGCCGCTCGACATGTGCGCCGATCCGTTCCCCAATCTCCTGCAGCAGCAGCCCGAAGCGCCCGAAATCGATCACCAGCAACCGGTCGCCGGGAGCCAGCAACGACACCAGCGAGGCCTCGATCGCTGCACGCGCGGTGCCGTCGACCAGGAAGGTCCACTGGTTTTCGGTCCCGAACACCGGCCGATACAAGGCCATCACCTGGTTCATATAACCGGTCATTTCCGGATCGAACTGGCCAAGCAGGTCGGCGCTCATCGCTCGCAGCACGCGCGGATGGGCGTTGACCGGCCCGGGTCCCATCAGCAGGCGCTGCGGCGGATCGATCTCGCCGAAAAAGTCAGGCGTCACGATATTCGTCTCCCAATCGGTCGATAAAACCGCGCATGGCGGCAAAGGCGGAGTCGGCGTCGGCCGGATCGACATGCTCGGCCGGATGATGGCTGATCCCGCCGGCGCAGCGGATGAACAGCATCGCGACCGGCCCCAGCGCGACCATCGCCATCGCGTCATGCCCCGCCCCCGACATCAGCCGTCGCGACGGCTGCCCCGTGGCGACCACCGCGTCGTCGAGCAGGTCCATCAGCCGGGGATCGCACGGGCATGGCGGCAGGTCGTGGATCGTCGCGACGGCCAGGGTCACGCTCCGCGCCCGCGCGATGGCCCGCATCGCCTGCCCGATCGCCGTGCCCGCCCGGTCGCGACGGTCGGTGGCTCCCGCGCGGATGTCGACGGTAAAGCGAACCTCGCCCGCGATCACATTGGCGGCCCCCGGCGCGACCTCGATCCGGCCGACCGTCGCGACCAGATCGGATGCGGCGGCGCAGGCGATATCCTCGATCGCCGACACCATGCGCGCAGCGGCGGCCAGCGCATCGCGGCGCAGGGGCATCGTCACCGTCCCGGCATGGCCCGCGACGCCGGTGACCGTCACTTCCAGGCGCAACTGGGCCGCGATGCCGGTGACGGTTCCCAGCGCCAGCCTGTCGGCTTCCAGGACCGGCCCCTGCTCGATATGCGCTTCCAGATAGGCGAGCATCGTGCCGGGCGCACGGCGCGCGGTGGCAAGCGTGGCGGCGGCGCTGCCGAACTCCCGCAACGCGGCGTCGACGCTGATCCCCGCCGCGTCGGCCATGTCGGCCGCGTCCGGATGCAGCGTTCCCGCCACCGCGCGGCTGCCCAGCATCGCGGCGGGAAAGCGCGACCCTTCCTCGTCGCCGAACCCGATCACCTCGATCGCGAAGGGCAGCCGGCGCCCGTCCGCATGGAGCGCGGCCACGCATTCGATGCCCAGCATCACGCCCAGCGGTCCATCATAGGCACCGCCGTCGCGCACGCTGTCGAGATGGCTGCCGATCACCAGCGCGGGTGCGTCCGGCCGCGTTCCTTCATACCGGCCGATCAGGTTGATCGCGGCGTCGCGGCGAACGGTCATGCCCGCCGCGGCCATCCATTCACCGACCCGGTCGATGGTCGCGCGATAGGCCGGTGTCAGCCAGCCGCGAAACAATCGGTCCGCCCGGTCGCTATAGGGTGACCGCGACAGTTCGAGGCAGCGTGCCACCGCGCGGGCACCGGATGCGGCCACCGTCACCATGTCGCCACCATCCCGTCGCTGCGCGGGTCGGCCGCGCCTTCGATCGCACCGTCCGGATGCCGCACGATCGCCCCGGCATGGCCCATCATCGACGACCAGGCCGACACGGGCTCGACGGCATGGCCCGCCGCCGCCAGTTGCGCGTAGAGCGCCAAGTCGAACCCCGCCTCGATCTTCAGCGTCGTGCTCTGGTCGCCCCAGGTGCGGCCCAGCAACCAGCGCGGCGCATCCACCGCCGCCTGCAACGGCGCGCCGAACAGCGCATAGCGGGTGAAGACCGCCGCTTGCGTCTGCGGCTGCCCCTCGCCCCCCATCGTGCCATAGGCCATGACGCGACCATCATCGAACCGCGCCAGCGCCGGATTGAGCGTATGGAACGGCCGCGCGCCGGGACGCAGCCGGTTGGGGCCGTCGCCGTCCAGCGCGAAGGAGCATCCCCGGTTCTGCCAGACGATGCCGGTCTGCGGCAGCACGATGCCCGATCCGAATTCGAAATAGGTGCTCTGGATGCAGCTGACGACCTGCCCCCGCGCGTCGGCGGCACCGAACCAGGTCGTGTCTCCCAGCGCCGGGGGATGGGGCCAGGGCGCGGCGCGGGCCGGATCGATCGCCGCCGCCATCCGGTCGAGCGCCGCGCCGTCGTCCAACAGGGCCTGCGCGTCAGCGACCATCGTGGCCGGATCGCCGACATGCGCGTCGCGCCAGCGAAACGCCTGTTTCGTCGCCTCCACCAGCCGATGGACATGGTCGAAGCCCTCGCCCTCGGCGGCACGCAGCCGGTCGAACAGCGCGAGGATCAGGAGCGACGCTACCCCTTGCGTCGGTGGCGGCAGGTTGAACAGGCGCGCCCCCTCGATCCCGACCGACAGTGGCGGGACGGTCCGTGCGGCAAAGGCGGCAAGGTCGGCGGCCGCGACAGGGCTGCCGACCGCAGCCAGATCGTCGGCGATCGCCTGCGCCAGTGCGCCGCGGTAGAACCCGTCCAGCCCCTCACCCGCCAGCCGTTCCAGCGTCGCCGCCAAGGCCGGCTGCCGCAGCAAATCGCCCTCCGCCAGCGGCCGCCCGTCCGGTTCGAAGATGTGGGCATAGTCGCCGGGAAGCGCGCGCAGCGCGGAAGAGACGGCCGAAGCGACCTGCGCGCCGCCGCTGGTCACGACCACGCCGTGGCGCGCATGATGGATCGCGTCGCGCAACAGCCGGTCGGGCGGCAGCGTCGCGTGGCTGTGCTCGAGCGCGGCCAGCCATCCCGCGACCGTCCCCGCCACGGTGTTCGCCGCCAATGCCCCGCGCCACGGGATCGTCGCAAGGTCGCGGTACAGCGCGCGATCGGCCGCCAACGCCGCCGCGCCGCATCCGTCGATCGCCCAGCTTCGCCCATCCGGCTCGGCGACCAGCCAGAAACCGTCGCCGCCGATGCCGGTCATGTGGGGATAGACGACCGCGAGGCAGGCGGCGGTCGCCACCGCCGCCTCCACGGCGGAGCCACCGTCGGCCAGCACGTCGCGGCCGGCCTGCGCCGCGAGATGATGGGGCGCGCTGACCATGCCGCGCAGCGAACGGGGGGTCGCGCGCATCATGCCGCCTCCGCCTCTTGCGGGGCGGGCGTGCAGGCGACCAGCCCCGCCGCGACCAGCGCCGATGCCGTTTCGAACAGCAACGCCTCCCGGCCCGGCGCGGCGATCAATTGCACCCCGATCGGCATCGCGTCCTCCGGCAGGGAGAGAGGCACCGACAGGATGGGCACGCCCGCCAGGCTCAGCGGCTGGGTATGCAGACCCAAATCGGCCCGGGCCGACAGCGTCTCGCCATCGACGACGATCGTCGTCGCATCGATGCGCGGCGCGGACATCGGTGTCGATGGCGCCAGCAACAGGTCGTGCCCGGCCAGTGCGGCCAGAAGCTCGGCGGTGAAGCGCTCCGCGACCGCCTCCGCCTCGCGCACCGCCGCCACCGGTTGGAGCGCGCCGGCGATCAGCCGGTCGCGCGTCGCCGGTTCGAACGCCACGGCGTCGCGGCGCAGGGCCGCCAGATGGCGATATCCCCCCTCGGCCCCGGTCAACACGAAGCCGGCGGAGCGCGCGGCGGCAGCGGAGGGCAACACGATCGGCGGCCCTGCACCCAGATGTGCGGCGATACGGTCGATCCCGGCCAGGACCATCGCATCGGCCCGCGCCGCGAACCAGCCGCCCAGCACCGCGACGCGCGACGCGGCTCCCGCGGGTCGGAGCGCCTGGCCAAGCATCACGGCATGGGCGATGGCGAGGTCCTTCGGCGACCGCGTGAAGCCGCCCACCGTGTCCAGCCGCTCGACGAAGGGATAGGCTCCCTCGACCGACACGGCGCCGAAGCTGGGGCGCAGGCCATAGACGCCGCACAGGCTGGCCGGCACCCGGATCGATCCGTTGGTATCCGATCCCAGCGCCAGCGGCACCAGCCCCGCGCCGACCAGCGCCGCCGCGCCGCCCGACGATCCGCCCGCCAGTCGTTCGGGATCATGGGGATTGCGGGTGGTGCCGTAATGGCTGTTCTCGGTCGAGAAACCATAGGCGAATTCGTCCATGTTGGTCGTCGCGACCAGCACCGCCCCCGCCGCGCACAAGCGCGCGACGACCTCGGCATCGCGGGATGCCGGCGGGGCCGCCGCGCGTTGGCGTGCGCCGGCGGTGGTCGTCTCCCCGGCAACGTCGAACAAATCCTTGACCGCAAAGGGTACGCCGGCCAGCGGCCCCGGATCGCCACCGGTGGCGACCACCGCATCGACCCGCATCGCATCGGCTAGCGCCCGCCGATGCAGCAGCCGGGTCGACGCGTTCATCCGGTCCTGCGTCGCGATGCGGTCCAGCGTCTCGGTCGCGATCGCCTGCGCGGACCGTCGTCCGGCCCGGACGTCGGCGGCGATGGCGCGGGCCGTTGCGGCGGGCCGGGTCATCGCCCCTCCTCCGCCAGCGCGTCGCGCACGACGCCATGATGCCGCGCCAGCAACCGCTGGTTGGCGATCACGCCGTCCAGCGCCGCTGCCGGGATGACCAGCCCGAGCCGCTCGGCCAGCAGGAGGGTGAGACGGCGTTCGTCGTCGCTCGACTGGGTCATGCTATCGTCGCTCCCTCGGCTCGCATCAGAAACTGTACCGCGCGCGGGCGATGACGGTGCGCGGTGGAATCAACTGGTCGAAGGTCGCGTTGACCCCGAACACATCGGTGAAGCGCGTGCTGATCCCGTCGCGATCGAACAGGTTCTGCACGCTCAGGCTCAAATCCCAGCCGCTGTCGAACCGGATGCCGCCCGTCAGGTTGACCTGCGTATAGCCCGGTACATGGTCGATCGCGGGATTGTTGAACACGCGCGCCTGCATCGCGCCGCGCCGGATCACCAGGGCGGACGCATAGCCGCTCAGCCCGGTGTCGAAGCGGTGGTTCCAGTTCGCGCCGGCCGTCGCGCTGAACCTGGGCGTCTTGGCTAGCTGATTGCCGTACAGGTCCTCGATGACCGCCGCACGGGCCAGCGTGACGGCGGGCGCGAAGATGCTGAGCCGCCGATTGACGACCAGGTCGCGTTCCGCCGCCACGGCATCGATGCTGTCGAGCGCGCGGACATGGCCGCTGATCCGGCTGTCGAGGAAGGTCAGTCCGGTCTGGAACCGCAGGTCTCGGCTGGCCGCGAAGGTCAGTTCCGCTTCCGCACCCAGGATCCGGCTGCGCGGAATATTCGCCACGCCGCTCGACCGGTTGCGCGGGTCGCTGGTCATATATTGCAGGTCGCGATAGTCATAGCCGAACCCGGCCAGATTGGCGCGCAGCCGCCCGTCGAGGAGGTCGGCCTTCAGCCCCAACTCATAGGCGTCGATATGCTCCGGACGGAAGGTGCGCAGCACCAGATCCTCCGCCACGTCGGCAATGCCGAAGGTCAGGTTGTTGCCGCCCGGCTTGAACCCCCGCGTATAGGAGGCATAGGCCATGCGGCCGCGCCCCAGCTCGAACTCCACCGCCGCGCGACCGGTCACGGCCGTCGCCTGCGACGTGATGTCGGCGGTCGGCCGGCCGGTCGACAGGGTGAAGAAGTTGAAGTTGCGGTTGGTCGCCCGGTCATCGGTATAGCGCAGGCCACCGGTCACCCGCAGCCGCTCGGTCGCGTGCCACGTCGCCTGCCCATAGAAGGAATAGGAGCGGCGTTCGGGGAAGAAATCGCTCTGGAAACCGATGTCCCCGGCGGGCGGCAGGCCGTTATTGGCGATCGGGTTGAACGGATCGAACACGCCGTTGCGATTGCGGTCCACCCGTTCGAGCGAATGCGCCTCGATCTTCTGCTGGAACCAGAAGGCGCCGAGCACCCAGTCGACGGAGCCGAACAGCGACTGCCGCGACACGAGGTTCAGCTCGGAGGTGTAGGAGCGGTGCGCCTGATCCTGCCGTTCGTAGAAGCTGCGCTCGACCGTCAGCGGGCTGACGACCGCGACGTTCGAGAAGTCGTTGTCGCGATATTTGCGAACATCCTCGCGCTGATGGCTGCCGAGATACTTGACCGTGAAGACGGGCAGATCCCAGGTCACGACCGCGCTGTACAATTGCGATCGCAGGAACAGCCGCGATGGCGAATCCTGCGACAATTGCCGGTGCCCGTCCGCAGCGCGGCGTGGGGTGGGATCGAATAGCCCGAAACGCGCCGGGCCGTTGGTGTCACTGCGAAACTGTTGCGCGGTCAGGTCGATGCGCAGGTTGTCGGCCGGCGCCCAGAGCAGCTGGAACCGCCAGGCCGCATCGTCGCGCTGGTCCAGCGCCTGGTGAAGGGCGACGTTGGTCGCGGTGCCGTCCTGCTTCAGCCAGCTTCCCGCTGCGCGGATCGCGATGGTCTGCCCGATCGGCAGGTTCACCGCCGACCGCAGGTTCCGGTAATCGAACGATCCATAGGCGGCATCGACATAGCCCTCGGTCCGCCCCAGCTTCGGCGCCGCCGTGACCAGGTTGATCGCGCCGCCGGTCGAATTCTGGCCGAACAGCGTCCCCTGCGGCCCGCGCAGCACTTCGACCCGACCGACATCGAGGAAGTTGCCGCCCAGGGCGAAGGGCGACACGATATAGACGCCGTCCTGATGATAGGAGACCGAAGGGGCGGCGACATCGTTCTGGTTCGCCTCCTGCCCGACGCCGCGGATCGAAATCGTCGTGCGCTCGCCTTCGGCATTGCCGACGGTCAGGCCGGGGGCCAGCGCGCTGAGATCCTGGAACGTATTGATGTTGTTCGCCAGCAAGGCATCACTGGTCAGCGCGGTGATCGCCTGCGGCACTTTCTGCAGCCCGGTCTCGCGCTTTTCGGCGGTGACGACGACTTCGGGGATATACTCGTCCTGCGCCGCATCGGTCGTCGCAGCTTGCGCTGTGACCTGCTGCCCCGCGCAAGGATAGGATATGAGTGCCGCGCACGACAGCAGCGGCCATTTCGTCCAGTTCATCACATGCCCCCACAAGCGATTTTGCGTGGGGCGGCGCGCCCTCCTCCGATCATCCGCCGGATGGCCCGGCCGTGCACCGCCCGCCTTCGAATGCCGTGTTAGCGGCGACGAATTGGCGATCAGAAGCACAATATTACGCTTCCGGTGCGCGCTTTTTTCGCTCGCTTCGTGCGGGTGTCCGATCAATCGAACGACTGCCGCTCGAACCGGTCGAAATCGCGTTCCAGCCGCGCCTCGAGCCGGGCTTTGGCATGGGTGGCGAGGAAGGTCCGGCAGGCGGCCGTGTCCAGGACGCGGCAGGCGGCGACCCGGGGGCCGCCGGCGCGATCCTGCCAGAGGCTCGCGCCGGGCAGGAACGCATAATGGAGGGAATCGCGGGCGATCTGCTTGAGGTCCCGGTAACGCAACTTCTGTTCGGTAACGGCGCGCAGATATTCGTTGGTCATGTCGGTGCGCGAGACGCCTTCGTCGTCGGTCGACAGCACGACCGGGACACCGGCCTGGCGATAGAGCGACAGCGGGTGATCGCGCCCCTTCACCCCCAGGATCACCGCATTGCTGGTCAGGTTGATCTCCACCGCCACCTGCTCGCGCGCCATCCGCGCCAGCAGCGCCCGGGCGTCGGTTTCATAAGGGATATCGATGCCATGCCCGATCCGGCGGGCACCGGCGACCACGACGGCATCGCGAATGTGGAAGCGCAAATCGCGCGGCGGCACCAGTCCCAGGGTCAGTTCGCCCGCGTGCAGCGACAACGGAATTGCGGGAAACCGGTCCTTGAGGAACCGCAGCATCCGCATGTGCAACGCATAGTCGCGCAAGGCGACCGGATGATGTTCCGGCGCGACGATGTTGACCGCGACGAAGCGCGGATCGCCCTGTACCAGCGCGAACCCCAGGGCGAGTTCGGCGAAGACCTGAGCCGGTGGCCGGGTGCGGAGGGCGGCGAACTGATACCGGATCTCGGTCGCGCAGGCGGGTTTCGGCATGGCGGTGCGACATCCGTCGATCGCCGCCATTTCCGCGTCATATCCGTCATATTGCGCCCGGGTCGCCCGCACCGCAGCGGGCAGTTCGGGAGCGATCCGGTCGTACAGGGCGGCCAAATCCTGCACATCGCCATCGCCGACCTTCGCCAGCAATGGCTGCGTCGCGGCCGAACCGGTACTCAGTTCGCCATAGGACACGCCGTCAGCCGCGGCTTGTTGCCGCGCGATCGCCATCACCTTGCCCCCGTGGCGGGCGACGATCGGCCAGAAGGCGTCGAAGGTCGAGAAGAAGCGATCATAGCCTGACACCTGCGGGTCACCCGTGCCCGCCTCGAAACCGCGCGTGGAAAAGGCGTCCACCAACGCCGCATAGCGCGGATAATCCTGCACCAGCGTGGCGGCGGAGATGCGGCCGGGGGCGTCGCAGGGTGCCGGTGCCAGGCCGGCCGGATTGACCGACAGACACAGCCCTTCCGCCGCCGCCCAACCGAGCATATCCTCCGCATAGATCGCACCGCCGGCGTGATTGTGGAGGTCGCCGCCCTTGGGCATGGTTTGCAGGAAGAGGCGCAGCCGCGGCGGGCTGTCGGCGATCCGGTCGAAATAGGCCGCCGTTCGGGCTTCGGCCGTCGCCGGCTCGGGCGGCGGCGTCGCCCCGCCCAGCATCGCGGCGACCAGCACCAGGCCGACCCCCGCCGCGCCGAAGCGCATGCGGGCGCGGCCGCCATTCCAACGGACGTTCATCGCTATCCCCCAGGTGATGGCCGCGGCTCGTGGCGCAGGCCCCCTGTCGGCCTGTCTATGGAAGGTCTGGCGGCTCGCCCATCGCAATATCCGGCACGTTGCGTTGCCGTAAACCGCGCGGTCAGGGGGCCGGCCGTTACACCACGCCGACCCTGGTGCGCTCATTTTTGCAACGGGGAATGCCGATCATTGCTGTAGATCGGGCGGCTGCCCGCTGGCATGACGAGCCTCAAGGCGGGTCCGGGGGATGACATGACACAGACGGCAGGAACGGAACGACCGGCCACAACCCTTTGGGAACGCCGGTTCGACCTGACCGCACGCGGCACCTCGGTCCGGACCGAGATACTGGCCGGAACCACCACCTTTCTGACGATGGCCTATATCGTGCTGGTCAACCCGGCGATCCTGGGACAGGCCGGGATGCCGGTCGCGGCGGTTGCGGCGGCGACCTGCTTTGCCGCCGCCTTCGCCTCGATCCTGATGGGTATGGTCGCCAATGTGCCGCTGGCCCTGGCACCGGGCATGGGCCTCAACGCCTATTTCAGCTTCACCGTCGTACAGCAGATGGGCATTCCCTGGCCGGTCGCGCTCGGCTGCGTGCTGATTTCCGGTTTCTGCTTCCTCATCCTGACGCTGACCGGTGTGCGACAGCTGATCGTGTCGGTCATACCACCGCATCTTTTCGCAGCGGTGGCGGGCGGGATCGGCCTCTTCATCGGCTTTATCGGCCTCCGAAATGCCGGCATCGTCGTCGCCAGTCCGGCGACGCTGGTCGCGCTCGGCCCGCTGACCACGCCCGGCGCGGCCTTGGCGCTGCTCGGGCTGCTGGTGATCGCGGTGCTGAGCGTCTGGAACATACGCGGCGCGATGCTGATCGGGATCATCGTCACCACCGCCGTCGCCTGGATGACGGGGCAGGTCACCATGATCCCCCAGCCCTATAGCCTGACCATGTTGACCGAAACGGCGTTCCGGGTCGACCTGGCCGGGGTGTTCGGCGCGGGCGGGCGGCACGGGCTGGGCCTGTTCGAGATCCTGTTCGTGTTCCTGTTCGTCGACCTGTTCGACAATATCGGCACGCTGGTCGCGGTGACCAAGCGCGCCGGGCTGGTCGACGCATCGGGTCGCATCCCGCGACTGAATCGTATCCTGCTCACCGATGCGGTGGCGACCATGGTCGGCGCGGTGGCGGGCACCAGCACCGTCACCAGCTATGTCGAAAGCGCGGCGGGCGTACAGGCTGGCGGACGCACCGGCCTGACCGCGATCGTCACCGGGCTACTGTTCCTGTTGGCCATGTTCGTCGCCCCCTATGCGCAACTCGTGCCGCTGGCTGCCACCGCCCCCGCTCTGATCGTCGTCGGCGGGCTGATGCTGTTGCCGCTGGTCGAGGTGCAGTGGGACGATCCGCTGGCGGCGATCCCGGCGTTCCTGACCGTGGCGCTCATCCCGCTGACCTTCTCGATCGCCAACGGGCTGGCGTTCGGCATCACCGCCCATGCCGTGTTGAAGGCGATGCGCGGACAGGCGACGCGGGCCGACTGGTTCCTGTTCGTCCTCGCCGCGCTCTTCATCGCCCGCTTCGCCTGGATGGGGACCGCGTAAGCCGATGACGACCCGTTTCCTCCTCGACGAGGCGATCGTCGAAATCGCCGATGCCGCGCCGACCGCGACCCTGCTCGACCATCTCCGCTATCGCCTGCGCCGCACCGGCACCAAGGAAGGCTGCGCCGAGGGGGATTGCGGCGCCTGCACCGTGCTGGTGGGCGAATTGGCGGGCGACGGCATCGCCTGGCGGGCGGTCAATGCCTGCATCCTGTTCCTGCCGATGATCGACGGCAAGGCGGTGCTGACCGTCGAAAGCCTGTCGCAGGGCGGCGCGCCGACCCCGCTCCAGTCGTGCATGGCCCGCAACGGCAGCTCGCAATGCGGTTTCTGTACGCCGGGCTTCGTCATGTCGCTCTATGGCCGGGCCGTCGGGGCGGCGGGCCATGCCCTGCCCGTCGCCGATGCGGTCGCCGGAAACCTGTGCCGATGCACCGGCTATGGCCCGATCCTCGCTGCCGCGCGCGACGTGTGCCGGATCGAACGCGACGACCGACCATTGGCCACCGCGTTGCGCGACCTGCGGGCGGCGGATGCCCCCGAACCGTCGCAAAACTGGTTCGCGCCCCGATCGGCCGACGCGCTCGCCGATCTGCTGATCGAACGACCGCACGCGCGGCTGATCGCCGGGGCCACCGATGTCGGACTATGGGTGACGAAGGGGCTGCGCGACCTCGATACGCCGGTCTTCATCGGCGACATTCCGGAATTGCGCACGATCGAGGAGGACGCCGCCGGGGTCACGCTGGGCGCGGCGGTCCGCTATGCCGAGGCGCATGACGTGCTCAACCGGCTGCATCCCGATCTGGGGGAGCTGGTGCGGCGGATCGGCGGGTTGCAGGTGCGCAATGCCGGCACCATCGGTGGCAATATCGCCAACGGCTCGCCGATCGGCGACGGACCACCCGCGCTGATCGCGCTCGGCGCATCGCTGACGTTGCGCCGCGGCGACCAGCGACGCACGCTGGCGCTGGAGGATTATTTCCTCGCCTATGGCCAACAGGATCGCGCACCCGGCGAGTTCGTCGAGTATGTCCACGTCCCCCGCCCCGCCCCCGACGCCATCGTCCACATCACCAAGCTGTCGCGCCGGTTCGACAGCGACATTTCGACGCTCTGCGGCGCCTTCCACCTGACATTGCGCGACGGGACCATTGAGGAGGCACGGGTCGCGTTCGGCGGGATGGCGGCGACGCCGCGGCGCGCCCCGAACTGCGAGGCGGCGTTGACCGGCGCGCCCTTCACCGACGCCACGATCGTTCGCGCCGCTACAGCCTTGCGGGAGGATTTCGATCCCTTGACCGATGTGCGCGGCAGCGCCGGCTATCGCCAGGAGGCGGCCGGCAATCTGTTGTGGCGGCTGTGGCACCGCGAACAGGGGGAGCCGGTATCGGTGCTGGGCGCGCTATGATGACCGACCGTGCCGCCGCCGCCCCCGCCGCACCGGTCGCTAAGCCATCGCTGCCGCATGACAGTGCCCTTCTGCACGTCACCGGGGCGGCCCGCTATATCGACGACGAAGCCGAGCCGGCCGACCTGCTCCACCTCGCCTTCGGCCAGTCGACCGAAACCCATGCCGGCATCGTCGCGGTCGACCTGTCGGCGGTGCGAGCCGCACCGGGCGTCGTGGCGGTCTTCACCGCCGCCGATATTCCGGGCCATAACGATGTCAGCCCGGTCGCGCATGACGACCGACTGCTCGCCGATGGCGAAGTGCTCTATCGCGGTCAGCCGATCTTTCTGGTGGCCGCGACCAGCCGGGGCGCGGCGCGGCGGGCGGCGCGGCTCGGAAAGATCAGCTATGCGCCGCGCCCCGCCCTGCTGACGATCGCCGATGCCCAGGCCGCCGCCTCGCTGATCGAGCCGACCCAGCGCATGGCCCGCGGTGACGCCGTCGCCGCGCTGGCGACCGCACCGCATCGCCGCTCCGGCGGCTTCGCCATGGGCGGACAGGATCATTTCTACCTGGAGGGCCAAGTCGCGCTCGCCCGTCCGCAGGAAGATGGCCAGGTCCATATCAGCAGTTCGACCCAGCATCCCAGCGAGGTGCAGCATCTGGTCGCCGACCTGCTGGGCGTCTCGTCAGCCGATGTGACGGTCGAGGTCCGCCGCATGGGCGGTGCGTTCGGCGGCAAGGAGACGCAGGCCGCGCCCTTCGCCGCGGCCGCCGCGCTGGTCGCGGCCAAGACCGGTCGGCCCGCCAAGTTCTGCTGCGACCGGGACGACGACATGGTCCTGACCGGCAAGCGCCACGACTTCGCCATCGACTATGATGTCGGCTTCGATGATGACGGCCATATCCTCGGCCTGGTCTTGCGTCTCGCCTCGCGGTGCGGCGCGACGGTCGACCTGTCGCCGGCGATCAACGACCGGGCGATGTTCCATGCCGACAACAGCTATTGGCTGCCGGCGGTCGAGATCCTGTCCGAACGGCTGAAGACCCACACCGTCTCCGCCACCGCCTTCCGGGGTTTCGGCGGTCCGCAGGGGATGCTGGCGATCGAACGGGTGATCGACGTCGTCGCCGCGTCGCTGGGCCACGATCCGCTCGATGTGCGTGTCGCCAACCTCTATGGACCGGGTCGTGACGTGACGCCCTATGGCATGACGGTCGCAGACAATATCGCCCCCGCCCTCATCGCCCGGCTGCGCCGGGACAGCGACTATGACGCCCGCCGCGCGGCGGTGCAGGGTTTCAACGCCCGCCACACGATCCTGAAAAAGGGCATCGCCCTTGCCCCGGTCAAATTCGGGATCAGCTTCACGACGACGCATCTGAACCAGGCCGGCGCGCTGGTGCATGTCTATGCCGATGGCAGCATCCAGGTGAACCATGGCGGCACCGAAATGGGTCAGGGCCTCTACATCAAGGTCGCCCAGGTCGTGGCGGACGTCTTCGCCGTACCGGTGAGCGCGGTGCGCATCACCGCGACGCGCACCGACAAGGTGCCCAACACTTCCGCCACCGCCGCCTCGTCCGGGGCCGACCTGAACGGCATGGCCGCGTTCGAGGCGGCGCGGACGATCCGCGACCGGCTGGCGGGCGTGGCCGCGTCGATCGGTGGCGGCGAACCGCATGAGGTGCGCTTCACATCGGCCGGCGTCGTCGCGGGGACGGAGGCGATCCCCTTCGCCACGCTTTGCCGCAAGGCGCATCTGGCGCGCGTCTCGCTGTCGTCGACCGGCTTCTACGCCACGCCGCACATCGCCTATGATCGCGCCGCCCATCGCGGCCGCCCCTTCTATTACTTCGCCTATGGCGCGGCCTGTGCGGAGGTGGTGGTGGATACCTTGACCGGCGAACATCGCGTGCTGGCGGCCGATATCCTCCATGACGTCGGCCGGTCGCTGAACCCGGCGATCGACCTCGGCCAGATCGAAGGCGGGTTCCTGCAGGGGCAAGGCTGGCTGACGACCGAGCAGCTGGTGTTCGCCGACGACGGCCGGCTGCTGACCCATTCGCCCGCGACCTACAAGATCCCGACCGCCGGCGACCGCCCGGACCGTCTGTCGATCGCGCTGTGGGACGGCGAGAATGTCGAACCGACGATCAACCGGTCCAAGGCGGTCGGCGAACCGCCGTTCATGCTGGCCCAATGCGTGCTGTCGGCGCTGGGCGCGGCGATTGCCGCCACCGCACCCGACCGGCGCGCCTTTCCGCCGCTCGACGCCCCCGCCACGCCAGAGGCGATCCTGCGGGCCATCGCCGCGCATCGCGCATGACCGTCCCCTGGATCGACCGGCTACGCATGGCCGCGCCGGACACGCCCCTGGCCCTCGTCACGGTCCTCGCGACCGAGGGCTCGGCCCCGCGCGGAGCCGGCACGCGGATGGTGGTCGACCATGCCGTGTCGGTCGACACGATCGGCGGCGGTGTGCTGGAGCATCAGGCGATCGAACAGGCGCGCGCGATCCTCGCCCATCCGCCGGGTAACTGGCGGATACAGGATTATCCGCTCGGCCCCCTGCTCGGCCAATGCTGCGGCGGGCGGGTCCGTCTGTTGATCGAGCGGGTCGACCCGGCGGCGCTCGACTGGATCGACGCGGCCGCGAACGGCACGACGCTGACCACGACGCTGCATCCGGCCGGCATCGCGCGCGCGCGCGATCCGATGGCAGCGATCCTGCCGCTATCGGCGCATGGCGAGCGCCCCGGCGTCGGCGCGACCTGGTCCGAACGGCTCGGCCGGGAACAGCGTCCGCTCTACCTGTTCGGGGCCGGCCATGTCGGTCGGGCGATTGCCCGCCGCGTAGGGGGATTGCCGCTGCGGCTGGCATGGTTCGACAGCCGGCCGGACCTGGCCGAGATGCCGGGTGTGACGGTCGTCGACGCGGATCGCCTGCCCGCCTGCCTGTCCGATGCGCCGGACGAGGCGGCCGTCGTGATCCTGACGCACGATCACGGCCTCGACTATGCGCTGACCAAGGCCGCCCTGCTCCGCCCGCCCCTCGCCTATGTCGGGCTGATCGGCTCGGCGACCAAGCGCGCCCGGTTCCTGTCCCGGCTGACCCGCGAAGCCGTGCCGGCCGACGCGCGCGCGCGGCTCACCTGTCCGATCGGGCTGGCGGCGATTCCGGGCAAGGAACCGGAGGTGATCGCCCTGTCGGTCCTTGCCCAGCTTCTCAGCCTCGGCCAAGCCGAGGCTGCGGCAACATCAGAGTATCCATGACCCTACGCCTTTTCCGCGCCGAACTGCTGTCGGTTTCGGCCGATCCCCGGGACGATCCGGGTGCCATCCGGTACGAGCCCGATGGCCTGCTCGCGGTGGAGGACGGGCTGATCGTGGCACGCGGCGATCATGCGACGCTCGCGCCGCGCTTCGCCGGATTGCCGGTCGAACGCCTGCCCGGCATCGTTGTCCCCGGCTTCGTCGACGCGCATGTCCATTATCCGCAGATGGACCGGATCGCGTCGCATGGCGAACAGCTGCTCGACTGGCTCGAACGCCATATCTTCCCGGCGGAGATGGCGTTCGCCGACCCGCTCCACGCGACCAGCGTGGCGGAGGCGTTCCTGACGGAGCTGCTCCGCAACGGCACCACCAGCGCGCTGGTGTTCCCGACCGTCCATCCGGGATCGGTGGATGCGCTGTTCGAGGCGGCGCTCGACCGGCGGATGCGGATCGTGTCGGGCAAGGTGCTGATGGACCTTGGCCCCCAAGGCCTGCGCGACACGCCGCACGATGCCCGCGTCGATAGCGAAGCGCTGATCCGGCATTGGCGGGGGCGTGGCCGGCTGGGCTATGCGGTGACGCCACGCTTCGCCCTGACCTCGTCCGACGCACAGCTGCACCAGGCCGCCGCCCTGCTGGACGCCCATCCGGACGTCCTCCTCCACACGCATCTGGCGGAGAACACCGATGAATGCGCGGCGGTGGCCGAACGCTTCCCGCACGCGCACGACTATCTCGACGTCTATGAGCGGTTCGGGCTGGTCGGCCCCCGCTCGGTCTTCGCGCACGGCATCCACCTGAACGATCGCAGCTGCGCCCGGATCGCCGAGGCGGGGGCCGGGATCGCCGTCTGCCCGACATCCAATCTCTTCCTGGGATCGGGCTTTTTCGACTTCGGACAGGCCGACGCCCATCGGATGCGGCTGGGCCTGGGCAGCGATATCGGGGCCGGCACGTCCTTTTCTCTGCTGCATACCGCCGGTGTCGCCTATCAGGCCGCGCTGGCCCGCGAAGTTCGGCTCGATCCGTTCCGGGCACTGTACTTGGCGACCGGGGGCAGCGCCGCGCTGCTCGGCATCGGCGACCGGGTCGGGACGCTGTTGCCGGGACAGGAGGCGGATTTCGTCGTGCTGGACGACGCGGCCACGCCGCTGCTGGCGCGGCGGACCGGCGGTGCCGATCTGGCGACGCGGCTGTTCGCGATGCAGGTGCTGGGCGACGACCGGGTCGTGCGGCGCACCTATGTGCTGGGCGAATGCGTCTGGGATCGGGAGACGGGATGATGCGGGTATTGGGCCTTCTGCTATGGGGGCTGGCGGCGGTGCTGGGCGCGGCGGCGCCGGTCCAGGCGCAGGCGGCGGAGGATCGCCGGATGGTGGTCGTCGACGACGAGGGCTTCGGCCTCGGCCATGTGATGCTGCTCGACGCCCCCGATGTCGAAGTGCTCGGCATCACCACCGTGACGGGCAATGTCTGGGTCAATCGCGCCACCGCCATGGCGCTGAAGGGGGTCGAGCGGATGGACCGGCATGTCCCCGTCGTGCCGGGCGCCACCTATCCGCTGGTCAATTCGGAGGTTCTAACCGAACGCTGGGAAAGCCTGTACGGCAAGCTGATCTGGAAGGGGGCGTGGATGCGCCAATGGGTCGAGCCGACCCAACAGAGCACGCCGCCCTATCACCGCGCCGACGATCCGGTCGACCTGCCCGGCGGCAATCCGACCGCCCGCCCCTCGCCCGAGATCGCCGCCAATTTCCTGCTGCGCATGGTCCACGAACATCCCGGGCAGGTGACGATCATCGCCATGGGACCGCTGACCAACCTCGCCCTGGCTCAGCGGCTCGACCCCGCATTTGCCGGGCTGGCCAAGGAACTGGTCTATATGGGCGGCAGCTTCAATCCGCGTCAGATGCGCGCGGGCGTATCGGCGGACCAGTTCGCGCGCGAGTACGTCCACTCCCCCCGCCGCGAATTCAATGCGCGCTTCGATCCCGAGGCCGCCAGCATCGTTTCGCGCAGCCCGTGGCGGCGCATCACCGTGGTGCCCGCCGATCCGGCAACGGCGACCGAGCTGACGCCGTCACTGATCGCCCGGCTGCGCGCCGTGTCGCCGCCCGCCGTCGCCGCCTGGATCGGTAGCCTCGAACCCGGCTTTCCGATGTGGGACGAGATCGCCGCCGCGATCTGGCTCGACCCGAGCATCGTCACCGGGCGGCAGAATGCGTTCGTCGATTACGATACCCAGTTCGGACCCGGTTATGGCGACACGCTGTCATGGAACGAGGGCTATCAGCCCGGTCTGGGCGAGCAACGCGCCGAGCTGGTCCGCACCATCGACCCCAACCGGCTGGAGGCGCTGATGCTGCGCCTGCTGGCGCGACCCGCCCGGCGTCAGGCCGGAGGGGGGATGTAGGCGAACTGGGTGAAGCGCGCCTCGATCTCGCGCAGCACCATCGCGGCGGCATAGGAGGGCGTCCGCGCCGTCGCCGTGCACAGCGCCAGCGTCATGGGGCGCAGCACCTTGTCGACGATCCGGGTGAAGGCCAGCGTCCCCGCCCGGACCTCGGTCGTCACGTCGAGCGAGGTGAGGATGCCCAGGCCGCCCCCCTGCTGCACCAGCGAGGCGATCATCTGGATATTGTCGGACGTCACGCGGCGGTGGAGCGTGACGCCGGACGTGCCCTCCAGCACCGCCACCTGCTGGTGCACCGCCAGCGGCGCGGCGGGCAGGATCACCGCCTCGCCGTCGCAATCGGAAAACCGGACACCCGCCCGGCCCGCCAGCGGATGGCCGGGTGGCGAAACGACGCCGAGCACCACATCGACAAAGGCGCGCACCGTCAGATCCTGATAGGATTGCGGATCGAACAGGATGCCGAAATCCACGTCGTTGGCGGCGATCGCGCGACGCACCTGCTCGTTGCCCAGCACGTGCACGCCGATGGTGATGCCGGGATAAGTCTGCTGGATCGCATGGATGGCCGCCGGCATATGGCCCTTCGAAAGCGCATCGATCACCGCGATGTCGACATGGCCGCGCTTCAGCCCGCGCAAATCCTCGATCTGCGACAGCGTATCGCCCAGCTGCTTCTGCCAGCGCCCGCCCGCCGCCATCATCACCTCGCCCGCCGCCGTCAGCCGCAGCCCGGTGGGCAGCCGCTCGAACAGCTGCACGCCCAGCCGCGCCTCGGCATTCAGGATCTGCCGGTCGATCGCCGAGGCCGAGACGGACAGTTCATCGGCGGCGCGCCGGATCGACCCCAGCCGCCCGACCGCCATGAAATACCGGATGAAGCGTGAGAGTGCTGGCATGCGCTAATTTTTGCAACGGATCATCGTGATCATTGCGTTTGAATGCAACGAAGGCGCGCCGTAGGTCAATCGCCAAGTCGGCCTGCCGCGCGCGCCAATCGGCGATCACCCCCCATGGAGGGGCGCGTGGCTTCGGACCGACCATGATCATGGGAGAGGCGGGGAACATTGGCGACGGACCGAGCCGGGGAAACGGATCGGACGTCGCAGGGGGGCTCACCATGACCATAGGCGCTTGCTCGCATTCCACCATTTCGGACGTCCCGAAGCCGCCGCGCGGTGCCGGGCTCGCCCTTGCCGCGTCGCTGCTGTGCGGGACGGCGCTGGCGACGCCGGCCTTCGCGCAGGACAAGGCGTCCGTGACGACGGCCGCCGATTCTACGACGCAGGAGGGTGGCGAGATCGTCGTCACCGGCTCGCTGAACGCCCTGCCGGTCAAGGATGTCGGCTCGGTCTTCGGCTTCGACAAGACGCTGGTGGAGACGCCGCGCTCCGCCTCGACGATCAGCGACGAACAGATCGAACGGTTCGGAATTACCGACATCTACGACCTGGTCGCCCAGTCGCCCGGCACCTTCACCAACTCCTTCTTCGGGGTGGGCGGCGCGCTCGACATTCGCGGGACGCCGGGCGAGACCTATTTCCGGGGTGTCCGACGCCTCGACAATGCGGGCAATTATCCGACGCCCATCGCCGCCGCCGATCGGATCGACATCGTGCGCGGTCCCGCCTCGCCCATCTATGGCCCGTCCAAGACCGGCGGCTATCTGAACTTCGTGCCGAAATCGGCGCGGGTCGCGGGTGGCGCGCTGCTGAGCAAGCCGACGGGCGAGTTGAGCTATACCGGCGGCAGCTGGGACCGGAACAATTTGCGTGCCGAAGTCCGTGGTCCGGCGCGGGTCCTGGGTGCCGATCTCGGCTACAGCCTCTATGCCGAAATCGAGGATTCCGGCAGCTATTACCGCAACATGTCGACCAAGCAGACGATCCTGCAAGGCGCGTTCGACCATCGGCTGACCGACCGGATCCGGGTCGAATTCGGCGGTCAGCACCAGAATTTCAAAGGGCAGCAGAATGGCGGCTGGAACCGCCTGACCCAGAAGCTGGTCGACGACGGCACCTATATCACCGGCACCGCCAAGCCGCTCGATACCAATGGCGACGGCCAGATCTCGCAGGGCGAGATCCGGGCGTCGGTGCCCAACGGGCTGTCGATCTTCGGCAACTTCACCTGCCACAACAGCAGCTTCAGCCCCTTCGCCACCGGCTTCACCAATGCCTGTTTCACCCAGACCTATCCACAGCTGAACCTGGTCGACACCGGCACCACCACGCTCAGCCGCCGCGACGTGCTGACCGGCGTCAACGACAAGCTGCACAACAAGCAGACGACGCTCTACTACGACATCACGTTCGACGGACTGGACGACCTGACCGTCAAGAACCAGCTGTTCTTCGACAACACCCGTAACATCAACAGCAACGATTACGGCTTCTCCCAGCGCGTCCATTCCTATGTGATCGAGGACAAGATCGTCCTGGCCAAGTCGGTCCAGACCAGCGCCGGCAAATTCTCGGCGCAACTTTCACCGTCGGTCCGCTACGTCAATTTCGACTATGGCGACGATTTCGACTTTGAGTATTTCCACCGCGTCGACCTGACCCGGGGTTATACCCCGGCATCGAACCGACTGCTCTCGACAGAGTGCAATTGCGGCTACACCGACCGCGTCTTCGGCCATACGACCGACTATGGCATCGCCGCGCTGGTCGACCTGGACTTCTCCTTTGGCCTCGATCTGCTGCTGGGCGGCCGCTACGACAAGGTCGATGCCGCGTCACGCTATGATCCGACGGTGATGGACCGGGCGCCGACCGTGACATCGGCCAAGGGCAGCGACGATGGCTGGTCGTGGACCGCCAGCGCGTCCTACAAGCTGCCCTTCGGCCTCATCCCCTATGCGACCGCGTCGCAGCAATCCACGATCGTCGTCGGCCAGGGTGCAGAAGTCCTGCCCGAGGCGGTGCAATCGGGCTTCATGTCGACCTCGCGCCTGTACGAAGGCGGCGTGAAGGGCAGCTGGCTGAACGACAAGCTCTATGCGGCGCTGTCGGTCTACAAGCAGAACCGGACCGACTTCAACATCCAGTCGATCACCGTCAACCAGGCGGTCGAGACGAAGGGCGTGGAGGCCGAGGCGCGCTGGGCGGTCGACCGCCATCTCCTGGTCACCGCTGCCTATACCCATACCGAGGTCGTCAACCTGACCGGACTGAGATCCGGCACGCTGTTCAGCTTCTTCGGCATCGAGGATCTGGTCAACGTCACCGATCCGACCCTGTATCTGGGCGGTCAGCCGACCGGCCTTATCCCGATCGGCAATCGCAATGCCGCGCGCCGGGCGGGCATTCCCGCCAACCTCTATTCCGCCACCGCCACCTATGGCTTCGACAACGGCCTGTCGGTCAGCGGCAGCATGGTGAAGGTGGACTCGGTCTTTTCGGGCCAATCCCAGGCGGTGCGCCTGCCCGGCTATACGCTGGTCGACCTGTCGAGTTCGTACCAGACCGGCCCGTGGCTGTTCCGCGTCGTCGTCAAGAACGCGACCAACGCACGCTATTTCCGCGCCAACTTCACGGAGTTGTTCGGCAGCACCATCGTCCTGCCCGAACGCCCGCGCAGCTTCCTGGCATCGGCCGTCTATAAATTCTGATGGTGCAGGCGGGGAAGCGGACACGCCGCCTCCCCCGCCCCGCCGGAGTATCGATCATGCATGCTTTCGTCACCGGCCTGCTGCTTGCCGCCGCCGCGCCCGTCCTGCCGCCCCAGGCCGCACCCGCACCCGCCGCCACCGCACCACTCTGCGCCATCGCCGCGCCGTGCGCCAAGCCGCTGCCCGTGCGGATGGTCGTCGTCACCATGTTCGAAATCGGCAAGGACGAAGGCGATACCGCCGGCGAATTCCAGTTGTGGAAGACGCGGCGCAACCTGCACCAGCGCATTCCCTTCCCCCACGGCTTCCACGACATCTATTACAACCCCGAAACCCAGATTTTGGGCATCGTCACCGGCGTCGGATCGATCCGGTCGGCGGCGGCGGTCACCGCACTCGGTCTCGACACCCGGCTCGACCTGTCGCGCGCCTATTGGCTGGTCGCGGGCATCGCCGGCATCGATCCCGCGGATGCCTCGATCGGTTCGGCTGCCTGGGCACGCTATGTCGTCGACGGCGATCTCGCGCATGAGATCGACGCGCGCGAAATCCCCGCCGACTGGAAGAGCGGCTATTTCCCGCTCGATCGCAAGGGGCCGAGCGACCCCGCGCCGCCGCGCACCGATGGCGGCGAGGTGTTCGCGCTCAATCCGCGCCTCGCCGAATGGGCGTTTCGACTGACCCGCGACGTGGCGCTGCCCGACGATCCCGGCATCGCCCGCGAACGCGCGCGCTATACCGACCATCCCAATGCGCGAAAGCCGCCCTTCGTGCTGATGGGCGATCAATTCTCCGCCATGACCTTCTGGCACGGCGCGCTGCTCAATCGCTGGGCGAACGACCACACGCGCTATTTCACGCGGGGCAAGGGCAATTTCGTGACCAGCGCGATGGAGGAAAGCGGGACGCTCCAGGCCATCGCCTATCTGTCGAAGATCGGTCGCGCCGACAAGGATCGCGTCCTCGTCCTGCGCACGGGCAGCAACTATACCATGCCGCCCCCCGGCGTCACCGCAGCCGATTATCTGCTGCGCGAGAATGAAGGCTATGCCGGCCTGAACGCATCGGTCGAAAGCCTGTACCGGGTCGGGGACCGGGTCGTGACCGAGCTGCTGGCGCATTGGGATCGCTACGGCACGACCCCGCCCCAATGACGCTGACCGTCCTGCATTCCGCCGCCGCACTCGTCACGATGGACGATGACGGGCGCGAGATCGTCGATGGCGCGATCGCGTGGCGCGACGGGATCATCACCGCCATCGGCACCACCGAGGCGCTCGCGCAGCTTCGGCGGAGTGCCGACCGCACGATCGACGCGCGGGACTGCGTGGTCACGCCCGGACTGGTCAACACGCACCATCATCTGTTCCAGTCGCTGACCCGCGCCGTACCCGGCGCGACCGACGCCTCGCTGTTCGGCTGGCTGCGGCGGCTCTATCCGATCTGGGCGCGCTATCGCCCCGACGATGTCCATGCCGCCGCGCGCCTTGGCCTGGCCGAACTGGCCTTGTCCGGCTGCACCCTCAGCACCGATCATCTCTATCTCTATCCGAACGGCGTCACGCTCGACGACACGATCGCCGCCGCGGGCGAGGTCGGCCTGCGCTTCCATCCGACGCGCGGCAGCATGAGTGTCGGCGAAAGTGCCGGCGGCCTGCCGCCCGACGCGCTGGTCGAACGCGAGCCCGCCATCCTGGCCGACACGATACGGGTGATCGACCGGTTTCATGACCCTGCCCCCGGCGCGATGGTCCGGATCGGGGTCGCGCCCTGCTCGCCCTTCTCGGTCAGCGAGGGGCTGATGCGCGATGCGGCGCTGCTCGCCCGCGACAAGGGCGTGATGCTCCACACCCACCTGGCCGAGGATGAGGACGACGTCGCCTTCTCCCTGGCGCGCTTCGGCTGTCGCCCCGGCGTCTATGCCGAACGGCTCGGCTGGACCGGCCGGGACGTGTGGATGGCCCATGCCGTCAAGCTGGATGCCGACGAGATCGCGCTGTTCGCTGCGACCGGCACCGGCGTCGCGCATTGTCCCTGCTCGAACTGCCGGCTCGGTTGCGGGATCGCGCCGGTAAGGCAGATGCTCGCCGCCGGCGTGCCCTTGGGGCTGGGCGTCGACGGATCGGCCTCCAACGACAGTGGAAACCTGTTGCAGGAGGCGCGGCAGGCGCTGCTGCTCCAGCGCGTCACCGGAGGCGCGGAGGCGCTGTCCGCCCGCGCGGCGCTCAGGCTGGCGACGCGCGGTGGCGCCGAGATGCTGGGACGCCAAGACTGCGGCGCGCTGACGGTCGGACGGCGCGCCGATCTGGCGGTGTGGGACGTGGCGATGGCCGCCAATACCGGCGCATGGGACCCGGTGGACGGGCTGGTGCTTTGCCCGCCCGCCGGCGTGCGCGACCTGGTCGTCGAGGGACGGACCATCATATCGGGCGGTGAGCTGCGGTGCGCCCCGCTCCCCGCGATCCTGGACCAGGCCCGCCATTCGATCGCGCGGCTTCGCGACCGCTGATCGCTACGCCATCGGGTCGTCCGTGCTGGCCCGGCCGGAGAAGAAGGCGTTCAGCCCGACCGCGCTGATCGACGCCAGCACGATGCCCGAATGCAGCAGCGGCGCCAGCGCATCCGGCATAGCCTGGAAGAACCGATCGGACAGGACGGGGATCAGTCCGACGGCGATCGACACCGCGATGGTCACCAGCCGCTCGAACGTCAGTTCGACCGACCCCAGGATGCGGATGCCGGTCGCCGCGATCATCCCGAACATGACCAGCGCGGCACCCCCCAGCACCGGCAGGGGCACCGCCGCGACCAGCGCCGCCAGCTTCGGGCAAAAGCCGAGCGTGAGCAGGATCACCCCCGCCCCCGCACAGACGAAGCGCGACCGGACGCCGGTGATGCTGAGCAACCCGATATTCTGGGCGAACGAGGTATAGGGGAAGGTATTGAACACGCCGCCCAGCAGCGTGCCCGCCGCATCACCGCGCAGGCCCCGCACCATCTGGCGACGGTCGACCGGTCGGCCGACCATCTGCCCGGCCGCCATGAACATGCCGAACGATTCGATCATCACGGTCATCATGACGAGGCACATCGCGATCGATGCGGGCAGTTGGAAGCTGGGCAGGCCGAACTGGAACGGCCGCACCAGCGCGAACCATGGAGCCTCCCGCACCGGGGTCAGGTCGACATGCCCCATCGCCCCGGCGATGATCGTGCCCGCGACCGTGCCGACCAGCACGGCGCCGCTCCGCACCAGGCCATGGCCGAACCGCATCAGGCACAGCACGACACCCAGCGTCAGCAGCGCCAGCAGCAGATGGGCCGGCGCGCCATAGCCGGGATCGGTCGGCTGCCCGCCCCCCGCCCAGTTGATGCCGACACGCATCAGGCTGAGGCCGATCGACAGGATCACCGTCCCCGTCACGGCGGGGGGAAACAGCCGCGACACCCGGCCGACGAACGGCGCGATGAAGAACCCGAACACCCCCGCGACGATGACCGCGCCGTAAATGCCGCGCAGCACCTCCTCGGCCGGCGCGCCATCAGCCTTGCCGGCGGCGATCATCGCCAGCATCGGGCTGATCGATGCGAAGGTCACCCCCATCACGATCGGCAGGCGAATGCCGACCAAGGGCAGCCCCAGCGTCTGGATCAGCGTGGCGAACCCGCAGGCGACCAGATCGGCGCTGATCAGCAGACCCAGTTGCGCCGGCGGCAGATCGAGCGCGCGGCCGACAACCAGCGGCACGGCCACCGCCCCGGCATACATGACCAGCACATGCTGCAAGGCCAGCGGGACCAGGCGCCGCGCGGGCAGAACCGCGTCCACGCCATCGTCGATCCGGTGGCCGGCGGGCGCGGCGGACGGCTCGGCCCCCGCCTGTCCTGCCAGGGGCAACTCCGTTGTCGCCGATTGCATGGGCTGGGTCTCCGTCGATCCGCTATGTGATGACGGTCATCGTATCGACATCGAACCTGTCGCCACCAGCACCGTTTCTGGAACGAAGCGATCGAGAAAAGGCATCACTCGCCATGGTGCGGCTTGGGGGCGCGGGTACGCGGGATGGTCGGACCGGCGGTGTTCGTGCCCGGAAAAGAAGCGCGCTCGTCGCGCCCCATCGGCAGTCCCGGTGCAAAGACGCTGAAATTCGGATGGAAATCCGACGGTCTTAGCGGGCGGTTAAATATTGGTCGGGCATGTAGCGCTGAACGTGGAGTGCTTGTGCCGGTGTCAGACGCTAGTTTTGAGACGGTCGCGATCGGCGACCTCGATGGAATGACCGCCGAAGAGCGGGATGCCCTGCCTTACGGGGTGGTCGGCTTCGACGCAGACACGATCGTCACCATCTATAACGCGACCGAAGCGCGCATGTCCGGTCTCGACCCGTCCACGGTGCTGGGCGTGCCCTTTTTCGAGGCCGTCGGCCAGTGCATGAACAACTTCATGGTAGCGCAGCGGTTCGAGGACGAAGCCGCGATCGACGACATCATACCCTATGTGCTGACCTTGCGGATGCGCCCGACCAAGGTCCGCCTTCGCCTGCTGGCTGATCGGGACGGGCCGCATCATTATATCCTGATCGAGCGATGAGGCGATCGTGATGAGCGAAAAGTCCAGCGAGGAGCAGCTTCTCGAATTCCTGTACGCCTGTCCGGTGGGCTTGATCGAATGCGACCCGACCGGCGAGATTGCGATGATGAACCCGCATGCGATGCAGCATCTGTTGCCGCTCGCCGGTCCGCGCAATGCCAGCAATCTCTTCGCCGCGCTGGAACAGCACGCCCCCGAGTTGCGAAGCCTGGCAGCGGCCTATACGCCCGCCACCGGCAAGATCTGCGACGGGCACCGCATCTTCGTCGATCTGGGCTCCGGACGACGCAAACAGGCGCCGCAGGTTCTCTCGTGCACGATGGTGAAGCTCGGCGCCGATCGTCTGATGGTGACCCTGTCGGACATCAGCCAGCAGGTGGTGCAGGAGGACCGGCTTCGCCAGGCCGATACCTGGTTTGCGACGCTGCTGGACGGCGTCAACGAATATGCCGCGCTGGCCATCACCCCGGCCGGACATATCGCCTCCGCCAACCTGTGCTTCACCCGGCAAACCGGTCATGACTGCACCGCGGTGATCGGCCAGAAGCTGGCGGAGGTCCTCCATTCGGACAGCTCGGGCGGTGACCTGCGTCTCGAGGAGCAGGTGGAGATCGCGCAACGGGACGGCTGGCATCTTCAGGAAGGCTGGCAGCAGCGCCGCAACGGGACACGCTACTGGTGCCAGCGTCTGGTGGTCACACGGGCCGATGGCGGCTCGCCGAGTCCCACCGGCTTCTCCGTTGTGCTTCGCGACGTGCCCCGGCGTGAGGCCGCTGCCGAGGACCTACGTCGCCTGCTCACCTGCGATCACCTCACCGGAGCCTCGAACCGGCGGCATTTCAGCCAGGCGATGGAACGGGAGCAGGCGCACTGGCGGGAGCTGCGCCATTCACTGGCGCTGGTGATCCTCGACCTCGACCATTTCAAAGCCGTCAACGATACCTATGGGCATCCCGTCGGTGACGCGCTGCTGTGCCAAGTGGCGCAAGCCTGTACGGAAATCCTGCCGCCGCGTGGGATTTTCGCCCGCTTGGGCGGTGAGGAATTCGGCGTGCTGCTGCCGCGGTTCGACCTCGACCAGGCCTTGAACCTCGCCGAAGAGATGCGCGTCGCCGTGGCGGGCCTGTGTATCGATACGCCGACGGGCCAGCTGCGTGCGACGGCCAGTCTCGGCTGCGCCACGCTGGAGGAAGCCGATGGTTCGATCGACGCGCTGATCGCCCTGGCCGATCGCCGTCTCTACGCGGCCAAGCGGAGCGGCCGGAACCAGGTCCACCAACCCCAGGCCTGTGCCGCATGAGCCTGAAACTTCCGCGCTCGGCGGCGCGGCGGATCGCCTGTGCCGTCGTCACGGCGGAAGTCGGCCGATTGCGCGAGCGCGACCGGCCCAACCTGCCAACGGATAGCTGGCCGGAGGCGATGCCGATCGGTGACGATGGCCTGGGCCTCGACTCGCTGGAGCAATTGGGGGCCCTTGGCGCGCTGGCGGAGACGTTCGGGCTGGACGACCGGCTGCTCGCGCCCGAGCCGCCCCGCACGGTCGGAGACTGGGTGGACTGGATCATGTCCAGCCACGAGGATGGTCATGGCGAACTGACCGTGATGACGTCCGGTTCGACCGGTCGGCCTCGGCCCTGCGTCCATGCCGTCGCGGATCTCCTGGCAGAGGCGCGGTTCCTTGCCACGCAGTTGGACGGGCGTCGCCGCGTGGTGTCGTTGGTGCCCGGCCATCATCTCTATGGCATCGTCTGGACGGCCTTGCTGCCTGTCATGCTCGATGTCCCGGTGGTCGCGCGCCTGATCGGCGGCCCTCTCGAACTCGCGCCGGGGGATCTGGTCGTTGCCGTTCCCGATCAATGGCACGCCATGCGCCGGTTGGTCCGGTCGTTCCCGGAGGACGTGGTCGGGTGCAGCTCGGCCGGCCCCCTGGACGATGTTCTTGCCGAGGAGCTGCTCGCCTCCGGCCTCAGCCATCTCCTCGACATCTATGGGTCGTCCGAGACCGGGGGGATTGCCATTCGCCGCCTGCCCGCCGATGCCTATGATCTCCTGCCTCGCTGGCGGTTGCTGCCGGAGGGGGACGATGATTGGCGACTGGGCGATGCCGGGGGGAACAGCCACGACCTGCCCGACCATGTCGAGGTCATCGGAGAGCGCCGGCTCCGGCCGCTCGGCCGACGCGACGGGGCGGTTCAGGTCGGAGGCCGGAACATCTGGCCCAGCCATGTGGCCGACACGTTGCGGCAGATCGACGGGGTCACCGATGTCGCGGTCCGTCAGCATGCGAATGGACGGCTCAAGGCCTTCATCGTGCCCGACGGCAGCCTGGAGGCCGCCGACCTCGCCGCCCGAATTGACCGCGTGTGCGATGATCGGCTGTCGCCGCTCGAACGCCCCCGCAGCATCCGCTTCGGCAATGCACTGCCCCGAAACATGATGGGTAAACTGGAAGACTGGGTATGATACACGCTCCTATTTCGACCAAGGATGTCGAACGGTCCATGCCCATGACCTTGCACGATGCCTGTCACGGCTGCCGTACCGGCGCCCCCTTGCCCCTCGCCATCACCATGGCGTTCCAGCCGATCGTCGATGTGACGACGGGTTCGGTCTTCGCCTATGAAGCGCTGGTCCGCGGTGTCGGCGGAGAGGGCGCGGCCACAGTTCTGGCCGGCGTCGAGCCGGACATGATCTACAAGTTCGACCAGGCCTGCCGGGTCAAGGCCATCGAGCTGGCCGGTCACCTGTTCCGACCCGACGATGGGGCCAAGCTGTCGATCAACTTCATGCCCAATGCCGTCTACGAGCCGGACGCCTGCATCCGCGCGTCGCTGGCGGCCGCCCGACGGGTCGCGTTCGATCCGACCCGGCTCATGTTCGAGTTCACCGAGAACGAACGCATGCAGGACGTGGCGCATGTCCGGCGCATCGTCGAGGCCTATCGCGCGCGGGGTTTCACTACGGCGATCGACGATTTCGGCGCGGGCTATGCCGGCTTGGGACTGCTTGCCGACCTTCAGCCGGATATGCTGAAGCTCGATATGGCCCTGATCCGTGGAATCGATGGATCGGCTGCGCGGCGCACGATCGTGGCCGGCGTGGTGCAGATTGCCGATGCTCTGGACGTCCGATGCATCGCCGAAGGGGTCGAGACCGCAGCCGAGCTGGAAATTCTCCGGACGATCGGCATCGAGCTGTTCCAGGGATATCTGCTGGCGCGGCCCGAACGGGAAGCCTTGCCACAGCCGGCGTTCAACGCGGTTTGACCAGTCCGGCCCGCTACTCGGCGACCGGTAGACCGAATGCCGTCACCATTGCCGGCGAAGCGCGCGGATCGCGCTGACGCTGGTCCGTCGCGCTTCTGCTCGACCTGGGGAGTCCCCGGCTACAGCAACGGCGTCCATCGATCGCCTGGCGGGCTTCGCGACCGCCATATCCGTGTCCGTCAGGTCTGCTGGCGGTTGAGCGGCGGCCATAAATCGGGGGGCATCGATCGACGCCGGTATCGGCTCGATCGACGGGGCTACAGCATCCGGATGCAGCCGGGCGGGACGTATCGTTTTGACCTGTCGCAGGGTTTCCAGTTTGGATGGCGCATCGGCCAGCCTTGCCCCTTCCGCTGATATGCGACGCGACCTTTGAGGGACCGGCATCGACGACGCAAGGACATCGGGCGATGGGGCGCTGGCCGAGCCGGATAGGACAGGCGGCTGCGATGGGACCGAACTCCGACCGTCGCGCAGCGATGCCAAGGCCGGCGTTTCGTCGCGCGAAACGGTCGTCGCGCCGTTCCTATGATCGAACCGATCGACGGAACTGGCATTCAGATAAAGGACCGCGAACCCGCATGTCATAGCCGCCAAGGAAGCCGCCACCGCAGCCGATGCCTTGCGGGAGGATCGCAGGCCGGCGGGTATGGGCGACCATCCACGAAAATCTTTGGCGGGCTTGGCGGAAAGAGTCTCCTGCTCAAGCCCCAGGATCGTAACCAGGGACGCATTCAGGCGCGCATCCTCGAAGGCAACAAGCTGGTTCATCATATTCCATCCTGTCCGGCTGACGTTCCTCCCAAACCGGTCGGCAAGGGGTAACGCTCGGGATCCTCGGAAGAGCCTTTGGTGTCAGCAGCCGTGCTCAATATCCAGTGGGACGGCCCTTCGATGCCGAGCGCGGTCAGCCGTTCGGATCGATAGGCCCCGGTATCGATGCCGATCCGATTGGCGCGGACGACGGGCCCGCCCTCCGCGATCGAATGACCGTGCACCACGGTCACACCATGACCGACGTCGGAATCGAGGAAATCCTCCTTGATCCAGAGCAGATCACTCGCCTTCTGCCTGCGAAGCGGCACACCCGGGCGGATGCCGGCATGGACGAACAGATAATCGCCGTGCTGATGATATAGTGGCAGCTTGGACAGCCAGGTGATGGCCTCGCTTCCGACGGCCTCGGCCGCCCGATGCAGCGTTCCCATGGTGGGTGGATCGGTCAGCTCCGCTTCGGACATGCCCCAGCTCAGCAGCGTTTGCGTGCCACCAAAGCGCAGCCATGCGGCAAACGCCTCCATGTTGCCGGTCAGCGCCTCCACCATCATCTCCTCATGATTGCCCTTCAACACCATGAAGCGGTTACTGAGCGCGGCGAGCTTCATGCAGCCACGGACCATGTGCGCGGAGTCCGGCCCGCGATCGACGATGTCGCCGAGAAGGATGATCTGCGTGGATGCGGGAGGCCGCCGGGCGTGATCCTGCTCCACGATGGCGATCAGCTGTTGAAACAGGTCGAACCGGCCATGCACGTCACCGATCGCGTAGACGCGTTCGATCGGCTCATTGGAACGACGATGGCTCACGGAAAATGCGTCTCCCTCATGCTGCTTCATCCTGGATCAGCGTCGTTGCCGAGGTCCAAGGCCGGCAGAGATCGCGATCCCCGCCGATGCGCCCGCTGCGCCATGCGACAGACCCGCCGTCGTGAAGCCCGTCAGTCGCATCGACGTGCCGGCGATACGCGTCGAGGCTCCGGCGAAAAGTTCGTGGGCATCCGCGACCTGGCGGGTCGCAGCGCGCGCATAATGGTAGGAGACCAACAGGAACGTGTCCGTCCCCAAGGCATAGGACGCACCTGCCGATGCCGCAGGGCCATCCCGCAACGTATAAGTCGCGGTGTTTCCCAGGAACCGATAGGTGAATGACGTGAACGGCGTGATCTTGCCGAGCGGAAGCGACAAGTCCGCGCCCACCGCATAGTCATTCTCACCGCTCGACAAGCCGCTGCGCTTCGATGCCGTGTTGAGCTTCGCCCGTCCCGACAGTTCCAGCTCGACGGGCGACGAGGCAGGCGCGATCGTATAGGCGGCCCCGAGGGTCAGGTCTCCGAAACCGTCGATCGTCCGCTTGTCCGCCCGGGTGTTGGGCGCCACCAGCACCGGCGTCGCGTCGATGCCGGTGAAGATGGTCGAGCGGCTCCGGATGCGCATCCAGGGCAGTGATGCCGTCAAAGTAAAGTCATTGTGGCGCAGTCGCGCACCAACTGCCGAGCTCCAGATGCTTGTGTCGGAGCCAGTCCCGAACGTACCGCTGGCGTAGATCGTGCCGAGCGAAAGCTCGGCTACTGCCCCGTCGGGAGCGAGCTTGTCCATCGCTTGAGGAACGCTGCTGGGTGATATGGTCGATGTGGCACTGGATGGTGAGATCAGACCGGTGGCGTCATAGCCTATGTCCCGGACCGTGGCCGAATCAGTTTCGCCCGTTTGCTGACACGCCGCAGGCTGGGCCATGTTCGCGGTGATGATGGTGCCGCACAGGCATGCCAGCAATTTCATCTCTGTCTCCCTTGAGACTCGATTTACCATATTTTTCTGGTTGTTAGCGCCCGTAAATTCTCCGCAGTTCGGCAAGTCACGCAGTGACGCAGGATTGATGCTTCACATCATATTGCCGTGTTAGGCGGATCGGTGACGAACATGCCGCCCAGCACCCTTGGCTGGAGGGGTGCCAGAGCTACCGTCATGATTTTTGTCAACAAACGACAGTTTGCGACGTTCCGGCTTGGCTTGTCGGCCCGCACGGCATAGAGGCACGGGCCTGAACCTAATTTCCGTCCCTGTTGGAATCGTCACCCACCATGCAGATCATCGTCCGCGAAAACAATGTCGACCAGGCGCTGCGCGCGCTCAAGAAGAAGCTGCAGCGCGAGGGCGTCTATCGCGAGATGAAGCTGCGCCGGCATTATGAGAAGCCGTCCGAGAAGCGCGCACGCGAGCGAGCCGCCGCGATCAGCCGCGCCCGCAAGGCCGACCGCAAGCGCGCCGAGCGGGACCGCTGATCCTTCGGCCGCAGCCCGGATCGAGCCTGCCAGGATTTAGACGATGCTGAAGACACGGATGCGCCGCTTGGCGGCTCAGACCGACTCTGCCATAGAGCGGCTGGCCCAGATCGAAATGTCGGTCACGGGCCTGGCCGACGAGGACCTTCTCGATCTGGCCGATATCTTCCAGGCCACGTCGGGCAGCCCCTTGGGAGCCATGGCCCGGAGCGAGATGACCAGGCGCAATATCCGCCTGTAATCAGCCCGGGCTTCAAGGCGCGACCGCAACAGCATCTGGGCCAACGCCTTTGACGTATCCGGACATTGGCCGGAGGCGCGGGAGAGTGTGTCGACTGAATACCGGGACCGCTATCCAACGCTGACGGATCACGTGACAGCATGATCTACACCCCCGTGTTAGGTTGAGGCCATGGCGACGCAGAAACGGACGGTCGACGATTTCCTCGAACAGACGGTCGGCGCGGGCGCGGTGTCCGCCAAGCCGATGTTCGGTGAGTATGGCGTCTATGTCGACGGCAAGATGATCGGCTTGATCTGCGACGACCAGCTCTATGTGAAGCCGACGCCATCCGGTCGCCGCCATGCCGAGCCGGTCACGGATGCCCCGCCCTATCCGGGAGCCAAGCCGCACCTCCTGATCGCGGCCGATCGCTGGGACGATGCGGCGTGGCTCGGTGAACTGCTGCGCCTGACAGCGGCGGAACTGCCGATGCCGAAGCCTCGAAAGCCGAAGAAGGACGCGTAAGCGACCGCTCATGGCGGCCTATCGGGATTGGCCGTCATGGATTCCCCGTATCAGTCGCGCGGGCCGCGAGGCAGCGCGCCCGTCACCATCCCATGCTGCCCGGCACGCCCTTGAATGGCCCGGTGAGATCGGACGTGATCCATCCGCCGTAGAAACCGCCGGGCTGCGGGACCACCTGCTCGCCATCGACCGTACAGCTATCGAGTGGAGCAGCGTAGAAGGCGACATGGTCGCGCAACGCTGCAAAGGCCGGAGACGGCTCGGGATAGCTCCAGGCCACGTCGCGCAGCAGTTCTCCGCCGATGCGAAGGTGCCAATAGGTCGCATGGCCCTTCCATTCGCAGAATGAGCGCCGGTCCGAACGAAGCAGCAGGCCGGGCGTCAGGTCGGCCGGCGGCAGATACCAGCTTGGCGGATGGCTGGTCTCCAGCGTCCGCACAGCCGCACACGTATCCGCGACCAGGATGCCTCGGTGCTGAATGCGAATCCGACGATCGCTGGGTTCGGCAACGGCCGGACGGGGATAGCGCCACACGCTCTCCTGCCCGGGCGCAACGAGATCGGGCGTCGGCCTCATGCCCGTGCCCCCCGCCGGGACAGCCATCGTTGCAGATATGGTCGGACACGCAGGAAGCGCAGGTACAGATGCTCAAGCGCCGACAGGACCAGCCGGCTCCGCGCCGCCTCGCCAAGCGGCCGCAACACCGGAATGGCACGCCACATCGCGGCGAAGGCGGCCGCTCCCGACAGCAAGGGTCCACCCGCCTCGCGTGCGTGGAACCGTGCCAGCATCTCGGCGCGGTCGAGCGGGCATGTGGCCGGACCGGCGACGTCGACGAACTCGATGGCGCCCGTACGGTCCAGCCGGCGCATCAGGGCAATCTCTCGCCGGCAAAGCGGGCAATCGCCGTCATGCCAAACCGTGACCCGCCTCATTGCCCCTCTCCCGGATTGTCGCGCCAGATGCGCCCGGCCAGCAGCGTCGCGAAGCCGAGCCAGGCGACGAACGGGATCGCCATCGCGGCGGCCGGCCGGTCCACCTTGGCGGCGGTCGCCACATAGGCGGCGCCGGTGACGACCATCGCCCCCGATGCCGCCGCACTGGCGCCCAACCGCTTTTCGCGGAAGAACAGCTGCGTCCAACCACCGACCATCGCGCTATTGACCAGCCACAGACCGACCGCCGCGTTGCGCGTCCGCCCCGATGGCTGTCGAAGCAGGCGATATCCTCCGACGGCAAGGCCGGTTTCCAAGACAGGCCAGACCGCGCCGAATGCCGCGTCGGGCGGGGTGTAGCCGGGCTTGTGCAAGCGGTGATACCAGCGGCGGATACCGGGATGCGACGGGTCGGGTGCGTTGCGCCGGCCGACGATCGCGCTGGCGCCGAGCACCACGCCGAGCGCGCCGAGCGCCAGCAGCGGCGACAGGCCGGTGGGTGCCGGTGCGCCCGGGGCAACCGCCAGTCCATCGGACGCCACCATGTCGTAGCGCGAGAGGTCGACGTCCTTGGAACGGCCACCGAACAGCTTGCCGGCGACGCCACGCACCGCGGGGCGGCTCGCCACGCTCAGCGCGGTGTGCAGCAACCGGATGCCGATCCTGCTATGGGGATTGGCCAGCCGCGGCGCGATCTTGGGGATGCCCTGCGCATCCTCGACCATCGGCCGCATCGCCTGCTCATAGGCCGCCAAGGCCGCACGCACGCACGTCGATCGGATGAGCTCCTGCGCCAGGACATAGGCGCCGGTGATCGCCAGCGTCGTGCCATAACCGGCGATCGGCGTCGCACACCAGGCTGCGTCGCCGGTCAGAACGACCCGGCCCGTCGACCAGCGGGGCATCCGCACCTGTCGAAGGACGTCGAAATAGAAATCGCCGGTCCCCTCCAGCCCATCCAGCACGCGGGCGCTCTGCCACCCCGCATCGGCGAAGCGCTCGCGCAGCCATGCCTTCTGCCGATCCGCGCCCCAATCCTGCTCACCGCCGGGCGGCTGCTGCACCGACAGCATGGCGCGCGCGGTGCCGTGCCGATCGGGGCGAAGCGACACGCTACGCCCCCCAGGCGCATTGTACCACCGCCACAACCGGTCATCCTCGGGCCGGCGCGGGATGGTGAAATAGGCGATCGTCAGGTCCATCCAGCGGGGATCATTCTCGCCCGGAAAGACCAGTTCACGCGTTCCGGACCCCACGCCCTCGGCGATGATGACCGCGTCATAGCGTTCGGTGATCCCTCTCGCGAAGGTGACGGTGGCACCATCCTCGTCCTGGTCGACCCTGGCGATCGCATCGCCGAACCGATAAGCCGCATGCTCGCGGGCAGGCTCGTACAGCAAGCGGGCCAGGTCGCCGCGCAGGATCTCCATCTCGGCGGTCGGCCCGTCAGCGCCCGTATCGCCGGCGAGGAACTGCGCCGCGATCGTGCCATCATCCTTGATCCACGCGGTACCCTCCTCCCCGGTTCCCTGCTCCAGCGCGACCTGCTCCAGCCCCATGCGGCGCAGCACCTCACGCCCGACGCCGCGCACATCGATATTCTGGCCGCCGGTGCGAAATTCGGGCGATCGTTCGACCACGGTGACGTCGAAGCCAGCACGGCCAAGCCACCATGCCGCGATATTGCCGGCGATGCTCGCGCCGGTGATCAGGATGGTACGAGACATGGACTTGCTTCTCCTTGCCTGCCCAACGAACGAACGCGCATAAGTCGCGCAACCAATGCCCTTCGCGGCTGAGCCTGCGCGAAAAAGCGCCCTCCCCGAAACCGTGTTGCCGTGACGACACAGGCTGATGTCAAAAATCCGTCACACCGGCGGCCACCTTGCCGGGCTTCGCGATCCTCATACACTGGTTGCCGATCGGGGGCTCGGGAAGGCCCTCGAAACAGGGGGATCTATGAAACACGGGAAGCTGCTCGCGGGCCTGTCGCTGTCTGTCTCAAGCCTGGCGCTCGCCTGTCCGGCTGATGGCCAGACGATCCAGTCGGCACCCAGCCGGGAACCCGCGTCGGAGACGCCGGCCGCATCGGACGCGGACGCGGGCAACCAGATCGTCGTGATCGGCAGCCGCGTGTCGAACCGCACCGTGTCGGACAGCCCGGTGCCGATCGACGTGATCTCGGAAAGCGCGTTGCAGGCATCGGGAACGGGCGAACTGAACAAGACGCTGAACCAGCTCGTCCCGTCCTTCAACTTCCCGCAGCCGTCGATCGCCGACGGGTCCGACGTGACCCGCCCCGCGACGTTGCGCGGGCTCAATCCGGACCAGACGCTCGTCCTGCTGAACGGCAAGCGCCGCCACGTATCGGCGCTGCTCAACATCAACGGCACGGTCGGGCGCGGCGCGGCGGCCGTCGACATGAACATGATCCCGGCCCTGGCGATCCAGCGGATCGAGGTGCTGCGTGACGGCGCATCGTCGCAATATGGCTCGGACGCGATCGCGGGCGTGATCAACGTCCAGCTCAAGACCGCCAGTTCGGGCGGCCGGGCCCAGGTGAGCTACGGGCAATATGTCACGACGCTGGATGGCGTGTCGGATTTCGACGGTCTCGTCACCTCGGGCGGCCAGCCGGTGCTGGGCACGGCGGACACGCGCTATCTGCAGGCCAACAGCTCGGGCGAGCGCAAGGCCCGCGACGGCGGCTACACCACCTTCGGCGTGAACGTCGGCCTGCCGGTCGGCGATGGCGGCTTCTTCAACTTCACCGGCGAATATCGCGACCGGAACTACACCAACCGGCAAGGCTATGACCTGCGGCCCAATTACATCCGGCCGACATCGACGACCTTCGACGCGCGCGAGACGACGTTCGACCGGCTGAACTTCCGCTACGGCGACGCCAAGACGGAGGACTTCAATTTCCTCATCAACACCAGCGTGCCGCTGGGCGCGGCCGAATTCTACGGCTTCTTCACCTATGGTCATCGCGACGGGCAGTCCGCCGCGAATTTCCGACAACAGTCGGCCGCCACCAACCGCGACTTCTCGACGCTGACGCCCTCGACCGTCCCCAATAATGGCAATTTCGTCGGACTGACCCCGGACGGTTATCTGCCCAAGATCCAGTCGAACATCGACGACGTCTCGGCGACCGGCGGCGTCCGCGCCGACATCGCCGGGTTCAAGGGCGATTTCTCGCTCGGCTTCGGCCGCAACGAGTTGAGCTACCGGACCGAGGACAGCATCAACGTATCGTTCGGGCCGCAGAGCCAGCGATCGTTCGATGCCGGTCATCTCGCCTTCTCGCAGATCCTGGCCAATGCCGATCTGGCGCGGCAGTTCGACCTCGGCCTGGCCGGGCCGCTGTCCTTCGCCTTCGGCGGCGAGTATCGTCACGAGATCTACCAGATCCGGCCGGGCGATCCGCAATCCTATCAGACCGGGCCGTTCTTCACCCCGGCGCGCGCGACCAGCGCGGAGAACTGCACCGTGATCGGCGGCGTCTTCGCCAACGGCATCTGCTCCTTCCCCGGCCGGGCGGCGGCAGCGGGGGCGCAGGGCTTTGGCGGGCTGCCCGCATCGGCGCGGACCGATGTGAACCGGGACAGCTTCGCCGGCTATCTGGAGTTCGACGCCGACCTGTTCACCGGCCTCACCGCCACGGCGGCCGGCCGCTACGAACATTATAGCGACTTCGGCGACACGCTGAACGGCAAGCTGGCGCTGCGCTACGAACTCGCGCGGGGCTTCGCGCTGCGCGGGTCGGTGTCGAACGGGTTCCGTGCGCCCTCCCTGCACCAGCAATTTTTCACCACCACCTCGACCAATTTCCTGGCGGGCGTGCCGGTCGACGTATCGACGGTGCCGGTCAGCAGCCCGGTCGCCCGCGCGCTGGGATCGCAGCCGCTCAACCCGGAAAAATCGTTCAACCTGTCGGGCGGCGCGACCCTGAACCCGTTCCGGGGCTTCAACCTGACCGTCGATTATTTCCGGATCAAGATCAGCGATCGCATCGTGCTGTCGGAGAATCTGGGCGCGGCCGGCGTCGGCACCGCCACGCAGAATGCCGCGGTCCAGGCGATCCTCTCCGCCAACGGCTTCAGCAATGTCGGCGCGGCGCGCTTCTTCATCAACGGCCTGGATACGACCACCCAGGGCGTCGATGCGGTCGCGACCTATCGCGCCAATCTGGGCGGACTGGGCATGTGGAACCTGTCGGCCGCGTATAATTATACGCAGAACAAGATCGATCGCCGGCTCAACAATCTGGGTCCGCTCGCCCAGATCCCCGGACTGGTGCTGTTCGGCCGGGTCGAGGGCATCCGCTTCGAACGGGGCCAGCCGCGGACCAAGGCGGTGTTCGCCACCGATGGCAAGATCGCGGGGATCGGCATATCGGCCCGGACCACGCGGTACGGCTCGGTCATCTCGCCGGAGACGACCGCGCCGCTCGGCGCCAATGCCACCAGCCTGACCGCACTGGGTCCGGACGACCAGCGCCTGCGCCCCAAATGGATCACCGACTTCTCGCTGAGCTACGAGCTGCACGGCGTGCAGTTGACGCTGGGCGTCGACAACGCGTTCGACGTCTATCCCGATCGCCGGCCCTTCGGCCCGCGCCCGGCCAGCGTCGGCGGGGTCTATCCAGCGACTTACCAGTTCCTGCCCTATAGCGGCTTCTCGCCGTTCGGGTTCAACGGCCGGTTCCTCTACGCCCGAGCCGCCGTCAATTTCTGATGGTTCGAGGATGGGGGCGCTGCGCCCCCGTCCTCAACCCATATCGACCCGGTCCCGGTCCTCCACGGCGTCCACCGACCGGCCGAAAGGGGACGTCGGCCCATCCGGCATATCGGACGCGTTCCCGACCGCTGAAACGAGTCGAACACGACAAGTCGCTGCCCGAGACGGCCGTTTATCGCCTGCTGCCGATCACCTGACCGATGCGGAACGCCGATCCGCCGTCGCGCCGAATCCCGTCCACGATACCGAGCCGCCTGCCCCCCGGTCGCAGGCGACCACGACCGGACAGCCGCGACGCCCTGCCGCGTTTCGAATTCCTAGTCTGCCGGCAATTTCATGGACATCGTCCCTAGCCGATCTGCGCAAACGGCCGCATGATGCACCCTCGAACCGGGCGACGACGAAAAGGTATGCAAATCATGTGGTTACGAACCTCCGCGGCGCTCCTTCTGGCTGCCGCCACGCCGACCGCCCTGCCTGCGGAAGACCCGGCCCCGGTGCAGCAACCGGTGCAGAAAGGGCATCCACTATGGCCGGATGGGGCCCCCGGTTCGAAAGCCCGGCGCAACGAACCGGAGGTCGGGCGGGACTATTGGCTGCGCAACATCCACGATCCCTCGCTGACCGCCTTCCCCGCCGACCCGAAACACCGGAATGGCGTGGGCATCATCATCTTTCCCGGCGGCGGTCACCGCCTGCTGGTCTGGACCAATGAAGGCACGAAGGTCGCGACGGCGCTCAACCGGATGGGCATTACCGCCTTCGTGCTGAAATACCGTCTCGCGAACGAGCCGGGCTCGACCTACACCGTCGCCGGCGACGCCGCCGATGACGCGCGTCGCGCCGTGCGGTGGGTCCGGGCCAATGCGGCGGCCTATGGCGTCGATCCCGCGCGACTGGGCGTGATGGGATTCTCGGCGGGGGGAGAGCTGGTTTCGCTCATCGCGGACAATCCCGAACCGGCGGGACGGCCGGTCACCGACGCGACCGACCGGATCAGCGCGCGGCCGGACTTCCAGATCCTGGTATTTCCCGGCCCCGGGGGATTGCCGGCGCGCGATGCGGCCCATGCGCCGCCCGCCTTCATCACCGCGGGATCGCTCGACCAATGTTGCGCCGCGCCGTCGGTGGCGCTGTACCAGCAGCTCCGCGAGGCGCATGTCCCGGCCGAGCTGCATATGTATGCCGGAGCCGATCACGCCTTCAACCTCGACGAATCCAACCGCATCTCCATCCTGCACTGGCCCGACCGGCTGGCGGATTGGCTCGCCGATGAAGGCTGGCTCGACGGGAGCGCATCGAAGCGCCCGCCGGCCCGGTAGCGGCTGACTTCGTTGTGGAGCATGGGCCGCCGATCCGTCCTTCAGCAGGTGGAACCTAGAAGCCCATGTGGCCACCAACAAGCCGATCGCGCGTTGAGCGGCCAGCAAGGAGTAGGCGATGCCGCAGCTTGAAGGTGTTCTGGAGACCGCGCTCTATGTCGACGACAAACCCAGGTCCGTCGCATTCTTCCGCGACGTCATGGGCATGACCATCGTCCGTGACGAAGATCGCCTGACCGCTTTCGATGCGGGCGGTCAGAGCATTCTTCTCGTCTTCGCGCGACAGGCGTCGCTGGACGGAGAGGATACGCCCGGCGGCCACATCCCCGGTCACGACGGTGCGGGGCCGTTGCATATGGCGTTCAAAGTCGCGGCTGGAGACTATGAGGCCTGGCGCGATCACCTGCGGAGCGCTGCCGTCCCGGAGCTTAGCGAAGTCACCTGGCCGACCGGGGGCCGGAGCTTTTATTTCAACGATCCCGATGGCCATGTCCTCGAGATCGCCACGCCCGGACTTTGGCCGAGCTATTAGCACGACACGCGCCGCCGACAGGCCCGGCCGCTTCACGTCCCGTTCGAGGAGCCGCCGGGTCGATGCAGGACGGGGCCACTCGGCGCCGGCCGCACCTTTGCTCCAAGCCTTTGAAAAAAGGGCGTACGTCAACGAGCGATCTTCCGCATTGGGCGAGAGGATGCTCTTATCCCCGGATGACGACCCTTCACCGATCCGCCGTGGCAGCGTTGCTTGTCGGCTTCGCCGCGACGGCGCTATCTGCGCAATCCACGTTCGAGCAGGTCGATCCGATGATCGGCACCGGCGGGGAGGGCCACACCTTTCCAGGAGCGGTTGCGCCGTTCGGCATGGTGCAATTCTCGCCCGATACCGATACCGGTTGCATCCTTCGCGCATGCTACGGCCATGCCGCCGGCTATCGGTATGACGATCCCACGATCCAGGGATTCTCGCTGACCCACTTCTCGGGCGCCGGGCATTCGGACCTCGGTGACTTTCTGATGATGCCCATTGCCGGAAACGACGTGCCGCTCGAACCGGGCGATGCGGGCAAGCCCGGATCGGGGTACCGGTCGCGCTACGATCACGCCGCGGAGACGGCGCGGCCGGGCTATTATTCGGTCGTGTTGCAGGACCACGGCGTCCGCGCCGAACTCACCGCCGGTACGCGGGTCGGGATGGCCCGCTACCGTGCGGCGTCATCCACCCAGCCGATGCACCTGATCCTCGACCTGCGCAGCTCGCTGTACAATTATCCGGGCAAGATCCTGTGGTCGTCGATCCGACTGCGCCCCGACGGCACCGTGACCGGCTGTCGGCAAACCCGTGGCTGGGCGCCGGATCGGACGCTCTGCTTCGCCCTGCGCTTCTCGGTGCCGCTCCGGGGGCACGCCTTCGTGTCGACCGAGACGGACGTCGCCTATAAGGGTTTCCAGGGACCGGGGCGCGGCAGCGACGCAGTGGCCGAACGCGCCGGACGGGCCCTGGTGGCGCGCTTCGATTTCGGCGCGGTCGACCGCCCCATCGAGGTGAGGAGCGCGATCTCGTCGGTCGACGAGGCGGGCGCGATCGCCAATCTTGCGAGCGAGCCCGGCGACTTCGATGCCATTCGCGCGAAGACCATGGCGGCGTGGCGCGCCGCGCTCGACGTGCTGAAGATCGAGGCGCCTGCCCCGATGCAGACATCGGTGGCGACGGCGCTCTATCATGCCTTGCTCGCGCCCGCCGTCGCCGGCGATGTGGACGGCCGCTATCGCGGGCCCGACAATCAGGTCCATCACGCCCAGGGTTACACCTTCCGCTCGACATTCTCGCTCTGGGATACGTTCCGGGCCGAGCATCCGCTGCTCACCATCGTTCAGCCGCCGAGCACGTCGAGCGACATCGTCCGATCGCTTGTCGCGAGCCGGCAACACAGCCCCGATGGCATCCTGCCGGTCTGGCAGTTCCAGGGACGCGAGACCTGGACGATGATCGGCTATCATGCCGCGCCGGTCATCGCCGACGCCTATCTCAAGGGCATCCGGGGATTCGACGCGGATGCCGCGCTGGCGGCGATGGTGGCGAGCGCGACCTATGCGCCATATGGCGGCCTCGGCGACTATATGAAACGCGGCTATGTGCCGATCGACCGCGAACCGGAAGCGGCCTCCAAGACGGTCGAATATGCCTATGACGACTGGACGATCGCCCGGATGGCGCGCGCGATGGGCCGCACCGACATCGCGGCCAGGTTCGGACAGCGCGCGGGCAACTGGCGCAACAGCTTCGACGCCAGGACCGGCTTCATCCGGGCGCGCAAGACCGACGGGACGTTCCGCGTGCCGTTCGATCCGACCGCGATCAATTACGGATCGGACTATACCGAGGGCAATGCCTGGCAATATGGCTGGTTCGTGCCGCAGGATCAGGCCGCGCTCGTCCGCGCGCTCGGCGGTGACGCGGCGACCATCGCCAAGCTGGATGCGATGTTCGAATTCGACAATTCGAAGCTCGACTACAGCCATGCCGAGGATATCGCCGGGCTGATCGGCCAGTATATCCATGGCAACGAACCCAGCCACCATGTCGCCTATCTCTACAGCTATGCCGGCGCGCCGTGGCGGACGCAGGCACGATTGAAGCAGATCGTCGAAAGCCAGTACCACCCGACGCCCGACGGGCTGTCCGGCAACGACGATCTTGGCCAGATGTCGGCATGGCTCGTCTTCACCGCCCTGGGCTTCTATCCGGTCACGCCGGCCAGCCTGGAATATGTCATCGGACGGCCGTTCGTGAACCGCGCGATGCTCGCCCTGCCCAATGGTCGGCGCCTGACCATCATCGCCGATCGGCTGGACGACGGGCATCCCTATGTCGGGACGGTCATGCTGAACGGCAGGCCCGTCACGCGGGCCTATCTACGGCACGACGAGATCATGGCTGGCGGTGAACTGCGTTTCACGATGCAGAGCATGCCCAACACGGCGTGGGCAGCGGGACGCGCGGATCGGCCATATTCCGCCAGCATGGTGCGAACGCCTGCGAAGCCGGTGAAGCGCGAACTGGCCAAGCGCCTCGGGTGATGGCGGCACCGCCACCCGATCATCGCTGCCAGCCACATTGACTAAGAAAGCGTTCGGATTTCATCAACGAACGTCTTCACCGCACCGCCGGTGGCAACTGCCGGCCGCCCCGACCATTGAGCAGGCAGCGTTCGGATCGGAGATATGACATGAAGACCCGCAAGCTCGGCCGGCAGGGCCTGGAAGTTTCGACCATGGGGCTTGGCTGCATGGGCATGTCGGATTTCTACGCCGGTCGCGATGAGGCGGAGTCGATCGCCACGATCAACCTCGCGCTCGATCGCGGGGTCACCTTCCTGGACACGGCCGACATGTATGGCGTCGGCGCCAATGAGGAGCTGGTCGGACGCGTGGTGCGCGAACGGCGCGAATGGGTGGTGGTCGCGACCAAGTTCGGCATCGTCCGCAGCCCCGATGGCGACGCGCGCGGCATCAACGGCCGGCCGGACTATGTACGCCAGGCCTGCGACGCCAGCCTGAAGCGCACCGGCCTCGACATCATCGACCTCTATTACCAGCACCGTGTCGATCCCGACGTGCCGATCGAGGAAACCGTCGGCGCGATGGCCGAGCTCGTCACCGCGGGCAAGGTGAAGTATCTCGGCCTGTCAGAGGCGGCGCCGGACACGATCCGCCGCGCGCATGCCGTGCACCCGATCACCGCCTTGCAGACGGAATATTCCCTGTGGACGCGCGACCCGGAAGACACGATCCTACCGCTGGTACGGGAACTCGGCATCGGCTTCGTGCCCTATAGCCCGCTCGGACGCGGGTTCCTGACGGGGCAGATCAGGACGCCGGACGATCTGGCTGCCGATGACACCCGGCGCAATCATCCCCGCTTCCAGGGCGAGGCGTTCCGGCGCAATCTCGACCTGGTCCGCGAGATCGGCACCATGGCCGCCGACAAGGGCTGCACGCCCGCACAGCTCGCGCTCGCCTGGGTGCTTGCGCAGGGTGAGGACATCGTGCCGATCCCCGGCACCAAAAGGCGCACCTATCTGGAGGATAATCTCGGCGCGATCGACGTGGCGTTGCAGGCGGCCGACCTGGCGCGGATCGACGCCGTCCTGCCACCCGGCGCGGCGAGCGGCACGCGCTATCCCGCCGCGACGATGGCGAGCGTCAACCGGTGATGACGTCCCCTTGCGCTCCGATCGCGCCGGGCGGGCATTCCAGTCATGCGGCGCAGTTCGCCGACCATCGGGAGGAAGGCGCATGAAGATCGGCTTCATCGGGCTGGGCCAGATGGGCAGCGCCATGGCGGCCAATCTCCTCAAGGCCGGTCATGCGGTAACGGTCTGGAACCGTTCGGCGGCGAAAGCCGATGCGCTTGTCGAGGCTGGTGCGACCCGGGCCAAGCGACCGATCGACGCCGCCCATGGCGATGTGGTGATGACCATGCTCGCCGATGACCAGGCGGTGGTCGACACGGTGTTCGGCGAGGGAGGCATTGCCGGCGCCCCCGCGCTCCATATCGGGCACAGCACGATCAGCGTCGCGCTTGCCGACCGACTGGCCGCGGAAAGCGGCACGGGCGGATATGTCTCGGCCCCGGTCTTCGGCCGCCCGCCGGCGGCGGCGGCCGGTACGCTGTTCGTCGTCGCTGCGGGGCCGGCGGCGGCGCTGGACCGCTGCGAGCCGATCCTTGATGCGATCGGTCAGCGCATCTTCCGGATCGGCGACATGCCGTCCGCCGCGAACCTGGTCAAGCTCAGCGGCAACTTCATGATCATGGCGGCGGTGGAAGCCATGGCCGAGGCGATGACCCTGGCGGAAAAAGGCGGCGTCGATCGCCGCACCCTGTTGGAGGTGCTGACGGGAACGCTGTTCGGCGCGCCGGTCTATCAGACCTATGGCGAAATCCTGGTCGAGGACCGGTTCAGGCCGGCCGGCTTCGCGGCACCTTTGGGGCTAAAGGACATGAGCCTGGTCGATACCGCCGCCACCACGTTCGGCGCGTCGATGCCGCTGCTCGGAATCGTTCGCGACCATCTCCGCACGGTGATCGCGGTGGAGGGGCCGGAGGTCGACTGGGCGGGCATCGCCCTCGCGGTGCGTGCCAGCGCCAAACTCTGACGGCCGAACGCCTGGATGATGGGGCACCGTGCCCGAGGTCGCGGCGATCCGCCGATCAGGATCGACGCTCTTCTTTAGCCGCGTATGTTCTTCCTGGACCGAAGGCGTCACCAAACCGTTCCGTGACGATGCAAGCGATCGAGACACGGGCATTGGCGAAGACGGTCGGTCGCGACCGCCGGCTCTTTCACGACCTAGCCATGTCGGTGTCGCCGGGTGAGCTGGTGGCGATCACCGGGGACTCCGGCGTCGGCAAGTCGACGCTGCTCAACATCCTCGCCGGCCTCGACGACGCCGATGCGGGCGAGGTCCTGATCGAGGGAACATCGCTCGCCCCCCTTTCCGAGGCGGCCCGCACCCGGTTGCGACGCGAACGCATCGGCTTCGTTTTCCAGGCCTTCCACATCCTGCCCTACCTCACCCTCGAACAGAATGTGGCCCTGCCCCTAGCGCTGATCTCGTCCGATGGCGCCGCGGCGCGGTCCCGTGCGGGCGCAATGCTGGCGGAGGTCGGGCTCGCGGATCGCGGCCGCGACTATGCGCGCGACCTGTCGGGTGGCGAGTTGCAGCGGGTGGCGATCGCCCGCGCGCTGGTCCACCGCCCGGCCGTCATCCTCGCCGACGAGCCGACGGGGAACCTCGATCCCGACACTGCCACCCGTGTGCTGCATCTCCTCGCACGCGCAGTGCGGTCGCGCGGGGCGGCGGCGGTGATCGTCACGCATTCCGCCGCCACCGCCGCAATCGCCGACCGGGTGCTTCGGCTGACCGCGAATGGACTGGTCGAACAGGTGCCGATGCCAGCGCATGGCTGAGGCAGGACTGTTCCGCTCGCGCCTCGCGCTGGCCTGGCTGGTGCTGGGCGAGTGGCGTTCGCATCCGGGCCGCTTCGCCGCCACGGCCCTGGCGATCGCCGTCGGCGTGGCGCTCGGCTTCGCCGTCCACCTCGTCAACGGGTCGGCGCTCGCCTCGTTCGAGGCGGCGGTGACCGGCTTGAACGGCGCCGCCGACCTCCAGGTCAGCGCCCGCACCCCGCTCGGCTTCGACGAGCGGCTTTACCCGCGCGTCGCCACCGCACCCGGCGTCGCCGATGCGAGCCCCGTCATCAGCCTGCCCGCGCGCGCGGGCAATGGCCGCTTCACCCTGCTGGGTGTCGACGTAATCCGCGCCGGCGCGGTGACGCCCAGCCTGGTCGGCGCGCGGCCCGCCGGGCCGGATGCCCGGAGCGATGACATCTTCGCCGAAGATGGCCTGTACCTGTCACGTGCGGCGCTGGCGGCGGTCGGTGCCAGCGTCGGCGACCGCGTTGCCGTCAAGGCCAATGGCCGCACCGCCCGCCTCAGGGTCGCCGGAACCCTTCCCGGCGCCCCGGCGGGCCAGGCGCTGGGCACGATCGACATAGCGGCGGCTCAGTGGCGCTTCGGCCGGCTCGGCCGGATCGACCGGCTCGACCTGAAGCTGGGCGACCGCGCGGTCGCGGAACGCGCCCTGCTCGATCTCCTCGGTGCGGATGCGACCATCCGATCGGGTGAAAGCCAGGCACGGCAGGGCGATGCGCTCAGCCGCGCCTACCGGGTCAATCTCGACATGCTCGCGCTCGTCGCGCTCCTCACCGGCGGCTTCCTGGTCTTCTCGGCCCAGACGCTGTCGGTGACCCGCCGGCTGCGCGCCTTCGCGCTGGTGCGGACCCTCGGACTGCCCCGCGCCGGCATCGTTGCCGCCGTGGCGCTGGAGGGGGCCATCATCGGCATCGTCGGCGCGGCCTTGGGGCTTGCGGCCGGCTACGCCATGGCGGTGGCAGCGCTGCGGCTGCTCGGCGGTGACCTGGGCGGCGGCTATTTCGGAGGCGGCGCGGCGCACATCGTGTTCCAGCCGGTCGCCGCCGCGACCTTCTTCGCCCTTGGCGTGGCGGCCGCGCTTCTCGGCAGCGTCCTGCCGGCGCGATCGGCGGCGCGCGCGGCCCCTGCGGCCGCGTTGAAGAACGCCGGCGACATACTCGATCCGCGAGCGCCGGTGCCATGGCGGCCGGCGTTGGTGCTGCTCATCGCCGGCGGCGGCGCGGCGCTCCTGCCGGCGATCGGCGGCCTTCCCCTGTTCGGCTTCGCCAGCATGGCGCTTTTGCTGGCGGGCGGTATCGCCGGCGTGCCGTGGCTGGTGCGGTGGCTTCTCGGACCATGGCGGGGACGCGATATCGCGTCGGTCCCCCGGCTGCTGGCCATCCGCCACGTCCAGGGCGCACCGGGCCAGGCGGCGATCGCGTTGTGCGGCATCGTCGCATCCACCGCGCTGATGATCGCGATGGCGACGATGGTGACCAGCTTTCGGGGCGCCGTCGACGACTGGTTGGGCCAGGTCCTGTCGGCCGATCTCTACCTGCGCGCCGACAGCGGCGATCTCGACTCCGCGACGCAGCGCCGAATCGCCGCCGTTGCGGGGATCCGGGGCGCGGCGTTCAGCCGACAACTGCCGCTGACGATCGTTGCGGATCGCCCGCCGGTCACGCTCATCGTCCGGCCGGTCCGTGGTGACGTGGCGGACCCGCTGCTCGTCCTGCTGGAGCAGGCGAAGGTTCCCGCCGGCGCGACGCCGATCTGGGCGTCGGAGCCGGCCGCCCGCCTCTATGGCTGGTCCCCCGGCCGCTCGGTCATGCTCCCGGTCGGAGGGCGATCGACCCGCTTCGTGGTCGCCGGCGTGTGGCGCGACTATGCCCGCCAGCAGGGCGCGGTGGTGATCCGTGATGTCGACTATGTTCGACTGACGGGGGATCGCGGCCGTGACGAGGCGGCGATCACTCTCGCGCCCGGCGCGGATCCCGCGACCGTGCGCCGCGCCGTGGCGGCGATGCTACCGCCGGGCATATCGGTGGCGGAACCCGCCACGCTCCGCCGCTTCGCCCTCCAGCTTTTCGACAGGAGTTTCGCCATCACCTATGGACTGGAGGCGGTGGCGATCCTCGTCGGCCTGGCCGGGGTGGCGGCGACGATGTCCGCCCAGACGATCGCACGATCGAAGGAGTTCGGCATGCTCCGCCATCTCGGCCTGACCAGGCGACAGGTGACCGCGATGCTCGCGAGCGAGGGCGCGCTGCTCGGGCTGATCGGCGCGGTGGCGGGGGTGGCGCTCGGCGCCCTGCTGGGCCAGGTGTTGATCCATGTCGTCAATCCGCAGTCGTTCAACTGGACGATGACGACGATCTGGCCGTTTGCAACGATCGCCGGGGTGACGGCGGCGCTGACCGTCGCCGCGGCGGTGACGGCGATGCTGGCCGGCCGGCGGGCGACCGCCGCAGACGCCGTCGCCGCCGTTCGGGAGGATTGGTGATGCGTGCGCTTCTCGCGCTGGTCGCGGCTGCGGGACTGGCCGCGCCCTCCCCCTACCCCGTGGTACGCCCCGGCATCCGGCTGTCCTTCCCCGCGGATCACGGGGCGCATCCCGCATTCCGGACCGAATGGTGGTACGTCACCGGCTGGCTAAAGGGCGAGGACGGCCGCGATATCGGCTTCCAGATCACCTTCTTTCGCGTCAATCCGCACGCCACCACCGACAATCCCAGTCGCTTCGCCGCCCGCCAGGTCATCTTCGCCCATGCCGCGCTGTCGGACTCACGGATCGGACATATCCTCCATACCGAGCGCGCCGCCCGTGCGGGTTTCAGTCTGGCGGGCGCGGCGACCGGTGACGCCGACGTACGGCTGAACGGGTGGACCTTCCGCCGGCTTCGTGACGGACGCTTCGCCAGCCGGGTGGGTGGTCGCGACTTTACGCTGGACCTCAGCTTCCGTCCCACCCAGCCGCCACTCGCGCAGGGGGCGAATGGGTATAGCCGCAAGGGTCCGAAGCCGGCGCAGGCGAGCTACTATTATTCGATGCCGCACCTCGCCGCGTCGGGGACGCTCATCCGCGCGGGCCGGAGCGAACGCCTAAGCGGGGAGGCATGGCTCGATCGGGAATGGTCGTCGGACTATCTCGCTACCGATGCCGCCGGCTGGGACTGGACCGGGCTCAATCTCGACGATGGCGCCGCGCTGATGGCGTTCCGCATCCGCGGCAAGGGTGGCGGGGTGCTCTGGTCGGGCGGATCCTATCGCCGCCCCGACGGACGCATCACCCGGCTGTCGCCTCGGGATGTGGCCTTCTCGCCCAAGGCGACCTGGCGGTCGGCGCGCACGGGCGCGCGCTATCCCGTCGCGCAACTGTTGCGGATACGCTTGCCCGAGGGCATCCGCGCCTTCCCGCTTCGGCCAATGTTCGCCGACCAGGAGGTCGATGCCCGCGCCGCCGGACAGCCCGTATATTGGGAGGGCGCGGTCCGGACCAACAGCGGGAGAGGCTATCTGGAACTGACCGGCTATGCCGCTCCCCTGCGTATGTGAGGGGCGCATCCCGCTGGAAATCCGCTGACTTTGGAACGCCGCGTCGCCGACCATGGCGTCGCTTGAATGTCTGGCTTCGAGAAGGCTTTACACTAGGCTGGGATGTCGGCCTGGCCACATGTCCAATGGCGTCGGCCTATTCGAGCGAAATGGATGCGGACCCCATATGGTGCGTTCGAGAACTGGGAGACAATCATGTCGGTGAAGATAGTCGCATTCGTCAGCGTCAAGCCAGGTCGGGAGGAAGCGTTCGTCGCGGCGGCACAGACCTGCATCGCCGCCTCCCGGGCCGAGCCGGGCGTGCTCTACTACGACCTGTGGCGAGAGAAGGACGGGGACCGACGGTTCGTCTTCAACGAACTCTATGTCGACGACGCCGCCGTCCAGGCGCACATGGCGTCGGACCATTTCAAGGCGTTCGGCATCGCCGCACGCGACCTAGCTGTGGCGCGACCGAGCATCACCATAGCCCAAGCGGTCGACGTGGCCGGCTGACGGGGAGACCCGCCCCGGAATGCCATCTCCGGCACCGGGGTCACCTCCCCTGCCGACGACGTCGCATATCGGGCATCATGCCCGCGCGCCCCGCCGAGCAGCTGTATCGGACACCCGGTCGTTTCAGGAGCCTTTCGGTTGGTTGTCGCGCCATATCCGCTCGGCGAGCAACGTTGCAAACCCCAGCCAGGCGACAAAAGGCACCCCCATGGCGGCGGCCGGCCGGTCGACCTTCGCGGCGGCCATGACATAGGTCGCACCGGTGGCGACCATCGCGCCAGAAGCGGCCGCGCTGGCGCCAAGCCGCTTCTGGCGGAAGAAGAGTTGTGTCCAGCCTCCCACCATCGCGGTATTGGCCAGCCACAGGCCGATCGCGGCGTTGCGGGCACGCCCGGCCGGATGTCGCAACAGACGATAGCCGCCGATCGCGAGGCCGGTTTCGAGGACGGGCCAGACCGCGCCGAAGGCTGCGTCGGGCGGCGTATAGCCCGGCTTGTCCAGTCGCCGATACCAGCGGCGGATGCCGGGATGCGAGGGATCGGGCGCGTTACGTCGCCCGACAAGCGCGCTCGCGCCAAGCACCACACCGACCGTCGCCAGCGCCGCCAAGCGCGGAAGGCCACCGGGTGCAAGGGGGTCGGGCCGCGCCATGGGCTCAAGCCTGCCCAAGATAGCGTTCGAGTTCGTCGCTACCGCCGATCCGCTCGCCATCGATGAAGATTTGCGGCGTGGTGGCGACCTCCTGTTCCGCCTTGAAGGCATCGACCTCCTCACGCGTTCGGAGAAGTCGATCGTCGACGGTGAAGCCCGCCCCCTCCAGCATCTGCTTGGCACGGACGCCGAACGGACAGGTATGTTCGGGCAGCACCATACGGTAAAGGGTCGCCATCCTGCTATCCGCCATCACATATCTCCGCGAGCCTGAACGCTCATGGGGCTATAGCGACCGGCACCGCGCGACGTTCCGGGCTCGGCTTCCAGGACAGCCTAGATCCCCTGCGATATAGGGAGAGGCTGCATTCCTCTTTCCCGGCGGAACGAGCCCCCGCAATCGAGCGGCGGGGGCCAATCCTTGCGATGACAATGGTCGAGCCTGATCGGTATCGGCTCCGCTCAATCCGCGGCGATCGGGCCGGAGGGCGCGTTCGGGCGGCGCGTGAACCACACGATCGGGATCATCACCGCGCACAGCCAGGCCGACAGGCGGAACAGGTCGGTCGAGGCGAGCAGATAGGCCTGCCCCACCATCTGCCGCGTCACCGCGGCGGCCGCCCGCGTCTCGTTCAGCCCCAGCCTGGCGAGGCCGTCGCGCGCCATCTGCCACGGCACCCCCTGCCCGATCGCCTCGGACAGCCGGCTCTGGTGCAGCGCCTCGCGCCGGTCCCAAGCGGTGGTGATGATCGAGGCGGCGAACGACCCGGCGACGATGCGGGTGAAGTTCGACAAGCCGGTCGCGGACGGCAATCGCTGGGCCGGGATGCGGTCGAGCGAGATGGTGAGCATCGCCAGGAAGAAGGTGCTCATCGCCACCCCCTGCACCAGCACCGGCAGCATGATCTGCCCGAAACTGGCATTGGCGGTCAGCAGCGAGCGCATCCAATAGGAGGCGGCGAAGGACACGAACGCCACGGTCGCCAGCCAGCGCGCATCGATCTTGCCCGACATCCGCGCGACGAAGGGCGTCAGCAGCACCGCGACCACGCCGCTCGGCGCCGCGACCAGTCCGGCCCAGGTCGCGGTATAGCCGATCTGCGTCTGCAGCCACAGCGGCAGCAGCAGCGTGTTGGCGAAGAACACCGCATAGCCGAGACAGAAGGCGACCGCGCCGATCGTGAAGTTGCGGCTCTTGAACAGCGACAGGTCGACGATCGGATTGGCGTCCGTCATTTCCCAGATGATCCAGGCGATCGCACCGACCACCGCGACGGCGCCGAACACGACGATGCGCGGCGACTGGAACCAGTCGTCATTCTTGCCCAGGTCCAGCATGCATTGCAGCGACCCGACCCACAGCACGAGCAGGAACAGCCCGACCTTGTCGATCGGCAGCTTGCGGGTCGGCGTCTCGCGATCCTTCAGCCCGCGCCAGCACAAAGAGGCGCAGATCAGACCGAAGGGCACGTTGATCAGGAAGATCCAGCTCCAGTGGTAATTGTCGGAGATGTAACCGCCCAGGATCGGGCCCATGATCGGCGCGACGAGCGTCGTCATCGACCAGATGCCGAGCGCGGTGGACCGCCGGTCGGCCGCGAAGATCGAGATCAGCAGCGCCTGGCTGCCCGGCATCATCGGCCCCGACACGGCGCCTTGCAGCACGCGGAAGAAGATCAGCGACGACAGGTTCCAGGCGATGCCGCACAGGAAGGAGGCGATGGTGAACAGCAGCACCGACAGGCAGAAGGTCCGCACCACGCCGAACCGCCCCATCAGGAAACCGGTCAGCGGCACGCCGATGCCGTTGGCCACCGCGAAGGCGGTGATGACCCAGGTCGAATTGTCGCTCGATACGCCGAGATTGCCGGCGAGCGTCGGCAGCGACACGTTGGCGATGGTCGAATCGAGCACCTGCATGAAGGTGCCGACCGCCAGCGCGATCGCGATCACCGCCAGCTTGCCGCCGGCGAGCGGGGGCGGCCCCTCGCCGGCCGCCGGGGCCGGGCCGGCCATCAGCGGTTCGCCGCGATGATCTGGCGGATACGCGCCTCGACCGCCGGATCGTTGGCGTCCTTCGCCGTCGCGCCGTATGCTTGCGCCGCCGGCAGGCCCAGCCGCTGACCCGACTTGCTGGCGGTATCGACCGTGGCGGCCACCGACAGTCCGACGCGCAAGGGATTGGCGCGCAGCTCGCGCGGGTCGAGCGCGATGCGCACCGGCACGCGCTGCACGATCTTGATCCAGTTGCCGCTGGCGTTTTGCGGCGGCAGCAGCGCGAAGGCGTTCCCACTGCCCGCGCCGACGCCGATCACCTTGCCGTGATAGACCACGTCATCGCCGTACACGTCGCTGACCACGGTGGCCGGCTGGCCGATGCGCAGGTCCTTGAGCTGGGTCTCGCGGAAGTTGGCGTCGACCCACAGCCGATCGAGCGGCACCACCGCCATCATCGGCGTGCCCGCCGCGACCTGCTGGCCCAACTGCACCGTACGCTGCGCCACCACGCCATCGATCGGTGCGGCGACATGCATGTGGCTCGCCGTGATCGCCGCGCGGCGATAAGCCGCCGCCGCCGCCAGCACCGCCGGGTTCGTATTCACCTCAGTGCCCTGCACGGCGGTGCGCGACTGGGTCTGCTGGCTGAGCGCCAGTTGCAGATTGGCGCGCGCCACCTTCACCGCATCGGCGGCATGGGCCAGTTCCTCGCCCGAGATCGCGCCCTCGGCCGCCGCACCCCGGCGGCGGCGGTAATCGTCGCTCGCCCGTGCCAGCTCGGCCCGTGCCTGCACCACCTGCGCCCCCGTTTCCGACAGGCGCGAGAAGGTGGCGCGGGTCGAACGCACCGCGCGCGCCAGCTCCGCCTCGGCCGAGGCGAGCCCGACATCGGCGGTCGCAGGGTCGAGGTCGATCAACGGCTGGCCGGCCTTCACCATCTGGGTGTTGTCGGCATGGATCGCGGTCACCTGACCCGGATCGCGCGCGGTGATCGCCACCACGTCGCCCGCGACATAGGCGTCGTCGGTCTCCTCCTCCGGCTTGGCGAGCAGGAAGTGGAACACCGCCCAGACGATCACGCCGATCAGGACGATCACGCCCAGGATCAGCAGTGCCTTGCGCCGCCCGCCCGGATTGCCCCGGGGCGCAGGCGTGGTCTGCGGTACGGCCTGCTCTGCGGAGTCGGCACGGTTGTCGGTCATGGCTGGACACTTTCGGCAGAGAAGCCGCCGCCCAGCGCCAGCACCAGCGCCACGCGCTGGCGGGCCGCTTCGGCGGCGAGGTTGGTGGCGGTCAGGCGGGCGTCGAGCAGGCGCACGTCATTGTCGACCAGATCGAGTTGCGAGTTGAGTCCGCTGGACACGCGCACGGCGTTGAGCCGCCCGGTCTCCGCGAAGCCGCGCACCACCTGCTCGGCACGCTGGCGCTGGGCTTGGAGGTTGGTGGAGAGGGCCAGCGCATCGGCCGCCTCGCGCACCGCGCCGACCACGCGCTCGTTATAGGCGGCATTGGCGAGGTCGACCTGCGCGGTCGCGCTCTGCAGTCCGGCGCGCAACCGCCCGCCCTCGAAGATCGGCAGGTGGATCGCGCCGCCGCCCCCGGCGGTGCCTGCATCGAGCGAGAAGAGATTGCCGATGCCGATCGCCTGGAGCCCGGCGAGCGCCGTCAGGTTGACATTGGGGTAATAGGCCCGCCGCGCGACCTGCTGCCCCGCCGCCGCAGCCGCGATCCGCGCCTGCGCCGCCGCGATGTCGGGCCGGCGGGCGAGCAGGTCGGCGGGCAGCACGGTCGGCACCGGCAGGCCGGCGTCGAGCCGGGCGGCGGTCGGACCGATGCCCGCGCCATAGTCGCTCCCCCGCCCCGCCAGCGCCGCCAGCGCGTTGACCGCCAAGGCCCGCGATCCTTCCGCGGCCGTCAGCGCCTCGCGCGCCTGGGCGAGCAGCGTCGCCGCCGCTGTCGATTGCACCTTGCTGGCCAGCTGGTTGCGGACCTGCGCCTCGACCAGCCGCAGCGAGCGTTCGCGCTCGGTGATCGTCGCGCGGGCGATCGCAGCCTGCGCATCGGCGCGGACCAGGTCGAGATAGGTCTGGACCACCGATCCCGCGATCGCCAGCCGCGCCGCCGCCACATCGTAGCGCGCGGCCTGGGCGCTTTGCCGCGCCTCCAGGATCGCGGCCTGCTGCCGCCCGAACAGGTCGAGATTATAGCTGAGATTGACGACGCCGGTACCGACGAAACGGACGCTGCCGCCATAGGGGGGCGGGATGATGTAGCGGCCCGACAGGCGCTGCACCTGCGGCGACAGATCGGCGCTGACGTCCAGGTTGCGCTCGGCCTGCTGCCGCTCCAGCCCCGCCTGCGCCTGCCGGACGCGCGCCAGCGCGGTGGCGAGCGACGGATTGCCGCCGGTCGCATCCGCGACGATCCGGTCGAGCTGCGGATCGCCGAAGCTCCGCCACCAGGCCTGGTCGATATAGGGGGCGGGTCCACCCGCCAGCCCCATCTGCATCGGCGCGACCGGCGTCACCGACTGATGCGTCGCGGGGGCCGCGCAACCGGCGAGCAGCACGGCCAGCGTGCCCATCGCCCAGACAGCCCGGCTCATGCGCAGCCTCCCTCGTTCACGGCATTTTCGAACGTCGCCTTCAGGCGCTGCAACCCACCGATCAGCCCTTCGAGCTCCTCGCGGTCCCATTCCGCCAGGACCGCGTTCCAGCATTGCTGGACCTGGCGCTTGCAGCGGAGCGCGATCTCGCGCCCCTCCGGGGTCAGGGAAAGGTTGATCTGGCGACGGTCGCCATCGTCGCGCGCGCGGCGGAGCAGGCCGCGCTCCTCCAGCTGGTCGACGACGCGGGTCATCGCGCCCTTGTCATACCCCATGTCCCGCGCCAGCGCGACGCAGGTATTGGCATCGGTCATGAGGATCATCGCCAGCGACGACCATTGCGTGCCGGTAATGCCCTCGCGCGCGAAGATCGGCTCGACCAACTGCGCGCCCATCACATGGATGCGCCGGATCAGATAGCCGATCGAATTGTTCGGCCGAAACGACTCATCGTCATCGTACAGGTTCATGCGGTTGCCGTGGCAAAGGTTGCCTAGGCAGTCAATTATCTTTCGCGTCAGGAACGGATCGATCCCCGACCGATCCCGTCCCGACCGATCACCCGCGTCCGATCAGGCCCCGCGCGATCCGGTCGGCCACCTCGGACGCCGGCTCGCCGCTGGCGGCGCTCTCGGTCCAAACCTGCTCCAGCCGCTCGGGAATGCGGGCGATCCGCGCCATCACCTCGGCCTCGTCGCCATGCCCCAGATATTCCAGGCCGACATTGATGATGCCGCCGGCGTTGATGACATAGTCCGGTGCGTAGAGGATGCCACGATCATGGACACGCTGGCCATCCGCGCGCACCGCCAGCTGGTTGTTCGCGCCGCCCGCGATCACCTTGGCGCGGATCTGCGGGATGCTGGTTTCGGTCAGCACCGCGCCCAGCGCGTTGGGGCTGACCAGATCGACATCCTGAGTCAGGATCGCATCGGCCGGCACGGTGGTCGCGCCCAGTTCCGCCGCCATCGCCTCGGCGCGTTCGGTGTTCACATCGGCCAGGGTCAGCACCGCGCCGTCGCGCGCCAGCAGCCGCGCCAGACCGCCGCCGACCGAACCCAGGCCCTGCACCGCGACGCGCACGCCCTTCATGTCGGTCGCGCCCAGCCCGCGCTTCGCCGCCGCGACCACGCCCAGATAGACGCCGTGAGCGGTATAGGGGCCGGGATCGCCGCCCGCCGCGCCGCTTTCGACCGGCAGGCCGGAGACATAGCGGGTCTGGCCGGCGATGACCTTCATCCGCGCCTCGGACATGCCGACATCCTCGGCGGTCACATAGCGGCCGCCGAGCGATTCGACCGCCCGGCCAAAGGCTTCGAGCTGTTCGGTGGTGATGACCGCGCCCGGCTCGGGGGCCAGCACGACGCCCTTGCCGCCGCCCAGCTCCAGGCCGGCCATCGCGTTCTTGAAGCTCATGCCGCGCGACAGGCGCAGCGCATCGGTGATCGCGCGGTCGCTGTCGGCATAGTGCCAGAAGCGGACGCCGCCCGCCGCCGGGCCCAGCTTGGTGGAGTGGATCGCGACCACCGCCTTCAGCCCCGAGGCCGGGTCGGTGAAGAGATGGATGCCTTCATGGTCGTCGAAATCGGGAAAGCCCCAATTGCTGGTCATGGGCAGCCTCTGCGCGATGTCTGAAGATGGTGGGGCGACCGACGGGACTTGAACCCGCAACTTCCGGCATCACAAGCCGGCGCTCTAACCAATTGAACTACGGTCGCCGCGAAGGAGTTGGGCCGATAAGGGGTGATGGACGGTCCGTCAAGCGCATCAGAAGCGTCCTTCGACAGAAAGTTGATAACCGCGTGGACCAGCGACGAATCCGGCGGCCTGCAAGCGGCCGATCGTCGTCGCGTCGCCGCCCTGCATCACCAGTTCCGCCCGGTAGCGGCCATCGCCGGTGATTCGCAGCGTCACGCCTTCCGTCCCCGCCGCGCCGGTCAGCGGCAGAACCAGCGCGCCCGCATCGCACCGCGCATCGCCGCTGACCGAGGGCGGCAGGCCGACGCCCGCCACATCGCCTGCCAGGGTCGCGGTCACCCGCCCCTGTGCCTCACTGCACTGGTCGTCGCGGAAGCGGATGGTGACATCGGCCAGGTCGAGGAACGCGACGGGCAGTGGCTGGAACAACGCCCCCGCACCGATCCGGGCAGTCGCGCGCTCCACGCCCATGCCATGCCGGCTGACATAGGCGCGCGCCGACAGCGGCGGCACACCGATCGCACCGTCGCGCTCCAGCGTCAGCACCGCGCGTCCGGTCAGCAGCCCGAGCGGCGACAGGCGCGCGTCGACATCGCCGATCGGCAACTGGCCGAGGCTGGCGTCGCGCAGCCGCGCATCCCAGATGCTGCCCTCGACCTCGCGCGCGACCAGCCCCTGCCGCCCTGCCCCGGCCCAGCCGAGCACCGCACGCATCGGCAGGAAGACGATCAGCGCCACCAGCATCATCGCCCCGAACAGCGCCGCCGGCCCGGTGGTCAGACGAATCCGCCTCATGCCGCCCGTCCCCGCAGCAACAGTCGGGCCGAGACGGTGCGATCGCCATTGTCGCTGAGCGTCGCGCCCTCGACCACGATCCCCGCCCGCTCCAGCCGCGCCAGCCAGGCGGTCAGCGCCGCACCCCGAGCCGAGGTGATCGAGACGCGCACCCCGTCGCCCTCCGGCTCCAGGCTGGCGAGCGGGAAGCCGGCCGTCTCCGCCTGGGCGCGGATCACGTCGGCCAGCGAGCCGGTGAGCGGCGGCACCTTGCGCGCCGCGCCCAGCGCATCGACCACGGCGCGCGTCTCGCCCATTCGGATCACCGCCGCCGCATGCCGCTCGCGCGCGCCGGCCATCACGTCCGACAGCGGCCGGATCACCAGCCCCCACAGGATCGTCACGATCGCCAGCGCGGCCATGACCAGCAACAGCCTCTGCTCGCGCTTGGAGCGGCCCTGGAACCAGTGTCGAAGCGCGTTCATCGGCCGCTCACCGTCAGTTCGCCGGTGATCCGGCCGTTGGCGGACTGGAAGACGCTGGCCTGCACCGCGAAGCCGGCGCGTTCCAGCGCGCGTTTCAGATCGGTGGCCAGCGCCTCGCGCTCGACCGCGACCGACAGGCGCAGATCGCCATTGGCGGTGAAATCCAGGCCCGTCACTTCGCTCCCCGGCACGCTGCGGATCGCGGCGAAGGCCGCCGCGGTGGTGGTGGTGAAGCCCAGGCCCGGCCCGATCACCCGGCCCGACCGCTCGGCCAGCTGCCGATCGGGATCGGTCACGGTCTCGCCGCGCGGCAGGGCGGTGGCGGCGAGCGCATCGGCCTGCGCCTCCAGCCGGTCGGCGGCGAAGCTGTACTTGGCGACGCGGACCAGCGAGATGGCGAAGCTGACCGCCAGGATCGCGGCACCCAGCGCCGCCAGCCGTCGCACCAGCCGCCAGTCGATCGCGAAGCCCCGCCGCCGGGCGAACACGCCCTGGCGCAGGTCGAGCGTGGGCGCGGCGGTCGCGTCGAACAAGGCGGCGTCCAGCACCTGTCGCTCGACCGTCGCGGGCGGCTCACCGCCGGTGACCAGCTCGGTCAGCCGCGCTTCGTCGGCGAAGCCGCTGGTCCGGCCGCGCACCACCGCCTGGCCCGCCAGTTCGGCGCGCACATAGCCTTCCTCCGGGCGGGGCAGCAGCATCGGGGCCGGCACAAGCGCGACCGGATCCACCCCGGCGGCGGCCAGCTGGTTGAGCCAGGCGCGCATCGTCTCCCTCGCAACGACGCCGATCGGGCGTTCGCCGCCGCCCTCGTCGCCCACCGCGACGTGCAACTCGCCGGGCGGGGCGGCGCTCGCCTCGGCCGCGAGCAGCCGCGCCGCCGCCACCGCCTGGGCGGGGGACCGGGCGGGCAGTTCGGCCCAGTGCAGCGTCACCGCCTCGGCCGGCGCGACCGCGACGATCGGGTCCGGCTCCACCGGCACGCCGTCGCCCCGTGCCATCAGCCCGGCATCGCCGAACCGCATCCAGCGGAAGCCGGTCTCGCCGCTGGGCAGGAATAACAAGGTCGTCACGTATCTTCCCCCCATTGTCGCGCGACCAGGCGTACCGGCAGCCTCGACGCGTCGATCAACGCTCGTTCCTGTAGTTGCGCGCCCGGGACCGTCACGTCCACCGTCATTCGAAACCAGGCCGTGGTCGCCGCCGTCTGCGCCGCCGCGTCGCTCGGCGTCGTCGCCCCCTTCCACAGATCGAGCGCGTTCGACCAGCCCTGGGGCGGGCGGCGCAGCAGCAAGGCGCGGACGGAGTCGACCGACTGGCTGCCGTCCGGCGCCAGCATGGCGAGCAGCGGCGCCTGTTCGGGCAGGATGGTGTTGACGTTCATCCGGCTCGGCTCCGCGACCGGCAGGGCGCAGACCCAGGGCCGGAGCCGGGCATAGACCTCCGGGGTCACGCCCGACACCGCGCGCAACTCGCTGACATCCGCCATCAGCGTGCCGGCGGTGCGATAGCCGGTCTGCTGGCCGGTGTAGAACGGGTCCTCCGCGCCGCCGGGCTGCTGGTCCTGGTCGCTGTCGATCCAGTCGGCGGTGCTCGCCGCGATCTGATCGGCGACCTGGCCCGAGATGCCGAGCAGCCGCATCAGCCGCGCGAACTGGATGCGCTGCAATCCGGCGGTCTGGTAGAGGCCCGGCGCGCCCGCCGACGTCGCCAGCCCGTTGAGGTTGAAGCAATTGCCGCCATCCACCACGCGCGCCACCGCCATCCCCCCGCCGGGCAGCGGCAGCGGAAAGGGCCGGTCGCTCCAATTGCCGAGCAGCGTCACCCGCCCCTCGCTCTTGGTCAGCAGATCGCCCAGGCGAACGGTCGCCATCGCCTCCGCCCCGACGGCATAGGCGCGCGCCTGGTCGGCGGCGGCGGCATTGGCGGCGAGGCGGGTGGACAGGCGCAGCTTCTCCAGCGCCGCGCCCGCCATGACCGCGATCACCGCCACCAGCATCAGCACGGTGAGCAACGCCGCGCCGCGTTCGCCGGCGCGCCTAGACGCCATTCTGCCCTCCCGGCGGCGCGAGCGGGGCCGGCTCTCCGCGCGGCATCGATGGCGGGGTGGTCGGGGCGCCCTCCGGCGTGCTGGCCTTGGGGCCGGGCACGCGGATGCCGCCCGGACCGAAGCCGGTGCCGACCAGCGCCATCATCCGCCAGCTCGTCCCGTCCGTGCGGGTCAGGCGCAGTTCCAGCGCCTGGGGCAGCGCGATACCCCCCGCCCCGTCCCAGCGATCGCTCCACGCGCCGGCATAGCGGTAGCGGACGACCAGGGCGCTGACCCGGTCCAGCATCGGCGTCTGCGCCAGTGGCTGTGCGCCGTCGACCTCCGGATAGCCGATGCGCACCAGCGTCTGCCCGGACAGGCGCCACAGCACCTTCTGCAGATTGGGCCGGGCGGTGGCGTCCAGGTTCGTCCAGCCGCCGCGCGTGAACAGCATCTCGCCCGGCTCGCCGACAAAGGCGGGACGCAGCCGCCCGGCCTCGTCGCGTGCGGCACGGGGGGTCGCCTGCGCCAGATCGGCGGTCAGCGCGGAGACAGTGCGGGCGATCGCCGCCTGATCGTCGAGCCGCGCACCCGTCGCCGCCTGTGCGCGGATGCTGAACGACAAGATCGCGACGCCGGCCGAGGCGATCATCGCGAAGATCAGCAGCGCGACCATCACCTCGACCAGCGTGAAGCCCTGTTCGGCGGACCGTCCGGCGGGGCGGCGATCCGTCATGTCGCCACCGCGACGGCGGCGGCGGGGCTCGGCGGGCGGATCATCGTCATGCGGCCGAGCACCTGGCCGCGGACATTCTGCACCACCACGTCGATCCGCACCACCTGCCGGTCGCCAAGCGGGGTGATCTGGCGAGTCCAGCGCCAGTTGCGGCCGCCATTGACCTCGCCGCCCTCGGTCCGGCCGGGTTCGGGCGGTTGCGCCTCGGTATAGGCGTCGAGCGCGACATTGTGCGCGACCATCTGCGCCACCAGCGTATCGTCGATCAGCCCGACGCCGCGCACGGTCGCGCCCTCCAGCCGGACGAGCGCCAGCGCGGCGAGGCTGAACACCGCCAGCGCGACCATGATCTCGATAAGGGTGAAGCCGCGCTCGGCGATCCGGTCATTGCGCATCGGCGCGCACCTCGCCGTCCGCGCCGATCCGGACCAGCGCGTCGTTGCCGTCGCGGGTCAGGCGGATATCGGCATTGCGGTCGGCGATGCCGGTAGGATCGAAGGTGACGCGCAGCCGCCCCTGCCCCTCCCCCAGCGACGCCCGCGTCCCCTCGGCCCAGCGCTCGACGCGCAGCGGCTTGTCCGCGACCGGCGTCCATGCCCCCGCGACGCGCCGGTCGAAGCCATAGCCGCCGCTCGTCACCCACAGGCTGATCGGCTGGGACTCGACGATCGCCAGGTTGCGCGCCGCCCTGGTCCGCCCGGCGAGCCGCAGCCCCTCGTCCAGCACGCGCCCGCGCGGATCGGGCATGACGAACGCCACCACCGCCGCCGACAGGCCGATGATGGTGATGACGATCATCAGTTCGACCAGCGTGAAGCCGTGTTCGGCGGAACGCCTCACAGGCGTGAAGCCGTGTTCGGCGGAACGCAGAGGTCCGAAGAGGAAAGCCGGCTTACTGCCAGCTGCCGATATCGGCATTGATCCCCTCGCCGCCTTCCTTGCCGTCGGCGCCATAGGTCCAGATGTCCGCCTCGCCATGCTGGCCGGGCGACGCATAGAGATAGGGTCGGCTCCACGGGTCTTGCGGCAGGCGCTTGATATAGCCGCCCTGCTGATAGCGCGACGCGTCGACGCCGGCCGGTGCGCTGGTCAGCGCCGCCAGTCCCTGCGTCGTCGTCGGATAGCTGCCCATCTGCAGGCGATAGAGTTCCAGGCCGTTCTCGACATTGGCGATATCGGCCTTGGCCTTCTGGATGCGCGCGGTGTCGCCCGAGGGCAGCACGTTGAGCGCGACGATGGTGGCCAGCAGGCCGATGATGACGATCACCACCATCAGCTCCACCAGCGTGAAGCCGTGTTCGGCGGAACGCCTCACGGGCGTGAAGCCGTTGCGCCGCTTGCGACGCGTCTTGTCCTCGATACGCATGAACATCCTCATTGCCCGGCCAATGTGTTGAGTTGCAGGATCGGCAGCAGGATCGATAGCACGATCGTGGCGACGATACCGCCCATGATGACGATGATCGCCGGTTCCAGCAGCGACAGGGCGGTAGCGGTGAAGCGGTCGAACTCGCGCTCCAGATAATCCGCCGCGCGCTCCAGCATCTCGTCCAGCCGCCCCGCCGCTTCGCCGCTCGCCGCCAGATAGGTGAGCAGGGGCGGGAACACGCCCGCGCGCCGCATTGCCGCCGACAGGCTGCCGCCGCCCCGGATCGCCTCGACGATATCGTCGGAGGCGACGCGCAGCCGGCGATTGTGGATGGTGCCGGCGGTCAGCGTCAGCCCCTCCAGCAGCGGCAGCCGGCTGGCGACCATCGTGCCCAGCGTGCGCGCCATCCGCGCCGCGTGCAGGTCGCGCAGCAACCGGCCGAGCAGCGGCAATCGCAAAAGCCAGCTGTCGAAGGCGAGCCGGATCGACGGCTCCTTGAGCGCCCGCCACCCAATCAGGCCGATGCCGACCACGACCAGCAGCATGATCCACCAGCCATTCACCAGCACGTCGGACAGGGTGATCACCATCCGCGTCAGCAGCGGCAGCTCCTGCCCGACCGTATCGAACTGCTCGACCACCTGCGGCACCACGAACATCATCAGCGCGGTGACGACGCCCAAGGCGACCAGCGCCAGAATCGCCGGATAGGCCAGGGCCGTGATCAGCTTGCCACGGATTTCCGCCTGTCGCTCCAGCAGGGCCGCCAGCCGGTCGAGGATCGTCGGCAGCGTGCCCGAACTCTCGCCCGCCGCGACCATCGCGCGGTAGAGCGGCGGAAAGCTCTTCGGCTCGCGCGCCATCGAGTCCGCCAGCCGCCGCCCCTCGACCACGCCGGCATGGACGGTGGCGACGATGCCACGCACGCTCTCCTGCTCGGTCTGGCGCGTGATGGTGCGCAGGCTCTCCTCCAGGGGCGACACGCGGTTCAGCGTCGCGAGCTGGCGGGTGAACAGCGTCAGCTGCTTGCCCGACATGCGCGCCCGGCCCAGTTGCAGGCCGAACAGCGGCCGCGCGCGGACCGCGGGCGGCGCGCCCGGCTCGATCCGCACGACATAGAGCTTCTGCCGGTCGAGCGTCTTGCGCGCCGCGTCGAGATCGGCGGCGGCGACATGGCCGCGCTTCTCCGCGCCGCGCGTATCGATCGCGACATAGTCGAAGTCAGCCATGCGCGGTCGTCATCATCGCGCCGCCTCGGCGGGAACGGCGTCCTCGATCGCGGGCGCGACATCAGTGACGTCGCGGCGCGAGACCCGGATCGCCTCTTCCGGCGTGGTCTGGCCGGCCAGCACCAGCGCCTGCGCCGCGCTCGCCAGATCGGACGACCGGCGGAAGGCGTGGTCGGCGATCGCCTGTTCGTCGCCGCCCTCGTTGATCAGGCGGCGGATCGTCTCGTCGACGCGCACCGCCTCGTAGACGCCGGTGCGGCCGCGATAGCCGGTATGGCCGCACTGGTCGCAGCCGACCGCCTGATAGACGATCGCGTCGCTGGCGATGCCCAGCATCGGCGCGACCGTCTCGCGCGCCGGCACCGGCCGGCGGCAGGCGGGACACAGCCGCCGCACCAGCCGCTGAGCGATCACCGCGCGCAGCGTCGAGGCGAGCAGGAACGGCTCCACCTTCATGTCGCGCATCCGCGTGATCGCGCCGACCGCGTCATTGGTATGGACGGTGGACAGCACCAGATGGCCGGTCAGCGACGCCTGCACGGCGATCTCCGCCGTTTCCCGGTCGCGGATTTCGCCGACCATCACCACGTCCGGGTCCTGGCGCAGGATGGCGCGCAGGCCGGCGGCGAAGGTCAGGCCGACCTTGGCGTTGACCTGGGTCTGGCCGACGCCCTCGACCGCATATTCGACCGGGTCCTCGACCGTCAGGATGTTGCGGCTGCCGTCGTTGAGCAGGCGCAGCGCCGCATAGAGGCTGGTGGTCTTGCCCGATCCGGTCGGGCCGGTGACCAGGATGATGCCGTTCGGCTCCGCCAGCGCGCCGCGCAACAGGCCCAGCATCGCCGGGGTCATGCCCAGCGCATCGAGATCGATACCGGCATTCTCCTTGTCCAGGATACGCAGCACCACCCGCTCGCCCGCCCGGCTCGGCAGCGTCGAGACGCGCACGTCGAGCAGCTTGCCGCCCAGCGTCAGGCCCATGCGCCCGTCCTGCGGCACGCGCCGCTCGGCGATGTCGAGACGCGCCATCACCTTGATGCGGCTGACGACGACGGGGGCGACATGCGGCGGCATCCGCATCGTCTCGCGGAGCACGCCGTCGATCCGCATCCGCACGACCAGCCCCGTCTCATAGGGCTCGACATGGATGTCGGACACGCCGTTGCGCGTCGCATCGGCGATGATGCCGTTGATCAGGCGGATCGCCGGCGCATCGTCGGCGGTGTCGAGCAGGTCCTCCGCGGTCGGCAGGTCGCCGGCCAGCGCGTCCAGCTCGTCGCCCATGCCGACCGCCGCCAGCGCCGTCGCCTGGCCCGTCATCGCATAACCGTCCGACAACAGCCGGTCGAACGCCGCCGGCTCGACGATCGCGACGTCGAACGCGCGGCCGAGATGACGCCGCACCTCGATCAGCGCCTTGGGGTCGGCCCCCTCGCGCAGGGCGATGGTCAAATGCGAGTCGACGTCGCTATGCTGCACCACCACGCCGAACTTGCGCGCGAAGGCATAGGGGATCGTGACCTGCGGCAGCGGGGCGATCGCCTCCGCCGGGGTCTCGACCGGCCGCGCGGTGTCGGCCGCGTCCAGCGGCGGCGGTTCCGCCATCGCCCCCATCGGCAGAGGGGCCGGATCGTCGCCGTCGCGGATCATCTCTTGCCCTTCGGCCGGATCGCCATCGACGGCTGGGTCTGCACCGGCACCGCGATGTTCGGGTCCTCGATATTGCCCGGCATCGGCGCGCGCGGGATCGGCGGTGCGGCGTTCATGTAATCGCGCACCAGCTGGTCGATCGACGGCTCGACGCCCGGCTGGGCATAGCCCTGGAGCGCGCGCAGATAGCCGTAGCGCTGTTCGGTGACGCGTCGGCTATCCTCGGCGGTGCGGAGGATGGTCGGGCGGATGAAGACCATCAGGTTGCTCTTGGTGCGACTGCGCGCGCGGCTCTTGAACAGGTTGCCGACGACCGGGATGTCGCCCAGCAGCGGGATCTTCTCGATCGTCCGCCGCTCGGCATCGTCGAGTAGGCCGCCGATCACGGTGATCTGCCCGTCGTCGGGCGTGAAGACATTCTCGAACGCGCGCTTGTTGAGGATCAGCTCGCTATTGTTGCTCGACACCGGCCCGGCGATCGAGCTGACCTCCAGCCGCACGAACAGCTTGAGCGAACCGCCGGCATTGACCTGCGGCTTCACGTCTAGCTGGATGCCGACATTCTGGCGCTGCACCGTGCGGAAGGTGTTGTTGAAGTCGTTGGACAGCGCCTGCCCGGTGGTGACCGGTATCTCCTGCCCGACCAGGCTGTGCGCCTGCTGGTTGTCGAGCGTGATGAGGTGCGGCACCTGGAGCAGGTTCGAGGTATTGTCGCTCTTCACCGCGTTGATGATCGCGCCGAAGATGGTGTCGCCGACCCGGCCGCCCCAGCCCGCGAAGCCGCCCGACGTGCCGAGCAGCGAGCTGATCGCCGATTGCGCCAACTGGTTGGAGATGGTGTTGTCGGTCGTCGTCGTCGTGTTGTTGCCGTTGATGACGGTGGTCTGCGTCGCCAGCGACCGCGCGCCGATCGCCCCGGCGATCTGGAGGATGTTGGGCGCGGAATTGCTGAAGGTGGAGGCCGCGAACGCCCCGCCCGACAGGTTGCCGAGCAGGAACTGCGCCCCCAGCCGGTTGACCGTGGCGTCGGACACCTCGGCGATGATCGCCTCGATCAGCACCTGTTCGCGCCGGGTGTCGAGCTGGCGCACCACCTCCGACAATTGCCGCTGGATATCGGCGGGCGCGGCGATGACGATCGCATTCGCCCCGGCGAAGCGGGTGACGACCGCCGCCGTCCGCCCCCCTTGCGTCGACACGGCGGCCTGCTGGCCGTTGGGCGTGGCATTGCCTCCTCCGCCGCCGCCCGCGCTCGGCTGGCTGGGCTGGATGATCTGCGGCGTGATCGTGCCGCTCGACGTCCCGGTCGTGCCGTTGGTGTTCTGGAACGAGCCACGCGACAGCGTCGTCTCCTGCACCGGATCGGGGGTCTGCCCGACCAGCCGCTGGAGCACGGGCAGCAACTGCTCGGCATCGGCATTCTCCAGGAAGACGACGCGGATTTCGGTGCCGCTCCGGGCCTTGCGATCGAGGTCGGCGGCGACGCTGGCGAGGCGCGACACGGTCGCCGGATCGCCCCGGATCACCACCGAGTTGCTGCTGTCGACCGACACGACCGACACGGTGCCGCTGCTGCCGCCCGCCGGCGCGCCGCCACCGCCGCCCTGCCCCGTGCCCTGGCTCGCCGCGCCGCTGCCGCCACCGGCCAGCGTCTGGAGCGCGGTCGCGATCTCGCGCGATCCGGCATTCTGGAGCGTGACGACGCGGGTCGCGGCATTGTCGGTGTCGATCCGGCGCAACACCTCGCGGATGCGGCGGATATTGTCGCCGAAATCGACCACGACCAGGCTGTTGCCGGCGCGGTTGGCGGTGACCGAACCCTGGGGGGAGACCAGCGGCCGCACCGTCTCCACGGCGCTTTGCGCGTCGACCGAGCGCAACCGCACGATCTCGGTCACGAAGCTGTTGCGTTGCGCCCCCGCCGAACCGACGCGGGTCGGCTGCGACGCGGCATTGTCGAGCGGCTGGATGCGGAAGCTGCCATTGCCGGTCGGCACCGCGACCAGGCCGTTGGCGCGCAGCGTCGACAGGAAGATCTCGAAATATTCGGAGCGCGACAGCGGCCGGTCGGTCACCACCGTCACCTTGCCGTTCACCCGGTTGTCGATGATGAAGGTGCGCCCGGTCACCCGCGCGGCGTCGGCGATGAAGGCGCGGATGTCGGCATCGCGCACGTTCAGCGTCGTCTGCGCGACGACGGGCGCGGCCGCCAAGGCGGTCAGCGGCAACGCGGTGAAGGCAAGGAAATGCGAAAGCTTCATTTGGAAGGGGCCGCTATCGTGATGGCGAGCGCCAGCGTCTGCTGGCCGCGCTCGACGGTGATGGGGACGTTGCCGCCCCCGGCATAATCGGTGGCGATCCGGTCGAGATCGCCCGGTCCGCTGACCGCGCGCCCGCCGATCGCGGTGACGACGTCGCCCTCGCGCAAGCCGGCCTGGCGGAACGCCGCGCCGCTGCCCTGCGGCCGGACGACCAGGCCGCTGATCCGGCCGCCGTCGATGCGCGGGATGAAGCCGATCTCCTGGCGAAGCTGGCCGACCGGCACGCCCGTGCCCGCGGGGGCAGGACCCCCGCCCAGCACCGGGATCGCGCCCGCCGCGCGTGATCCGATCTCCGGGCCGGCCGGAGCCGTGCCGGTCGGCGGCGGCGGCGGCGGCGCGTCGGACTGGTCGAGGAACAGGTCCTCCGCGGTGCCGCCGCGATCGAGCGTGATATGGTCGAAGGCGACGGCCTTCAGCGTGACGCCGGGCTGGATCTCCTCGCCGACCGCGACGCTCTTCTGCACGCCGTCCGCCCCCGCGACGATCGCCGAGCCGCGCCCCGTCGCCTCGTCCAGCCGGATGCCGAACAATGTCAGTTGCAGCGGCGTCACGGTGGCGGGGCCGGCCTGGGGCGCGTTGAGACGGAAGAAGGGGTCGAACTGGCTGAGGATCGCGGCCGGGGAGCCGGGGAATGTCACCCCCGCCGGACGCCAGTCGCCGACCGGGCCGACCGGCGTCGCCACGACCCAGACGAAGCGCGCGCACTGGACCGCCAGCGCCCCCATCAGCACCAGTTCGGCCAGTGAATAGACGTTGACGACGGGTATCCGCCGCAACCAGCGGCGTGCCCGCGCGTCGAGCTTCAATCGCATCCTGTTCCCATCCCGCCGGCCAGGGGCTTTAACCATGCCATGTTACGTCTCGGCGTCAAACATCGGAAACAAAAATCCGCTGGCGTCACCGACCCGATGTTCGGCAGAGAGCGATGCCATGACACCGCTTCCCTCCCTCGGCAATGGACTGGATGCCATTGCCGTCACCGACCGGATCCTTTCGCATGGCCAGGTGCAGAAGATTCCGGGCGGCAAGCTGACCCTGTTCGTCCGTCGCGCCTTCCTCTCGCCCGCGCTCTGCGCCGAGCTGGTCGCGCGGATCGACGCGGTGCGCCGTCCCTCGACGCTGGCCGACGGCAACGGCGACGCCGCCTATCGCACCAGCGAGACCGGCGACCTCGCCGCCGACGACCCCGTGGTCCGCGAGACGGAAGCGTGCATCGCCGCGCTGACCGGCCTGGACGGCGTCTATGGCGAACCCCTGCAAGGGCAGCGCTATGCCGTGGGGCAGGAGTTTAAGGGCCATACCGACTATTTCGAACCCGGCGGCCTCGACTTCGACCGCTATTGCGGCGTCGCGGGCAACCGCACCTGGACGGTGATGGTCTATCTCAACGCGCCCGAAGCGGGCGGCGCGACGCGGTTCAAGGCGATCGACAAGATCATCCAGCCGGAAACCGGCAAGCTGGTCTGCTGGAACAATCGGCGGCCCGACGGCACGCTCAACCCCGCCACGCTGCACCAGGGCATGAAGGTGCGCGGCGGCGTGAAATACGTCATCACCAAATGGTTTCGCGAACGCCCCTGGGGGTGACCGCGTCGCCGGGCCGCAGTGCGCGCCCTGCGGCCTGACGGAAGGGGACGGCGTCGACCGCCCCCCTCCCCCCGATCAGAAGGTCACGCTCGCGCCCAGCGTGAAGATGCGGCCCTGGCGATAGCGGTTGATGAAGACCGTGTTGCCGTTCTCGAAATCCTGCCGCTCCTGATAGCGGGTGCCGGTCAGGTTGCGCGCCTCGGCCTTGATCTCGAACTGGCCGCCGAACGCCTCCACGCCCTGGCGCGCGACCAGGTCGAGCCGGATGCCCGGCCGCTCGATGATGTCGGGCTGGAAGCCGGTGCCGCTCAGATAGCTGGGGCCGCGATTGGTGACGCGGTTGCTGGCATAGTTGAACAGCAACGTGATCGCCGACAGGCTGTCCGTGTCCTCGACGCCGAGCTGGAGGTTGACCAGGTGGTCCGACTGCCCGGTCAGCGGCGCGCCGTTGCGGAACTGGACATTGGCGGGCGCGAAGCCGGGGCCGCAGGGCGCGATCTGCACGCCCAGCACGCTCGGCACGCACTGTGCGTTCGCGGTGATCTTCGACTGGGTATAGGTATAGTTGGCGATGATCACCGCGCGCCGCGTCTCGAACAGCCCGCCCAAGGCGGTCAGCGGCACATATTTCTGCACCTCGGCCTCCGCGCCCCACAGCGTCGCCTTGGGCAGATAGGTGAAGCCGGTCTGGAGCCGCGCATCGGGCGTCGGGAAGAAGCCGACCTGCTCGATCGGATTGTCGATCCGCTTGTAGAAGCCCGACAGCGTCGCCCGCTGGTCACGCGCGAAGAACCACTCGTAGCGCGCCTCCAGATTGTAGAGCTTCGAGTCCTTCAGGAACGGGTTGCCGAAGAACAGCCGGTCGGATTCGAAATCGCGGAACGCCTGGGGGGCCAGTTCGCGGAACTGCGGACGGGCAATCGTCTTCGAGGCGCTGGCGCGCAGCTGCATGTCGCTGGCGAAGTTCCAGGTCAGCGTCGCCGCCGGCAGGAAATAATCGTTGTTCAGCCGCGTGCCGGTGGCGTTGATCGGGTCGACCCGTTCCTTCGCCGTCTCGTAGCGCAGGCCGATCGTCGCGCGCAGGCCGTCCGTCGCCTCCGCCTCGATCTGGGCATAGCCGGCATGGATCAACAGGCTGGCGTCATAGGCATAGGAACCGTTCTGCCCGGCGTCGAAGCGCAACTGCACCGCGTTCTGCGCCGGATTGGCGGCGACCGGACAGCCGTTCAGCACGTCCGGCGACAGAAGGAAGTCGGGGCGGAACAGGTTGCACGGGAACGGGATCGCGCCGCCCGTCGTGGTCTGGAACACGAAGGGCAGGCGGGTCGAGCTGCGGTCGTTCTTCTGGAAATAATAGCCCGCCGACAGCGTCATCGGACGCTCCAGATTGGGCCGCCACGACGCGTCGGCCTGCGCCGTGTAGAGATTCTCGTTCAGCCGGCTGAACACCACGGTCGCGAACCGGTCGAAGGCGTTGGTCGCCTGATAGGCGCCGGGGCACTGGATGCCCTCCGCCGCATTCGCCTCGGCGACGGTGACGTTGAGCGAGGTGTTGCAGAGATAGATGAACTGCCGCTCATAGGGCGCCAGCCGCTTGGAATTGGCATAGGCGCCGCGCACGTCGAGCTGCACCCGGTCGAACGGCTTGAACTCGCCGACCAGCTGCGATTCGATCAGCTGACGTTCGAACCAGTTGGTGTTCTGCTGGAAGATCGGCGCGCCGCTGCTGTTGTTGTAGACGGTCGCGGCCGAGCCGCGCGCCTGCTTCAGCGTGTCGTGGATATAGATGTTGGTCAGGCGGACGGTGTTCTTGCCGAACTCGTAGCCGAGCCCGAGCAGCGCGTTCACCACCGCGCGATTGTCAGTGATCAGCGTCGAGAAATCGTTGCGCAGCGCGCCGGTCGCCGAAATCGTGTCCTGCTGCGTCGCGTCGCGGGTGCGCCAGGTATTGCTGATGCTGGCCGAGCCGATCACGCCCAGCCGGTCGCTGCCGACATCCTTGACGATGCCGAAGCTGACCTCGCCCGATCCGTTGGCGGGCAACTGGTTGTTGCGCTGGAGCAAGGTGGTGCGCGCGTTGGAGAGCTGCGCGACCTGCTCGGTCGGGATGATGCCGTTGCCGCCCGGCGCATCGGTGATGAACTGGGGCACGCGGCGTTCGCCCGAGTCGAAGCCGATCCAGTCGTGCTTGCCGCCCTTGTAGGTATAGCCCAGCTCGCTGGTCGTCACCGTGTCGGCGGAGATGGTGCCGCCCATCGAGACGAAGCTCTTGTCGGGGATCGCCTTGGTCGTCAGGTTGATGACGCCGCCGCCGAACTCGCCGGGATAATTGACGGAATAGGTCTTCTGGACCAGCGCCGAGCCGACGATCGTGGTCGGAAAGATGTCGAGCGGCACCGAGCGGCGCAGCGGCTCGGGACTGGGCAGCGGCGAGCCGTTGAGCAGTGCCGAGGAATAGCGGTCGCCCAGACCACGGACATAGACGAAGCCGTTGCCGACCACCGACAGGCCGGTGACGCGGGTCAGCGCGCCCGCGATATCACCCTCGCCCGTCCGCGCGATATCGGCGGCGGACAGGACCGAGATGACCTGCGGCGTCGCGCGGATCGTGTTGGGGATGTTGCGGCCGACGACGACGATGTCCTCGGCGGCGGCGGGATCATAGCCGGGCGTCGAGACCTCGACCGCCGGTTCCTGCTGGTCGGCCCCCTGCTGGTCGGCGGCCGTGCCGGGCTGGGCCAGCGCCCGGTCCTGCGCGGTATTGGCGGGGGCGTCGACCTCGGTGCCGGTGGTGCTGGCCGGCGGGGAGGACTGGCCCGCCGGGCTGCCGCCCGCGACCTGGGCGAGCGCCGCCGGGGCGACGAAATGCGAGGTGAGAAGAAGAAGCGAAGCGAAGGCGGGGCGCTGCAGCATGACCGATGTCCGGATCAGGGGGGAAATGGACGATGCCGGGGCGGTGGAGGCCACCCCGGCATCGCGTCGCTCAAGGGGCGATGCGCCTCAGCGGCCCTGGCACTGGAAATAGACCGAGTTGAAGGTCGGCGGCCCCGCATCCTGCAGCGCCGCATTGGCGGCGCGGACGGTGGTGCGGCCGCCATTGTCTTCGCCCGCCACCATGTTGACGCAAGCGACGCCCTGCGGCGTCTTCACGATGCCGTTGACGAAGGCCATGTCGGCGCCGCCGCGCAGGCGGATCGCCGCCGGGGCGGTCGCGGTCTGGATGAAGGTGAAGTTGGCGTAGCGCGCGAAGGTGCGCGGCAGCAGGTCCTCGGCCCCGTTGGAGTCGATCTCGGTCGAGAAGCTGTCGGCGGTCGCGCCCAGCGGCTTCTGCGCAGTGATCATGAACTGGATGAAGCCGCGATAGCCATTGTCGATGTCGAAGCCGTCATCGTCGGCGCCGGTCATCACCATATACTTCATGTTGGCGGTGCCGCCGAAGATCTCGACGCCGTCATCGGCCGAATTGTGGCTCTGGATATGGTCCAGCGTCGTGCCCGACCCGACGCCGCCCAGCGTCAGGCCCTGCAACTCGTTGCCCTCGCTGATCGCGATGCCGGTGTAGCGGATCTGCACATATTGCATCGTGCCGCTGCTGTCGGCCTGGTTGGTGCCGCCGTAGAAGCGGTTGGTCACACCCTCGATCGGGTTCTGGCAGGTGGCGCTGGTGCCGTCGGCATTGTTCGGGCCGGTGCCGGCGGCGCAGACGGCGGTCGGCGCGCGGCCGAGCAGGACAATGCCGCCCCACAGGCCCTGCGTCGCGTCCGACACGCCGTTCGAGGCCAGGTTCTGCTGCGCGGTGAAGACGATCGGGGCGGAGGCGGTGCCGACCGCGTTGATCTTCGACCCGCGATTGACCAGCAGCAGGTCGTTGGTGCTCTCGCTCGAGTCCGCCGCCAGCACGACGCCCGCCGCGATGCTCAGCGTCGCCGTCGCGCCGGTCGCGACGTTGCCGACCTCGGTCTGGCCGCGGAAGCGATAGACGACGCCGGCGACCTTGGGCAGCGACAGGTCGGTATCGATGATCTGGGGCAGGCGGCAATAGCGGAAGGTCGGGCTGCTCGACGAGTTGGTGCCGTCGTCGATCGTCCCGATCGGGCAGGAACCCGCGACCGGCGAGCCGATGCTGGGCACGGCGGTGCAGGACGCGCTGCCGCTGCCGAAATTGGCGGCGGTGGAGTTGCAGGTCCAGCCGACGAAATTATTGTCGTTGGGACCGCTGGTCGCGCCGATGAAGTTGGCGGGCGTGAAGAAGCTGCCCAGGCGGGTCGGATCGGCGGCGGCCACCGGCGTAGCGTTGGTCGGATAGACGCCGTTCAGGATGTTGGTGCCGTTGACATTGTTGTTGGCGCCGGCATCGACCAGATCGAGCTGCTCCTGAGACGTGACGGTGATGCCGTTGACCGTCGTCTGCGCAGCGAACTGCGACGCGGTCAGCGCGGTCGGGGTCGGCGTACCGGTCGGCGTCGGGGTCGGCGCGGGCGTCGCGGGATTGATGATGGTGATCGCGCCGGCGCCCGGCGACGCCACGCTGTCCGCCCCGCCGCACGATGCGAGCAGGACACAGGCCGAACCCGCCATCAGCAGGCGGGAATAGCGCGAAAAGCTTGCCATCTCGAAGAACTCCGTCGATCGTTGTCTTTGTGTCGGTGCCTGGGCGGCGCCGCGATCGACGCGGGTCCCCCTGCCGATCTCACCTTTGCGGTTAGGCGGCTTCGATGACGGGAAAATGCGATTCCAGTGACGGTATCGTGACGATGCCATGACGGATCGATGACAGGCGTTTTTGCAACTCCGTCATCATGACATGTTGTAACATCGTCATTTCCGCGGCTATAGGCGCCGGACTTTCCGGGGGATTGACCATCTTGACCATGTTCCGCCACCGTGCCGCCGCACGGATCGCCGCCCTGTGCCTGCCGCTGCCGATGTTCGGCATCGCCGGCCCCGCCGCCGCGCAGGTCGCAACCTCGACCGACGACACCGCCAGCCGGACGGAGGACGATCATGGCGACATCGTCGTGCTCGGCACCGCATCGCGCCGCGACACGACGCTCGGCTCCGACCTGCTCACCCGCCGCATGTCGCAGTCCAGCCGCTCGCTGGAGCGCGACATGCTCGTCGCCAACGGCACCTATCGCCTGTCGGACGCGCTGGAGCTGTTCAGCGGCATCAGCCAGCAGAACAACCGCGGCGGCTTCCTCGACAATTTCGCGATCCGCGGCTTTTTGGGCACGCCCGATGGCGGCGCGGAATATTATGTCGACGGCTTCCTGGCCAATCGCGGCCTTGCCCCGCCCCGCGACCCGGCGACGGTCGAGCGCATCGAAGTGCTGAAGGGACCGGCCGGCGCGGTGTTCGGCGACATCGATCCGGCCGGCCGCGTCAACATCGTGTCGAAGACGCCGCGCTTCACCCCGGCGGTCGATGCGACGTTGCTCTACGGCTCGTTCGACACCCGGCGGGGCGAGCTGGATGTGACCGGCCCGCTGTCGCGGACGGTCGCCGGTCGCATCGTCGTCGCGGCCGAGGATACGGACGGCTATCGCGATTTCGTCGGCCTGTCGCGCCGCACCGTCTCCCCCTCCCTCACCTGGCAGCCGGGCGCGCGCACCAGCCTCACCGCGCTGGCCGAATATACGAGCTTCGCCTCCGCCTTCGACCGGGGCGTGCCGGCGATCGGTGGCGATGCGCTGGCGGTGCCGCGCAACCGCTTCGTCGGCGAACCGGCCGATGGCCGGCACCAGGCGCGCAATACCCGGCTGCAACTGACCGGCCGTCACGACCTGGGTGGCGAGTGGTCGATCAATGGCGGTGTCGCCTGGCGCTTTTCCACCTTGCGCGGCTTCTCCAGCGACCAGTCGTCGCTGCGCCCCGACAATCGCACCCTGTGGCGGCAGCGTCGCCAGCGCGGCTATGAGGCGACCGACCTGTCGACGCGGCTGGAGCTGGCGGGCCGGTTCGAGGCGGCGGGCGTCCACCACCCCAGCCTGGGCATCAAGGGCTATACGCTGGACTATCTGGAGCGGCTGCCCCGTTTCCGACCGAGCGCGACGCGCCCCTATGCGATCGACGTGTTCGCGCCCGCCTATGGCCAGCCCCTCCCCGCCGTCCTCCCCAATATCGACCAGCGCGAGAAACGGGTGGTCGGCAGCCTCTATCTCCAGGATATGTGGGACGTGACCGACCGGCTGACGCTGACCGGCGGCGTGCGCTACGACGCCTATCGCCAGCGGCTGCGCCGGAACCTGACCGGGCTGACCACCCAGGCGACGGGAGAGCCGGTCAAGTTCCGGTTCGGCGCGCGCTATCGCCTGACCGACACGATCGCGGTCCATGGCAATTGGGGCGAGTCCTTCCTGCTCAATTCCGGCAGCGGCCGCCCGACCGCGCAGAACCCGCAGGGCGATGCCTTCGGGCCGGAAACCGCAGTCGGCTGGGAAATGGGCATCGCCGGGCGCTGGACCGGGATCGATGCCGCCATGACCGTCTTCGACATCCGGAAGCGCGGCATCCTGACCAACGATCCGGTCGATCCCGGCTATAACGCACCGGTCGGCAAGCTGACGAGCCGGGGCGTCGAACTGGATGCTTCGGTCCGGCTGATCAAGCATTGGCAGATCGTCGGCAACTATGCCTATATCGACGCGCGCGCCGACGATAAGACCTTCGCGACGCCCGATGTGCTGAACGTCGCCGGACATTCGGGCACGCTGCTGGCGGTGGGTCGCTATCCGACCGGCTGGGGCACCGACTGGTCGCTCAGCGGCGGCGTCGCCTATGTGGGGGACCGGGCCGGCGCGATCGACACCAGCGGCCTTCGCCTGCCCGCCTATACCAAGGTGAAGATGGCGGGCGAGATCGGGGTCACCCCCGCCCTGACCGTCCGGCTGGAGGCGGACAATCTGTTCGACGTCCATTACGCGATGAGCTCGTACAGCCCGCTCTGGATCTATCCGGGGGCTCCCCGCACCGTCCGCCTGTCTGCCCGCGTCGCCTGGTAGGGCGTCGATCCCGATAAGTCCCGACATCGCGCCGCCGCCCGGAACCAGGGCGGCGGTTCGACCTGCGTGCCTGATGCAAATCGGCAACAGGTCTGCGCGCAATTTCGTAAGCCATTGCCTTCGCTGACTTCGTTTATTGCGTTCCTCCATGCCTGGTTTAATGTCGGACATATAAGCGGACGTGATCCGCATCATGGGGAGAGAGTAGATGGCTATCGCACGCTGGCACCGGCTGTTCGGCACGGCTTCGATCCTGGGGCTGGCGATCGCCGCGCAACCGGCGGCGGCGCAGGATGCCAGCGGGACGCCCGCGTCGCGGACCGGCGCCACCCAGGCCACGACATCGACCACACAGGAGACGGTGGCGGGCGTGAACGGTGCGCAGGACCCGTCCCAGGCGCCGAGCGAAAGCGATGCCAATGCCGACGATATCATCGTCACCGGCGTTCGCGCCAGCCTCGCCTCCGCCCAGTCGATCAAGCGCAACGCCAGCCAGATCGTCGACTCGATCGTCGCCGAGGACATCGGCAAATTACCGGACAATACGGTTGCCGATGCGCTCCAGCGGGTGACCGGCGTGCAGGTGACGCGCGGCGCGGGCGAGGCCGGCACGGTGCTCATCCGCGGCCTGCCCAATGTCGCGACGGTGCTGAACGGTCGCGAGGCGTTCACCGGCGTCGGGCGCGGCTTCGCGCTTCAGGATATCCCCGCCGAACTGATCGCCGGCGTCGACGTCTACAAGACCAGCACGCCCGACCTGGTCGAGGGCGGCGTCGCCGGCCTGATCGACGTGCGCCTGCGCCGCCCCTTCGACTTCGCCGGCAGCCAGGTCGCCGCCAGCGGCCGCGCGGTCTACAGCGACCAGTCGAAGAAATGGGGCTATATCGGCTCGGGCCTGGTCAGCCAGCGCTGGGACACCGGCATCGGCGAGATGGGCCTGCTGGTCGCGGCCTCGTACAACAAGCGCCTCTACCAGGATCAGACCGCGTTCGACTTCGTCTCGTCGGGCACGCCGATCGCCACGCCCGACACGGTGGGCGGCCTCTACACCTCGGGCGACCGGCGGCGCACCGCGCTCAACGCCTCGTTCCAGTGGCGGCCCAATGCCGATGTGGAATTCTATGCGGACGGCGTCTTCACCCGCTACGACAACAAGATCGCGGTCGATTTCTTCATCGGCCTGCCCAAGGCGGGTACGCTGTCGAACGTGGTCGCCAATACCGATTATCCGCTGCTCGCGGCCAGCAGCACCACGACCAATGCCTATACACTGACCAGCAAGCAGGCCTATCTGAACCGCACCGACAATTACCAAGCGGTGGTCGGCGGCAAGTGGACGCTGGGCCAGGCGGTGCTGAACACCGAGGTCACCTATAACTACAGCAAGGTGCCGAACCGCAACGCGATCCTCGACACCTCGTTCAACGTGCCCCGGCTGGACGTGACCTATGATGTCGGCGGCACGCCCCAGGTGGCACTGACCGGCGCCGACCTGACCGATCCCGGCATATTCACGATCCGCACCCTGTTCGACAACAACAGCCTGGACACCAGCGAGCAGATCGCCTGGCGCAACGACCTGACGATCAAGCCGGACAGCCCGGTGATCCAGATGCTGAAGATCGGCACCCGCTACACGCATCGCAACGTCCGCTCGCAGGCGACCGCCTCCATCCCGATCGGCTTCCCGACGGCGGCGGGCGCGCCCTTGTCCTCAATCCCCGGCTTCGCGTCGCTGTCGCCCGGCGGGCTGGTCAAGGGGGCGCTGGGCATCGACCGGTTCGTCACCGCCGATACCGGCATCCTGCTGAACGACACGGACACGATCCGGACGCTGTTCGGCCAGCCGACCGGTCCGCGTGCCTACGAGCCCAACCTCGCCTTCTTCAACGGCGAGGACACCTATGCCTTTTACGGGCAGGTCGGATACCGGTTCGACCTCGGCGGGATGGTGCTGGACGGCGTGGCGGGTGCGCGCGTGGTCAATACCGTCGAAAGCCTCAACGGCAATGGCGTGTCGAGCAAGCAGAACTATCTCAATGTCCTGCCCAGCATCAACGCGCGCCTCGGCCTGACCGATACGCTGTTCCTGCGCGCCGCCGCCGGCAAGACGGTGACGCGGCCGGAATTCGGCCAGCTCAATCCGCTCATCACCCTGGTGCCGAGCGGCGCGACCGGCACGCAGCAATATATCGGCACCGGCAGCGGCGGTAATCCCGACCTGCAACCGATCCGCTCCACCGCCTATGACGCGTCGATCGAATGGTATGTGGCGCGCAGCACCTCGCTGACCGCCGCCGGTTTCTATCGCGACCTGTCCGGCTATATCCAGACCTATTCGCAGCCGGAGAATTTCGGGGGCTCCTATCTGGTCAACCGCCCGCGCAATGCCGGCAACGGCTATCTGGCCGGTGCGGAGGTCGCCTATCAGCAGTTCTTCGACTTCCTGCCGGGCGCGCTCAGCGGCCTGGGCGTGCAGTTGAACGGCACCTATATGGACGGCAAGACCGACGATCCGATCAATGGCGGCAAGCAGCGGATCGTCAACGTCTCGCACTGGGCCTATAATGCGGTCGCCATCTACGAAAAATACGGCGTCTCGGCGCGCCTCGCCTATAATTGGCGCTCCAGCTATGTCGACAGCTATAATTCGGGCGGCGTGCAGGCCAGCACGATCCTGGTCGATCCGGTCAGCCGGCTCGACTTCTCCGGTAGCTATTCGCCGACCGAATGGCTGACGCTGACCTTCGATGCGACCAACATCCTCGACGATGTCTATCACGACCGGTTCAAGGGCAAGAACTCGGTCACCGGCCTGTTCTACGACTCGCCGCGCGACACTCGCACCTATGACCGGACGATCCAGATCGGCGCGCGGGTGAAGTTCTGATGCGCGGGCAAAGCGCCCTGGCGGCGCTGCTGCTCGTGGCGGGCGGGGCGGCGGCCCCCACCGCCACGGCGCAGGCCTCGGCCGAGCTAGAGGGTGATATCGCGCCGACGCATGACCCCGTCATCATCCGCGAGGGCGGTCTCTACCATGTCTATTCGACGGGGCTGGGCGATGGCGACGGCCGGATCATCGCGCACCGCGTCTCGACGGACCGGGTGCATTGGCAGGCGGCGCCGACGCCCCTGCCCGCCCTGCCGGACTGGGCGGAGCGGGCGATCCCGGGCGCGACCAACGCCTGGGCCCCCGACATCTCCTATGTCGGCGGGCGTTACCGTCTCTATTATTCCGTCTCGACCTTCGGCTCCAACCGGTCGGCGATCGGCCTGCTGACCAGTTCGACGCTCGATCCCGCCCGGCCCGGCTATGGCTGGCGCGACGAGGGAATGGTGGTCCGGTCAAATCCGTCAGACGACTTCAACGCGATCGACCCCAATTTCATCCGCGACCGGGACGGCCGCCAATGGCTGGCGCTCGGCAGTTTCTGGAGCGGGTTGAAGCTGTTCGCACTCGATCCCGCCACCGGCAAGCCGGCCCGACCGGGCGAGGCCCCCGTCTCCATCGCGCGACGTGCGGCGCCGGTGGGCGCCGCTGCGCCGGTCGAGGCGCCGTTCCTGTTCGACCATGGCGGCTGGTACTGGCTGGTCGCCTCCTACGACTATTGCTGCAAGGGCAATGCCAGCACCTATTACACCGTGATCGGCCGGTCGCGCGCGATCACCGGCCCCTATCTGGGCAAGGACGGCAGCGCGATGATGCAGGGCGGCGGCACGCTGTTGCTGGCGGCGGACCTGCCGGAGAAGCAGCGTTTCCGCGGGCCCGGCCATGCCGGCCACATGCGCGACGCGGACGGGACCGACTATCTGGTCTATCACGCCTATGACCGCGAGAACAAAGGCACGCCGACGCTGCGGCTGGCGCGTCTGCGCTGGGGCGCGGACGGCTGGCCCGTCGCCGAACGATGATGCAGGAGAGAATGCCGATGACCCATCCGACCCGTCGCCTGATCCTGGCCGGCGGTGCGCTGGCCGCTGCCGCGCCGACGCTCGCCCGCACGGCCGCGAGCTCCGCCATCGTCAATCCGCTGGTGCGCCAGCGCGCCGACGCGCAGGTCTTCCGCCACACCGACGGCTGGTACTACATGACCGGGTCGGTGCCGGAATATGACCGGCTGGTGCTGCGTCGGTCGCGCACGCTCGCCGGCCTGTCGACCGCGAAGGAAGCGGTGCTGTGGCGGCATCAGGCCAGCGGGCCGATGTCGGGCTTCCTCTGGGCGCCCGAGCTGCACCTGATCGACGGCCGCTGGATCATGTACTTCGCCGCCGGACCCAGTGGCGGCGGCGCGGACGTGTTCCGTATCCGCACCTATGCGGTGGTCTGCGACGGCCCCGATCCGATGGCCGGTCGCTGGACCGTGCTCGGCGAGTTGCAGACGCCCTGGGACAGCTTCAACCTGGATTCGACCAGCTTCGTCCATCGCGGCACCCGCTATCTCGCCTGGGCGCAGCGCGAACCGGGGATCGAAACCAACTCCAACCTGTATCTCGCTCCGCTCGCCACGCCGCTGACGCTGGCGGCGAAGCCGGCCCGGCTGTCGGTGCCGACGCTCGACTGGGAAGTACGGGGCTACAAGGTCAACGAGGCCCCCGCCCTGCTGGCGCGCAACGGTCGGCTGTTCCTGACCTATTCGGCCAGCGCCACCGATGCGCGCTACTGCATGGGCATGCTGACCGCGCGCGACGATGCCGACATCATGGACCCCACCGCCTGGACCAAGAGCCAGGTGCCGGTGATGACCACGTCGCCCGCGCACAAGATCTACGGACCCGGCCATAACAGCTTCACCGTCGACGAGCGGGGCCGCGACATGCTGGTCTATCACGCTCGCGACTATGCGGCGATCAAGGGCGATCCGCTATTCGATCCCAACCGCCATACCCGCGTCCAGCCGATCCGCTATACGGGCGACGGCGTACCGATCTTCAATCCGCCGGTCGCCAACGGGCCGCTGGCCTGAACGGCAGGGGGCGGCGCGGCCTGCTCGCCTGCGCAGCCCCCTCGAACCAGGGCGTCACCAGCAGATGCGGCACGGCGAGCGCCGCCATGCAGGCGAACAGGATCTCCACGCCGCCATGCCGCCGCACCAGCAGCAGCGCGCACGCCCCCGCCATCACCAGCGCAAGCGCCAGGATCGGCGCCACCGCGCGCAGATAGGCGAAGACGGTCCGACATCCGATCCGCTCGCGCCGGACATCGGTCTGCGGCAGGGCGTGGAGGATCAGGAAGCCGAGCGAGAAGCCGACCAGCGGCGGCGGCAGCAGCAAGGCGAGCGTGCCCGCCAGCAACCGACCGTCCCGGCGGGGCAGCGCCAAGCTAAGCAGCGCGCCGCCGGCGAGCAGGCCGAACAGGCGCATCGTTTGAACCATCGCCGGGACGATCGTCGACTGCCCCGTCGCGCCGGCAAGCAGATCGGTAAGGCCGACTGGATGCAGCGCCGCCGGCACCGTCACCAGGCCGACCCCACGCGCCAGCCGTTCGAGCATGCCGGCCTCGGCCCCATCCTCCAGGCCGAAATGCAGCGCCGAGGCGAGCAGGAACAACGGCATGGCCGCGGCCGGCTCACGCAACCACCAGAGCAGGCACAGGGCGGCGGCGGTCAGATAGCAGGCGAGGAAGGCCGTCCGCCGCGCCGGAGCGACGATCGCCAGATCGCTCGCCCCATGCGCCATGCCGATGACGCCGATCGCCACCACCGCGAAGCCGAGTTGCACCGGCAGCGACGCGATAGAGGCCAGACCTCCGCCAGCCAGTAGCACCCCCCATCCGATCGCCGCGCCCTTGCGGATCACCGGCGGGTGCCGCGAACGGGATCCGCCCCCACCAGGGCCGAGTCCAGATTGGCGGCCGCATAGAAGGCGTAGACGACCTTCGCGACCACATCCATGACCAGGATCGCGGTGACCGAAGCGGGGTCGGAGATGATCTTCAGCCCCTCCGGCCCGACCAGGAAGACGATCGGATAGAGGAACCAGATCACGGTCAGGAAGACCAGGTTCTTCGAATACGCACTGGCCAGCGCCCCGCCCCGCTCGTTCGCCACGGCCTTGAGCGGCACCCAGAGCAGATAGAGCACGCCGGCAAAGGCCGCGCAGGACCAGCCATACCATATCCACTTCACGACCGGCACCTCGACCAGCGACGACACCAGCCCGGCGACGATCATCAGCACGTCGAGCACGATGATCGCGGTCAGGTAGCCACCGACCTCGCCGGTCCGGCCGCGCTCGTGAAAGGCGAGCAGCACCAGCCCGGCAAGCAGGATCGGCGTCGTCACCGACCAGTCGGCATAGCGCGCCAGATAGGTGACCGACCCGGTGATGCTGACCAGCGTCCCGATGCCGAACGCCATGGCGAGATAGGCGGTGGCGGCGATGAACGGCACGCTGGAATGCAGCAGCGTATGATGACGCGCCGGTGGTGCCTTGCTGCCCTTGGCGTAGATGGCGAGCGACCCCAAGGCCATGATCGCAAAGCCGATCAGGAAAGCAGTCTGGTCCACGAACATGGTCCCTCCGAACGGAACGACCCGGTGCCGATCCTTGAGGCCGCCAACGTGGATCAGCATCATCCATGTCCATGAATAATTGTTCATTTTGGTTCGGATCCGGGATTTAAGCCGGCCTATATGTCCGTCCACGCCCCTGGTGCGTTGCCCGTGTCGACAGGGAGTGACCGGCATGGCGGACGAGCGGACGAACGACGAGAAGACGGAGGACCGGCAGGAGGCGGACGAGCGCAGCGCCCCATCGGCGCGCGTCGTCTATGGCGCGGTGATCGAGCAAGGCGAGGACGAGCTGAAACGTCCGGTCGCCTCGCTCTTTTGGTCGAGTTTCGCTGCCGGCCTGATGATCATGGCGTCGCTTTGGGTCAGCGGCGCGCTGCACCATTATCTGCCAGAGACGTCCTGGGCCGGGGCGGTCGCCGATCTCGGTTATCCCTTCGGCTTCCTGATCGTGATCCTCGGCCGATTGCAGCTCTTCACTGAGCATACGGCGGTCGCGGTACTGCCCGTGCTGCGCAAGCCGAGTGGCCGGGGCGCGCGCGGACTGGCGCGGCTCTGGGCCATCGTCTTCCTCGGCAACATGCTGGGCGCCGCCGCCGCCGCCGGGCTCGCCGCGCATGGCCATGTCCAGTCGACGGAGACGCTGGACGCCATGGTCGCGGTCTCGCGCCGACTGCTCGATCGCGCGCCGCTGGAGACATTGATGCAGGCGATCCCGGCCGGGCTGCTGATCGCCTCCATCGCCTGGATCCGCTCCGCGACCGAGGGCAGCGGTTTCTGGATCGTCTTCGCCATCACCTATGCGATCTCGGTCAGCGGTTTCGCCCATGTCGTCGCCGGCGCGTCCGAGGCGTTCCTGCTGCTGTGGCATGGCGACGTCTCGGCCCGCTGGGTGGCGTTCGGCTTTGTCGGGCCGGCGCTGCTCGGCAACATCATCGGTGGCACCGGGCTGTTCGCGCTCCTGGCCCATGCGCAGGTCAAGGAGGAGGTGCCCACCGCCTGACCCCTACGACCATAACCCGCTCGCCTGCCGTCACCTTTCTGGTAACGGTACGGCGATCTGGAGAGGGAATGAGGACCACATGCGCGCAATTCTGACCGGGGCCGGAGCCGCGACCGCGCTGGCGCTGGTGATGGCGGCCCCGGCGGCGGCGGCACCGCTCGCGACGCTCGACCGCAACGGTAGCCTGGTGTCGATCGAACCCTATGCCCCCAACATCGTCCGCGTGACGATCGCGACCGACCGGGCCCAGGTCGATGCGCCCCCCGGCGAAGGACCGAATGCCAAGCCCGACGCCACCGGCTGGACTCACCGCAGCGAGGCGGGCGGCGACGCCTTCGCCTCGGGTGCGATGACGCTGACGGTGAACGCGCAGC
>NZ_QLJH01000080.1 GCF_003951315.1 Sphingomonas sp. S-NIH.Pt15_0812
GCGACGATCAGGTCCATAAGGTCGTTCTGCGCCTGGCGACCACGCGATGAGGGTGGAGCAGGCGTGGGTAGTACGACCGTCACCAACGCCGAGCGGCGTCCCTTCGGAAGTGCGGAGAAGCTGATCGGTCGAATGCGATCGCGCTCGAAGATTGGGTAGTGTTGAGGGCGAGTAATTGGTCGCTCACGCTTCCAATCTCCAAAATTCCTCTCGATCAACGCCTTCGTTTCGGCAGGGTTCACGTTGCCGACAACTACGATCATCATATTTTCGGGACGGTACAATCGCTGGTACAAGCCGCGGATGGTGTCGATGCTGGCGATTTGTACATCATCCGAGTTCTGGGCCTCGATCCTGTCATTGGGCGAACCGGGTGCGATTGCGGCGATGTAGCTGCCATAGATCTCGTTACCGAGCTTCTTGTCCGCCATTTCTTCAATGACCTCACCACGTGAGGCATCGACCGCATCCGCACGAAGGCTCATTCCCGTCGCCACATCTCTGAACAGGGTCAGCAGCACATCAATGTCGTTTGAAGCGGTAGTTTTTGTAGAAAGATAGTAGTTGGTCTCCCGCCATGACGTGGACCCGGCATTTGGCGCCGGCAACGTCAATGGAATGCCAAGACGCTTCAGATGATCGAATTCGTCGGGCGCGGCCATTGTAGGGCTGTGGAATGCCACATGTTCGACTAGGTGTGCCAGTCCCCGTTCACCGGGTCGCTGCTCGGCAATGAACCCACCTTCGTTGCGCATGAGCAGCGCAACGCCGGGTTCATGACCCTGCCGAGGTAGGATCGCAAACCTCACACCGTTCGCAAGACGTCCGATTAAGGGCGCGCGCCAATCGGAAGCCGGATAATTCATATGTTGCGTGCTGCCGCTGCTAGGAAATGATGCCTCATTCTGAGCAAATCCTGAAGAAGACGATGAAAGCAAGAGGGCAAGGATGGAGATGGACACCAGTCCGCGATTGTTCCGCATATACATTCCCCAACTTAGTCGACCACCGTCTCGGTATCACCACCAACAAGCATGATCGAAGATGTGCGCCTTTTGAGGCAGAAAGGTGACCTGGGCGTCGCGTATGTGACGATGATGAGCTTTTCTGAAGAGGGACGGCCCTGCGACACGGCCAGAGCATTCTCGGCGGATCGTAGGATGAAATTCAAAGTAGCAGCTGGCACACGCCTTCCCGGTTTGCGGACCAATCCCGCGCGATCCAAGGTTCGCTCTACAATCCCTTGGGCCTGCGCTGTACCTATAGGCCGCCCAAGGTTCGTAAGCATTCTCGGCCGGGCGCGTGTGTGATCTGGACTTGCTGCACAGTGACAGGCTCCAGTCCATGCGGAAGATACCGGATCGTGCGCTGTTGTCCTTTGTCCTCAACCAACAAGGCGTATGGCACAACGGCGTTGTCTGGCTCGCCTTGGGTTCGGGCAAGAATCTTCATGCCATCTCGCAACCCTGCCGTATATGCCGGTAGCATAGGGTCCACGCCGGTCGCGATGTTCCCGGCCTTCGCAGTCGCGTCCGCGTCGAAGCCACGCGAGAAGGAAGGGCGTCGTTCGGTTAGGATCGTAGCGCAAAGTCCGAACGTATCGGCCGGCAGCAGGATCGGCTCGCCTTTCACGACGTATCGGTCCAGATCAGCAGCGGTGTTCAATCCATTACGACCCGCCAGTAATGGGAATAGGGCGATCGCCTGCTCCCTCGAAGATCGTGCTGCTACGATCTGCGCGTGCAGCACCGTGTCCAGATTGATCGCACCTTGGCTCGCCGCCCGCAAACGCGCATTCCATATCGCTGCCAGCATCGCGCCGCGTTGATAAGGTAGTTTCTGGGCGGCCTCGTTGTTCCAAAAGGCTGCGGCCGTCCGCACACCCGGCATGGTACGGACCGAAGAACCGGCATAGGCCGCCAACATCTCGTTCCAGAGCGTCGCAAACTCTGCGGGCGAGATCAGCCCGGCTCGTACCATCAGGGCTCGCGCATAATAGTCCGTAAAGCCCTCGCTGAACCAGTAAGCCGTTGGCCGTATCTCACGATCTTGCGGCATTTCCCCAAGCTGCCCTGGGTTCCAGGTGTGGAAATATTCGTGGGCAAGAAGCCACTTCATGCTTGCGAGAGGCGTTCGTTGATCGACCCACAGGGCGAATGCATCCCCGCGCCCTGTGCCGCCCAACCCCATCGTCGTGGGGCTGCCAACGATCGGAGCGGCGGTTACCAGGAAGGGGGCACCGCGATCCGAGTCCCAGAAGGTGCGCTCGACGGCAATTACGCGGCGCGCGAGGCTATCCAACTGCTCTGGGGTAAACGTATAGGTGCCGACCGTCGCGACCCTGACCCCCGATCCGTCTCGAGCCGGGAAGGTGCGAAGATCACGTCCTCCAATGACGACGCTCTCCAAGGCGTCCGATACGGTGCCGGCGCGCCTCGGTGCCCGGTCACGCCCGGCGAGGTGTTCGAGATCCGAAGCGAAGCCGATGCCCGGGGCGCTCGACCAATCGAACGTGGCTGGTGCATCTTCACGACCAGCGGGATAGCCGAAAAGCGCATTGCCGACCGCATAGAACCA
>NZ_QLJH01000081.1 GCF_003951315.1 Sphingomonas sp. S-NIH.Pt15_0812
GGTGGGGGAGGGGTGTCATGACCGTTTCGACTTCACCGTCGCACCGCCGGGTGCTGGCCGCCAGTTTCGTCGGCACCACAATCGAATTCTACGATTTCTACGTCTATGCCACCGCCGCCGCGCTGGTGTTCGGCGAGCTGTTCTTTCCCAAGGGCGCGGCCGGCACGCAGCAACTGGCCGCCTTCGCCACGCTCGCCGTCGCCTTCTTCGCGCGGCCGATCGGCAGCCTGGTGTTCGGCCATTTCGGCGACCGGGTCGGGCGCAAGTCGACCCTGGTCGCCTCGCTGCTGACGATGGGCGTATCGACCACGCTGGTCGCGGTGCTGCCGACCTATGCCACCGCCGGCTGGATCGCCCCGTTCGCGCTCTGCCTGCTGCGCTTCGGGCAGGGGTTCGGCCTGGGCGGTGAGTGGGGCGGGGCGGCGTTGCTGGCCGTGGAACATGCGCCGCCGGGCTGGCGCGCCCGTTATGGCAGCGCGCCGCAACTCGGCGCGCCGGCGGGCTTCATCGCCGCCAACGGCCTGTTCCTCCTGATCGGCCTGTGGCTGACCCCGGCGGAGTTTCGCGACTGGGGCTGGCGCATCCCCTTCGTCATCAGCGCGGCCCTGGTCGCGGTCGGTCTGTGGATCCGGCTGAAGCTGACCGAGACGCCGGAATTCGCCGCCTCGCTGGAGGCCGCGCCGCCGCCCGCCGTGCCGATCGCGGAACTGTTGCGACGGCATGGCGGGGCAACGCTGGCGGGGACGGTCGGCGCGATCGCCTGTTTCGCCGCCTATTATGTCGGCACCGCCTTCCTGCTCGGCTATGGCACCAAGACACTGGGCTTCCCGATGCAGCAATTCCTGCTGATGCAGCTGGGTGCGATCCTGTTCATGGCGGTTGGCATCTATCTGGCCGCCTGGCTGGCGGATAACCGCTGGGGCGAGCGGCGGGTGCTGGCGGGCGGCTGCGTCGCGACGGTGCTGATCGGCTTCACCATCCAGCCGCTGATGAACGGATCGGCGGCGGGGGCCTTCGCCTTCCTGGCGCTGACCTTGTTCGCGATGGGCTTCGTCTATGGTCCGCTCGGCGCGTGGCTGCCGGGGCTGTTTCCGGCCCGGGTACGCTATACGGGCGCGTCCATGGCGTTCAACGTCGCGGGGGTGATCGGCGGGGGGCTGACCCCGCTGGTCGCACAGGGCTTGGCGATGGAGCGCGGCCTATGGGCGGTCGGCCTGTATCTCAGCGCGGCGGCGGGGCTGAGCCTGATCGCGCTGGTCGCGATCCGGCCCGCCCCGACTGTGCCTCACGCCTGACGGAGAAGGGTCAGCCGGGCCTTGCCATGGACCCGGCTGACATCGACGGTGAAGCCGGCGACCTCCACCGTCTCGGCGCGGGCGGTTTCGATGCTGACCCAGGTGGCCGGACCGATCCAGCCGAGCCGCGCCAGCTTGTCGAGCGCCACGCTGCCCGCACCGGTGCCATAGGGCGGGTCCATCATCATCAGGTCGAGCGGCGCACGCGCCGGCCCCAGCGCCATCACCGATCCCGCGCGCACGTCACCCTTGGCCCCCAGTTTCTGGAGGTTGGCCTTGAGCGTGTCGAGCGCGGGCCGGTCCTGCTCGACGAACAGGCAGGTCGCGGCCCCGCGCGACAGCGCCTCGATGCCCAGCGCGCCCGAGCCGGCGAACATATCGGCGACGGCCAGCCCCTCGAACGTCCCGAGTCGGCTGGTCAGCATCGAGAACAGCGCCTCGCGCGTGCGGTCGGCGGTGGGGCGAGTCGCCTCGCCCAGCGGTGCGGCGAGCGGGCGGCCGCGCCATTGTCCGGCAATGACCCGCATGGCTCAGCGCTTTCCCTTGGGCGCGCGCGGCGGATGGCCGCGCCCGCCGGACGGGCCCTTGCCCGGTCGCGAAGCGCCGCCGCCGGGCGTGCGGGCGCCGAAGCCGTTCGGCGTGAAGCCACCGCCGCGCGACGCCGGCCGACCCTGTGCCGGCCGCGCGTCACGCTCGTCGCCTCGGGGCGCCCGACGGTCGGTCGAAGGACGGCCCTCTCCGAAGCGGTCGCGGCCGCGCTCGCCCTCGGCGCGTTGCGCGCGTGGCGCGGCGCCCGACCGGTTGCCGGCGGAGGGATCGCCCGTGCCCCGGCGCGGCTGCCGATCAGTGGCCGCGCGGTCAGCGCCGGTCCGGTTGCCTTGCGGGCTGCGGTCGCTTCGCGCCGGGCGTTCACTCGCGTCCCGGCCGGGGCGACGGTCGCCGCCGGGGCGTTGGCCGCCGCCCGCGCGATCGTCACGGGCCGGACGCCGGCCGCCATCGGGGCGCGCGGCGCGAGGCCGGTCCGCATTCTGGGCGGACGGGCGGGCCGGACGGTCGCCACCCTCGACGGGGCGGCGGTCGTCGCGGTCCGGCTGGTTGGGGCGGCTGGGCCGCGTGCGCGAACCCCAGCCGCCGCTCGTGGCCTGCGCGCGCGGGGCGGGGGCGACGCGACGGCGTCCCTCCGGCTCGCGCGCGCAGGCCACGAG
>NZ_QLJH01000082.1 GCF_003951315.1 Sphingomonas sp. S-NIH.Pt15_0812
GCCTTTGATGAGGGCGCGGGCGGTGCGGGAAATTATTGGTTCTACGACCAGTCATACGAGTACTCGTATGACTGGTCGGATGGAGGTGGTCGGTCGGGTATCGGGCCGGCGCCGGTGGTCGGATGCGGAGAAGCTGGAGATCCTGGCCGAGGCGTTCCGGCCGGGAGTTCGGGTTTGCGACGTCATCGCGCGGCGCGAGGTGTCGAGCAGCCTGATCTACACGTGGCGCAAGCAATTGCGTGAAGGCAAGCTGGCGGGCGTCGTGCCGTCGTTGCCGGTGTTCGCCGAGGTGCAGATTGCCGAGCCGCCCCCGCCGGCACCGCAGACGGCGGCATGTTCCCCGGGGCACATCCACATCGAGCTGCCGGGTGGCGTGCGGGTGAGCGTCGACGGACACGTGGATGCAGGCGCGCTGGCACGGGTGTTGTCGGTGCTGCGATGAGTCCGGTGCCGGTGCCGTTGCCGACGCGGGTGTTCCTGGCGTGCGGCGTGACCGACATGCGCAAGGGGTTCGATGGCCTGGCGGTGCTGGTGCAGCAGGCGCTGGCGCAGAACCCGCATTCGGGTGCGCTGTTCGCTTTCCGCGGCAAGCGGGGGCATCTGGTCAAGCTGCTGTGGTTCGACGGGCAAGGCCTTTGCCTGTTCTCGAAGCGCCTCGACCGGGGCCGCTTCGTCTGGCCGGTGACCGCGACCGGCACGGTGACACTGACGCCGGCGCAATTGTCGATGCTGCTGGAGGGCATCGACTGGCGGCGGCCCGAGCGGACGTTCACACCGACGCTGGCGGGGTGAAAACGGCGGTTTTGCGTCGCTTTTGCTCGTCCGTTGCCATGCAATCTGCTATGGAAGCGGGGTGTCGGAAGCGCCTGTTTCCCCTGCTGATGCCATCGCGCGGATCGCTGCGCTGGAAGCTTCGCTTGCCCGGGCGAATGCTGCGCTCGCCGCCCGAGACCTGCTCATCGATACGCTGCGCGGACAGATCGCGCGGCTGCGGCGGATGCAGTTCGGCGCCTCGTCCGAGAAGCTCGGCCGCGAGATCGAGCAACTCGAACTGGCGCTGGAAGAACTCGAGACGGAGCGCGACGCGCCTGTACCCGAGGCAAGCATCCCTGGCGTGGTGGCGCGTCCCGTGCCCGTCCGCAGTCTACCCGGACATCTGCCGCGCGAGGAGGTCGTCCATGAGCCGGCGTCGGGTGCCTGCACCTGTCCGGACTGCGGTGGTGCGTTGCGTCCGCTCGGCTCGGATGCGCACGAGATGCTCGACATCGTGCCGGTGCGCTGGCGGGTCGTGCGCAACGTCCGCCCCAAATACAGCTGCCGGTCCTGCGAGAAGATCGTCCAGGCTCCCGCCCTGGTCGGCGCCGTAGCCAGGGGCAAGGCCACCTTCGCGACGCTGGCGCATGTCGTCGTCTCCAAGTTCAACCACCATCTGCCGCTGTACCGCCAAGCCGAGATGATGGCGGCGCAAGGGCTCGACATCGACCGCTCGACGCTGGCGGGCTGGAGCGGACAGGCCGCCGCACTCCTCGACCCCATCGTCAGCCGCATCCGCGACGAAGTCCTCAAGGCCGACAAGATCCACGCCGACGACACGCCCGTGCCGGTGCTCGACCCCGGTCGGGGCAAGACCGCGACCGGGCGGTTGTGGGTGTATGCCGTAGACGACCAGGCATCCGGCAGCACGGCGCCGCGTGCGACTTGGTATCGCTTCACGCCAGACCGCACCGCGGCGCACCCGCTGGCCCATCTCACCGGCTTCCGCGGCTTCCTCCAGGCCGATGCCTATGCCGGCTATGACGGGCTCTACCGCAGCGGTGTCACCGAGGTCGCGTGCTGGGCGCATTTCCGGCGCAAGGTCTTCGACCTTCACGAGCGGTCGCCCACACCGCTGACCACCGACATCCTCGAACGCATCGGCACCCTTTACGCTGTCGAGGCCGAGGTTCGCGGCCAACCACCCGATGTGCGATGCCGAAGCCGTCAGGAGAAAAGCCGACCGCTGGTCGATGAACTGCGCGCGGTGCTCGACGCGGCCCTGCGTCGCCTGTCACCGAAGTCCGACATGGCCCGGGCCATCGCCTATGGCACCAAGCGCTGGCCGGCGCTGTCGCGCTTTCTCAATGATGGTCGCCTCGAGATCGACAACAATATCGCGGAACGTGCGCTGCGCGGTGTCGCGGTCGGACGCCGAAACTGGCTGTTCGCTGGCTCGCGCGCAGGCGGCGAGCGCGCCGCGGCGATCTACACCGTCATCCAGACCTGCAAGGCGAACGGTGTCGACCCGCAGGTCTATATCGCCGACGTCATCGCCAGGGTCGCGGGCGACTGGCCAGCCAGCCGCTGGGACGAACTCATGCCGTGGAACTGGATGCCGCCAGCAGATCGGCCGACCGCGCAAGCTGCCTGATCTGCGGTCGTCACACCACGCTTAC
>NZ_QLJH01000083.1 GCF_003951315.1 Sphingomonas sp. S-NIH.Pt15_0812
GCTGTCTGGATCTGGTAGGCGCACGACAGATCACCTGTACGAAGGCGCCGGTGTCTGCTGGGCCGCGGCATGGTGTCGGTTCATGTGGCAGTGGGGCGATGATGTCATCTGTTTGAATGATGGCAGCCTGGCCATCGCGGTCTATGTCGCGCGGGCGCAGCTGCCGAGCTTCGACGAGCTGAAATCCTCGCCCAATGGCCAGATGATCCGCGTCCATGCCTCGGACGGGTCGATCCTGGTGTCGTTGGGGCCGAGCTATGGCGAATGGCTGCCCTATGCCGACATCCCGCAGGTGATGCGCGACGCGACCATCGCGGTCGAGGATCGCCGCTTCCGCGAGCATCCTGGCGTCGACCCGATCGGCATCGCCCGCTCGATCGAGGTGCGCCTGGAAAAGGGGCGCTGGCGACAGGGTGGCTCGACCATCACCCAGCAGATCACCCGCACCATCTTCCTGAACAACCAGAAGAAGTTCGGGCGCAAGTTCCGCGAGGCGATCCTGGCGCTGGCGATGGAGTCGAAATTCTCCAAGAACCAGATCCTCGAACTCTATCTCAACAAGGTCTATTATGGCGGCGGCGCCTATGGGATCGACGCGGCCAGCCGCAAATTCTTCGGCCATGGCGCGCAGCATCTGAGCCTGGCGGAGGCGGCGGTGATCGCCGGCCTGGTCAAGGCGCCGTCCAACTATTCCCCCACCGCCGATGCCGCCGCCGCCGTCGGCCGCGCGGGCGTGGTGATCGAGCAGATGGTCCGCAACGGCTATATCACCCAGGGCCAGGCCGATGCCGCCGACCCGGACGGGCTGAAGCTCGCCCCCGCCCCCGCGCAGAACAGCGCGCGCTATTTCACCGACTGGGCGCTGCCGCAGCTCGACACGCTGATCGACGAGACCCAGGCGCCGCTGGAGGTGTGGACCACGCTGGACCCCGCGATGCAGCGCGAGGCGGACACGGCGGTGCGCGCCAATGTGCCCAAGGGGGCGCAGGGCGCGCTGGTCAGCCTGGACCGCGACGGCGCGGTGCGCGCGATGGTCGGCGGCACCGACTATGTCACCTCCATCTACAATCGCGCGACCCAGGCGGTGCGCCAGCCCGGCTCCGCCTTCAAGCTGTTCGTCTATCTCGCCGCGCTGGAGGCCGGTCACAAGCCCGACGACACGATCGTCGACGGACCGGTGACGATCGACGGCTGGAGCCCGCGCAACGACAGCCGCCATTTCAGCGGCACGGTGACGCTACGCACCGCCTTCGCCTATTCGCTCAACACGGTGGCGGCGAAGCTGGGCCAGGAGGTCGGCTTCACCACCATCGCCGACATGGCGAAGCGGTTCGGCATCACCACGCCGGTCAACACCCACCCCTCGATGGTGCTGGGCACGTCGGACGTGCGGCTGATCGACATGACCCGCGCCTTCGCCAGCGTCGCGTCGAAGGGGGTGGCCGTCACCCCCTATGGCATCACCAAGGTGACCGCGAACGGCGAGACGATCTACACGCATGAGGTGGATCGCAGCCATGTGCTGGTCGCGCCCTATGTCGCCGCCGAGATGACCGACCTGCTCCAGACCGCGGTCAACACCGGCACCGGCCGCCAGGCGCAGATCGGCCGGCCGGTGGCGGGCAAGACGGGCACCACCACCTCGCAGAAGGACGGCTGGTTCCTGGGCTTCTCCTCAGGCCTGACGACGGGCGTGTGGATGGGCCGCGACGATGCCAAGCCGGTCGCCGGCCTGCATGGCGGCACCGCGCCCGCCCGCGCCTTCGCCGCCTTCATGCGCCCCGCCGTCGCCAGCCGGCCGATCGAACAGTTCGACACGCAGGTGACCCTGCCCGAATGGCAGCTCGAACCCGATGAGGAGAGCTATTACGGCCAGCCGGACAATGGCGTCTATGTCGACGAGAACGGCAATCCGGTCGGCCAGCCGGCCGCCCCGCCCGCCGATGCGCCGGTCCAGGGTCCGGGCGGCGCGGTGCCGGCGGAGCCGGCGGCCCCGGCCGCGCCCCCGGCCCAGCCCTCGCCGCAGCAGCAGCTCGACGATCTGATCGACCGGGTGACCGGCGGGCGCGAGCCGGCGACCCCCGCCCAGACCCAGAC
>NZ_QLJH01000084.1 GCF_003951315.1 Sphingomonas sp. S-NIH.Pt15_0812
CAGGTCGATGCGCCCCCCGGCGAAGGACCGAATGCCAAGCCCGACGCCACCGGCTGGACTCACCGCAGCGAGGCGGGCGGCGACGCCTTCGCCTCGGGTGCGATGACGCTGACGGTGAACGCGCAGCCCTGGCCCAAGGCACCGACGCAGATGCAGCGCTATTTCGCCTCGGCGCTGCCGCCGGTGTCGATCCGCGTCGGCGATGCGCGCGGCACGACCGTGGCGGAGATGACCGGTTGGGAGATGTCGCCGCACACCGTCAACGGCGAGAAGACGTACCGGGTCGGCGCCAGCTTCGCCGTCCAGCCGGGCGAACATTATTACGGCCTGGGCCAGAACCAGGAGGGGCAGCTCGACCTGAAGGGCCGCACCATCGACTGCCGCCACAATTACGATGCCCCGGCCGGCGAGACGGTCTGCGTCCCCTTCATGGTCACCAACAAGGGCTATGGCATCGTCTGGGACAATGCGTCCGTCACGACCGTCTCCCCCGGTCTCGGCAACGCCACCCATTGGCAGTCCGAGGTCGGCGAGCGGGTGTCCTTCTTCGTCATCACCGGCGCGACGGCCGACGACCTTTATGCCGGCTATGCGCGGCTGACCGGGCGCACCCCGCTGCCGCCCAAGGCCGCCTTCGGCCTCATCCAGAGCAAGGCGCGCTACGAGAGCCAGAAGGACCTGCTCGACATCGCGCAGGGCTATCGCAGCCGCAACCTACCGCTCGACGTGATGGTGCTCGACTGGTTCTACTGGACGCGGATGGGCCAGCTCGACATCGACCGGACCTACTTCCCCGATCCCAAGGGGATGAACGACCAGTTGCGCGCGATGGGGATGCGCTCGATCATCAGCGTCTGGCCCCGGTTCGAAAAGGAATCGCGCTACTTCAACCTGCTCGACAGCAAGGGCTGGCTGCTCAAGGATGCGGACGGCCGGACGGTCGATGGCCTGCCGGTCCGCAACGACCGCGCCGGCGCGCTGATCGACAGCACCAATCCGGACGCCCGCGCCTGGTTCTGGGACCGGATCCGCGACAATATCGCGAGCCAGGGCTTCGACTGGTTCTGGCTGGACGAGACCGAGCCCGATCTGGTGCCGGACGGCAAATTCTATGCGATCGGCTCGGGCGACCGCTATCACAACCTCTTCCCGCTGGTGCATACCGACGGCGTGGCGGAGGGCTCGGCGCGCGATCGGCCGACCTTGCGCAACCTGATCCTGTCGCGCGCCGCCTATCTGGGCGTGCAGCGCAACGGTGCGCTGTTCTGGTCGTCGGACATCAAGTCCAATTGGGAGGCCTATCGCCACCAGGTGCCCGCCGGCCTGGGCTTCACCGCCACCGGCATGGCCTATTGGGGCAGCGACATCGGCGGCTGGCAATGGCCCAGCGGCCCTAAGGCGGAGAAGCCGGTGCTGCTCGATCCCGCGGGCGCGACCGCGATGGCGCCGACCTATACCGACTATCCGGAGCTCTTCACCCGCTGGTTCGCCTATAGCGTGTTCACGCCGACGCTGCGTATCCATGGCCAGCGGCCGGGCACCGCCTTGTGGGACTATGGCACGGCGGCGGAGCCGGTGCTCGCCGGCTTCCTGAAGCTGCGCTACGCGCTGATGCCCTATCTCTATGCGCTCGGCCGCCACACCTATGAGAGCGGCGCACCGTTCATGCGGGCGCTGTTCATGGACTTTCCGAACGATCCCAACGTCGCGACGATGGGCGACGAATATATGTTCGGCCCCGCCTTTCTGGTCGCGCCGGTGACCGAACAGGGCCAGACCAGCCGCCCGGTCTATCTGCCGGCCGGCGCCGATTGGTATGATTACTGGACCAACGAGACGCATCGCGGCGGCCAGACCATCACCGTCGCCGCACCGATCGATCGCATCCCGCTGTTCGTGCGCGCCGGGTCGATCGTGCCGATGGGCGTACCCGTGCAGAGCACCGCGACGCGCCAGCCGCTGGCGAGCATCCGCGTCTATCCGGGAGCCGATGCCCGCTTCACGCTCTACGACGACGACGGCGTCAGCAACGCCTATCGGGACGGGAAAAACGGCAGCAGCGCGACGCTGCGCTGGGACGACCGC
>NZ_QLJH01000085.1 GCF_003951315.1 Sphingomonas sp. S-NIH.Pt15_0812
GACCAGTCATACGAGTACTCGTATGACTGGTCGTAGAACCAATAATTTCCCGCACCGCCCGCGCCCTCATCAAAGGCGGAAAGCATCCCCGCTACCGGCGCTACCGCAAGGCGGCCTTCCGACCACGATTACCATTCTCTGCACTTGTCACCTTGTCATCGCTTTGCGCCTGCCAGCGCGCATATAGCGAGCCTGGAGTAGGTTCTCGGCTGATTGGGGAACTCGTTGAATTAGCCGTTATAGCGACGACGGTGCCCTGGCGTACAATTTCGCTCGCAGGCTCAAAACGCTCAGCGGCCTTACGCTCTACGAATACATCAGCAAAAACTGGACGTCAGAGCCAGACCGGTTCATCGTCAATCCGATCGACCAGATATCGGGACTGAACATCTAAACGCCGTTAGAACCGTATCGCCGAGCTATGCGCTCGGGACGCTGAGGTATAGCCCTGGCTGGGGCGAGTTGGACGATCTTTGCGCCGGAGCGTCGCATCGTTGCCACGACGTCAGGCCAATTTCGGTCGGACACCGCGATGAAAATCGTTATCTTCGATAGGGATCGATCCGGCAGATCCAACATTATTTTTTTAAGAACAGCCACAAGGTTGGGTTCCGAAAGCGATGCGAGCGCTACCTTACCCGTATAGCTTTCGGTCAGTGCGTCGTGGACCCACATCTCCGACACGGCATAATCATCCGCACCGGGAAGACGCAAAACGGTAGTGGAGGGCGTTTGATCATCACCAATCAGGCGACCGACGGCCTCGCGCAGATAGTCGTGCCATTCGCTTTGGGCATTGGCTTTAGGACCTAGAAGTGGAGCAAGAAACGCCGCCTTTGCGGACGCCTCGCGAGCGACCTGCGCGGCGAGAACCTTGCGGCCCGTTTCCTGCGCAGCATTCCAGGCGTTCGCGTTGATTGGCGACACTTTCCCATCGCCGAGATCGATCGCAATGTCGATCGTGGCAGGATCGAGCACAAAGTCCTCGGCGGGGATCACGACAGGAATGATTACCTTCTGGCCGTCGGACGAGAAGCGTGGATCGCCCCGCCACCGGATAGAACTAACCGAATGTGGCAGCGCCTTAATGTAGTTGGCTGGCACGACGTCGGACAACGCGAGTGCACGAACCAACTTGCCCCGAGCACCGTAGATTACGACAGCGTTCGGTCCGTAACCCGTGCCATGCCAATCATCGAACGTGACCGCTTGTTTGCCATCGTCTCGAACAAGCGCAAACACCGGTGCCACGTCGTTCGCAATTTGATGTTCCCAGACTACTTGCCAGCGCCTGTCCACCAGTCGTTCCGCTCGCGACCAGCGATCCGCCTTTCTTTTGTCCAGGGGAGTCAACATCTTTCACCTTATCTTCGAAATAACCAAGCTGGCTATTAAGATCGCGCGGGCTGACCGTAATGCGGGCGTGGCCAGCGCACGACGTATAGGCAGTGACCGTCGGTAACGACCAGCTATCGGCACAGGAGGGCGACGGCGCGACAGAGACCAAAGTCGCACCCAAGGCCAGCAACCCCAGCGCTCGAAACATACTCATTGCCCATACCTCTCAAGACACAATGTATCTTAGCTGGGTGGTACTAGGCAATCTCTGCCTGAGCCCAAGATAGTGGACTGCGGTGTCGCCATGGCCGCTTTGGCGCGCATGTGTGGTGGCTTGAACGGCAAAAATTAGGCGAGAACAACTGCCCTGCCGTACCGCGTGGACGACCCAAAATCGGTCACTCAGGTCCATTAAGTAGCTTCTCGTAACCGGACATACGTTCATCGCGGTTCGACGAGCTCGTTGTGTCGGCGAACCGGTTGTGTGGGCGTGCCCGCGACGGCACCGGCACGCCCAAGCACTCACATATCCGCTGCGGTTGGGCGTACGATCACCTCATTGATGTCGACACCCTCCGGCTGCTCAATG
>NZ_QLJH01000086.1 GCF_003951315.1 Sphingomonas sp. S-NIH.Pt15_0812
ACTCAAGACGCTTAGCGGGCTCACACCCTACGAATACATCGCAAAGATCTGGACGTCAGAGCCAGACCGGTTCATCGTCAACCCGATCCACCAGATGCCGGGACTGAACAACTAGCATTACAGTTGCGTTCTTGATCGTGTTCTGAATCAATGGGTCACCATGACGAGGAGGTCGTGGTGACGGGAGCATCGATCGAGGCGACGCTGGAGCTTTGGGGATCGTCACTGCGCGAGGTGAAGGCGCGGATGCGGCCATTGTTCAGCCAGGCGCGTGTTGCGGCATCGGCGAACAGCTTTCTGGATGGGCTGTTGGGCGACGAGCGCCGCAAGACCGGGTGGATGCGCGCCGAGGCGGCTGGCGATGCCGGACCATGGCGGCAGCAGGCGGTTCTGGGGCGCGGGCGGTGGGATGCAGATGCCCTGCGCGACATCGTGCGCGACTATGCCATCGAACATCTTGGCACCGATGATGCGGTGCTGGTCATCGACGAAACCGGATTCCTGAAGCAGGGCAAGGCGTCGTGCGGCGTGGGGCGCCAATACACTGGGTCGGCCGGCAAGGTGACCAACTGCCAGATCGGCGTGTTCGCCGCTTATGTCTCGGCCAAGGGCCATGCTTTCGTCGACCGTGTGCTCTATCTGCCGAAGAGCTGGACCGCTGACCCGGTGCGCCTGGCGGCCGCGCATGTGCCGGAGGGCACGGCTTTCGCGACCAAGCCGGCGCTGGCGGTGAAGATGATCGAACGGGCGATTGCGGCCAGCATGCCGTTCGCCTGGGTCGCGGCGGATGCGGTCTACGGCGTCGGCGACATCGAGCAGGTGCTGCGCCGTGCCGGCAAGGGCTATGTGCTGGGCGTGAAGGGCGACCATCGCTTCGGCTCATGGGGCGACAAGCCGGTCGTCGCGGGCACCGCCGCGCAGATCGCAGATGACCTCGATCCGACTGCATGGCAGCGTCTGTCGGCGGGCCAAGGCACCAAGGGCGAGCGCGTTCATGACTGGACCTACTTCGAGCTCGCCGACCTCGCAGCCGACGAGTACGTCGATGGCGCAATCGGGACATGGACCAGGGGCCTGTTGATACGCCGCCACATTGCCAGTGATGACCTTGCCTTCTTCACCACCTGGTGCCCGGCCGGCACGACCATCGAAACCCTCGTCGGCGTGGAAGGGCATCGCTGGGCCATCGAGGACAGTTTCGAGACCGCCAAGAACGAAGTGGGCCTCGACCATAACGAGACCCGCTCCTGGCATGGCTGGCACCGGCACGTCTCGCTCGTCATGCTCGCCTTCGCGATGCTGGCGGCCATCCGTACCCGCGCCAATGCCGCGCCCCCAAAAAGACCTTGGACGAAACCACGGAACTGATCCGCTGGTCCGTCCAGGAAATCCGCCGTATCGTCATCCGGCTGGCCCAGCGGCGCATCGAGCCTCGTCGCGTTATCGCTTGGTCATGCTGGCGACGCGCCCACCAAGCCGCCGCTCGACGGTCACATGTCCGATCAAGAACGCAACTGTAATGCTAGTTGTTCAGTCCCGGCATCTTGTGGATCGGGTTGACGATGAACCGGTCTGGCTCTGACGTTCAGATCTTTGCGATGTATTCGTAAGGTGTGAGCCCGCTAAGCGTCTTGAGC
>NZ_QLJH01000087.1 GCF_003951315.1 Sphingomonas sp. S-NIH.Pt15_0812
GTTGTGTCGGCGAACCGGTTGTGTGGGCGTGCCCGCGACGGCACCGGCACGCCCAAGCACTCACATATCCGCTGCGGTTGGGCGTACGATCACCTCATTGATGTCGACACCATCGGGCTGCTCAATGGCATAGCGAACGGCTCGCGCGATCGCATCCGGCGTCAGCGACTTCTTCCGCCATCCGGTCAGTGCCGCCGCAACCTCAGGATCGGTGATGTCATGACCCAGCTCGGTGGCAACTACGCCCGGCGAGATTAACGTCGAACGGACGTCGTCATGCTCCTGCCGCAGGCCCTCGGTAATGGCGCGCACAGCATGCTTGGTGGCGCAATAAACCGCAGCGGTCGGCATCACCATGTGCGCCGCGACCGAGGCGACATTGACGACATGGCCGCTCCGCTGAACCACGAACCGCGGCAGGACCGCAGCGATGCCATTGAGGACGCCGTGGATGTTGACGTCGACCATCCGCTTCCACTCGTCGCGCTTCAGCGCAGCAAGCGGCGAGAGCGGCATCACGCCCGCATTGTTGACCAGCACGTCAACACGTCCGAAGCGCGCTTCAGCGGCCTCCGCGAACGCGTCGAAATCGATGCCGTCGGTGACGTCGAGTTCGCGCCAGGCGACGGTCTCGCCCAGTTCCTCCGCCAGTGCCTTCAGACGCTCTCCGCGACGCGCGCCGATGAACAGCCGGGCGCCGGCCGCAGCAAGTTCGCGCGCAGTTGCCTCGCCAATCCCACTCGACGCGCCGGTGATGAGGACGACCTTGTCAATATTCCCTGCCATGATGCAGTCCTTCCGTTGTGGTGATGGGACGCAGATGGGCCATCGCCCGTGTCGGGCGGTAGAGCGATCCCCCGAATGGCTTGCACGATCCTCCAGAGTTAACGTCGGGTGCTTGCCCACGACGCGCGAGTAGGAGAAGGACCGTCGACATGGACCGGATCGCTGAACTCTCCGCCCTCATCGACCGACACGTCGTAGGCACTGGCATTTGCAGCACTGCGATGCCGCATGTGTCGCTGATCCGGGCCGATGCGCCGAGCACCCCCACGCCCGCTGTCTATGAGGCCTCCCTTTGCCTGATAGCCCAGGGGTCGAAGCGGGTATCGATTGGAGAGCACAGCGTCGTCTATGACGCGGCCCATTACCTCTTGGTCTCGGTAGACTTGCCGCTGGTCGGTCATGTACTCGATGCGAGCCCCGAGCGACCCTATCTCTGCTGTAAGATCGATCTCGATGCCGCGATGCTGGCCGATCTCATGGCAAGCGAAGGCGGCGGGATGGCCCGTACGGATTTGCCGGTGCTCGGCGTCTACCCAGGCGATCCCGACCTGATTGACGCGGCATGCCGACTGGTCGGGCTGCTCGACCGACCCGACACGATCCGCGCGCTGGCGCCGCTGATCGAGCGCGAGATCCTCTATCGTCTGCTCACCGGACCGCACGGTCCGATGCTTCGTCACGTCGCAACCGCTGGCAGTCATCTCAATCAGGTCAGCCGTGCGATCGCCGCCATCCGCCGGCGTTTCGACGCGCCGATCCGCATCGATGATGTCGCAGCCGAGGCCGGCATGAGCTCCTCCTCGCTCCACGTGCACTTCAAGGCGATTACCCGCATGACGCCGCTGGAGTATCAAAAACAGCTGCGGTTGCAGGAGGCCAGACGCCTGATGCTGGCGGAGGGTGCCACGGCGAGCACGGCAGGCTTTGCCGTCGGCTATGAGAGCCCATCGCAATTTAGCCGAGAATATAGGCGACTATTCGGCGCGCCTCCGCGTGCGGACGTCGAACGGCTCCACGCTGCGCC
>NZ_QLJH01000088.1 GCF_003951315.1 Sphingomonas sp. S-NIH.Pt15_0812
GACGTTCTCTCGCATATATCCGTGCTCCTTGGTCCCGCAGGCGTGCCTGCATCGACATCAGTGGAGCCGCTGGCCGGCGAGAACCGGCGTGCGCGCGGAGGGTGGACGTAACCATCCCGCCGTTTTTCGCAGCGGCGAATCTCTACGATGACTGGATCGACCGCGCAACACCTTGCATATCTGGCGGGGTGACCCACAATCGGTCATTCGACTTACCCTTCCCGCTCCCCAACTTCGGAGGCTTGTTCATCGTCGCGAACGACCGGCTTGCTACCCGGTCATCCACTGACGAATGTCGGGATCTGGAAGTAAGCCGACAGGCCGCTTTCAGGTTGCGACTATAGTTTAGCGGCCATACGATCAGGTGTCGTCTCCTCGACGCAGACGGATCAGAAGCCAAATTGCCGCTACGTTGATGGCGGCCGCTCCAAACGCAATCTGCAGCAGACTAAGGTTGCGTTCGTGGTCCGTAGGGCAGCTATGCCCCATTTCAGGCAGACAATCGCCCATGAGCGGGCCAAGCATGGTCATTGCGGCTAACAGCCAAACGCAGACTGTCAGTACCACCCCTGAACCAAAATAGCTTCGCATCTGCATCATCTCCTCACGGCTTGGGATGACCGCTTTCAGGCGGCTGTCAAACCGTCTGCTACGTCTGGAAGTGAGCGAAAGCGGCCGGCTCGGAAACGCTCAACAGCAGACGCCCAACGCTTTGATGTACTAGGTGCCGCTCGCCTAAGGCCGTAAGCACGTGGATTTTGGTTGCCACCAACAAATTCAAGGCTGCATGAGTTATTCGCCTAGGCTGGGCGTAATGGGGATTGGCAATGATCACGACACTGGTAGCCGCAGCGGCATTGATAACATCGAAGCAGCCATGGGCGGTTGAGTACGGCGCATCTCACTGTCGGCTGAGCCGGAAGTATGGAGCGGGGCAAGAAGCCGTCGAGCTCACCTTAAGCGATGTACTCGGCGATCCTAACCTGATGACGCTTACACTCGCAGCCGTGGACAACGCTCACCGGGCAAGAGAAGATGGCACTGCGTCGATCTTGTTTGGCCCCTCTGGCGCCACTCAGAACCCTAGCTTCTTCAGCACGGTTCCGGATGGCAGCAATAGTCGCATTGTGCAGACTACAATCGCAGTCCAACCTGAAGCCCCTTTAACATCGGCCTCGGCATTGCACGTAAAAGCAGGCAGCGTTGATGCGGCGGTCGCACCGGGTGTGACGGCCAAAGCCTTCAAGGCGTTCACAGCCTGCACCGACGATCTGCGCAGTCGGTTGGCCCTGAGCGGAGATGAAGCCTCACAGCTTTCGGAACCCGCTATTGGCCCAGCTCAACCTCAAGACTGGATCAGTGCTGACGACTATCCCAGGCTCGCCCGCGTCGACCGTAAGGAAGGGACCGTAGTTGCTGTTCTGAAGGTGGAGGCTAGCGGCCGTGTTGCAGAATGCCGGCCTGCCGTCTCCAGCGGTGACTCAGCCTTGGACACAACGACCTGCACCCTGCTCATCAGGCGTGGTCGTTTTCGACCCGCTCTTGGAAAAGATGGGGGGCCGATCACCTCCTACTACATCTGGCAGACAGACTGGAGACTGCCAGGCGCGGGCTCGTGAGGCGCACATAAAACGAAAGAGCGTTACATTCTCTGTAAGCGTGGTGTGACGACCGCAGATCAGGCAGCTTGCGCGGTCGGCCGATCTGCTGGCGGCATCCAGTTCCACGGCATGAGTTCGTCCCAGCGGCTGGCTGGCCAGTCGCCCGCGACCCTGGCGA
>NZ_QLJH01000089.1 GCF_003951315.1 Sphingomonas sp. S-NIH.Pt15_0812
AACGCCTTCTGCCGTCTCAAGGACTTCCCCCGTGTCGCCACTCGCTACGACAAACTCGCCACCAACTTCCTCTCAGGCGTCGCCATCGCCACCGCCTTGGCATTCTGACTGTGATTGAGTCTCGGCCCTAACCTGATCTGAGCAAGAGTTTTCCGGCCCTTTAGAGCCTGCGGGCAAGGAGCTGGGACAAGAAGAAGTCGAGGTACACGGAAGAGCAGATTGCGTTTGCGCTAAAGCGTTTTCCGATCAGTCTGGATCGTAGCCGGCGTTGGCGAAGTAGTTGGCGCAATCCTGTGGTGGGTAGAGGTCGAGGATGCGGCCGATGGCGTCCCACAGGCCGTGGATAGTGCGTTCGGCGACCTTGCGCAGGTGCGCCTTGAGCTTGGAGAAGGCCTGCTCGATCGGGTTGAAGTCGGGGCTGTAGGGCGGAAGGAAGAGCAGCCTGGCGCCCGCCGCTTCGATGGCGTCGCGCGCGGCGGGCGCCTTGTGGCTCGACAGGTTGTCCATGATGACGATGTCGTCGGGAAATAACTCCGGCACGAGCACGTGGCGGACATAGGCGACGAAAGCATCGCGGTTGATCGGGCCGTCGAACCACTGCTCCCGACGCTTCAGGATATCGGGGCGGTCCCGCTCGGTGGCGTGCGCTGTCTTTTTTTGCGCGTGATCCGATGCCGGTTGAAGAACCGCCACAGCGTCCCGATCCCGACCGACGTGCCTCGCTCGGCGAGCAGCACCTGCAACTCGGCCAGCGTTATGTCGTCCTTCGCCTTGACCGCATCCAGGATGAAGGTCGCGTGTGCGTCGATCCGGGCCGCACGACGGTCGCCACCCTGCGGCTTGGCTGCTGGCCTACCGTGCCGAACGACCAACTGCCGCCAGCGGATCGCGCTTGCCGCACTCACCCCGAACCGTGCTGCCGCAGCTCGGCACGACATACCGCCATCAATCGCGGCGACCACCCGAAGGTCCTGTGACAGCACTCGCGGCATCCGTGCCGGCCTCCAATCCGACAAGAAGCCTGAATCAGAAAACCGCGCCTGTGAGAATTCTCAATGATTCAGAAGGACCGGAAACCGCTCTAAAGCAAGCGGAGACGAGCACGCCGGTGGCGGAGGTCATCCGCCGGATGGGTGTCGGCGAGTTGCGGCGGATCAAGCAACTCGAGGACGAGAACCGCAAGCTGAAACAGCTCGTTGGCCGACGTCTGCAGGCATTGACAATGGTCGACACGTTCACCCGCAAGGCGCTGGCGATCGACGTCGATCAGGGCATCAAGGGCGAACAGGTTGTCGCGGCGGTGACGGGCGGCGTGCCCATCTCCTGATGGGCGTGCGACCTCGATCGCGGTCGTAACGGCCGCGATCGAGGTCGGCGACGCACTGTCCCGACGCCGATCTGCCGAGACGGTGATCGCAGCGGCCGGTCGGTCATCCGGTAGCCATCGCTACTGCGTGGCCATGCCCCGGAGGTGGGCATCGCATCCAGCCACCAAGCGAGTTGCGATGACAAGCGGCTTGCCGACCTCAAAGCTTTGCAATGTCGAGATGGTTCGCTTTGAGGCGGAAGTGATGAGAAACAGGGGACCGACAGTGAAAGCGTCGACAAGCCAATGCTTCCAAGTCGAGGGGTGCATTTATTGGGGTTATGGTTGCGGGGACAGGATTTGAACCTGTGACCTTCAGGTTATGAGCCTGACGAGCTACCGGGCTGCTCCACCCCGCGGTGGCTGGCTTGGTGCCAGCGTGCCTCTCTTTTGGGAGAGGAGTTTTT
>NZ_QLJH01000009.1 GCF_003951315.1 Sphingomonas sp. S-NIH.Pt15_0812
CATCGCGGCCAGCGGTCGCCGGATGCCACGGATCAGCAAAGCGCAGGACAGCAGGAGGAGGATCGCGACAATGGATGCGCCCGCCAGCGCCAGCCGCCTGCTGCGTGCCAGCCGATGTTCCGCCGCCTCGACCCGCACCGTCTGCAGCGCCCGCTCCTCATCGAGGAAGCCTTGCGTACGGACGGTGATCGCATCCATCAGTTCGCGGCCGACCCCGCTTGCCACAAAGGCGCGCGCGCCGGCGAAATCCCCTGCCCTACCCAGATCGAGCGGACGACGGAGCGCAATGGATCGCTCCGCCATCAACCGGGCGATCTCACGCGTGCGGGCATGCTGGACCGGGTTATCGGCGGTCAGAGCCACGACCCGCGCCATGTTGGAGGCGGCACTCTTGATGCGCTCATCGAACGTCCGCGCATAGGCCGGGTCATGGGTCAGGACGAAGCCGCGCTGCCCCGACTCTGCCTCCCGCAGATCGCCCAAGGCTTCATCGGTCGTCTCGATGATCGCGGCCGAGTGGGTTACCCAGCGAAAGCGACTGCCAGTCTGATGCGCTGCATCGGACAGCAGCCAAGCCAATGACGCGAGTGCCAAGATGACGACAAGCGCGAGTGCGCCGATACGGGTGTAGAGAGAGGTAAACACCCATGTTGGATTATGTCCAATTGGTTAGCAGCGGATTAGCGGCCACTTATAACACCTTGATCGTTGATGCGATTCAGTGGCTTGAGCAATACCCAACAACAAAGCAGGTCAGGCATACACAGCAAAGAACCGCAGGCATAATGCCTCAAAATGGGACACTTTCTGGTTAACACGTTGTACACTGATTGGCTCTTCTTTCTCCTTGGTATGTTCATGCGTGCTGTGCTCGCTACGCTTCGAAGGGGGTGTTGTGTGCACACGAATGAAACGTATAGAATTATAAAGAGGCGCTAACTTGTCCGTTACAATCTACGATCCCGCGCCCTTGCCTTCAAATGAACCCGCCCGAAATCAAGCTGTCTACGCATCCGGATTGCTGGAGAATAGCGACGACACCGCCTTGAACAGGCTATCAGTGCTGGCGAAGGATTTGTTTCGAGCCGATTGGGCCGGCATCACCCTCATATATGATGACGTTCAATGCGTTATTGCCTCATCGGGGGGGCGATTGGGACACTATGATCGCGCGAGGTCGATGTCTGCATATGCGATCCTCGCACCCTCGGAGGTATTTTGCTTAGCGGATGCAAAGGAGGATGATCGATTTGGCGCCAACCCGTTCGTCAGGGTGGGCTTGATCCGGTTTTTCGTTGCTGCCCCGGTCATCGATGCGCAAGGCTATGCGCTTGGTACGCTCTGCGTCTCCAGTCGCCTACCACGACACGCCATCGACCCAGAGGCTCTGGCAAAGTTGCAAAATTTGGCAGCGCAGATTGTCCATAGAGCGGCGGCCTGAATAATGTCTCGACAAACTATCCTGTCGGACACTGCCTTGCATCAACGTCCCACGTCTGGATAAGCTTGTCGAGCAGGTCTATATCGTTTTTCAATACATCAGCCAGTTCGGCGATACCCTGCCGTATTTCTGACTGCCGATTGTCCGGCCATTCTGCTAGCGCGTTCCTGAAAGTACGAAGTTCTGTGTCTTTTTCGGCACGCATCACCAGGTAGGCATCACGCGCTACCCGGTCGGGCTTCTCATTCATATTGCATCCTGACGCACTTGCACCTTCCAACAGCGAGAATGGGATTTGTATTGCGCCTCGCCACCACCATCGGCATTCGATCCTCAACTACTCACACGAATAATTCGTTGCGTCACAGGACGTGATCAACATGTGGTCCAAGATTGTCTTTCTGGCATCGCCGCCTATCGCTCATATGCCCGCACTTCAACCATCAGCGCGTCTCCCGCCAAACTACCAAGCACGGGCCATGGACGCGTGCATTGTTAAATAACGTTCATCTTTGAGCATGAGCAAAGTTAGCAAGGACTAGTTAGTGGTTGCGCTCTACCGTGCCAGCATGACCGATCCTTGCGTTGTCGCAACCGGGCTGGAGACGGCCCGGCTGACGAGCCTGCTGAACATGAAAATCCTCGATACGCCGCCCCAGCAGGAGTTCGACGAGATTACCCGGCTCGCAGCACTCGCCTGTGATGCGGCAAGCGCAGCCATCACGCTGGTTGATGCGGACCGCGGCTGGTTCAAGTCGCGTGTGCGTGTAGGCGTCCCGGAGGTACCACGCGAGCATGCCTTGTGCAGCCTGGAGATTGATCGGCCGACGCTGCTCGTTATTCCGGATACCCATCTCGATAGGCGCTGCGCTGACAATCCGCTGACGCAGGGCGATGATGCGATCCGCTTCTATGCCGGGGCACCCCTCATTACCTCGACGGGGCATTGTATCGGCCGATTGTGCGTGATGGGGCATGAGCCCCGTGTCGGCCTGACCGATGGGCAGCACGGGGCGCTCACCGAGCTCGCCCGTATCGTCTCCGACCGGATCGAGGCGCGGCAAAACCGGCAGATTGGCCTGATTGCCAGCCAGGTCGTGGATGTGACCTCGGACGCCATTCTATGCGCGGACGCGATTGGACGCATCACCTTCTGGAATGCAGCGGCCGAGGCGATGTTCGGGCGGCCGGCAGCCGACGCCATCGGCGCCGAACTCAGCATCATCGTACCCCAGCGCTTTCGAGCAGCGCACCGCGCCGGCTTTGCCGCCGCTGCGCAGGGCGGGCACATGAAGCTTGCCGGCCAGATGGTTGCGTTGACCGCGGTCAAGGCGGATGACTCTGAGTTTCCGATCGAACTCTCGCTCAGCCGCTGGCAGAGCGAGAGCGGCTCCCCTGCCTTTGCAGCGATCATCCGCGACATCTCGGCGCGTAAGCTGCTCGAACGTGAGCGCGAACAGGCCTGGGATTTCCTCAACACCGTCATCGAACACCTGCCAGCAATGCTGTTCGTCAAGGACGTCCAGACGCAGCGCTATCTGCTGATGAACAAGGCCGGCGCTGAGATTGCCGAGCTGCCACAAGCGGACTTCATCGGCCGGACGGACAGCGAATTGTTTCCCGGACGCGGTGAAGGCTATGAAGCGCGTGATCGCGCTGCCTGTGAGGTGCCGGGCGTCCATGTTCACGAAAGCCAGCATGTTCGCACCGATGGTCAGCAAGTCCATCTTCGCACCAAACGGTTGAGGGTCGACTCCCTTGAGGGTCAGCCGCGCTACCTTCTTGGCTTGATCGAAGATGTTACCGAGGCACGCCGCGCCCAGGCAGAAGTTGCTCGACTGGCAACGTATGACTCCCTGACGGGATTACGAAACCGGGTAAGCTACATCGAACGGCTCGGCATGCTGGTCGAAGCACGTTCGCCATTTGCCTTGCTCAGCATCGATCTCGACCGCTTCAAGGCGATCAACGACCAGTTTGGTCACCTGGTGGGTGACGATGTCCTGCTGCGGGCTGCTCTGCGCCTGAGTGGCTTGGCCAGTTCAGGTGATCTCCTCGCGCGCGTTGGCGGCGACGAGTTCGTGATGGTGTTGATTGGTGGCGATGCCGACAAGCGCTGCCGGCGGGTCGCATCCGCAATCGTGACGGCACTGGAGGAGCCGATCGCAACTGACAGGGTTCGTGCTCATATCGGTGCCAGTGTTGGCGTTGCTCTCTTTCCTAGGGACGCCGAAACGGTCGACGCCATACGACAGGCCTCGGACCTCGCCTTATACCGGGCCAAGGATCAGGGCCGTGGTACGGCCTGCTTCTACAGCGAGGCGATGGATGCCACGATGCGCGAGCACCAGATGCTCGAGATTGCCTTACGCGAGGCGATCGAAGCCGATGCCATCACCCTGGCTTTTCAACCGGTTCGATCGCTTGAGACCGGACACATCACGAGCTTCGAGGCGCTTGCCCGTTGGACGCATGATGTCCGCGGCAGCGTCCCTCCGTCCGAGTTCATCCCCCTTGCCGAGGAATGCGGCCTGATCGAGAAACTGGGTGCCGGATTGCTGCGGAGGGCCTGTAACGAGGCAACGCGGTGGCCAGACCACATCCGTGTGGCCGTCAACCTGTCGCCACTCCAGTTCCAGAACGACCGGTTGTGTGAAACCGTACGCCAGGTTCTTAAGGACACTGGTTTGGCATCTGAGCGGCTGCAGCTGGAAGTCACCGAAGGCCTCTTGATCCGCGACGTCGATCGCACCTTCAGGCAGCTGCAGCAGCTCCGCTCACTCGGCATTCAGATCCTGATGGACGATTTCGGCGTGGGCTATTCGTCGCTCAGCTATTTTGAGCGCTTCCCATTCGATAAGGTCAAGATCGATCGTACCTTCGTCGACACAGCGCCGACCTCAGCTGCGTCACAGGCGATTATCAAGGCAGTGGCCCAACTCGGCACAACCCTTGGCATGGGCGTGGTCGCCGAAGGCGTGGAGACGAAGGAGCAGTTGCAATTGCTGACGACCTATGGATGCAGCCATGTGCAAGGGTATCTCACTGGCAGGCCGATGACGCCGGCCGATGCCTATGACGCTGTACTGACGGAGCAGAAAACCGTAGGAAATCAAGACTTTGTCATCTGAACAACACCGGTTAGCGTCCGTTAGATGCTGATGGGAGGCACCAAAGGAATGGTGGAGCATGATCGAAAGGCCCGCCTGGCCCAAGCGATCCTGAACAATCGCAAGCAGCGGCTGGATGGCCTGCCTCACGAGATGTTTGGCGAGTTCGCCTGGGATGCTCTACTCCACCTGTTCGTGGCCGATGCTGCAAGTCAGCGGCTGGACGGTCATGCGCTGGTCAAACGCATCTCCTGCCCGGCTTCCGTTATGCGGCGGTGGTTGGTCTTCATGTCGGAGCAGAAGTTGGTGATCGGCGACGGTGACGGCGATCTGTCCGATCTGCTTACCTTATCAGCCGAGGCACTGGCGGCGATCGAGACCTACCTTGCGCACACCACTGATATGGCAAGAAGCTTGTTCAGCTCACACGCATAGTCTTTAAACAAGGCAGCATATGCGTGACCAGCTTCAATGCAAAATATACTTCGATGAACCCCGTCGCCATCAGACAAATAATTATGATCAGATGTTACCACCACTTTGACATCGATTTTGATTGAAGCGATTGCCGTTGACCCTTACCACATATTGGCCAGATTAGGGCGTAGTAGATGTTTTCGGGGGAGGCAATTTATGTCACGAACGCTCAAGGTCGCTGATGGCAAGGAACATGTGGTCAGCACCACCTCCACGATCAAGCTTGCCGAGCGCATGCTGGCATCGTCACGTGTGATTGCTTGCAGCTTGCCCCCCGGCTTGCACCCACCATCCCCAGTCACGATCCTGCTGGAGCTGTACCTTGCCGAAGACGAAGCACTTTATCCCAAATCGTCAGGTTTGGGGCTGACCGATCATATGCACCCGATCGTGGCGGAGCGCTGGGTTGCAGCTCTCCTGAAGCAGGGACTGGTCGAGCAGCAACACGGCAGGGTTGCTCTGAGCGCCGCAGGATACCGAGCAGTGACGGATATGCTCGAAGTCCTGTTTGCGGTTCAACGCGCTTTGGACTGAGGAAGCCGCATCAACTCCTCCAGACGGGCAATTGCCGTGGCAACGTGCGCGGCGACAGCCTGATCGCAGCGATCCGCTTCACGGAGTGCCGCCTCGAGCAATTGCTGTAGGTGAGCAAGTTCGGCAGGTGGTTGCTGTGTCATGCCCATGCCTCGATCGGGTGAAGATAAGCGGGTCTGAAATCGCACGCCCTACGTAGGGCATCTACATCCTGGATGCGCAGAGTTCCATGGCTAAACTCAACAAGCCCTTCGTTGCGCAGCTTCTGCAAAACGCGATTGGTGTGGACGCTGGTGATGCCGACGGCGTCGCCGATATCCTGTTGGCTCAACGGAATACGGCACCGCCCAATCTCCACCAATCCCACATTATCGGCCCGAGTGTGCAACTCACATAGCAGGTGCGCCACTGCCTGATAGGCAGAAGCGGAGTTAAGCAGCCAAGTGCGCAGCTCATCGCTGTATAGCTGAAACGCCCCGTCGCGCATTTGATTCAGCCTGACTCATGCGGCTTGCGGGGAACCCGGCCGCCGGCATGATTACGACATGGATCACACCATCACCCATGCCTGCGGCCACCTGCAGATCCACCACGTGCTGGGGTTCACGCAGCAGCAGCTGCGTAAGATCGCTCGGCTGGAAAGTGCACCTTGCGATAATTGTCGACGGGCAGCCAGACAGGTGAGCAGCACGGCTTATGGTGCGGAACAGGCTGCAACGCTTGCCCACCTTGCGCTTGCCAACCTCAGTGGCAGTCCGCGTCAGGTCGCCTGGGCAGAGAGCATCCGGGTCACTCGCCTCACCAGCCTGCTTGCTGATCGTGAGGACGGCACGCCAGAGGCATGCAGAGCTTGCGCTGCCGTTACAGAGGCCCAGTGGTGGATCGATCACCGCGATTTGCCCTTGGCCGACCTTGCTGCTGGCGCGATAGCGGCCGCTACGATCGGCAGGAAAACGGTTGCCGCCGCAGCCTGAGGCAAGATTACGCGCTTCAACTGTGTCCCATTATCGGCATCCGGGCCCCTGCCCTAACCGCATGGCTCATGCTACAGGCATGGCCATGCTGAAATCTCGAATGAAGCGGCTCGACCATGCCCGTGAGCAAGCAGCGATGCGTCTTGCCGATGTTGAAACCTCACTGCTGAGCCTGGACAATGAGGATCTGCTTGATATCGCAGATATATTTCGAAGCCAGCCGATGTCTGTGATCGGCCAAATAGTCTTGGCGGAGATGAGAAAGCGTCATATCAGCCTCTAGTGCGCGCTATGCGGACATGTTGACGTGAGTATGATGTATGACTGAGCAAACGAATATTGTTGAGCTGGCGACCGAGCTGACCATTGCCTGGCTGAGCAATCCCAGCACTCGCACCAGCTCCGAAGACGTGCCTGCCTTCCTGCGGTCGATGCACAATGCCTTGGCGAACCTCTCCTCGCCGGAGGCCAACACGCCTGAGCCGAGCAATGAGGACGTGATCCCTGCCGTCAGCGTGCGCAAGTCGCTGGCCTCGCGTGATCACATCATCTCGATGATCGATGGCAAGCCGTACAAGACGCTGCGTCGCCACCTCGCCACCAACGGCCTGACCCCGCAGGAGTACCGCGAGCGCTACGGTCTCAAGGCCGACTATCCGATGGTCGCACCCGCCTATAGCGAGAGCCGCAGCGCCATGGCCAAGACGATCGGCCTTGGTCGCAAGCCCAAGGCGGCAGCGGACGACGCTGCCGAGTGAAGAAGAAAGGGCGGGTCACCTCCACCCGCCCTTTTCCAAGGCGCGACGGCTACAAGGCATCACTCACGCATGAAGGCGTTTAATCCCGGTCTATCGACATCAGAGCGGGCGTCGCCATAAATCCGGCTTTATGATGTGAGTGCGGCAGCGTGGCCGCCGCGGAACCTGCCCTTGAGTGTCAATGACCCGATTGTTCTGGACACGTGAGAAAGAGATTGAACTGGCCAGGCGCTATGTCGACGGTGAGAGCATCGACGACATCTGCAAAGCGTTTGGCGCCACACATAGCATGGTCAAGGGGCGGCTCAGTACGCTTGGCATCCGCCGACGGGTGACCAAAAGTGATGCCGATCGGCACGGCAATGCGGCTTTGCTGCTTGGTCAAGCATTGCGTACGGCAATGCCAACAAAAGCGGACAGCTTTGCCGACGACCTGTTGGAGGCCCTCGATACCGTCAACAAGGTTTAGTGACCCTCCGCAGTCGTCATCGCCGGTGTAGAGACATGAGGCGCTCCGAATGTCGGGGGGACATCGGAGCGCCGAACCGGAGCGGCAGGCCGTTCGGTTCGCACTCTTTATAAAACGATGATTGCCTCCCTTGTCAAAACGGGGCGAGATCAAGGCTGAAGCAAACTCCCTCGCCGCTGTTTGTTTACGGTCCACTGGCTTCCATGGCTTCGGTTTGTTCCGACATTTGATGGTCAGATTGGGTCGCAAGCTTGGCCCGATGCAGTGCCGTTACGCGTTTGACCTGCGCGATGCTGCAGCCGGCGAGGTCAGCTGTTTTGGCAATGCTCATGCCGGCTTCACGGAGACCGATAATCCGGCGGTGATGCGCCAGGTCGGGCTTGCGACCGGTATAGCGCCCTGCCCGCTTTGCAATCTCGATGCCCTCACGCTGCCGCTCTCGCCGGGTTTCATAGTCGTCACGCGCGGTCTGCAATGCAACCCGCAGCAACATGTCCTGTACAGCTTCGAGCACGATGCGCGCGACACCGGCGCTGTCAGCCACCAGATCCGACAAATCGACGATCCCCGGCACTGCCAGCCGCGCGCCCTTCCCTCGGATCGTTGCAACCAGCAGTTCCGCCTCAGGCAATGGCAAACGGCTGATCCGGTCGATCTTCTCGGCAATGACAACCTCCCCGGGCTGGAGGTCTTCAACCATGCGCAGCAACTCAGGCCGGTCGGGCCGCGCCCCCGACGCCTTTTCCCGGTACACCGCTGCTACATAGAAGCCGGCTGCCCGCGCTCCGGCCACGATCGACTCCTGCCGCGCCAGATCCTGTTCGTCGGTGCTGACCCGCAGGTACACGCGCGCCGCCCTCACCGCATTGCTGTTTTGCTGGTCCGTCATCGTTCCTCGGCTAAAGGGGGTATACCCAAGATAGCTATGTCTCGCGGTTATGGCTACTAACCGGGAGTAGCCGTGCTGCGTAGCCTAGCCAAGCTAACCGGCTCATATGAGCCATTAGTCGCTCTCTGAACGTCGCATCTAGAATATCGTACTCAGACCGACACTTCGAATGTCATTCTGCAATGACACCAGATCGAGGTTGTGGTACCTTTTTCATTGCTGGGTCGTAATGAGGAATTGGCAAGGTGGAAGCGCAGCGGGTCAAGATAGTCGAAGGCGGAAAATTGGTCATACCAGCCGTCATGCGTCGAGAGCTTGGTATTGGCGCTGGGGATACCGTCATGGTTGATATCGACAACGGCGAGCTGCGGGTACGATCCATATCGAAAGCATTGGAGCGTGCACGGGCTATCCTGCGTCGACATATCCCCGAAGGATCGAACTTGGCTGATGAGCTGATCATGGACCGGCGTGCAGAGGCTGAGTGTGAGTAACAGGATCGTACTCGATGCATCAGCGCTCCTCTGCCTGCTCAATGATGAGCCCGGAGCCGATAGGGTCGCAGAGGTTTTAACCCGATCATTGATTGGTGCCACGAACCTCGCAGAGGTTGTGTCCAAGCTGCGCGAACGTGGCCTTTCGCTCGATGAGGTCAAGGAAGCCCTGGGCGGACTGCATCTCGACGTCCGGCCGTTGACCCCCGGTCAGGCGATGCTGATCGGTGACCTGCGTCCCGCCACCCGGCCGCTCGGCCTATCGCTGGGAGATCGCGCTTGCCTGGCTCTGGCGATCGAACTCGATGCAGAAATCTATACGACCGATGCCGCTCTGACAAAGGCGGACGTTGCCATCACCGCGACAAATATACGTAGCTAGCTGTCGGTATGGCAGAACTGCTACAGCGTATCGGCCCGTACCACACATCGATCTATCGTTGTATCGGCATGTGCATGTTTCCCAGGAGAGTGCCTGTTGGCGCAACAAACCCTTGCGCATGGCATGCGGGCATCCTTCGTTGCCAGATCGCGGCACCAATTGCTCGGCGCGAGGCAGAACAAGCGGTTCTCGGCAGGTAGGGCAGGGCGCCGCCAAACGCAGCCACTGAATTAGCTGGACGTATCCCAATTTGCTTCGTCGGTTGCCGCTTCGGCAACTGTTTGAAGGTGCGTTGCGTACTTTTCGAACAGCGGCACGGTGAAGGTGACGATCACAGGGTCGGCTTCGGGCTCCTTGAATGTCAGGACGACAAACCGGGTACCCGTCTCATCGATCATGAGGCCGGTTTCCATAGCCCCAGGTCCACTGGGGGAGATCACAACCTCGGCCATTGGTCTGTTCGCCTTCTATCTATCGCTTCGGGGAAGGGCTCAACGTACGGCGGTCACTTTCGGCGTATGACGATCGGAAACGTGATTGTCGATCGCCTCAAAAATACCGAAATTGCTGATCAGGCCGGTTTATCGTTGATCCGATCCACCAAATGCCGGGACTGAACACCGAGACGCGGCCACCGGAACCGCGTCGGTCCTTTCAAGGTTAGAACGAGCGGAAGCGAGGAAGTCGGCATGATCGCATGCCTGCCTCCCCAAAGCGAATATAAGAATGGTCGAAGTCGGCCGGCATATTGCCCTTATGGATCCAGGTGTGACCCGTAAACGGGCATTCACGCCCCTTTTCCACCCCCGCTCAGGCGTCCGTTCACCTCCGCTTCTATGCTCCACTTGATGCATCCGAGGCGGCGGGAAGTCTCGCGATCGGGCCAAAGGCCGAACATCGGTCGCTAGAAAAGCCCAGCGAAAAGACGTGATTTTAATATCCATACACAGTGGATTTAATGTCTAATTCTACCAGATACGCGGTAGTGGGCACACACCCGGAGGCAAGTGGCTGTAACGCCACGACACGACCTCTGAAGGCCCTCCGCCCTGTTGCCGTCGCGACGATCCGGGTTTTTATCGAGCCGTTACTGGAATGAGGGGCCTTCGGCCCGTTATTCAGCTCCTCAACAGTTACCCGCTTCCGCTACTTCGCGACCGTCTTCGGGTTGATCCCCAGTTCACGGCTTAGCATCGCGAGCGAAGCTTGCGATCGCTGTATCGCTGCTCGGACGGCGTACCTGTCCCGCACGGCTTCCATTCCAACGAAAGGATCGCACTATCAAACCGTGGGATCAAACACCTAGGAAGGAACCATGTGCCCGGCATTAACGTCGCCAACGCAGAGACGCGTACCAGAAACGACGAACCAGCAAGCCCCAGCTCACGTGATGCGTGTGTTACACGCCACGGCTTACCGCGTAATCTAGCCCAGGTCTATTTTTCAATTAGTTCCAGCGACCGCTCATGATAAAAATTCATGCGATCAAAGGCGTCATCTGAAAGCCTAATTTTGTCACCGTCCGTTTCAGCCATGCCTTCGTTAGTCAAATGCTTGATCCAGCGATCTCCGATTGATTTATTTTTTGACGTCAAGTTGACAATATTGTCAATGTACATAATTTGACATCTCAGGCCGGCAATGTACATGTGAAGCATCATGTCCCAAGCATACTCATCGAATATATCTGCTGGAAAGTGACCGTAACGCAATGCCCGCAATGCAACCTGTGTTTTGGCCAAATCAAGGGTATCATTGAATGCAGCCATAGCCAGCTCCTAGCAAGCGGAGCGGTGGTCACTACGCAATGGACGTGATACCAGCATTATGTTGGCTGCCTACCCCTCGCCAGCTTGGTGCTAAAATGCCTGATAGCAAAAACCTAGAGCGTCTCCTCGGTATGGTGCGGGATGCGCTAGCTGAGGCGGATCGACAGAACAACACGCTGGTCGCGCGCTGCTGGCGGAATGTGAGGAAGCGCTCCGTCGAAGCCGCCTCGATCCTTAAACGGCCTGCATAAACGGGCTTGCTAATGCCGCTGCTAACGAACGATCCCTCGAGGACCAGAGTGGCTCGCGCTTGCCCCGCATCCTGAGGCTGAGACGCCCGCCCTGGAACTCGGCGACGGAGTGCCGAGATTGACCGCACCTGCCGCTCCGACCTAGTCAACTATCGGATACCCTTGGTCAGGCGGGCGTCGCTGCTGATCCTTCGCAGGTCTCTATCGGTCACCATCTTCTCCAGCACCCTCAGCGCCTTGCGACTGTCCACGCCAAATCCTTCGATCGTCGATTGCTAGGGTCCAGACCCAATTATCCGATAAGCGGATAATTGTCAGTGACGACGAGGCATAGCGTAGGATTTTACGGCTTTTTGGGACGCTTCCCCGCTGGTTCCTCGTTGCAGAAGAAGGCGACATAACAGTCATAAGCGTTAATTTCGTCGTCGAGCCAGCAGTGGATGACCACCCCGTATTCCGGGCCACCTTGCTCAAGACCGCCATACCGAACAAGAGTTCCAGGCAGCAAATATGGGCCTGACGTGGCTTTATCTTCGGTCATGATCTACCTTCACTTTTCAACGCCGTCATAGCCAGAACGCGACTGCGGTAGCGAGGGCCACACCGCAGAGGAAGTTGGCAGCGAGCTTGTCATAGCCGGTGGCGACACGGCGGAAGTCCTTGAGGCGGCAGAAGGCGTTCTCGATGAGGTGGCGGCCGGCGTAGCGGTTTTTGTCGTAGCGGATGGCGCGCTTGGGGTTGCGCCGGCCCGGGATGACCGGGACGGCGCCGGCATCGCGGGCCAAACGAAGGAGCCGGTCGGCGTCGTAGCCTTTGTCAGCAAGGAGGTAGAGCATGCGACCGGCCCGTTCGAGAAGCGCAGGCGCTGATTTCACATCGCTGACATTGCCGGCCGTCAGCATCAGCGCCTGGTCGCGCGCGTGACCTTCGATGTATGCCATGCTCACAGCATACGCCGATCCGCGATCAGGCGGAATCGCAGACGTGCCTTTTCGCACGGTCTGGAACGGCCAGCGAGACGGTGCGGGCGTTCTCGGAATCGATCGAATATTGGGAAACCTATCGCGAGGCGATCACGTTCAGCAAAGCGTCCGCAGCTTTCGTGCGGTAGCGCTCCTTGTGTCGTAATCCGAAGAAGGGGCGAGGCTCGAACGCGGTCGGGGCGACGTGCAGCGTACCTGCCTCAATGGCCGGTCCCACCGCCAGCGCCGACAGGACGGCGACGCCCGCCCCCGCCTCCACAGCCGTCCGGACGCTCTCGTTAGAGGGCATTGTCAGTGCCACGTCGAGCGTGGTCGGATCGACACCCAAGCGGCGCAGGTGGCGGTCGAACGTCGAGCGCGTGCCGGACCCCGATTCGCGCAGCACCCAGCGCGCCTGACGCAGCCAATCGGCGTCGATCGGCGCATTCCCGAACGGGCTGGCTCCGACCAGTAGCAACCGATCCTCGCCGATCGGCCAGTGCGCCAGCGCCGGATCGTCGATCTGCCCCTCGACGATGCCCAGGTCCGCCTCACCGTCATGGACGCGGGCGGCTGCCTGCTCGCTGTTGCCGATCGCAAGGTCGATATCGATCGCCGGGTGACGCGCGTGGAAGGTCGCGAGGAAGGGCGGCAGCCAATAAGCGGCGATGGTCTGGCTGGCGACGACCCGGAGCGTGCCGCGCTCCAGCCCGCCCAGTTCACGCAGCACCGTCTCGGCCGCTTCCGCCCGCGCCAGAACGCCGCGCGCTTCTGCCAGGAACATTCGCCCGGCCTCGGTCAGCATGATACCGCGCCCGACGCGGTGGAACAGCTTGATCGCATGCCGTTCCTCCAGTGCGGCAATGGCCGCTGAGGCCGCTGACTGGGTGACGTTTAGGGCGCGGGCAGCCGCCGTCATATGCTGGCGCTCGGCCACGGCGACAAAGGTGCGAAGCTGCTCCAGCGTCATTGAGCGTTGCTACCGCGATCGATCAAATTTGGCGATCGGAATCACAATATACATGCGTTGGATCGATCGGTGATCGCGGCATAGATGATGCGGCGGAAGGAACATCCCCCGTGACCACCGTTGCCCGACCCACTGCTGTAGCCATCGGCCGGTCTGACCGACTGCTCGCCCTTTTGCCGGGTATCGGTCTGTGCCTGGCCGTGACCGGCGCCGCCTATGCGCTGGAAGCCGGCGAGCGCGCCATCGCGGGCAAGGCGTGGCTGGAGGCGCTGGTGCTCGCCATCCTGATCGGCACCGCGATCCGCAGCTTGTGGACGCCCAGTGACAGATGGCACGACGGCATCGCGTTTAGCGCCAAATATCTGCTGGAGGTCGCGGTCGTCCTGCTCGGGGCCTCGGTCAGCGCCGCCACCATCCTGGCCGCTGGCGTACCCCTGCTTGTCGGCATCGCCGGCGTGGTGGCCAGCGCGATCCTGCTCAGCTTCGGCATCGGTCGCCTGCTCGGCCTGCCGACGCGCATGGCGCTGCTGATCGCATGCGGCAATTCGATCTGTGGCAACTCGGCCATCGCCGCGGTGGCACCGGTGATCGAGGCTGACAGCGATGACGTCGCCGCTTCCATCGCTTTCACCGCCGTGCTGGGTGTCGTCGTGGTGCTGGGGCTGCCGCTGCTCGGGATCGCGCTCGGCATGAGCGGCATCGCCTTCGGGGCGCTGGCCGGACTGACCGTGTACGCGGTGCCGCAGGTGATTGCGGCCGCCTCGCCACTGGGCGCTGCGGCTGTGCAGATGGGGACGCTGGTCAAGCTCGTCCGCGTGCTGATGCTGGGGCCGGTCTGCCTCGTCCTGTCGCTGATCGCACCGCGCCTTGCCCCGCAGGAACCGCCCGCGGGAGAGTTTGTGGCAGGCACCGCAGCGCCAAGGAAGTTCGACCTCGCCCATCTGGTCCCGTGGTTCATCGTCGGTTTTCTCGTGATGGTCGCCTGCCGGTCGTTCGGGCTGGTGCCGACCGCCGCGATTCCGCCGATCGGCCGCATCGCCACCTTGCTGACTGTGGTGTCGATGGCAGCGCTGGGACTTGGCGTGGACGTTCGCACTGTCGCCAAGGCAGGCGGCAAGGTGACGACTGCCGTGGTGCTGTCGCTGCTCGGCCTGGGCGCGATCAGCGTGTCCCTGCTGGCGCTGTTGCACATCGCCTGACGGCCAATCGCGGCCGAAGCGGATCGAATACCATGGGTTTATGTTGAGCCGGATGCGTGGATCCGCCGTGTCCGACCGAATGGAGTTGCCGATATCGTGAGAATCCCGCTCAAGACAGCGCTCGCCGCTGCCGCTCTGTTCAGCGGGGCGGCGCTGGCCCAGACCAGCGACTTCGCCACCGCGATGGCCGGCGCAATGCAGCGCATGCATCAGGCGATGGCAGTTCCATCGACTGGCGATCCCGACCGCGACTTTGCCGCGATGATGATCCCGCACCATCAGGGCGCCATCGACATGGCCGAGGCGGAACTCCGCTTCGGCAAGGACGAGCGGCTGCGCCGCCTGGCGCAGGGAATCATCGTCGAACAGCGGCAGGAGATCGCCGTGATGCAGGCCATTCTAAACGAGAAGGGCGGCGCTCCCGCTGCGCCTCAATACCACCACCCGGAAGGAACCCATCGGTGAAGCAGCTGATCCTCGCAGCCCTTGCCGGCACCATGCTGGCCCCCGTCGCGGTCACCGCGCAGCAGGTGCCGAACGCCCAGCCCGACATGCCCGTGTCGCCCAGCGACCGATTCTATACCTCGGACCAGTTTTCCAACACCGTGTCGGTCATCGATCCATCCGCCAACCGGCTGCTCGGCGTCATCAAGCTGGGCGATCCGACGCCGGTGAACCTCAGCCCGCTGTATCGCGGGCAGTTGCTGGTCCACGGCATGGGCTTCTCGCCCGACCGGCGGACGCTCGCTGTCGTGTCGATCGGATCGAATGCGGTCAGCTTCATCGACACCGCCACCAACAGCGTGCGGCACACCACCTATGTTGGCCGCAGCCCGCACGAGGCCTTCTTCCGCCCCGATGGCCGGGAGGTCTGGGTCAGCGTGCGCGGTGAGGACTATATCGCCGTCCTCGATGGCACGACCTACAAGGAGACAGGGCGCATTGCCGTCCCGAACGGTCCCGGCATGACGATCTTCTCCCCGGACGGGAAGTATGGCTATGTCTGTTCCAGCTTCTCGCCCGAAACCCTGGTGATCGACACCGCGTCGAAGCAGATCGTCGGCCGGGTGAAGCAGGAAAGTCCCTTCTGCCCCGACATCGCCGCGACGCCCGATGGCAAGCAGGTCTGGCTGACGCTGAAGGACATCGGCAAGGTCATGGTGTTCGACGCCAAGCCTCCGTTCGCGGTGCTGAAGAGTTTCGCGACGGGTGCGATCACCAACCACGTCAATATCGCGAAGACGCCGCGCGGGCAGTTCGCCTATGTGACGGTCGGCACCGAGAATGTCGTGAAGGTGTTCCGCACCGATGATTTCACCCAAGTCGCGACGATTCCGGTCGGCGCGTTGCCGCACGGCCTGTGGCCCTCGGGTGACGGCAGCCGCATCTATGTCGGCCTGGAGAATGCCGATGCGGTGGCCGCGATCGACACCGCGACGAACAAGGTCATCGCCACCGTGCCGATCGGGCAAGGCCCGCAAGGGGTCGCCTATGTCCCGGGTGCGGTGCCGTCAGGCGACGGCATGGCCGGTCTTCAACCGCTCGCCAAGGCAGGCGAGAAGGTTCAGCTGACGCTTTCCGGCACCGGACGAAGCCAGGTGACGTTGTTCGATCAGGGGCAGGTGCAGATCCTGCAAGCCGCCGTCGCAGGCCTGCCGCCAAAGATGCCGTTCGTGTTGGGCCTGGCTACCAACCCCGATGGTGACGGCCCGGTCGAACCGCTGGCCAAGTTCATGACCAACCCCGCCGGCGGTTCGATCGTGAATGCGGTTGGACCGCTACGACAGATCGTCACGCAGGCCGCCCCCGCAGGATCGCGCCGCTATCTGGTGATCGCTTCCGGTCAGCCGGACGCGGTGGGCAATGTCGTTCAACGGCAGGTCAAACAGTAACGGAAACCCGTTCTGAATCGAGTATCGGGGACGCCCCCGATGCTCGATTCCAACTACCCATTTCCAAAATGAACGGCGATTGAGATAGCTCAGGCTTTCTCAGCGGGATCGAATATCGGGAAAGGAATGACCTTCTCAAAATCTCGATACGATGTCCGAGTTGATACGCCGGCAGCCCTGATCTGAAACGACGGCCTCCGCCGCGCACCCGTTTAATCGCCTCAAATTTGGCCAGCGTCCTGCGCTGCAATTCTCTCGTATCCGCCCGCCTCATACCTAGCTAAGGCTATGCAGGTCCGGGGGGACGGCCATGCTATTGAAAGGGGCGGGGATTGCCACAGAGTCAGGCTGCACGTCGTGCAGGCGCGCTAAGAGAATTGGCGGTGCTCGACACTCTTGAAGAGCAGGCGTTCGACGACATCGTGTTCATTGCGTCGCGGACGTGTGACACGCCGATCGCGCTTATCAGTCTCCTCGATCATAACCGGCAATGGTTCAAGGCGCGCGTAGGCCTGGACGTGGGAGAGACAGAAATCGCCCAGTCGGTGTGCCAGATCGACATCGATGAAGCCGATATGCTCGTCATTCCCGATCTGACCTGCGATCCCCGCACTGCAAAGAATCCGCTGGTGACCGGCGAGCGGGCGTTCCGCTTCTACGCCGGCGCGCCGCTGGTTCTGCGCTCCGGTGTCGTCGTCGGACGTCTATGCGTGATCGATACGGTACCGCGCCCGGAAGGCCTGACGCCCGAACAGTTGACGCTCCTGCGCGCGCTCGGACGGCAGGTGTCCGACCAGCTTGACCTTCGACGCGCCGGACAGATCAGCGCCCGCCTGCTGGAACTGCAATCGGCATTGATCGAAATCAGCGAGTGCATCCGCGCCAGCGAGGAGGCAGTCGAAATGACCTCCGCAGCGGCTGCCGTCGTCGGTCGCGTCCTTCAGGTGGAGCGAGCGAGCTTCGGCCTAGTCGATCCCGACGTGGAAATCGTCGATGTCGAAGCGGACTGGACCGCGCCGGGCGTCGCCAGCATCGCCGGGCGTCACCGCTTCGCGGATTACGGCGCTTTGCGCGCCGATCTGGTAGCCGGCGAACCACTGGTCATCGAGGACGTGGCGACCGATCACCGCACGTCGGCCAATACCGCTGCGATGTACGCACTGGATATCGGCGCGCTGGTGAACATGCCGGTTCTGGAACGCGGGCGCACGGTCGCCATCTTCATCGTCAATGCCGCACGACCACGGACATGGACGCCCGACGAGCTGCTGTTCCTCCGCAGCGTTGCGGACCGTCTCGAAGCCGGTGTCGCCCGCCTGCGTGCCGAGCAGCAGCAAAGCATCCTCAACGGCGAGATCAACCATCGCCTCAAGAACATGCTCGCGATGGTGCAGGCGATCGCCAGCCAGACGCTGCGCGCCGTATCCGAACGCGAGCCCGTGGAGAGTTTCGAGCGCCGCCTAGTCGCGCTGAGCGCCGCGCATGACGTGCTGTTGCAAAAAAGCTGGAAGGACGCGGACCTGCGGACTGTTGCCGAGGCGGTGGTGGAGACGGTCGGCTTCGGCGAGCGCGTGACCCTTGATGGTCCTTCGGTGCCGCTGGGCGCGCGCGCCGCGCTGTCTTTTTCGCTCGTCATTCACGAGCTGATGACGAATGCGTGCAAATATGGCTCGCTCTGTATGGAGGGCGGACACGTCGAACTCACATGGATCATCGAGGGCAGCGGCCCCACTGCATCGCTGATCGTTCGCTGGCGCGAGCGCGGCGGTCCGCCGGTCGTCGCGCCGAGCCGGAAAGGCTTCGGCTCCAAGCTGATACGGCTCGGCCTGACCGGAACGGGCGGAACCGAACTTCGTTATAAACCGGGTGGATTCGAGGCCGACCTGCGGGCCTCCGTCGAGCATCTGGCACAGGCGTAGCAGGAACCGATGACCATCTCCCATCAAGGCTCCGTACCGATTGTCCTCGTCGTTGAGGACGAGCCGCTGCTGCGGCTATTCGCGGCCCAAGTAGTCGAGGACGCCGGCTACGAACCGCTGGAAGCGGCGAATGCTGCTGAGGCTATCACGATTCTGGAGAGCAGGCCGGACATCCGGATCGTCTTCACCGACATCGACATGCCCGGCGGGCTGGACGGCATCAAACTGGCCGCGTGCATCCGCGACCGGTGGCCGCCGATCAAGATCATCATGACATCGGGGAAGCCCCTCCCGCCGCGGACGGTCATGCCGGCGGAGACGGTGTTCTTCCCGAAACCGTACCGGCAGGACCGTGTAATCGCCTCGCTCCACAAGTTGGCCGCATAAGGCTTCTTCAGATCAGGAGTTCCAGTTGACGGTCGGGGATCAGGGCGACCGGAGCATTCCTACAGCACGGTTGATTGACGATCATTGAGGGCTGGCAAGTCATGGCCGGATCGAGAGGAATGCACTACGCATCGTAAATGACTGATCCGCTTTCGTTCGCCGGAGATGGCAAGGCGTCATGCCAGTTGCGCGCGTTCGATTGGGGTGAGTCCCCGCTCGGTTCGCAGGAACAATGGCCGGCGACCTTCCGCTTCCTGCTGTCGCTGATCCTCGCATCGCCGGAAGCGATGTGGTTCGCATGGGGGCCGGAGCGGCTGTTCTTCTTCAACGACGCTTACGTGCCGCAGCTCGGCAACAAGCTGACTGGTGCGATCGGACGCCGTTTCGCGGATGTGTGGGCCGACGTGTACGAGGACGTGCGCGACGCGATCGACCAGACGTTTGCGGGCACCGCATCGAAGTTCACCGAGCGGCCGCTGCTAATGGATCGCGACGGCTGCGGCATGGTCGAAACCTTCTGGACCTTCTCCTTCTCACCCGTACACAGCGATCAGGGCGAGATCGTGGCGCTGCTGTGCATCGCCATGGAGGAAACCCAGCGCAAGGAACGCGAGCGGGAGGGATCGACCGCGTTGCAGCTGTACCAGGATATCGTTCGATCCGACCCCAACCCGGTGTGCGCGTTCGACGCGCACCATGCCGTGATCGCCTTCAACCAGGCATTCAGCGACGAGTTCTTCCGGGTGTACGGGCATCGCGCCCGGCTTGGCGACACCTTCCCTGAGCTGTTCCTGCCCGACCAGGGCGTGCTTATCGGAAGCTACCTGGATCGCGCACTGGCGGGCGAGGACTTCACCGTCACCCAGCGGTTCGGTCATCCGGATCACGCGGTGCCGATGTGGGAGATATCCTACAATCCGTTACGCGATGCGGAGGGGCACATTGTCGGTGCGGTCCAGCATGGCGTCGATATCAACGATCGGGTCCGCGCTGAGGAGGAACTGGCCGAAGCGCAGGAACAGCTTCGCCAAAGCCAGAAGCTGGAAGCGATCGGGCAGCTTACGGGCGGAGTGGCGCACGACTTCAACAACCTGCTGACCGTCATACGGGGCTCGGTTGATCTGCTTCGTCGCGACAACCTCCCGGCAGAGAAGCGGGGCCGATACATCGACGCGATCGGCGATACGGCGGAGCGAGCGGCCAAGTTGACCAGTCAGCTTCTCGCCTTCGCGCGTCGCCAGTCGCTCCGGTCGGAGGTATTCGACGCCGGCAGCTCGCTGGAGGAAGTCGCCACCATGGTGCGGACCATGACCGGGTCGCGCATCGTCCTCGACATCAAGGTGCCGGAAGCGGCCTTCTTCATCGATGCGGACCGCAGCCAGTTCGACACGGCGATCATCAACATGGGCATCAACGCCCGTGATGCGATGAATGGCGAAGGGCATCTCACGATCGCGACAGGACCTGTGTCCGGCATCCCGGCGCTTCGGGGGCATGCCGCCCAAATTGGCGACTTCGTGGCCTTCACCATCACCGACACGGGAAGCGGCATCCCCGCCGATGTGGTTGAGCGCATCTTCGAGCCTTTTTTCACCACGAAGGGCGTCGGCGAAGGCACTGGCTTGGGCCTCAGCCAGGTCATTGGTTTCGCCAAGCAGTCGGGCGGAGATATCAAGGTGAATAGCTTGCCGGGCGAGGGCACGACCTTTACCCTTTATCTCCCACGCGCCTATCCGGACGGCCGCGAGGTGATCGATCTGAAAGCGATCGAGCGGGTCGATGGTGAAGGCGTGTGCGTCCTCGTGGTGGAGGATAACGCGCAAGTCGGCGAGTTCGCGACGGCTGCGCTGGCGGAGCTGGGCTACGACAGCGTCCTGGCGACGGACGGACACGCTGCGCTCAGCTTACTGCAGGAAGACTGCGACCGCTTCCACGTTATCTTCTCTGATGTAGTGATGCCCGGCATGGGCGGGATCGAGCTGGGCGGAGAGGTTCGTCGCCTTTATCCCGACGTGCAGATCATCCTGACCAGCGGCTATAGTCACGTACTTGCGCAAAATGGGCAGCACGGGTTCGAGCTGCTGCATAAGCCCTACTCGGTCGAGCAGCTATCCCACGTGCTGCGCAAGGCGATCACCTGGCAAGTTCGCAAGCGAGTTGTCCCGATAGTCTAACCCTCCATCCATTCTCTAAAACGAAGGGCAAGAGAGTGGCGAGCGTCGACTGGTGAGCTTCCTTTCGCCTCAGGTACGGCGCTTTCCCAAAATCCGTCCCCGAAACCATTTTCCCGAAATTGCCCTACGGACATGGAGTTTCGGGAAAGGCAGGATGGCCACGATAGGTCTTCGCCGAAAGGTCCAGCTGATGATCCCCCCTGCCCGCCCCTCCCGCAGAATTCTTCCTTGGCTGACCTGATCCCGGTGCCTTTTGGGTATACCCTCAGCGTTCCTACGCTGGCCGGTCCGATTTGCGCCGAAAACGAACGTCTAAAAATTTGGCTAAAATTGCCCGTCGGTCTGCCTGGAGCCCTAGCCAAGGAAGACCATACGGCACCCTATCAAACTGCACCGCAGCAGCTCCATGGGGGCGTCACATAAAGCGGACCCAGATATACGCTAACGCCTCGTCAGCGCACCGTTGAGCATCCCCATTGTGATCGCGAAATGGGAAAGTCGGGTCATTCCCAAAACCTGGTTATGCCGGAGTTTTGGGGCACCTTGAGGGCGGGGATCATCCTTGTCGACCGGTCGCCAGCCGAATGGTGACGCCGAACCCGCTGCCGCTTCCCGACAGGATGGCGTTGCCGCCATGCCCGACAGCGATTGCGCGGACCAGTGCGAGACCAAGCCCGTGCCCATCGGTTGAGCGCGACGTTTCAGCGCGGGCAAAGCGCTGGAACAGGCGTTCGGCATCGGTGCTCGGAGCGCCTGGTCCGTCATCCTTCAGCGTCACCTCGATCGCATCGCGCGTCGTTCGGGCAGACAGCGTTGCCGTCGTGCCTTCCGGTGTATGGCGCAGCGAGTTTTCCAGCAGGTTCGACACCGCCTGCGCCAGCAGGCGGCGGTCGCCCTCGACATGCAAACCGGGAGCGATGTCGGTCGCGAGGTGATGACCGGTGGCCTCGAAATCGGGGCGGTAGGTTTCGGCCATGTCGTCGAGCAGCGCCGACAGGTCGATCACGGCCATCGCGCGTCGTTTCGCCAGTCCTTCCACCTCGGCGATGCGCAGCAGCGCGGCGAAGATCTCCAGCAGGTCGTCGGCTTGACGCCGAGCGGCATCGATCGCCTCCGCATCGCCGGCCGCTGCGCGATCGAGGTGGTTGCAAAGGCGGGTGAGCGGCGTGCGCAGGTCGTGCGCGACGTCGGTCGATACCTGCCGCAGATTGTCCATCAGCGCCGCCATTCGGTCGAGCATCCGGTTGAGCGTCGCGGCGAGGCGATCGAACTCGCTGTCGGACCCGTCGCGCAGCACCCGCTGCATCAGATCTCCGGCGATGATCGCCTGCGCGGTCGCATCGATGCGAGACAGGCGGCGACGGGTGAGCCATCCCACCAGCACCGCCGCGCCGATCCCCAGCGCCAGCACCGCGCCCAGCGCTCCAGCGAACAGCGCCGCCAGCTTGCTGTCGATCGCGTCCAGGTCGCGACGATCGGCGACGACGACGAGAAGCCCGCCGGCCAAGGGCGTGGCGAGGGCTTGGCCGACGCCGGTGGTATCGCCGCGGCGAAAGCCGAAATGCTCCTGGTAGCCGGGTTCGGGCGGCGCGAGCGGGGCGATGGTGGCGGCGACCGTCCGCCCGTTGCGGTCGACCAACAGATAGTCGAGACTGGCTTCGTTCCGCGCATCCTCGCGCAGGCGGATGGCCTCGGCCACCCCCGCCAGTCCCGCTTCGCTCGCCTCGGCAACGAGCGCGCGCGTTTCCACCGCGACGCGGTGGTCGAGCTGTTCCTCCAGCGCCTCGTGCGTCACCTCATAAGCGACCGCGCCGATCGCGAGTGTCGCCGCGGCGAAGGCCAGCGCGACCAGCACGACGATGCCGAAGGTGGAGCGCCCAAGGCGGCGGATCATCGTCACGCGTCCCGGATCATGTAGCCCGCGCCGCGCACCGTCTCGATCGCGTCCACGTCGAACCCGGCGTTGAGCTTGGAGCGCAGCCGGCTCAGATGTGTCTCGACGATGTTGGTCCTGGGATCGAAGTCGAAGTCCCAGACGCGTTCGAGCAGCATGGTCCGCGTCATCACCCGGCGGGGGTTGCGCATCAGCTCGGCCAGCAGCGCGAACTCGCGCGGTTGCAGGGTCACACGCCGTCCGGCCCGTTCCACCGTGCGACGATGCAGGTCGAGCACGATGTCGCCGACCCGGAGCAGGTGCGCGTCGCCGCCGCGCGGTGCCGGCCGGCGCGCCAGCGCATTGAGGCGTGCGGCCAGCTCGGAAAAGGCGAACGGCTTGACGAGATAATCGTCGGCGCCGCCCTCTAGTCCCTCCACGCGATCCGCGATCCCGCCCACCGCGGTCAGCATCAGGACCGGCGTCGCGTCGCCGGCCGCCCTCAGCGCCCTGACCAAGGCGAGGCCGTCGAGGCCTGGCAGCATCCGGTCGACCACGATCGCGTCGAACCCGCCCCCGGTCGCCTGGAACAGGCCATCCCGGCCATCGGCGCTGACCGCAACCTGGTGCCCGGCCTGGCCCAGCCCCTGCGCCACGAAGGCGCGGGTGTCGGCATCATCCTCGACGATCAATATCCGCATCGCCCGGTTATCGCTTGCCGGCGTCGGTTCGCCAACCGCCGCCCAGCGCACGGAACAGCGCCACCTCATTCTGCGACACCGCCAGATCGGACTGGACCTGTTGCAGCGTCGCCGACGCGGTGGCGCGCTGCGCATCGACCTGAAGCAGGCCGGGCGCGTCGCCGAGGCGGACCCGCGCACCGGCCCGCCGCGCGTATGCCTGCGCCTCACGCGAGGCGGTCGCCAGATCGAGGTTGCGGCGCGTCTCAGCATCATAGGCCGCCAGCGCCGTCTCTACCTCGCGCAGAGCACGGAGCACGGCCACGTCCCATCCGGCGAGCGCCGCGCGCTCGGTCGCGCGGGCTTGCTCCAGGCGAGCGCGGGCGGGCGCCTGATTGGGGAACGCCCAGCTGACGAGCGGCGATGCGACGGCCTTAATCCCGCCCGACAGCAATCCGATCGCTCCCCCCAGATTGACGCGCGGGTAGAGGTCCGCCCGCGCCACCCCGATCCGCGCCGCAGCTGCGGCAAGGCGTCGCTCCGCCTCGCGGACGTCAGGGCGCCGGAGCAACAGCGCGGTACCGTCGCCGATCGGTGCGGCAGTCTTGAGGCGCGGCGCGGCGGTGCAGGTGAAGGCATAAGCACGCGCTTCCGCTGGGGGGCGTCCCTGCAGCGTCGCGAGCCGATACAGCGCGTTCGCCCGCTGCGCCTCGAACGGCGCGATGGCCGCGCGAGTGGCAGCGGCAATGGTCGCGACCTGTGATACTTCCAGCGGCGACACTTCGCCCGCCCGAAACTGTTCGCGCACGAGCGCGACCGACCGGTCCTGTGCCGCCGCGACTTCGCGCGCGGTCGCGATGGCGCGGGTCGATCCGCACAGGTCGACATAGGCCAGCACCGTGTCGGCCACCACGGCAACGCGCAAGCCGTCGACGACGGCGGCCTGCGCTTCGGCATCCGCGCCCGCCGCGGTCGCGGCCGATCGCAGCCGGCCGAACAGATCGAGATCCCAGCTCGCCGTCGCGGCAATATCATAGTCCGTCGTCGGCACGTTGCCCGACGCGCTCGGTTGCGAGGCGGGGTTGTCGACCCCCAGCGCGCTTTCGATCGTCGTCTGGGGCAGCCGCACCGCCCGTGCCTGCCGCAAAGCGGCGCGCGCACCGTCCAAATTGGCGTAGGCCACGCGCAGATCGGCATTGGCGGCCAGCGCCGATCGCACCAGTCCGTCGAGGACGGGATCGTCGTAGAGCTGCCACCAGTCATCCGGCACCGGCGCGATCGACGCGACGGGAAGCCGGGCGAATTCGCCCGTCGCGCTAGGCGGGGCGATCGTCGGCGGAGGTGCGGGCACGCTCATGCACGCGGAGGCGAGCAGCGCAACGGCGGGAAGAAGGCGACGGATCATGCCAGCGCCTCCTTGCCTGCGGTGGCAGGCGGCACGGTGCGGTCCTCGCCATAGCGGGCATAGAGCGCGGGCAGCAGCAGCAGGTTGAGCGCGGTCGACGAGATAAGGCCGCCGAGGATCACGATCGCCATCGGATGCTCGATCTCGTGCCCTGGCGCGTTGCCCGCGACGATCAGCGGCACCAGTGCCAGTCCCGCGCAGGCGGCGGTCATCAGGATCGGCACCAGTCGCTCTTCCGCGCCACGCAGCACCAGCTCGCGCCCGAACGTCATGCCCTCGTGCCGTTCGAGATGCCGGTAGTGCGACAAGAGCATGATGCCGTTGCGCGCGGCGATGCCGATGACGGTGACGAAGCCGACCAGCGAGCCAAGCGACAGCACCCCGCCGGTGACGGCGACGGCGACCACCCCGCCTACCAGCGCGAACGGCAGGCTGACACCGACCAGCGCGGTGATCCGGCGCGAGCGGAACTCCATCCACACCAGCAGCAGGATGCCGACGAGGCACAGCGCACCGATGCTCCAGAGGCGGCTGCGCGACTCCTTCAATGCGGCATATTCGCCCAGTACCTGCGGATGGTAGCCGGTCGCGAAGGGCACCTTCGCAACCGCGGCATCAACCGCCTGCGCGACCGTGCCCAAGTCCGCGCCAGCGACGTTCAGCGTCACGTCGAGCCGGCGCTGGCCGTTCTCGCGCTTCACTTCGTTAGGTGCGGGCGCGATCTCGATATCGGCGATGTCGCCGAGCCGCACCGGCGCCCCGGCGGCCGCATTGCCGGGAGCGGGCACCTGGATCATCAGGTCGCGCAAGGCGTGGACGCTGTTACGCACGGCGGGCTCGCCCCAGATTGCCACGTCGAAGGCACGCTGGTCGCGGTAGATTTCACCGACCTTGGCCTGCGCGACGAGCACCTGCGCCTGCCGGCGGACCTCGCCCGCGGTCAGGCCGAACCGCGCCAGTTCGCCCGCGCGCGGCCGGATGCGGATTTGCGGCACCAGCACTTGGGATTCCAGCTTCAGGTCGGACACGCCCGGGATGCCGCCGATCGCCTCGCGGACACGGGCCCCGGCCGCGCGCAGCTCCGCCTGATCCGGGCCGTAGATGCGCACGACGATCGTCGCGCCCGCGCCGGTCAGCACCTCCTTGATCCGCTCGCGCAAATAGGTGAGCACGTCGCGATAGAGGCCGGGATAGCCCTCGACCACCTCCTTGATGCGCTTCACCGACGCATCGTAATCGGCATTCTCGTCCAGGCTGATCCAGAGTTCGGTGAAGTTGGGGCCGACCACCTCGTCGGCCTGTTCGGCGCGACCGATATGCGCGCCGAAGTTGCGGACGCCGGGGATGCTGCGCAGCTCCTTCGACGCGCGGATCGTGATCCGGTCCATCGCCTCGATCGACGTCCCCGGCTTCTCGACGAAGTGCATCAGGAAATCGGTTTCGCGGAAGTCGGGCAGGAACTGGTCCTTGAAGGTCGCATAGCCGACACCCGCCAGCAGCAGCCCACCCGCGACGATCCCTACTGCCAGCGCTGGCCGTCCGACAACGCGCGGCAGAAAGCCGACATAGCGGCGCTTCAGTGCGGCCACGATGCGGGTGTCGCGCTCCTCGGTCAGCGGCGCATTCGGCAGGAGTAGCAGACACATGGCGGGCGTGACGGTCAGCGCGACCAGCAGCGACATGCCGATCGCCAGCACATAGGCGATGGCGAGTGGCTGGAAGAAGGTGCCGGCGACCCCGCCCAGGAAGAAGATCGGCACGAACACCAGCATCACGATCAGCGAAGCGAAGACGACCGCCGAGCGCACCTCAAGCGAGGCAGCCAGCACCACCGCGAACGCCGGCTTCGGATCAGCGGATTCGCGGTTCAGCCGCAACCGCCGCGCGATATTCTCGACGTCGATGATCGCATCGTCGACCACCTCGCCCAGCGCGATGACGAGGCCGGCGATAATCATGACGTTGATCGTCGCGCCCGACCACAGCAGCATCAGCCCCGCGCCGAGCAGCGACAGCGGGATCGCGACCAGGCTGATCGTCGCCTGCCGCCAGTCGCGGGTGAACAGGAACAGCACCACCGCGACCAGTGCGCAGCCGATCATCAGTGCGCGGGTGAGATTGTCGATCGAGCGTTCGATAAAGGTCGCCGGCCGGAAGATCGTCGTGTCGACCCTCACGTCCTTGAGACCCGGCTTCAGCTCGGCGAACGCGGCCTCGACCGCGCGGGTCAGCTCCAGCGTATTGGCGGTCGGCTGCTTCTCGACGATCAGCATGATGCCTGGGCCGTCGTCGATGATGGCGTTGCCGATCGGCGCATTGAAGCCATCGACCACGCGGGCGACGTTGCCGATCCTGACCGGCGCTTCGCCTCCCTGCCTGACGACTGCCTGTGCCAGCTCGGCCGCGGTCTGGACGGTGCCCGTCTGCTGGACGGCGAGGCGCTGGTTGGGCGTGTCGACGAAGCCGCCACCCCCAACCAGCACCGCGTCCCCCGCTGCCGCGCGTACCTCCGCCAGCGTCACCCCGGCCGCGCGCAGCCGGTCGGGATCGACGAGCACCTGCAACTGCCGATCGCGCTGGCCCCAGACCGCGACGTTCGCGACGCCGGGAACGGCCATCAGCCGCGGGCGGATCGTCCAGCGCACCAGCTCGGACAATTGCATCTGGTCGAGCTTCGTCGACGATAGCCCGACCTTCATCGCGCGGCTCGTGGAGGACAAGGGCGGCATCAGGACCGGCTGCCGCGCCGCGAGCGGCAGCCGCGGCTGCACCTGCGCGATACGCTCGCCGACCATCTGCCGTGCGCGGATCACGTCGGACCCGCGCTCGAACAGGATCTGCACCGACGACAGGCCCAGCACCGACTTGGATCGCAGCGTCATCAGTCCGGGCACGCCGTTGACCGCAGTCTCGATCGGCACCGTGACCAGGCTCTCGACTTCCTCGGTCGACAGGCCCGGTGCCTCGGTCTGGATTTCCACCATCGGCGGTGCGAACTCGGGAAATACGTCGAGCGGCACGTCGCGCCCTGCGCGAACGCCGAGGATCACCAACAGCGCGGCGAGCGCGAGGACGAGGATGCGCTGCGCCAGCGCGAAATGGACGAGCCGGCCGAGCATCAGTGCGCCGCCCCGAACTCGGTGCCGAACAGCTCCGCCGCGCCATTGGTCACGACCTGCGCCCCAGTGGACAGTCCGCGCGCCAACAGCGCCCGTCCGCCGCTCTCCGATGCCACCTCCACACGCTGGCGGACGAAGCTGTCGGGCGCGGTCTTCTGATAGATCCACTCGCCGCCATGAATATCACGAAGGATCGCAGCAGACGGTACCGACAATCCCTCGGTCTGCCCGGCGAACGGCAGGTCCACCGCGACCCGCTGGCCGACGCGGAAGGCGCGGTCGCGATTGTCGACGGCGTAATACAGGTCGACCGTGCCCGCGACGGTGTTGGCCGATGGCGGCGCCTGCACTGGACGGGCGCTGCGCGGCGCGCCGGCGTCCCCGAGCGTGCGGACCATCGCCGCGGCCTCTCGACGCACATTGCCCATGTCACTGCCGAACACCGACGCACGGACCCATAGCACTGCTTGCGAACCGAGCGAGGCAACCGCAGGCCCAAGCAAACGACGCTGCTGTCGTGCCGCGCCCAGCGCCGCCTGCGCTGCTGCGAGGGCTGCTGCGGCTTCGTCGCGCGCCCGGACACTGCCTGCTTCCTCGCGCACCAAGCTTTCGGCCCGGTCCAGCGCGATCCGGGCAAGGTGGGCCTGCGCCGATGCCCGCGCCAGTTCGGCATCGGCCGCGGCCTGCTGGCTGCCGATTTGCTGGAGATTGGTCGTTGAGTTCACCGGCACACCATTGGCGCTGATCGGCGGGACCACGATTTCGCCAGCTACTTCACGCGTTGCGGTAGCGGATCCTCCGCCGACGCGCACCAGGCTGATGCCCAAGCGATGTTGCGCCTCGGGCGTCAGCGTTAGCTTTAGCAGCTCGCTTTCGTGCGCGATCGTCTCGGTATGGGCAGGCGGTGCGGGGGGCTTCGCGGTCTTCTCGCCGCAACCAGCAAGCAGCATCGGGATCAGAAGAATGGTCTGGCGCATCGTGACGGCTTAGTCGCGAAAGAGTGGGCGCTACTGGAGCCGACTATACAAAGTCCCAATGTAGCGGCACCCGCTCTGATTGAGGACGAAGGGACCCAAGTTTATCCCCGACTCTTATTCGGTTTCTGCGGCGCGTGAAGCTCACACCCTCTTCAGGCGACGCCACACAAACCATATTGCCGCCAGCACGATCGCCCCCAGCAGAACCAGGTCAATCTTGTGAAACAAGCCCGACAATCGCGGGTCCGTCTTCCAACGGCTCCCAAGCACTTGGCCGGCATAGGCCAGCCCTAAGCACCAAGGCAGTGACCCTATGAATGTGTAGAGGTGAAAGCGCAGCAACGGCATCTGGGCGATCCCCGCAGGTAGCGCGATGAACGAGCGAATGCCTGGCAACATTCGACCGATCAGAACAGCCGCACCGCCAAAGCGTTCGAAAAACCGTTCCGATCGGTCAAGATCCTCAGATGTGAGCAGGAGCCAGCGTCCGTAACGCTCGACCATGGGACGGCCGCCGTGAAGCCCCGCCTCATACGCAAGAGCTGACCCGAGATTACAGCCGACCGCCCCCGCAATCGCAACCAGCCAGAGGTCCAGACGACCGGTTGAGACCAGATAACCGCTGAACGGCATAATGATTTCAGACGGCAGCGGGATGCAGGCGCTTTCAAGAGCCATCAAACCGATGATCCCAAAATATCCGGTCGCAGCGATCGCGGCGACGATCCAGCCCGCCAGCGTCGCAACCAAGTTGCTGATCGCAGTCATATCAAAGTTCCTATGTGCGGATCGCGATCGTCGGGCTTAGACAACCGGGCGAGGGCAGTATCCAGGCTGATCGGATGTGAGAGCATCACGCCGCAGATATCTGCGACAGTGCAAGACCGTAGGACAAACTGTCGTATGGCGTCGCCGTGTACGACGTTTGCGTCCGCGACGTGATGGCGTGCACGTCAGCGTGATCGCCGGGAAACACGATTGCGAGATCAAGTTCGGCAGCGGTTCGCACGAGTGAGGATAGACGATCAGGCTCGTACGAGACGAGAATCACGGCATCGAACACGCTCACGTCAAGGTTGGGGGGCAGGTCGGCTGACAAGAATGCGACGATTGCGTCGACGCCCAGCGCCCTTGCCCAATGTTCGAGCCGACGCCGGTGTCGACCATAGCCGATCATCGTCAAGCGATCACCCAGCTTCCCGCTGAGAGCAAAGGCCCGGATGGCAGTGACATAGCCCCGGCGATCGCCGGCCTTGCCAACGGCGAGGTAGCGCGTCGGCGTGCATGATCGCCGACGTGCGCCATCCGGGCCGTCACCACGTCGCACCGAGCGACGACACGCTTGCGCAGCGAGGTTTGATCCAGTCTGGTCAGTCGGTACAGTTTGGCTTCGAGACGGCGCAGGAACCAGGCACTGTTGGCTGCGGCAGTTTTCATCTTGCTGGACGTGTCTGCCGGCTCGCTCCGGCTGATCGTGCTCACAATGTTGGCGCCGATTTCCAAAGAAGCGTACCAGCCAGTTCACTTGGGTTCACTCACGCGAAGCGTCCGCTTCCCGAAGGTTCGTGATCCTCCGCCAATTCGTCGGGCGAAAACCTGGGTAACGGTGGCCGTCCAGCCCAAGCCGATTGCCCAGCCAGCTGCAACATCCGTTGGCCAGTGGACGCCAAGGACGATCCGCGACGCACCGATAGCAAACACCAAAAGCATGGCAGCGACGGCCACCAGATTCCATCGACGTCCGCCATCAGACCCTGCCACAATGGCGATAGCTATCGAGCCATAGACGAAGGCGGAGTCCATGGCGTGCCCGCTTGGAAAGCTTGCAGTCTGAACATCCACGAGATGCGAGACTACCATCGGCCTGGGCCGGCCCACCGCCGCCTTGATCGCACTGATGATGACGGCCCCGCCTGCGGTCGTGCCTGCGAGATAGGCGCACCATTGCCAACGTCGCCTTATTGCGCACACTGCGATCGCGACCGCAGTCGCGATCCACAGGGTGGCATTGTTTCCCATCACCGTCACGACACGCGAAAAGGCGATCAACCAACCATGATCGCCGGTGTGCCTGCGCATCCATAATAGAATGGCCGGATCGAAACCCGTCACGCGGCCCGTCTCGATTAGTGCTGCGACGCCAAATAATAGCCCTCCGCCAAGCGCAAGCAGTGCGGCCTTGGCGAGAATTTGTGCCGGCGCAGCGGTCCGGGTAATTCCACAAGGCCCGGTCACGCCGGCTTCACGACCAAGACCTTGAACGTGTCAGGCGTTGCGACCGGGCGGGCGCCAGGTTTGGCCGGCGGGCCAAACGATGCTGTCGGCAGGTAGATGGCACCACTTTCCGGATCGAGCGCCCCCGTCCTGGCACCTTCGGCAGTCTTGATACGTCCAACGCGCTTCACGACGGCGCCCTCGAGAGACAGGACGTCCAGCACTCCGTCCTTGCCGCAGGGAATGAGCGCCAAGCGACGCTGCGGATCCAGAATGACGGCATCGGGGCCTGTGGCGATGTCGACCAGCTGCGAAAGTTTGCGGTTCGAGCCGAGGACGATGGCCGCCTTACCGTTGGCACAGGCGGCGATGAGGCGATCCGTTTTCGCGTCATAGGCGAGGCCAGATGGCTCGGTGCATCCTGGTAAGGCGATCGGCGCAGCGACCGTACCGCGTCGGATGTCGACGACCTCGATCTCGTTTGCGTCCTCGTCATTGACGAACAGCGTGCCGTTCGGCGTCAGCGCGGCATATTCAAGGCCGGGCTTGAGCTGCACAGTGCGCAACGTCCGCATCGCTGTCGTGTCGATGATCGATACCGAGCCGGCCTTGGCATTCATGACAAAGCCGGTCTTGCCATCAGCGGAGACGATCGCAGCGTCGGGCTTTTCGCCGACCGCGACACGGCCCAGTTCCCGACCATCGGAGGTTGAGAGAAAGCGGACCGAGGCATCGTCGCCGCTCGTCGCCATGATGCGCCCGCCGGGAAGCGGTACGACCGCATGACCGTGCGCGAAGGTGCCGATCGATCCGACTGCCCGCTCACGTCTAGTGTCGATGACGGTGACCGACGTCGACCGCGCGATGTAGAGGCGGTGATCAACGGGATCGACGCGGGCATAATCCCATCCCCCGCCGTCTGGACTGGAGATCGTAGCTGCGACGCGGTAGGCTGGCACCCGCGGGGCAGCCCCCGCCGCAGCGAAGGATGCCAGCGCCAAGATGGCAGTCGTAAGTACGCTCTTCATGGTGCGGTTCCCTGTTCTGGAATGGCAGGATCATGGTCGGAATGCGGTAGGGTCAGCCGAACGAGCACCGGCATCGCCAAGAGCACGAGCGGATATTGCAGCAGCAGGCCGGCGATGATCGCGATCGCGAGCGGCTGCTGGATGCCCGCTCCCTGACCGATCGCGAGCGCCAGCGGCAGCAGCGTCAAAATCGCCGCCAGCGTCGTCATCGTGATCGGGCGCAGGCGATTGCGGCTTGCCTCGCGCGTCGCGACGACGGGCGGCATGGTGTGGCAGAGTTCCTCGAACTCGGAGACGTAGAAGATCGCCATCTCGGTGCCGATGCCGATAATCATCGTCATGCCCATCAGCGCCGTGATGTTGAGGTCGACGCCGGCGAGCCACAGGGCGGTGAATACTGCCGTGGTCGACAGCAGCGAGCAGCCGATGATGATAACGGGCAACCAGAACCGCCGGTAAAGCACAAGGAGCAACACCAGCTCGGCGACGAGGGCTGCGCCGAATATCTTGATGAGGCCTGCGAAGGCGATCTGCTGCTGCTGATAGAGGCCGCCCAGCTCGTAGCGGATGCCGGGTGCCAGTACGCCTGGCTGGTCAAGGGCCTTGGTTACGTCACCAACGGCAGCGCCGATCCCACGCCCTTGGATACGACCGGTCACGGCCACCATCGGTTCCAGGTTCTCGCGGGCGATCTGTGGTTGTCCGACGACCGCCTCGATGGATGCGACGCGCGACAGCGGAAACACATGGCCGTCGGTGGCACGGATGGGCAGTTGCGCAAGCCCCGCCTGGCTGATCGTCATCGCCTGCGGAAGCCGGACGCGCACGTCGATGGACTTGTCGGGTCGGGCAAGGGTTGTGGCGACAGTGCCACTCAGGGCGGTCGACAGCTGTGCCTCAACGTCTGCGGGCGCGACCCCTTCCACGCCGGCGCGGACCGGGTCGACGCGGACATCGAGTGCGTCACCTGCCAGTTGAACGCCGTCCTTCACCTCGACGACGCCGTCGATCCTTTCGATCAGGGCAGCGACCTTCTTCGCCTGGGCATCGAGCACGGTCGGGTCGGACGAGTAGAGTTTGACCTCGATCGGCTGCGGGACGGCCGTGAGATCGCCGATCAGATCCTCGATGAGTTGTGCGACCTCGACCTGGACGCCTGGCACCTTGACCCCGATCTCGTCGGCGACGCTGGCGGCCACCTCCTCGGTCGGGCGGCTGTGGTACGGCTTCAGCCGGACGAAATAGTCGCCGTGATAGCTCTGGCCGAGATCGCCACCGAGGCCGGTGCCGAGCCGCCGCGAGAAGGTCAGCACCTCCGGATTGGCCCGCAGCAGCTGGTCGATCTGACCGACCTGACGCCCGCTTTCGTCAAGCGAGGTGCCGGGAGCGGTGTAGTAATCCATGACGAAGCCGCCTTCGTCGACCTTCGGCATGAAGCCTGTCGGCACCTTGGAATAGCCGATATAGCCGACTGCCAGGAGCGGGACGAGGATGACAAGGAGCAGCCACGGTCGGGCCGACAGGCGATCAAGGCCCTTGTCGTGAATGACGGCGAGGCGTCCCTCGCCGGCGACGCCGGGGTCTCGCCATGTACGGAAGTCCACCAGCCACCGCACGAGGACCGGTACGACGAAAGCGGTCATCGCCCAGGAAATGGCGAGCGCGGCCGCCATCGTCACTGACAGCGCCTTGGAGAACGCGCCGGTCACACCGGTCAAGAACGACAGCGGCAGGAACACGATCAGCGTCGCCAGGCTCGATCCCGTCAGCGGTGCCATGAACTCGCGCGCGGCCGGGATGACAGCAGCGTTGCCAGCGACTTCCCCATCCGGCTTCATCTCACCGGCGCGTCGGGCGATATGCTCGACCATGACGATGACGTCGTCGATCAGCAGCCCGACCGCGGCTGCGATGCCGCCGAGGGTCATGATGTTGAAGCTCATGCCAAGGATGCTCAGCACCAGCATCGTGGTCGCCAGTGTGGCCGGTACGACGATGATGGCGACGAGCGTCACGCGCCAGCTGCGCAGGAACAGGAGGAGCACCAGCGCGGCGAGCGCAAGGCCGATCAGCACAGCGTCACGAACGCTCGCGACCGATTGGGTTACCAGCTCGCTCTGATCGTACCAGTTGACCAGCTTGACCCCGGCCGGCAGCTTCACGCCCGCCAGCTTTTCCTGCACTTGCCTTGCGATCTGGACCGCGTTGCCGTCTGGCTGCTCGTAGATATTGAACAGTACCGCGGGTTTCCCGTCCTCGACGATCCGCTGCCAGACGGGCACGGCACCGGTCTGCACGGTCGCGACATCCCGCACCCGAACGACCCCTGCCGGGGCCGCCTTGACGACGATGTCACCCACCTGCACGGCGCTGGCGACACTGCGATCGGCAATGACAAGCGAGAGCCGACCACGATCCTGGACTTGGCCCACCGCACTCAACACATTGCCATTGCGGATAGCGGTCGCAAGGTCCGCCATCGCCAGGCCGTAGCTTGCGAGCCGTTGCGGGTCCGCGAGTACCTCGACCTCCGCGGTGTCGCCACCCTGCACACCGACCTTGGCGAGACCGTTAATCGAGGACAGCAGCGGGGTGATCTGAAGTCGCGCGAAGTCCTGGAGCTGGGCCGGATCCGCTGTATCGGATACCAAGGCATAGGAGATGATCGGGAAAACGGTCGGGTCCATCCGGCGGACATTGTACTGCGTGCCAGCAGGCAGCGATGGCAGGATGCGGCCGACCGCGGTGTCGACCAGCAGCGTGCTCGCGATCATGTCGCGCCCCCAACCGAAGTCGATCGAGATCTGCGCCGTCCCGCGCGCTGTCTCGGAGCGGACGTTGTTGACACCGGGGATGACGCGGATCGCCTCTTCGACGGGGCGGGTGACGGTCAGCGCGGTCTGATCGGCGGGACGGCTCCCTGAATCGAGATCGACCACGACCCGCGGAAACGACACTTGCGGGAAGAGTCCGATCGGCAACGATAAGGCTGCGACGATCCCCGCGAGCGCCAGGGCCAGGCCGACAAGGACGAAGGCGCGCGACTGGGTGCGGAGGAGACGCTCGAGCATTACCGGCTCCGGACCGCGTCGCCGTCAGTGACCTGATAGGCGCCTGCGACGATCAGCGGGAGGCGCGGTGAGAGGGCACCGTCGACCACGTCGCCGGCGTCCGAGGAAAGCCGGACGACGACCGGAACCGCCTTGGCCTTGCCGCCCCGGATCTGGAAGATGCGCGGGCGACCGCCCGCGGTGACTACCGCCGCGTGCGGCACGACCCATCCGCCGACCTCGCCGGTACGGATGTCGACCTGCATCGGCTCACCCGGCAGCAACGCCCCCGCCGGAAAGGACAGGTCGACGTCGACCATCTTGGTCACGGCGTTCAACGCGCCGTCGACCCGGACCACACGACCCTCGAGCGTGCCGCCCCCGGACAGGCGCTTCAACGACGCACCTTGGCCGACGGTGACGCCTCCACGCTGCGAAGGATCGATCCCCACGGTTACGACGATCCCGCCTGACCGCGCGACCGTCAGGATCGTGGCGCCGGCAGCGGTGCGATCCCCTTGCGCCACGGCCACGGCGGTGACGACGCCAGAAAACGGTGCCGTGATGGTATGAATCGGCGCCCCGGCGCCCTCTGCCCGAAGCGCGGCCAGCACTGTTCGGGCGTCGGACACCGCCTTGTCGGCCTGCACCAGCTGATCGGTTGTTGCGAGCTGCTGCGCTAGAAGCTGCGCCGTGGTGGCGCGCGCCTTCTGCGCTGCGGCGAGAGCGCTCACCGCTTGTTCGTAGGTGCTGCGCGAAGTTGGCGCAGTGACGAAGGTTGCCAGCGGCTGACCCGTCTTCACGGCGCTGCCGGGCGCGACGAACAGCCGCGTGACCTGGCCCGGCTGCGCCTCGCTGAAGGTGCGGGTGCCGATCTCGGACGGTGCCACGGAACCGTAAGCGGTGACGATCGCCGGCAGCGCACCCTGGCGGGGTGCGACGGTGCCGACGAGGACGCTCGGCGTCGGGGTATCGCTGGCATCCGGCGTGGCGGACGTTCCGCTGCACGCTGCGACCAGCAGCAGAAGAAGGGCAGCGGAGATCCTCGTGGGTATTGGAGTCACCGGACCGTGCCCGCTTGCTCTGGCGGCAGGTCGGCCGTCGGCAGGCCGTCGCCGACCAGCGTCTGGATGGCGATCTGCCGATCGAACAGCGCGAGTTTCAGGGTCATGATCTCCTCTTCCTTGGCGAAGCGGTTGGAGACGAGGTCGACATAGCCGCGCTCGTCGATGTTGGAGGCGCCGAACGCCGCCTGCGCCCGGGCCGCGGCGGTACGAGCGGCAGGCAGATCGCGGCGCGCGATCGCAAGTTGCGCCGCAAGCTGTTCATATTCCCGCAGCAGCGCGCCAACCGTACCGGTAGCGGCCGCTAGCCGCGCCGCATAATCGGCTTGAAGCTGCGCCCGCGTCGCCTGCGCGATCGCGACATTGCCCTGGTTGCGATCGAAGATGGGCAGGCCGACCTGCACGTTCGGCCCACCGTTGATGACCTTCGAACTGTCGCTCGACGCCGAGCCGCCAAGAATCAGGTCAGGAAACTGCGACAGGATCGCGACGCGCAATTGCTCGTCCGCGGCGGCATAGCCGAGGCGCAGCGCGAGCAGGTCGGGCCGGCGATCAGGAAGGGTCGCAAGCTCAGCACGGATCGCCGTAAGGTCGAACGGCGGCAGGTCGGGCGCGGTTGCGAGCGGCACGACCGCATCGGGCGTCAGGCCCAGCAGGGCGTTCAGCTGGTGACGCTGTGAGAGCAAAGTCTGGTCGAGCGTGTTGAGCGATGTCCGCGCCGCCTGAAGCGCAACACGGTCCGGGGCGACGGTAACAAGCGTCACGGTTCGCGCCGCCAGCGCGCGCTCGAGCTTGCCGTTCCGGTCAGACAGGAGATCGTAGGCCGCGACATAGGTCGGGCGGCTGCGCGTGCCGATGATGATGTCGGTGGCAAGCTGGCGCGCCTGTCCGGCGACCTGCCATTCCTGCCAGACGAGATCGGCCGCGACCTGCCGGGTGCTCGCAGTGGCAGCGCGGCGTCGCGCACGATAGGTGACGAGGTTCTTGATGTCCTGTGCCAGTCCCAGATTCCAGGCCGGGACAGTGCCCGCCCCCGAAAGCAGAGGCAGGAAAGCGCCCGACAGGGACGGATTGGCGAGGATCGAGGCTTGCGTCGCCTGGCCCTCGGCAATGCCCCGCTTCAGGCGCGCAGCGCGAAGGTCCGGGTTGTTCGCCAGCGCCAACGTAACGACATCGCCAACCGACAGCGCTCCATGATCCTCCGCGGCCCCCTGGAGCGCACCGATTGACGGCGCGAGCGGTAAATCTCGCGTGAGCGGAAGTGGGGTGTAATGCGCGCATCCCGCCAGCAACGCTGCGAGCATAACGGGCTGAACGCCCTTCCTGGTCCCCCTGATCAGCATCTTTCTGTCGCGCCTCATGACCGGTGACGCTGGCCAATGCGCCGGCATCTCGATGTTGGTCAGTCCGGGGTTTTGCTCTCCGCAACATTCTCGAGGATCGCGCCGCTTCGCGCATCGATACCAACTTCATAAGGCTTGCCGTGGCTGGTGATGTCGAAGGAATAGCGCAGGCCGCTGCCGCCCTTCTCTTTTTCCAATTCCTGGTCGGTAATCTTGCCGGGACGCGCCTTGAGCGCGGTCTGCCGAGCCGTCGCGAGAGAGACTTTCGCCTCAGCGGCGTATTGGTGTCCTTTCAGTTTCGTTGGTGCCGCAGCGGCTGTCCCACTCATCGCTGCGACGGACAGCACACCCAGCATCAATCGCACCTCTTTCATGACACACACTCCTTGAGGCAGGTTACACCGTGCCCTTCTAGGAGCGGCAACCTTCGCCGCAGGTGAGGACAAGATTGATTATGCCCAACTTGCCGTCTCCGGCGCGAAACCGGATTATCCGTCGATGAAGCTCTTGTTGCTCGAAGACGATGCCGTGACGCGTGAGGACCTGCAGCGCGTGCTGAGCAGTGCAGGCCATGTCGTCGACGCCTGTACGACCGGGCAGGACGCGATCTTCCTGGCGTCTTCCAGCGATTACGCCGTTCTGATCCTCGACCGGATGGTGCCCGGCATTTCCGGCCTGCCGGCGCTCAAGGCTATCCGGGCGGCGGGGATACGAACCCCGGCACTCTTTTTGACGGCCATGAACGGCGTCGAGGACCGGGTCGAAGGGCTCGAGGCGGGAGCCGACGACTATCTGGCGAAGCCATTCGCGGCGACCGAGCTGCTCGCGCGGATCAATGCACTCGCCCGGCGCCCCCCGATCTTGGAAGTCGCTGCCACGATTGCGGTCGGTGACCTCGTCCTCGACCGAATCCGGCGCAGCGTCACGCGCGCGGGCCAGCGGGTGGAATTGCAGGCGCAGGAATTGAAGCTGCTCGAATATATGATGCTGCACGCGGGCGAGGTGGTGACGCGCACGATGCTCCTCGAGAATGTCTGGTCGTTTCACTTCGATCCCAAGACCAACATCATCGAGAGCCACATGAGCCGGTTGCGCGCCAAGGTCGATCGGGGTTTCGGACGTGAACTGATCCATACGGTGCGGGGCGCTGGATACCGGATCGATGCGGGTTAGGTCGTTCATGCCGGCCGCATTCGGAAGCGCGGCCTTTCGCTTCGCGCTGATGCTGGCGGTCGTCGTGGCGCTCGGCGCAGGCGCCCTGTTGTTCACCGTGGAGCGGCAGGTCGGTTATTTCGCCCGAGAAGCCAGCGATGGGATGCTGCGAGCAGAATCGTCGGTCCTGGCCGCGGAATATGCCCAGCTGGGTCTCTCGGGACTGACGGATGCCATCGCGCGGCACCGGGGAAGCGACGCTGATCCGCCCTATCGATATCTCCTGACCGACAAAACGGGACACCGACTGTCCGGCGACCTGCCGCTGCAAGCCGCCAGGATCGGTCAAGGAAGCGTTGCGGTGCCCGAGGATTTCGACGGCTCGCGACACGTCGAACGTCTCGCGACGCAAGTAACGCAGCTGCCCGACGGATTGCTGCTCGTCGTGGCGACCGACAGCTTCGACGTGCAGCAATTGCGGCACCGCCTCGGACGCTTCACGATCTGGAGCGGCATCGCCATCGCCGCCTTTGCATTGATCGGCGGGTATCTGGTGGGGCGCGTCTTCCTGCGTCGGCTCGCAACAGTCAATCGCGCCATCGACCGGATCATCGATGGGGACGGCGCGGAAAGGCTGCCGATGATCGGGTTCGGTCCGGAGTTCGACGACCTCACCCGGAACCTCAATCGCATGCTCGAGCGGAAGGCCGCTGCGATGGAGGCTTTGCGGCAGGTGTCGACGGATATCGCGCACGATCTGCGCACGCCACTCACCCGGCTCCATCAGCGGCTCGAACGACTGCAGGTGGCAGGTGCCGGCGATCCCGACAGTATCGATGCGGCCGTGAAGCAGACCAACGGACTGCTCGCGACGTTCGAGGCCCTGCTGCGGATCGGGTCGATCGAGGGAGGTGTCGGGCGACGTCGTTTCGCGACCGTCGACCTGACCGAACTGCTAGACCGTATCCATGCGGCCTATGTGCCCGTGGTCGAGGACTCCGGGCAGACGTTCATTGCCAACCATAGCGCAGGGGTCACAGTCACCGGCGACCCTGACCTTCTCGCGCAGCTATTCACCAACCTGATCGAGAACGCGATCGTCCACACCCCGGGTGGAACGCGCATCGTTTCCCACCTGCGCACCGTCGGCACCGAAGCCGTGGCGGAGATATGCGACAACGGTCCCGGTATCCCCTTCGATGAACGCGAGAAGGTGTTTCGACGCTTCTACCGGCGGGATGCCAGTCGCAGCACGGAAGGCGCGGGTCTTGGCTTGGCGCTAGTATCAGCCATCGCCGCCCTCCATCAAGCGAAGTGCACCATCCCGGGCGGCCCAGAGGGCTTGTGTGTGCGGATCGCCTTCCGTCTGCCTTCTGCGATCGATCAGGTAACCGACGCCCCGAAGCACCATGGCTTACCGTGATCGCCGATGCCTGGACGATCGGGAGCATACCCACGGCCCGTAAGGGGCACGAACATTGCCCAGCCTAGAGAACATGCGACGGCGCTACCGTCAGCCTGCTTCGTGAAGACCTCCAGCCGCTCGGTCGCCGTGGAGGGGCCGATCGGCATCACCAGGCGCCCGCCGGTCCGCAACTGATCGAGCAGCGGGGCCGGAACGCTCGCGGAACCCGCAGTGACGATCACCGCGTCGAACGGCGCGCGCTCGGGCCAGCCTGCGAAGCCGTCCCCGACGCGGGCGTGGACCTCTCTATAGCCGCGCCGACGCAACGCCCTGGCCGCTTGGCGTGCCAGCTGCGGGACGATTTCGATCGTGTATACCTCTGCACCCAACTCGGCGAGGATCGCGGCCTGATAGCCGGAGCCCGTCCCGACCTCCAGAACGCGGGACCCGCGCTGCACTTGCGCCGCGGCCGTCATGATCGCCATGACGTAAGGATCAGAAATCGTCTGCTGCCACCCGATTTCCAACGGTGCCCCGATATAGGCTCGCGGTCTGGCGGCGCGGGGCACGAAATCCTCACGCGGAAGCTTTGCCTCCACCGCGACTGCCGCCTGGAAAAAGCGGTCATCTCGCAGTGCCGGAACGTCGGCGGCCGCTGCCTTGATCGAGCCGATCATTCGCGCACGCTCACCTGCCCGGTCCGGAGCGGCGGATCCGATAGTCGCCGCAGCGGCCAACAGGTAAACCAGGCCAAGAGAAATCTTCTTCAGCACGCCGATTACGGCTCCATCGGAAACTGCCGGCTCACCAACGATACTACCTGGCGATGCTGGCTTGCTGACGTGCTTACGCCTACGAGATTACCTGACGATCGCAGTGGCTATGAGATTTGCCAATGTTGGAAGGCTCACCGATCAGTGCGTCGCCGTGACCGCGCGATGCATTCTCAATTGGGAACGACCAACGAGACGGCCGGCGCCGTCTCGTTTGGGATCGTTTTAGAGAACGTTGGAAAGCGCCCAGAACCCGACATTCAGGTTGATGCTGGCTGCGTCTGAAACTTGCCATCCGTTCCGGGAAATGCGTTCATGCAGAACGCATAAGGTGAGGTACGGAAGCGGGAGCTGTCGATCCCTCCCGTTTCGCCAGTTGAAAGCCTATTGAGCCTCGGCAAATTCGAGCACCTGCGGAGCTTCAGCACCCGCACGTGCATCATCAGATCGTATGATGCCCAGCGCAAGCGTACCCCGCAGCATCATGGTGCGTTGAAGGTCGACCTCACGAACGGAAATGCCGGTCGATCGGACGCGCGCAAGAAACGCCTGGGAGTACCGCCCCGCTGGCACGAGTTCGTCGCGAGCGAGCACCGGCCCGGTCATCTGCTCGTAGTTGAGGAGCATCGGCGGTGCTGCGAGCAAGGTGGCGGGATCGGCCTTACCGTGGATCAGCCCGTCCATGACGCGTACCGCCTCCTGCACCTCCGAACTTCCAATCGTCGCGACGGCGAAGACGGGCTTGCCCGCCCTGATCGCGATCAATGGCGCCATGTCGCTTGGAACGCGACCACCGGCCGGGAGGCGGATCAGCGCGTTGCGGTACAATCCTGCCGGGGCGGGGATCGGTACGCCTTCCACGACCAGCCCGGTATCGCCCCACAACGGCGTGTTGCTCGAATGCACGAGAGCAGCGACATTGCCCCAGCGATCGATCGCCACGACTGAGGCGCTATGATGGCCGACCGCCGGCGGTGCGTTCCCACCTAGTAGCGTCTTGAGCTTCCCTGCGGCGGACGCCCCGAACTCAGGTGTCAGTCGTGATGGGCAATCAGCCCCGGTTCCTAGTTGCTGTTGGACGGCAGCTCCTGCGTCGGTAGACCAGCCGAGGACCGTCGCTAGCCGAAGCGTGAGAGCAGTGGTTCGGAACGACTGCGAATCCTCCCAGTACGGTTTCTCGGGTCCAGCATGGTTCAACACGTTCAGCGCCGTCAGCATGGAGCATCCGGCGGTGTTTGTCTCACCCGGCGAGAGCACGTTCACATCACCGATGTGCAGGTCAAGCGGCGACGTCCAGCGGACTCGATAGTCAGCGAGGTCTGCCATCGTAGCATTCCCACCGGCAGCGTTGACCGCAGACACGAAGTGCTCAGCCCAGCGACCTTGATACATCTCCGATGAACCGTGTGCTTGGATGCGTTTCAGGAGTTGCACTAGTTGTGGCGACGCGTACCGGTCACCCAGCTTCGTCTGATGAGCACCGTCCGGCATGAGGAAGCGTCGCCCCTCCGGAGTTTGCGAGAGGCTTCCCGCCGCCATAGGGAAGTAAGCGGCCGTGAGCGGCGTGACGGGTACGCCTCGCTTGGCGTAGAAGATCGACGGCGCCAGCAATCGGCCAAAAGGTAGTCTACCGAAGCGGGCATGCATGGCCGACATGCCCGCCATGAAGCCGGGCACTAGCGTCTTGCGCCCTGCCGCTCCGGACGCATCGACCGCGGCACCGGTTAGTGCACTCAAGTCGGTGCTTGGGATAGTTGCCGGCGATCTCTCGCCCTTCCACCCGTTCCAGCCGGCGTCCATCGCGTAGACCTGATGCGTCTTCGCGTCATAGTAGACCAGCTGAGCAACCCCGGCGAAGGACACGTTCGCGCCGAGCATGGTCGTGATCTGCGTAAACGCAGTCGCCACTGCGGCATCGGCAGCCGTCCCGCCAGCCCTCAGCACCTCGACGCCGGCATGGACGGCGATCGGTGACGCAGTCGCGGATACGAGCCCCTTCGAACTGCTCGCATTTGCGGCCGCGCTGGGGAAGATGGCTGCCTCGCGCTGCTCCAGCCGTTCCCGGTCGGCAGCGGTCCATGTGGCTGGCGATTGCGCTGCCGTAGATGCCGCCGTTGCCAGCGCAAGCGTTCCCATTAGCGCCCGAAGGCACTTTGATTTGCTCATCTCCATCATCCTCTCAGTTCGCGGAAGGGTCGGGCTCCGCTGCCTCAATGATCTCGCGCAGGTAGTTGGTGTGGTTCCGGAACGCGCTGGCGCCGGCGGGTGTGATGTGCAGGCGTGTGCGAGGCTTGCGACCGGCTAGTTGCTTTTCGACGGAGAGATAGCCGGCGTTCTCCAGCGTCGTCAGATGACTTCCCAAGTTGCCGTCGGTGGCCTGAAGCAGCGCCTTCAGCTTAGCGAAATCGAGGGGTTCGAGATCGCGGGCGGCATACAGCGCGGCCATGATCCGCAGCCGGAGCGACTGATGGATAATCTCGTCGGGCGCCGCCATGTCACACCGTTCGCAACCAGACGCCGCCGAGCATCAGCCCTCCGCCGCCGGCCAGCGCGATGCAGAACGGAAGGTAAGATCCCGCGAAGAAGTATGCGCTCATGCTCACCACGAACATGCCTGCGCCTATCCAGCCGAGCCGTGGCCATCCGTAGACGCCGATGACAACGTAGATGAGTGCGGTGACCAGAGCGGGGAAGACCAGATAGGGCGCGAGCGTTGCGGGCTGGAACACGAGGTAGACCGCCAAGAAGAACAGCGCGATCGAGACCGCCATCACCAGTGATTTGATGGGTGTGGCGCCGAAACGTACGTCGCGGGTGCGTGCTCGCCGGCCGAGCACCGTTGCGCCGACAGCGCCCGCGAGGACCAGTGGGAGCCAGACCAGACTCAGGGACCGCGGATCGACTAGTCCGGTGAAGGTGTACCCGACCAGCCATACCGCTCCCCACAGGATGAGGTGAGGACCGGCCATCGCGTAACCGCCGGCCGTCCGCGTCCGCCGCCCGACCGCATCCGCTTCGCTCAGCGATGCAGCCGCTTCCGCCTTCGAGATCATCACCAGTTCTCCTCTGCCACACAGAGTAGACTTCCCGCTTACTCTGTCAAGCAGAGTCGATCTGCTGATCTGGTTTCCTGCGGCTGCGCTCACGCCAGCGGTCAGAGAGGTTTGCACCGGAACCGCTCCTACAGTTCGCGGCGAGGCGGTCGACGCACCCGAGGGCTTTCCTATGGTCGTAACAGCAGCGACTAGAGGTCGACCATTGTGCCTGCTCTCAGGGCTTCAGTCCGGAATGCTGACCCCGGCAGACCCCAAAGTAGCCGGCCGCTCATCACTACCTCTGGCCATTCCTGAAACAGCATCCCAATGGGGATGACCCGACCTTCTCGATCGCCGTCCGTTTGTGGGAAGGGTAATCGGACCGCCTTTGCGCAGATTTAAGACGTTTGGCTCGATTGGAGGCGAACCCGGAACCGAGACAGAAGCGGAACGACTCAATCTCCGGGTAGAGGTTTCGGCTCATGAAATGCTGACGGTTGACAGGTAGCTCTTGCGCTTCGTTTCACCGTTCCTAGAACTTGGATAACCTGATCGTCGGCAAGAAGTCTGCTCTTGCGGCTAAAGGTAGTCAGTCTGGTCTGGCTGCCTGCATGTACATCGGCCAGCTTGATTGGGTCTGACAACCGATCTCTAATTGCATACGTCTGCTCTGGCTTACATTCCGCGTAGCAGTAATAGCCCGACTTAAGGTCCATGCTAAACGTCAGCGAATAGGGCACGGTCTTGGGTGCGCCTGTACCCGCTTCGATTGTTTCCGTCCCGCTGCATGTCTCACCGATGCGGTCTTGCCCGAAGGCTGGGGTCGATAGGAGAACCGCTAAAACTAGACCAGCTACCAAGCGCGTCATTGCACTGTCCTCGCCACGACATTGATGGTGCGTCTTACCTGCGTCACCGCTGTATCCGTTAATAACAACTTAGTCATCTATGACGGCGGCATCGCTTACCATCATCGAAGCCCCATCCATTCCCAATCAACGATCCAAATGGGAATGCCCTGGCCGTCTCGCTCGCGGTTCCTAATCAGAAAGGCGAGACGTTATGCCTGTAATATGCTACGGCAATGCGTAGAGGAGCCGGTGTATGGGTATGCTGGTGGTTTCGGCAGTTTTTGTCGTGATAATCGCCGTCTTGGCTTGCCGCGCGAATATGCGATTCCGTAGCGAAAGCCGACTTCCCATGCAGTGGGGGATCACAGGGGCGGTAAACTGGTCCGCACCTCGATCTGTCGCACTTGCCTTCATGCCGATACTGGCGACTGTGGTTCTTGGCTTTCAGGTACTCATGGCAATGAATGTTCCTACCCGAGCCGGGCAGGAGGCGCTTGTGTTTCCCGTGTTGGTCGGAACCGGTGTGACACTTGTCGCGGTCCAGCTTCTGCATTTTTGGTTGATCGATAGGACGTTACGAAGCAAGGCCGGGTAGGTCTTGCTCGCTGGTCAGGTCGCCGTTCCTGATCAATCATCGTTCCTAGGAATGCTGGCGACTACGGATGCACCTAGTAGCGGACACCAGCGCAAGTGGTACATACTGGGGCAGCAACGATGTCGGAGGTCTAGAATGACGAAAGCAGATCGCTTGTGCATCAAGATCGCGCTAGTGCCGACCGCGACATTCGTCGTGGGCCTCCTCAGTTTCATGGCCCTGCGAACGGCGAGCGGCACCAGCCCACTTCCCGCTGGTGCTACTCAATACGTTACTAGCGCAAGCCTTCTGGTGACATTCGGCGCTATCCTGGCCGCCAACCTTTTGCGTGTCAGGCTCAACCGCTAAAGCTGCCTGCTTTCACAGCACGTTCGGCATTCCCGTAATTCGATCCCAATTGGGGACCTGCGCGACCCTCGCGCCGCTTGCTGGCTCGCTGGCCACCCTTTAGGGATGGATGGTCCGTTTGGAGCCGTTCGTGATTAAATCGTCTATCGCGTATCCAATCGCAGTTGGCGTCTCAATCTTTCTGGTTTTGATATTTCTAGACGCGCTGCACATTGGCGAAAACTCGCTTTGGCGAGCGGGGTTAGTGGGCGCGCTTTGTAGCATTGCCGTCCTTTGGGCCGGATCGAAGACGACCCGAAAATCAACCCGCTAGCTCTTTCCAAAATACTTTCCCTTTCGAGAATGTCGTATCACGGCTTAGCGGTATTTAGTCCGCTGTTGGCTTCCGCACGAAGTCAAGGCCTACCTTCCCGAAGAAGTCAAAGGACCGCGTTACGTGCAAAACAAGGTTAAAATCTTCTGTTGCTGCGTTATGCTGATCGGGGCGCTCCTGATAGAAGTGATGAGCATCGTTGGTCGGCAGCACGATCCTCTCCGGCAGGGGGTGGCGATTTTCGCAGGTATTCTGGCCGTGAGCTTACTGCGGGCCGAGTTTCGTAAGCCGGTTGCGCGGGGTGGTTGAGAGATATCCTCTCAACATCGCGTACCCCTGAACACGCCCTCACCGCTGATTGGGTGTTCCGGCAAATCCTATTTCTCGATCCCATTGGGAAGCTGCCGGAGCCGGTTACAGGGATAGACGATAGCGCCGCATGTGGAGGTCGCCCCGTGCATATAGGTCGCTGTCGACCGGGACTGCTAATGTTCCCTCAAAGCTGGCTCCGGCCTTTTCCAACGTGCGGCAAGAGGCAGTATTGTCCGGCCGAACGGTGACCCAGATTTCGTCAAAACCGTGGTTCCGAGCGATCGGCCCCAATGCCGCCAGCGCCTGGCTCGCATAGCCGTGCCCTCGATGTTCCGGCTCGACCTTGTATCCCACATGCCCGCCATACAGGCGCATGTAGTCAGTATTGCCGAGGCGAAGTTGGATCGTGCCAACCACTTCGCCGCCAGCAATTATGTCGTAGAACTCGGCCGGTGCCCAACCACGCTCCGGGTCAGCCTCCGTCACCTTCTGCAACCTCAACGTGACCGCCATAAACGCCTCTGCTACCGCACAGCCTTCATGTTTTCGGCCATATTGCTTACGTCGGTCGCTTTCATTCTCTTTCCTGAAACTCGATGGTCAATTGGGAATACAGTGCTTCTAAGCGTTAGATGTGACGTGGCGTATTCTCACCAACCCATCGGGGATCGGCCGAGTTACAGTGAACAAGCGCATCGGGCGTATTCCACCCTGACGGTTCGACGATGCCGACGGCCCCGCCGCGCCGCAGTTCGCTAACACGGTAGCAGAGGTTCGGTGGGGTTAGCGTACCCGCATAATACGCGTGGTAATCTCCGGTCGATAGAGGAAGGCCCCAAGTGCGCAGCCCGTAAGGACTGACCCACGCATGGTATCCTCCACGACCCCGTATCGAGATTGACGGCACCGCGTACAGCATATTGCGCGTCTCATGCGGCAGATAGACGAGCTCATAATAGCTATAAAACTGCTCACCGCTGAATGATGCCATCATGCCACAGATTGCAGCGATGCCGAACCCGAATATTCCGACTAATATACCTAGGCCGGCATAAGCGACCTTCCAATTCCCCCACATGAAGAAGCCGAAGAAGGCAAAATACGAAAGCGTCGCAGATATGCCAACGTACCAGTGCAAAAAGGACTTATTGACCGGAGTGAAGAGGTGAGGCGGATCGAAGAACGGCAACTGGGGCGCTGCGAACATCGCGACTATGGTCAGCCCAAAAATCGCACGCGGCACCCCTATGAATTTCAACGTGTCCCTTAATGGCTCAGCCACGGGGATTGCCCAGAAGGGACACAGGCATCGTCGATGGACCGACTTCTAGAAGCGGAGGACCACCCGATGGCGCGCCAATACCGTTAATTCTCCATTTGACGTCGCTCACAACGTAGCTGCTAGCGACCGGTCGACGTCGCGCGTCCTTTGCAGGCGTGAAACGCCCACGGCGAACAGCCAACATGCAAGTAGCGCGATCGAGCAAAGGGTGTCCGCTGCCATGAGTGACATGGCAGCCCACGACCTTTCCTTCCGGATCAATCGACAGCATCACGGAAACATCGCCCTCCTCTGCACCGCGCATTGATGCAGGAGGATAGTCATCAGTGTGAAACCACTGTTTCAAGGGAATCAGCGGCACTGCGGGAAGCACAGCCGTTTGCGCAAATGCCGCTTGGGAAAGCAGCGTCATCACTGCGGCGAGAAAATATGGCTTCATAGAGCATCCCTCACACGACCTGCGGCGGTGAAGTATACGATCGGACTTACAGTCGCATTACGAGCGGATGAATTCCACCAGCGGCCTCCGTGCCTACGGCCCTTCACACTTACAGCATATTCCCGATAGGTAACGGCCGGTGAGACAGCCGGGCCATTCCCGTTGGGATGGTTGACCGGGAGTGAGCGCGGTGATGCTTCCTCTGGTCTACTGTCTGCGCGGCCCTTATCCATGCCGTGTCGCGACCCTAGGTCGCTGTTACGAGATTGCTCATCCGATAGCATTCAGGGATGCAATCCGAGAATACAGCCTTATAGGCTCTTGTTCGGCTGTTCGGTTAAGGCCGAGATCACACATGAGACTTGTATGACAAGCGACGATTTTGAGATACTGCTTGATTGTATGATCGCATCGATCGCGCTTTCTGCGGCGATTTATAGTTTATCATTCCTCCAATCATACGTATCGTTTATTGGCGGCGCGCTTGTAAGTGCATTTATATTCAATACGAGAAATCATAATCTATCCGACAATATCGGACTTGACCTCAAGAACGCTCACTACCTCATCATACCAGCGCTAGTCCTGAGCATAATTTGGCTCGGCGCCTTGAACGTAAAGGAATCTCAATCCTCCTGGCCTGTTATTGCTGGCCTAGCGTGTGCCACGCTGTACATTAAGGATGCTCTCCGAATTTATCAAAAACGACGATGACGGCATTCTCAATTTTTCCCACAAGTGAACGACCAACGAGACGGCCGGCGCCGTCTCGTTTGGGATGCTCAAACGGGAAAGCCGGTCCGGCAGATACCGCTCTGGCCAGCGACTGTTCACGCGCTCCAACCACCGTCGATATTGTAGGTCGCGCCGGTTACGAACCCCGCCTCGGGCGAAGTCAGGTAGGCGACAAGACTCGCAACCTCATCTGGCGTGCCATGTCGGGGGATAGCAAGCGGGCTTCGATTTGCGACGGCGTTTGGTCCATCTGCGGGGTTGCGCTCGGTGTCTATTGGCCCCGGCTGCACTAGGTTCGCGGTGATGCCCCGCTCGCCCAAGTCGCGAGCTAGGCCGCGTGTCATCCCTCCCAGCGCAGCTTTGCTTGCCGCGTACACCGTGCCGCCAGCGCCGGGCATTCTATCTGCCACGATGCTTCCGATCGTGACGATCCGCCCGCCCTCCGTCATCAATTCTGCCGCCCTCTTCGCAGCAAGGAAAGGCGCTCTGACGTTGAGCGCAAACGAGCGGTCGAATGCATCGTCTGGGTAAGCCGAAAGCGGACCTACAATCGCCGTCCCTGCCACGCTCACCAGAATATCGAGACGGCCGAAATGCTTGGCGATCCGGTCCATCGCGTCGTTGAGCGCCTCGGCATCGCTAACGTCCGCCTGCACCATCAAGGCATGATGGCCTGCCGAACGCAATTTATCCGAGAGACGCTCGGCGTCACCCGACCGGCTTAGGAATGTTGCCCCAACCGACGCGCCATCAGCCGCCAACCTTCGGGTGATTGCCGCACCAATGCCGCGCGTTCCGCCGATGACAATGGCAACCTTCCCGTCGTGAACTCGCATGGTTTTCCCTCGGCGAACGTCTTGGCGAAGTTTTAGGGTAGCCACATCGCGGGAGCTGTCACAACGGCGCCGTTCGATCTTCTCACAAACGAAGGGCGAGAGATTGGCGGGCGTCGACCGGTGAGCTTCCTTTCACCTCAAGTACGGCGCTTTCCCAAAATCCGTTCCCAAAACCATTTTCCCGAAATTGCCCTACGGACATGGAGTTTCGGGAAAGGCAGAATGGCCACGATAGGTCTTGGCCAAAAGCTCCATCTGACGATCCCCCCTGCCCGCCCCTCCCGCAGACTGCTGCCTTGGCTGACCCGATCCCGGTGCCTTTTGGGTATGCCCTCAAGGCACCACAAAGCCCCGGTCTCTTTTCCGTGCAAATTTGACTTTATCGAAACAGCACCGAATCTGCTCTCAGTCCTTTTAGATTCTAGAACTATAGAGGACCATCGAGCACCCAGGCTATCAGTACCGCGTCTGGTAGGCGACCGTCACAAACTGCCTCCACTGAGTAGCCTTTTCACCCGCTCTCAGCCACGTCATAGCACGATCGGAAATGCGACGGATCGCAGCGCCAGCAGACATTGATGCCTCGCGAGGTGTCGCGTTTCTGGTGCCGTCGGCTGATAACGAAAGGGCTTTGTGGCTGTACTATTCACGCAACGATCGGGAACACCGACGCGCCGCGATCCACCGTTCGTGATGAGGTTCGCTCGACTGGGATTTGCGATCCTCGCCTTGTCGGTGTTGTCGGGCTGCGCGGCACTCGACCACGGTATCCTCAACGCGCAGGGGCCTGTTGCCAGTCACGAACGGCACCTGCTGCTGGTCGTGTCGGGTATCCTGTTTGAGCTGCCCCCCTGTGAGTGGTCCATCGACTATGACAGTCTGGACCAAGGAAGGGACGACGAATGCCTGCCAAGAAGCACAAGCCCGAGGAAATCATCGGGAAGCTGCGCGAGGTTGAGATCATGCTGGGTCAGGGCGGCACGACCGCCGAGGCCTGCCGGCGGATCGCCGTCAGCGAGCAGACTTACTATCGGTGGCGCAAGGAATATGGCGGCCTGAAGACGGATCAGGCGCGTTGGATGAAGGATCTGGAGAAGGAGAACGCCCGGCTGCGTCGTGCGATCTCGGATCTGACGCTCGACAAGCTGATCCTGCAGGAGGCAGCAAAGGGAAACTTCTGAGCCCCGCACGGCGCCGACGCTGCATCGACCAGGTCCGAGAGGTGCTGGATGTATCCGAGCGACGGGTATGCCGCGTGCTTGGGCAGCACCGGTCGACACAGCGCAAGGTGCCGTGTGGGGCAGATGACGAAGAGGCGCTGACCGAGGATATCATCGCCTTGGCCAGGCAATATGGTCGCTATGGCTATCGCCGAGTGACGGCGCTGCTGCATGCCGCTGGCTGGTCGGTGAACCATAAGCGGGTGGAGCGGATCTGGCGACGGGAAGGACTGAAGGTCCCGCAGAAGCAGCCGAAACGCGGGCGGCTTTGGCTGAACGACGGTTCGTGCATCAGGCTGCGACCGGAATATCCGGGGCATGTCTGGGCCTATGATTTCGTCGAGGGGCGCACCCACGACGGGCGCAAGTTCCGCATCCTGACCCTCATCGACGAGGCCAGCCGGGAATGCCTGGCGCTGGTGGTTGCGCGCCGGCTCAACCATGAAGACGTGCTGGCGGCACTTGCAGAACTGTTCATCGAGCGGGGCCCGCCAGCCCATATCAGGTCTGATAACGGCAGCGAATTCATCGCCACCGCGGTCCAGGCATGGCTCGGGCAGATCGGCGTGAAAACGCTCTACATCGCGCCCGGTTCGCCATGGGAGAACGGCTATAACGAGAGCTTCAACGGGTCCCTGCTCTACGAACTGCTCAATGGCGAGATCTTCTACAGCCTCGCCGAGGCCAGAGTGCTGATCGAGGCATGGCGGCGCCACTACAACACCGTCCGCCCGCACAGCAGTCTGGGCTACCGTCCGCCGGCCCCGGAAGCAGCCGCGCCGCCACGGTCGGTCTCCGGTTCCGCTTCGCTCCACCTCCGACCGACCGTGGCGGCGGAGACCACAATGCACTAACTATCAACCCGGACTACCCGGTGGGGGCCGCTCAGCTGCGCACGCCGCTTGGGTCGAACTGCAGGAGCAGTCCTGCAAGAAGGCCCGCAAGCAGCACGGCAGCCACGAAGATCGGCATGACCGTCTTCAGGTAATTGAGGGTACCAAAAGTCATAGCGAGATAGGCCGTGGCTGCGATGAAAGGCACGGCTGCGTGAAGAAGCGTGTGGTGACGTGATGGGGCGCCTTGCTCCCCTTTGCGTAGATCGCCAGTGAGGCGAGCGACATGACCGCGAAACCGATCATGAAGACGGTTTGATCCATATAGGCTACCCCTGTTCGAGCTGGCTGATTTCCAACCCCGTCAGGCGCTAACGCAAGTCAGCGAACTTTGAGCCAAGGGGGTAATGATAGCGGAGATCAGCCAATATTTTTCGGATAAGCGACTAACTAAACTTTGGAACCGCCACGACCGGGGCAGTTTGGGAATGCACCGCTGGTGGCCAGTACGCTTGGGGTGAAATGACACCTTCGAATTTGGCAATCGCGCCTCATTGAATTGTTCATGAAAAAGCCAATCAGGATATGTTCCACTCCGTTTTGCGTGTGATCGTCCAATGCTCCAGTTGCTTGTAGACGATCACCTTGTTGCCAAGCAGATCACCATGCCGACGACAGAATAGGTCAAGCTGATCGCGATCGCCGACCAGCTCGACGCAGATCGTCAGATGCGGATCGGCAATCTCCGACCCATTTTCCCGGATCCGGCCGCGATTGCTGAAGCCGTAATGGGTATTTTGCGCGACGGCGTTGATGATGCCGTCCGCCTTCGCGGTGCGGATCAGCTCGCGATAGAGCGGCTTTGCCCCCCAGAAGCGACGCGGGCCGATCTTGTCGGACGGCTTCAGATAGATGCGCAGCATCCCGACGTCGCGGTGATGGACGGTGAAACGGTTGGGCATGACGGGCTTTCGACAGGAAACAGGATCAGGCGCGCGTGCGCCGGTGAGAAGCGCGGTGCGTGCGGGCATCGCGCAGGGTCGCGTCGGGTGTGAGGTGTGCGGCAGGTACCTTTGGCACAGCGACGCGCTGCGACAGGTAGATGCCGTTGTGGCCTGAGCAGAGGTAGGCGACGAAGCACGCGACTGCGATCGGCACGGCATAAGTCGCGCCAAACAGCTCGATTCCCATAAAGGTGCAGGCAAGCGGTGTGTTGGCTGCACCCGCGAACAGCGCGACGAAGCCGATCGCTGCGAATACCCCCGTCGGCACTCCGAACATGGGCGCGAGCGCATTGCCGAGCGCCGCGCCAATGAAGAACAGCGGCGTCACCTCTCCGCCCTTGAAGCCACCGCTCAGGGTGACGACGGTAAAGAGCAGCTTCAGTGCCCAGCTCCACGGGTGCGTATCGGGGCCGAAAAAGCTGGCAATGGTCAGGTTGCCCGGCGTTGCCGCCAGCGTGCCCAGGCCAAGATACTCTCGCGTGTCAAACAGCCAGACCAGCGCGATCACGGCGACACCACCGATAACGGGCCGTAGTGGGCCATAGGGTATCACGCGCTTCAGCCATTCGCCGAGCGCATGGTTGGCCTCTGCAAAGGCCAGCCCAACCAACCCGAATACGACGCCCGCAATGCTAACTTTGGCGACGAGCGACGCGTCGACCGGTATTATCGCATCGACATGGTAGACGCCGTGATGAATGCCCCAAGCAAGACAGGTCCAGTCACCGACCAGCGCCGCGACCAGGCATGGCACCAGCGCGCGATACTCGACCCGACCGATCGCCAGCACCTCCAGTGCAAAGACCGCGCCCGCAATCGGCGTACCGAAGACCGCGCCGAATCCCGCCGCGATGCCGGTCATCAGCAGGATGCGCGTCGCTTCCGCATCCAGCTTGAGCGCGCGTCCAAGCCCGCTGGCAAGACTGCCGCCCAACTGCACGGCGGTGCCTTCACGGCCCGCCGATCCTCCGAACAGATGTGTCACGACCGTGCCGAAGAAGATGAGCGGGGCCATGCGCAGCGGCACACCGCCCCCCGGCTCGTGGATTTGCTCGACGATAAGGTTGTTACCGCCTTCGACCGATCGCCCCGTCAGGTGGTAGAGCAGTCCGACCACGAACCCGCCGATCGGCAGCAGGTAGAGCAGCCAGGGAAAGGCAAAGCGAAGCCGGGTTACGGCATCGAGGCTCCACAAGAAGGCCGCGCAGAGCGTTCCCACCGTTGCGGCCATCGGGACCAGAATCAAAGTCCACCGCAGCACCGACATGGCATGGGTGCGGCGATCGCGAATGAACGCTGCCATGTTGAACTGGTCGTAGAGATTGCGAAACGTCGCGCGCACGATTCCTCCTTGCTGCCTTGCGGCGCCTGGTAGGAATCATCGGCCCTTGCAAGGGCGGTTCGGCCAAATAGCCCGGCGGAAATCCATCGCCGTGCCCGAGCATATGCTGTCCGACGGCGACTTGGTCAACCAACCGCAGGGTTACGATAAGACCATTGTTTTGCTGAGGATCAATAATTGGCTCACCCATGGAATAAGCCCCGACGAGCATCGTCTACGCTTTCGAGACTGATGCGCCGGAGGCTTATGCATAGACGAGATTGGATGCTGGGTCTGACTGCTTTAGCCCTGCTCACCGGCGCAGCCGCGGCCGCCCCCGCCGATGGCTACGCCAGCATGGTATCTGCCGCGATGGATCGGATGATGGCGGGCATGATGGTCAAGCCGTCCGGCGACGTCGACCGCGACTTCGTCGCGATGATGCTTCCGCATCACCAGGGCGCCATCGATATGGCGGTGGCAGAGCTGCGCTACGGCCATAACGAGCAGCTCAAGCGCATTGCGCAGGAGATCATCATCGATCAGCAGCAGGAGATCGCCGCCATGAAGTTGGCGATCGGTCAGCCGCTACCCCCTTCGACGCCAGCCCCGACGCAGGGCGGCGACCACCACAGCCATATGGAGCACTGACATGATCCGGACATTTATGCGCTCGGCCGCCTTGCTGATGAGCGCCGCACCGGGCCTCGCCATGGCCCAGCAGGCGCCGTGGAACGCCAAGGACGTGCCTGTCAGCCACCGCGACCGCGTCTATGCATCCGAACAATTCTCCAACACGGTGTCGGTGACGGACCCGGCCGACAACCGGCTGCTCGGCGTCATCAAACTCGGCGATCCCCAGCCGATGAACTTCTCGCCACTCTACAAGGGGCAAGTGTTGGTTCACGGCCTCGGCTTCTCACCGGACGGGAAGACCCTCGCGGTCGTGTCGATCGGATCGAACGCCGTGTCGTGGATCGACACCGCCACCAACACCGTCAAGCACACGACCTATGTCGGGCGCAGTCCGCATGAGGCGTTCTTCACACCGGACGGCAAGGAGGTCTGGGTCACCGTCCGCGGCGAGGACTATATCGCCGTGCTCGACCCTACGACGTACAAGGAGACGGGCCGCATCAAGACGCCCGGTGGTCCGGGTATGACGATCTTCTCGCCCGATGGCCGATACGGCTATGTCTGTTCCTCGTTCAATCCGGTGCTGGCCGTGTTCGATGTCGCGACCCACGCGCAGGTCGGACAGGTGGCGCAGCCAAGCCCCTTCTGCCCCAACATCGCCGCGACGCCGGACGGCAAGCAAGTGTGGTTTACGCTGAAGGACATCGGCAAGACGGTCGCATTCGATGCTCGGCCACCCTTCGCGATCCTGAAGGTGCTGGATACCGGGCCTATCACGAACCATGTCAATTTCGCCCGCACGGCCAAGGGGCAGTTCGCGTATGTGACGGTCGGCGGAGAGAATGTGGTCAAGGTGTTCCGCACGTCCGACTTCACGCCGGTGGCAACAATTCCGGTCGGCAAGATGCCGCACGGTGTTTGGCCATCGGGCGACGGCCGGCGCGTTTATGTCGGGCTAGAGAATTCCGATGAGCTGGCCGCGATCGACACTGCCGGCAACACGGTCGTCGCTACCGTGCCGGTCGGACAGGCACCGCAGGCGATCGCCTATGTGTCGAACGCAGTTCCGACAGGCCCCGGCACCGACAATCTCCAGCCGCTCGGTACGGCCGGCAAGGCGGTGCATCTGACCATGGGGCCGGTTGGCGGCAATGGTGCGGCAAGCAGCATTACCTTATTCGACCAGGGCATCATTCAGGTCGTGCAGAGTGCCGTGACCGGTTTGCAGCCGAAGAAGTCTTACATGCTCGTGCTCACCGCCAACGCGGATGGCAGCGGCGCGGTAGAGCCGCTTGCGAACTTCATGAGTAACCCGGCAGGTGCGGCGATCGTGAATGCGTCGGGTCCGATCCGGCAGATCGTGCAAGGCAGCACCGCGGCACCCCGGCGTTTTCTGGCGGTCGCCGAGGTAGTGAATGGCGCACCGGGCCGCATCGTGCAGGTGCAGCGCGACTGAGATGGACCCGCTTGCTGCCGCGATCGAGCCCCTGATCCCCGGTTTGCGCCGCTATGCCCGGTCGTGGTTGCGCGATCGGGCGATGGCGGATGACGCGGTGCAGGATTGCCTTGAGCGCGTAGTCGGGCGCTGGCGACAGCGACGCGGGGTGGAGGTGCGCCCGTGGGTCTATACGATCCTGCACAACCTGTTGGTCGACCATCAGCGGCAGCATAACCGGCGAGGCACGGCGGTTCCGCTCCACCTTGTGGACGACGCTGCGCTCGGCCGCCCGGCCGATCAGGATACAGGCCTGCACCACCGCGACCTGCTGGGCGCGCTTGATGCGTTGCCTGAGGAACAGCGAACGGTGCTGCTCCTCGTCTCGGTCGAGGGCCTGCCCTATGCGGAGGTCGCGGCCGTCGTCGGCGTGCCGCTGGGCACGGTGATGTCGCGCATATCGCGGGGGCGCGACCGTCTGGCGACGCTCCTCCGGGAGGGTGAACGTCCGCGATTGAGGAGCGTGCAATGACTAGCCCGATCGGCGAGGACGATCTGGCCGCGTGGATCGATGGCAGACTGTTGCCCGAGCGGCAGCGTCTGGTCGACGCCTACCTTGAAGGCCAGCCGGACCTGCATGCCCGTTTGCGGGAGCAGGCGGAGCAGGCGCGAGCCCTTGCATCGCTGTTCGCTCCCATCGCGGATGAACCTATTCCGGCGACGATGCGCGTCGCAGCCATCAGGGGACGGCAACGCCAACCGCGTTGGCAACTCGCCATCGCCGCGTCGCTTCTCCTGGCGGTCGGGTTTGGCGGGGGCTGGTCGAGCGCGCGTTGGAGCGGCGAACCTCGCGCGGGCATCGCGGCGCTGGCCAACGAGGCGAGTGACAATTTCCGTGTCTATGCCGCCGACCGGATCCGACCGGCGGAAATTGGCCCCGACCAGCGCGCCATGCTGATCCGGTGGACCTCCGCCCGACTGGGTGAGCGCGTGACCATCCCGGATCTCAGCACAGCCGGCTATCGCTATGGCGGGGGGCGATTGGTCGCGACGCCTCACGGCCCTGCGGCACTGCTCCTCTATGATGGACCGCAAGCGTCGAAGCTTGCGGTGCTGACGAGGCCTATGCAGATCGACAAGACCGCGAGCATGACCAGCACGTCCAGCGGGACCATGGGCCGGGTAACATGGGCGGTCGACGGGATCGGCTACAGTGTGGTGGGCGAGCGGCCTGCGGCCGAGCTGCATCCGATTGCCGATGAAGTCCGGCGGCAGGCCGATGCTGCGCTGGTGTCCTGACAGCGCCTTGCCGCTTCCCTGCGCCGACGGGCACTGGGCTGGCCAGCGCGATCACGGCTTGCGCTCGGCATCCTTCCTGTCGGCCTCGGCCGGCGTCAGCCTGGCGCGCTCGCGTATGCGGCGTTCCAGCGGCGCTCCGACGAACAGGACGAGCATTGCGAGGCTCACCCCGCCGACGATGAGCGGCCACACTGCCAATCCCGCTGCCGCGCCGATCGTGGCGGTGACCCAGATGCACGCGGCGGTCGCCAAACCATGCACTTCCTGACCCTGGCCGACCCGCAGCACCGCACCGGCACCGATGAAGCCGACGCCGGACAGAATGCCCTGCATCGCCCGTCCTGCGGCATCGGCGTTCACGTTCGGCAAGCCACTATGCACGATCGCCTGCACGGCGATGCAGCTCGCCAGACCGACCAGACCCAGCGTTCGCAAGCCCATGATCTGCCGGTTCTCGCGCGAGCGTTCCCAGCCGAGCACCATCCCGGCCGCAGTCGCCACCACCAGCCGCCCGATCGCGTCGATCCAGAAGCCGATGTCCGATGCCGCTGACGCTTCGATCATTCGACCAGCACGTGCACGTGATGCCAGGCGGTGCACAGATAGCCGGCGAAGTTCCACATCGTGTCCGGTCGTTCGGGCTGACCCTGTCCAGCCCCGTCAAAGGCGCGCACGACAAGGTGCTGGCGCCCCTTCGCGAGCGTGGCGTCGAGGGTCCAGCGCCGCCAACCCCAGTGCGTCTCCGGATCATCGGCAAACGTCGCCTGTTGCCAGTCGCGACCACCGTTTACCGACACCTCGACGCGCGAGACGCGGCGCTCATAGGCGATGGCGTAACCCTCGATCCGCACCTCCCCGGCCGACAGAGCATCACCCGAGGCTGGCGAGCAGATCGCGGCGTTGAGCGGCATGGCATTGATGGTCAGACCCTGGCTCCAGTCGACGGTGTCGCTCGTCACATCGGCGGGAAAGAGCTTGTAGTCGTGCGACTGGATCGGTGCGTCGGAGGGTGCGTCGCGCACCTCGATCCGTGTCAGCCATTTGGCGCTGCGCACGCCGGCATAGCCCGGTACCACCATGCGGAGCGGGGCACCGTGTTCGGGCGTCAGCGGCTCGCCATTCATCGCCCAGGCGATGAGGACGTCGGGCTCCCGCGCCTTGCTCATGGCGATCGATACCCCGAACAAGGCTTCCTCGCCCTCCACGTCCACCTCGTCCGCGCCGGTAAACGCCACGAACAGGTCGGACGCATCCGGCGCACCGACGGCATCCAGCACGTCGGACAGTCGTACGCCGGTCCACTCCGCATTGCCGATCGCGCCAACGTCCCACGGGTCGCCGGACGTTTTGGCGACCTGCTGGAGATCCGTGCGCCGGTTGCCGGCGCACTGGAGAACTGCCGTCACCGTGCGCGTGGCAAACGTGCTCTTCAGCTCCTGCACCGAGAAGGAGCGGCTCGCCATGCCCGTCCCGCTCACTTCGATCCGATGATCGGCAGGCAGATCAGGCACCGCACCATGGCTGCGCACATAGAACAGCGCCTGCGGCGTCAGGAACCGCTCGATCAGCGCGCCGGGCGTCGGCTCGGCGTTGTAGGGATCGGATTTGCGCTCGATCATATCAGTCATGGACGAACCAACGCCGCAAGCGCGCGGATCGCTTCAAATATCGGAGGTCATCGCAGATGAAGAATTGTTGATCGTTCCGATATGCAGATTGGAACGAACGCATCAAACGGTTAGTCGTCTTGATCAAGACGCGCGATATATGCGCATGACCCTGGAGTAGCTCAGAATATTCGTCGATGTCCCGGAGTGCGAATACGTCATCAAAGCAGCGGAGGCGCTGTCCCAGCCTAGCATCGAGGCTGTTAAGCCATCGGCGGTGTACGATGTGGCGACCCTGCCGGAGTCGGCGGCGAATGCCGAGCGTGGCATCAGTCAACTCATCGCGGGCGCACTCGCTGACGAGAGCGACGGACCGCCGGACGAACGGTTTAATCGCCGTACGATGGATGTCGATCGGCAGGGCCCACGCTTCGCAGTCGCTTCAGTAACAGTTAACCGCGACGATAGGCCAACCTGGCTGGACGTCATTACCGGACGTCGGGTAGCAGGCTCGTTCAGCTTAGCCGACACGCTCGATGCCAAGGCGCCGGGTAACATTAGCGCTTCGCGTGCCGCGCACGTCTCCGTGAAACTGGCCACTGACCGATGGCGGATTGGGCAGGCGCTGGCGGTGCTCTTGCAGCGGCTGTCGGCATCGCACTGGAGGACACGGCATTAGGCTGCACGTCGTTCGACATGATTGGGCGGCGCAATTCCTAAACTAAACGGCCCCACGCCATGAGACGTAGGGCCGTAAAGCAGTCAGGCGAGAAGACGCACGTCGGACTCACGCTTGTAGAAGCGCTTTGCTGCAGCTTCCAGAAAATCGTGATCGACGTCGACCACGCCATCGTCCGGCTCGACGCCGGCTTTCTCGAGCAACGGCTTCGTCGCTTCGGTCATACCGATCGCCTTGAGATGCCCGAAGGCATCCATGACGAACTGAATGGCCGGCCCCTGCTTCAAGAGTGAAGCGCATCCCTCCTCGTTCACCAGGATCGCGACAGCATCGAAGATCTGGCTTGGGGTACCAGCCAGCTGCCCATCCGCCTTGCGCTTACTGCCGTCAGACAAAGTGATGCCGATCTTTGGCGCGACGATCACCGCCTTGCTCTTCTCGGCCTCGATCGCCGCGACGAGCTTCGCCAACCCTTCGGCGTTCGTACCATCGGCGATGAGAATGCCGACGGCGCGACCTTCAAGAACAGGCTTCATGTTCTTGTGGATCGACAGTGCATCCGAAGGCGGCATGTCGATCGTCGGCCGGGCAGCCGGCGTGGCCTCGGGAAGATCGATCCCGAGCCCATCGGCGACCCGGCGTGCCAGGTCCTCGTCGACGTTGCGCAGATTGGCGACCATGCGCGCAGGCACCTTGTCGAGCAGCCCCACCTTCGACAGCTCGAAAACATAGGCCGACGCGATATGCGCCTGCTCGCTTTCTGTTTGCGAACGATAGAACAGCCGGGCCTGGCTATAGTGGTCGGCGAACAGCTCGGTGCGAACCCGCAGCTTGTCGCCCTCCTCGTCCGCGCCGGTCGCCGCGTTGGTCGTGACGAACCCGCGCTCCATGCTCGCGCGCGGGCCACCTTCCTCGCCATGCTCCGCCAGACTGTTCGGTTCGTAATTCGCACGTCCCTTCGGCACCCGCGTCTGCATCAGGCCATCGCGCTGGAAGTTGGCAAAGGGACACCGCGGCGCATTGATCGGGATCTGATGGAAGTTAGTCGTGCCGAGCCGTGACTTCTGCGTATCCAGGTAACTGAACAGACGCCCCTGCAGCAGCGGATCGTTGGTGAAATCGATCCCCGGCACGATGTTCGTCGGCAGGAATGCAACCTGCTCGGTCTCCGCAAAGAAATTGTCGGGATTGCGATTCAGGGTCAGCGTACCGATGACCCGGACGGGAACGTCCTCCTCAGGTATCAGCTTGGTCGCATCCAGCACGTCATAGGGCTGAGCCTCGGCGAACGCCTGATCGAACACCTGGATGCCGAGATCCCATTGCGGAAAAGCGCCCGTATCGATTGCCTCCCACAGGTCGCGCCGCTGATAATCATTGTCAGCGGCCTGGAGCTTGTTTGCCTCATCCCAGATCGTCGATTGAAGGCCCAGCCGTGGCTTCCAGTGGAACTTGACGAAGCTCGATCTTCCTTCCGCGTTGACGAGCCGGAAGGTATGGACGCCGAACCCCTCCATCATGCGGAACGAACGCGGCAGTACGCGATCCGACATTGCCCACATCAGCATGTGGGTCGTCTCGGGCATCAGCGACGCCCAATCCCAGAAGGTGTCGTGAGCAGTCGCCGCCTGCGGATAGGCGCGATCGGCTTCCATCTTCACGGAATGGATCAGGTCGGGGAACTTGATGGCGTCCTGGATGAAGAACACTGGGATATTGTTGCCGACGAGGTCCCAATTGCCTTCGCGGGTGTAGAACTTGACCGCAAAGCCGCGAACGTCGCGCGGCGTGTCCACCGAACCGGCTCCGCCCGTCACCGTCGAGAAGCGGACGAACACCTCGGTCTTCTCGCCCTTGGTAAATACCGCAGCCCGTGACAGATCGCTGATGTCGTCCGTCGCTTCGAATACGCCGTGGGCGCCGGATCCGCGCGCATGAACAATTCGTTCCGGTATACGCTCGTGATCGAAATGGAAGATTTTTTCACGCAGCACGAAATCCTCGAGCAGCGTCGGACCCCGCTTTCCAGACTTCAGGCTGTTCTGATTATCGCTGACGGGAACGCCGTGATTGGTGGTCAACACGTCATCCTCGCCGAGCGGCTGCTGGTGCGGCTCGCCGCCGTTACCGAATTCGGTCTTGCGTACGTCGGTCATGAAGCACCTCAAGTAGCTGGATGAAAAAGAACGATCTCAACCGTCCGGGGGTTGCTCGCAAATCGACACGATCGTAGCGCGTGAGGGCGAACAAGGACGTCGTACGGACCGTATCAGGCGGGGGCTCGGATAATCTCGATTTGATCTGATCGCCGTGAAAGCGGATCGTCGGACGGCAGGTTGTTCGTCATGCTCCCACCATCATTGAAAAGCGAGGCGCGCTTGGCCGAGTAAAGGGCAGCCAACCGAAGGCGCGCTGCCCGTGCACATTCGTGAACGGAGGACATAGCCAGCGTTCGCTCCGCGCGTTCGCGCCGCGCGAGATAGGTTTGTTCGTCCTTGATATCTTGCATGATGCCTCACTCCTGCATGACAAAAACGTCGTTATTGCTTGAGCAACAGTGACACCGCATCGCGTTCCTGCACGAGTTCAGCAACGCTACGTTGGATCATGATGTGCTGGAAATCGTCGAGCCGCAGCCCTGATACGCGCTCGACCGATCCGGGTGAGCAGATCGCTGGCACGCCGCACATCAGCCCCTGCGGAATATCGTATTCGCCGGTCGAAGACAGGCCCATCGAAACCCAGCGTCCGTCCGAGCCCAGCAGCCAGTCACGCATATGATCGAGCGCCGCGTTGGCGGCAGACGCGGCCGAGGATGCGCCGCGCGCCTCGATGATCGCGGTGCCACGCTGCGCCACTTGGGGGATCATCGTATCGGTACACCATTCTGGGTCGCCGATAATACGAGGTAATGGCTCCGCGCGAACCATCGCATTCGTCCAGTCAGCATACATGGTCGGCGAATGGTTGCCCCAGACCGCGAGCTGCTCGATCTCGCCCACGTTGACGTTTGCCTGTGCCGCCAATTGACTGGCAGCGCGATTGTGGTCGAGCCGGATCATCGACGTGATGTTGTCGCGGGCAAAGCCTGGAGCATGTTCGGCCAGAACCCAGGCGTTGGTGTTAGCCGGGTTGCCGACGACCAGCACCTTCGCCTCACGCTTTGCCGCACGATCCAAAGCATGGCCTTGCGTGCGGAAAATGGCAGCATTGGCGGCGAGCAGGTCGCGGCGCTCCATACCCTTCGAGCGGGGTCGGGATCCAACCAGGAACGCAGCATCGATGTCGGCGAATGCGACGTGCGGATCGGCTGTGACGTCGACGCTGTCGAGCAGTGGGAACGCGCAGTCCTCAAGCTCCATCACAACGCCCCAGACCGCCGGGAGAGCTTGCTCGAGGTCGAGGAGCTGAAGCCGGACGGGTTGATCGGGACCGAGGAGGTCGCCGCGTGCGATCCGAAACAGGAGAGCGTAACAGATTTGACCAGCGGCGCCGCTAACGGCAATCCGGACGGGAGTCTTGGCTGACATATTGAAATCCTTGAATGAAGCCTGACAAGGAAGAAGGGGGAAGAGCGGAGATCGTATTGCAGCCCGCTCTTCACCGTTAGGGTGTCTCGTCTCGAAAGTAGGCGTGTCAATCTGCGTAGACGATTGTTCGGCCGCCTTGATTGTTGGTCCAGGAAACCCCGTCGATTATGTCAGCAGCGGCGAACCGGTTGGGCGTACAAGCGCCGCATCGCCGCATTCAGGCGTCAGCCAACCAAGCAGCCGCGGCTGCTTGTGCGCCAGCCAATAGTCGATGCTGAAGAAGCGTCCGCCGCCATAGAACAGCAGCACCGCCAGCATGATGACATAGGTGACGGTGAATTCGATCCCATTGTTCAGAATAATTGGATCGCCCAGCTGAGTGATGTAGTTGAACCGACCGGGGAAGTTCTGCGCCAGCCATTCCATGAAACCCTGGAAGCGAAGGGTCGATTCCGCCGTCTTGCCCGCGATCGCGGCCCATCCATGCGACCAGTGGACCGACAGACCGGCGACCGTCATGGTTACCATCAGCGGGATCGAGATCAACCGCGTGAAAAGGCCAAGCGCGAGGCAGATGCAGCCCGCTGTTTCGGTTGCGGTGGCCAGTGTCGCCATAAGCAACGGGGCGGGCATGTTGAGCCCGCCCTGTGCCGCGGGTGCACCAAACCATTGTACTAGCGCGGAGAAGCCCGTCAGTTTGGCATGGGCCCCTTCATAGAAAATCGGGATCAGATAGAGACGGATCGCAAGCAGCGGCAGGAAGTCGAGGAGCTGGACGCGACGGAACGCGGTATTCAGCCAGCGGAAGATCATCATCGGGAAGTGTCCTTCTGATCGGCAAAAACGAGAAGCTGTTTGGCAAGGCCTTGCCCGATCCAGTCGGGTACCAGCGGTAAGAGGGATGGTTCGACGGCTTCGGCCAGTCCTCGCGATGTCATCGCCTCTTCCTGCTCCAGGCGGTCCAGCAGCAGGCAGTCGCTGACGGTCAGCGGGCGGGTGAGGACATGATGCTCGCGCGTCCGGTACACCCCGTGCGGACGCGGTGGCGCGGGTTTGAGGCTGTCGTTCGCATCGATGAGCGCGGGATCGAACGGCAGCATGACCACGCGCAGCGTAGGATTGGCCGTGACCGGCCCAGCCGCATCGGTGCTCCCGGCGGCATCGTCCGACAGCGCCGCCGGGTCGATCTCCACTTGGAGCAACACCCATTCATATTCGATGATGGGCATCAGCGCAGACGGCAGCACCGGCTGCCCTTGGACGAACAGCACGAATTCCGTGGCGATCTGGTGGAATTGCGGCCGGCTGGCGGGATGTGCGGCGACGAATGCATCCGCCGCCCTGACCACCACGGCCTCGCCTGCCATGCGCGCCACGGCAGGAAAACTGCTGCGGATGGCTCCGGCGACATTCTCGCGGAGCAGTTGCCCGTACAGATCGCTGGGATCGCGCCGCGCCTGGCCCGCAAGGCCCGCCACCTCCTCGCGCAGCCGGGCGGGCGCAGCCGCGTCAGGCGAGCGCATGGGCCGGCTCCGCCATGGCCGCCTGCACCGCCGCCACCTCCCCAGCCAGCTCGTCGAGCGAGGGCACGAAATTGTCGCGCTCTAGCAGCAGCGGTCGTGCCCCGTGGCACTGCCACACCGACCGGCCGAGCGCGATCACCGCCTCGGCGACCGGCGTGCCATGCGTGTCGAGCAGCGTGCCGTCCTCCAGTTCCAGATGGCCGGCGATATGGTAATAAGCGATCGCGTCGGACGGCAGCGCGGTGACGAACGCCAGTGCATCCTCGTGATGGTTGTGCGCGTTCACATAAGCGTTGTTGATGTCCAGCAGGAGACCGCAACCCGACCGCTCGACCAGCGCCGAGATGAACTCGGCCTCCGGCATCTGGTCCGGGAAGCCATGGTAATAAGAGATGTTCTCCAGCACGAGTCGGCGCCCGGTCGCCTCCTGCACCTGGTCGATGCGATCGGCCAGATAATCGAGGTTGGACGCTCGCCGGGGCACCGGCAGCAGGTCGTAGAGATAGCCGGTCTCGTCGCGCGACAAGCTGAGGTGATCGCTGTACAGGTCGATACCGTAATCGTCGAGAAAACGCCGGACATCGGCCAGGAATTTCCGGTTCAGCGGTTGCGGATCGGCGATCGACAGGCTCAGCCCGTGCGCTACCAGCCGGTAGATGTCCGCGAGGCGGTCGAGCTGGTCGCGCTTACGTCCGCCGAGCCCGAGCCAATTTTCCGGCGCGATCTCGAGGAAATCGATGTCGCCCCGCCGGGGCTGGTCGCACAAGGGCGCGACCAGTTCCGGACGAAGGCCCACGCCGCGGGCGGTGGCTCTCAGCGGCCGCATACGCCCTCGGCCAGCCGGTCCTGGCTGGTCTGCGCGACCTTGTATCCCTTGCCGCTCAGGCCGCACTGGCCGTCGCGGGCGCGGACCAACTGGCCGCTGGGGTCCTGCTTCAGCTTGGTCTGGGCATAGATTTTTTCCGTGCCGCACTTGCCGCTGGCGCATTTGCCGCCGCCGTGCGCCGCCGGGCTGGCGGTGGTGGTCGCGGCGGGTGCGGCCTCTGCCGCCTGCGCCGCGCTGGCGGCCAGCGAGGTGACGGCGATGCCGAGAATCAGTTCACGCTTCATGACAACAACTCCTTGGGGTCAGCGGGACAAGGGGAAACAGGACAGGTCGCGTCCCGCGGCGACCGGGCCGTGGTAGAAGCCGCGGATGATCTGGATGTTGTGATCCTTGTCGCGCAGCGACCGGCCCATGAAGTGGTCCAGCACCAGCATCCTGGGGTGCGTTGCCGCCGCGATCTTGCCCACCACGGTCGGCGGGGCGTGCAGGAAGCGCGAGGCGGTGTCGGCATCGTCGTCGATCGCCGCCGGCATCGTCAGGATGTCGGCGCCACGCGCGAAGTCCAGGAACTCACGCCGGCTGCCGTTCTGGTCGGCGGACAGCACGATCACGCCCTTGGGCGTTTCGATGCGAAAGGCGAGGGCGGGCACATCGCCATGCGGGATACCGAGCGCGGTGATGGTCACGCCGTCACCGCGCCACACCAGGGTCGGCGTTGGTTTGGCGACATTGACGTCGAAAGCGTGAACGTCGAGCTTCAATCCTTCACTGGCCGAGGACAGACCAGACAGGTAGGCGAACGATCCCCGCCCTTTGCCGAACTCGCGCTGGAAGAACCCGGTCATGCTGGGAAAGTTGGTATTGCCCGTCGGGCCGACCAGCCTCACCGCATGGCTGTTGGCGAGGAAATAGCCGCCCTTCAAGATCGCGGGCAGATCGGCGCTGTGATCCGTGTGGAAATGCGAGATGCCGATGAAATCGAGGTCCTCAAGCCGAGCACCCGACTGGCCGTAGCGCAGGTACGTGCCGCCGCCGGCATCGATCAGGATGCGAGCCTTGCCATTGATCCAGATAATTGCCCCGGACGATGCGCGGGCATCGTCGGAGATCGGTCCGCCCGAACCAAGCAGCTGCAGTGCAACGCCGCTTGTCCCGCATTGCGGGGCCTGCTGCGCCATCGCCGGCGATGCCATGGCCAAGACAGCCGCCATGGGCAGGCTACGCAAAAGCTTTTTCATTGGAGGGATCCTTGATGCTCCGGGAGCGCCATTGCCGAGCCGGGTTTTCACATCGGCCACGGAGAGCTGCACGGTCACGGCGGAGGAGGTTGAAACCATGACACGGGGATGCCCCGACGGTTTAAATCAATCCAACCGTTTGATTTGATGGTTTAGATCACGGATCGAGATCGGTTACGGTGACCGTTGAAGTTCTAAGCTGGAAACCATCGGCCACCACCGTAGCGCTTCAGCAACGCGCAGCAGATGCAAGGCGCCGACGGCATCCACTATAAGCGAGGCGGCGACATAGTCCGACCTCGCACATCCCGAATTGCATGACGCTGGGGAAGGGAACTTTGAGGGAAAAAAGCGGTCAGCACCGCATAGGCCATGGTGGGCCCGATCACCGACCCAGCCTTGGCCGAAAACACCGATTAATTTGTGCCGAACTGGTAAGATATAGCGTTGCCCAATACGACATCAATGCCGAAGGCAACTGCAAATATCTTCATGCGATAACTGAGTAGATCGCGATAAACTCGTAGACCGGTCAGAAGCTAAGCGTGTTGGGGACGAGCATGTAGCGGACGAATCATGTCGAGAAATTCGTAAAAATGAAATGTAACACCTCCGTGGACGCGAATTGGGCGCGGGCCAAGATCACGGGTCGAGCTGTTCCCGCATCTTACCCACTACCTTCAGGCTCATCCCGTCACAGGAGGGTGCCCGCTCCGACCAATCTCCGCCGTTTGCGGCAGCCTGCGGACGGCTCCGCAGACGCTGTGCGATCACCCTACCCCATTTGCGACACGCGGGCGATGATCCCGATGACCGCAGCCAGCACCGCCATGCAGGCCGGCAGAAACAGCATCTGGATCACCGCCTGTCGCCCGGTGACGACGTCGTTCAGTGTTTCGACCGGACCGGCCAGGAATTCACGAAAGCTGCGCTGGCGCTCCCCCGGCATGGCGGCGTCAGCCGCCAGGATGCCGCCGACGATCAGCCCGAAATAGACGATCATCAGCACCGTCACCATCGTCATCACCAGTCCGGCCGACGTGTCGCGGGCAAAGAAGGTCCAGAAGCTGGTGAGCATCGTCGCGTAGATACCGACCAAGCCGAGCAGTGCGCCGGGGTGAACGCCGCGCGAGGCGACGCCGGGCGCGGTGCGCTCAATCGCATCGTAGTCGTCGACGTCATGCACCAGCGTCAGCATCGGACGCGGGATCAGGTCATCGGCGGACACATCATGGTCGACCTGTCGGGGCAGCGTTGCCATCGTTCGAACTCCATTCTCGGCGGGGCGCGAGATGCGCGACATCGCGATGAGAAGATGGTTGAACGTCTCACATCAGTCCAACTGATCTTACTTTTCAATCCAATCTGAAAAGGAGATTTATGACTGTCGACGTTAAGGACGCGGCTGGTTATGATGGTAGAACCGCACTGATGTCCTTCAAAGTCATAATGGCATCACCGGCGATAATTATATCTACCACCAGCGATAATGGGCAATCCTCAAAATCCATTACCACCCGGCGTATTTGGCCCAGCACCTACGGCACGGCAAGCAGTTCATAGAGTATAGACTATTCTGACCTGAAACATCACCGGGTGCGCCCCGGCAGATCAGCAAATAACAAATCGCACCACGGCACTACTGAGGACAACTTATCCGAAGATTAGTCCTTATGGAAAATATTTCTTGAAGAGTGAAAGACGTTGAAAATGATTAACGCACTGATAAGGTACGCCCTTCATCGCGTACGAATGGGGCAAGATTGGCCAGACCTTTACCCGATCGGACGGCACCAGGAACATAGATAAGGCTTTGAGCATCGGTACTGATCGGAATCTCCGACGCCATGGTGTACGTAAGCGTGTCGATCGTCGCGAGCTTGTCAGTTCCGGCTAGGCTAACATAGATCCTCGTACCATCGCCAGAGGGCCAAACCGCAGTTGGAGGTGCTTGCAGCGGGACGGTCGTCACAGCCTCCAGGCTATCGGTTCTATAGACCTTGATCGCAGGTACATCGCCACCAACGCCGACATACGCAAAAGAATCATCCGCGCGCTGGGCGAAGTTGAGGGCGCCTGCCGCCGGGCCAGTTTTTATCGCCTCGCGCACCGCAAACGGCGGCTTGGCAGCAAAAACCGTGGTCGTGCCGCTGTCGCGGCGTGTCGCCCAGATCTGTTTACCGTCTGGCGACACTGCGATTGCTCCCTCTCCATCGCCGATGCTGGCAACATTTCCGACGATGCGCCGATGCGCCACGTCGATGACCATGATGGACGGCATTTTAGTGAGCGACACAAAGGCATAGCGTCCGCTAGGCGACAGGATGGTAGCGCCCGCTCCGCCGTTCGCTGGAATACGAGTGATCTCTCGCGCAATTTTAGGGTCTACGATCGCGATGGCATTTTCATCGCCGAGCGAAACCCAGAGTTCGTGCCCGTTGGGTGTAAACGCGACGGCGGTCGGCGAACTCTTGAACGCGACCCGGCCGCGTTTCGTGTTAGTAGCCAGATCCACAAACGTAACGCCTCTCGTCGCTGATGTCGATATGGCCAACGTCCGCCCGTCACGCGTCGCAGCCATCCGTGGGACGTTCAGGCTGAGAAAGGGTGTTTTGACAATTGCGCCCTTCGAAAGGTCGATCGAGCCCAATTCACTGCCCGCGGCAGGATCGATGACGGCAATGTTCGTCGATGTCGGATCGGACACGTAAATCCGGTCCTGATGACTTAGATCGATGTCCGGCCTTGACCATGGCGACTGAACCGCCATGAGATCAGCTGGAAAACTATCTGCAACGGGCGCGGCCCAATAGGCCTGAGCGGTTACCGGGAGTGGCGCTGCTGACGCCAACATCGCGGCAACCAGAACGATTGCAGCTTTCATCGTTTGATCCTTATCGCAGATCCAGCGGGTGATCGTGCCGGTCCGATACCGTTAGATCGACCGATATGCCCCTCGCGTCCAACGCGTGGTCACGATGGTTTCAATACACAATCGTGATCAATTATCGCCCATCATTCCGGCCAGCCGATTGTAGCGGCCATGTTCAACCATTGGACCGATGAACGTGTGACAGTGATCCATACGCGCGGGGTCTGACAAGTTTGGCGGCAATGAAGCTGCTACCCGGAATTATTTTCGGTCAGGGAGCGTTCGTATTCCATGGGGAAAATGCGGATGCGGGGCATGTAGTTTGCGACCCGAATGAAGCCACACCGCCATTATTCGGATGACGAACGAGCATTAGGTTTTACAGTGTTCGACAAGCCGAGTACGACGATCATCGACGCTTTGCTTTAACTGAGCATCTCGGCCATCCTCTCTCATAGGAAGTGAGATACACGTTGCGAAGCGGATCATATTACAAGCAAGACAGCACAATTTTTTGCCTCAAGACATGAACCCGGCACAAGAATATATTTGACGAGCGAACTGGTAGAATGCGGCTCACGTTTCGACGACTAGGCGGCACACGTGCCATCATCATTTTTGATTGATCCCTATAGTCAGCGTCCCTTAGGACACCTCATCTGCTCGATTCAGACTGGCGGGATGGTAGGAGTAGCGCGTAATCATCCTCTCCGCGCCGACCAGCTCGACGTCGAGCATCGTTAATATAGAGTTGACGGCATTAACGATCTGGGCATCGTTCGGCCCTTCCGTCATCTGGCAAATAGGCAAGTGTCCTGCCCGCCAGGCGGGCGCAAAGGCGGGAGCCATCAGCCGCGGCGCGGTCATGCGGGTCAATTCATTGCCGTTGATCTAGATGGCCGAACGTCGTGTGCGGCGCAGGCCGATCGGAACGATCACCGATCCTGTTTGGACCTTTGACGCGATCGGCGGCTAGGCCATCGTCATGCCTACGTTGACCCAAGCCCTGGCCGCCTGCGCGATAATACTCACGACCGCGTGCAGCGAAGCGATCGTCCCGTCAGCAATATCCTCAAATGACGCGAACGTGCCGATCGCTGGCCCCCGTGACGCCACAACCGTCGTCAGCGTCTTTTCGGATTACCGATGTGGGCATTGCCGCGCGTTCCATGCGGTGCTCGATGGCTTCCGCCGCGACAACCCAAATGTCCGCATCGTCTATCGTGACTGGCCGGTTCTGGGTTCGGCGTCCAAGGAGGCAGCGCGCTGGGCGATCGCCAGCGCGATGCAAGGCCGCCACGCTGCGTTTCACGATGCGCTGATGGCTGCACCGAAGGAGATGAGCGTAAACGATCTCTCGCAAGCTGCGGCGCATGCCGGGTTGAATATGGACCGCCTTCGTCGCGATCTCGTCTCGCGGGAAGACGCGATCGATGCGACCTTGCGCGAAACCGACGCTCTGGCGCATTCCTACGGCCTGCAGGGTACGCCGGGGATCGTCATCGGCAAGCTGGTGATCCCAGGCGCGATCGACCGGGCGATGCTCGACCGCGCAGTTGCCACGGTACGCAATTAATCATGAAATTCGATCGGAACGAACCGATCAACGAGATGGATAGATTGTTTAATCAAGCCTAACATCGGCGTCAGGAGATTGATCATGACGCTGGAGCAATTGAGAATATTTGTCGGCGTGGCCGAGCGTGAACACGTTACGCGTGCGGCCGAGGCGCTGAACGTCACGCAGTCCGCTGCTTCCGGCGCGGTTGCGGCCCTCGAAGCGCGCTACGGCGTTCCGCTGTTCCACCGCGTCGGGCGTGGCATCCAGCTGACCGAGGCAGGCCGAGGCTTTCTGGAAGAAGCGCGCGCGGTGCTGGGGCGGGCAGCGCATGCCGAGACGATGCTGGCGGACTATGCCGGGCTTGCGCGTGGATCGTTGCGGATCGTCGCAAGCCAGACGATCGCGAGCTACTGGTTGCCCGCAAAGCTCGCCGCCTTCCACGAACGCCACCCGCAGATCGCGGTCGAGCTGGCGATCGACAACACTGAGGGTGCAGCAGCGCAGGTCCTGAGCGGCGCGGCCGAACTCGGCTTTGTCGAGGGCGAGGTGGACGAACCGGCGCTGGCGCATTGGATCGTAGGGCGTGACCCGATGGTACTGGTCGGCCGCGAGGAAGCCGAACGCATCGACGATGCCTGGCTGCGCGCTGCACGCTGGATCGTCCGCGAGCAGGGTTCGGGCACGCGCTCGACCTTCGAGGACGTACTGCGAACGCGCGGGTTTGATCCGGCTCAGCTGACGGTAGCGATGACGCTGCCGTCGAACGAGGCGGTGCGTACCGCGGTCGAGGCCGGTGCCGGCGTCGCTGTGTTGTCGCGATTGGTCGTCGCACGCGCGCTTAAGGCCGGCGATCTGGTCGAGCTGCCGCTTGGGTTGCCCGATCGCGCCTTTCACGCGCTGCGCCACAAGGAACGCTATCGCACCCGCGCGGCCGACGCGCTGACGGACCTCATCAAGGAGCAGGTCGCATGACTGCCGACACCCCCTCGGTCCTGACCGGCCTCAAGCCGCTCAGCCGGCTTGACCATCCGCGCGAGATGATCCGCCAGTTCACGCCCAACTGGTTCGCCGCGACGATGGGCACCGGTATCCTCGCGCTCGCGCTGCCGCAGGTGCCCGGCATCGGAACTGCGTTGAAGCCGGTCGGCGAGATGTTGTGGTTCTTCAACATCGCGCTCTTCGCGCTGTTCGCCGGCCTCTATGGCGCGCGCTGGGTGATGTTCGGGCACGAGGCGAGGCGCATCTTCGGGCACAACACCGTGTCTATGTTCATCGGGACCATCCCGATGGGCCTGGCGACGATCATCAACGGATGCCTCGCCTTCGGGATCGCGCGGTTCGGTAACGGCATCGTGCCGGTCGCACACGTCCTGTGGTGGATCGACGTCGCCATGTCGCTCGCATGCGGCGTGCTCATCCCGTACCTGATGTTTACCCGCCACGAGCACAGCCTGGACGGCATGACCGCGGTATGGCTGCTGCCGGTCGTCGCTGCCGAAGTGGCGGGTGCCAGCGGCGGGCTGCTCGCGCCGCATCTGGTCGATCCTCACGCGCAGATGGTGACCCTTGCGACATCCTATGTGCTGTGGGCCTATTCGGTGCCGGTCGCGTTCGGCATCCTCGCCATCCTGATCCTGCGCATGGCGCTCCACAAGCTGCCGCATGAGAGCATGGCGGCATCCTCCTGGCTGGCGCTGGGGCCGATCGGCACCGGGGCGCTGGGTATGCTGGTGCTCGGGGCCGATGCGCCGGCGATCCTCGCGGCGCACGGGCTGGCCGGTGTCGGTACCGTCGCGCAAGGGATCGGCGTCGTCGCCGGGCTCTGCCTGTGGGGTTTCGGCCTGTGGTGGCTGGCGCTCGCGACGCTCATCACCATCCGCTACTGGCGCGCCGGCGTGCCGTTCAACCTCGGCTGGTGGGGCTACACCTTCCCGCTCGGCGTCTACACCGTCGCCACCTTCCGCCTCGGCACGACGCTGAACCTGATGTTTTTCGGTATCGTCGGCACGGTGCTGACGGTTGCGCTCGCGGCGATGTGGCTGCTGGTCGGTGCCAAGACGCTAGCCGGTGCATGGCGGGGCAACCTGTTCGTCTCGCCCTGCATCGCCACCCCGAACTGATCCGCTGTGGTGATCGGATCAGTCGGTCCGATCACTTGCAGAACGCCCCTTCGATCCGCCAGCGTGGCTGGCCACAGGAGAGCCTTGTCATGGACAATTTCGACGCCGGGCTGGCGAGTGAGACCAGCCGTCGCCGCTTTCTCAGGCATGCCGCCCTCGGCAGCGCCGGCCTTGCCGCAGCACCTGCGCTGGCGCAGCAGCTCGTCGACCTGAAGCTGCCTGGCGGCAATTCCGAACGGCCGATGACCAGCGCCTTTCCCGGCAAGGGCAGCATGATCCTCCAGCGTGTCCATCCGCCCTTGCTGGAGACGCCGATGGACGTGTTCGACAAGTCGGTGTTCACCCCCAACGACCAGTTCTTCGTCCGCTGGCACTGGGCCGACATCCCGACCTCGATCGATGTCGAGACTTTCCGCCTCAACGTCTTCGGCCACGTCAACCGACCGCTGTCGATCAGCCTCGCCCAGCTGCTGCGCCTGCCGCGGGTCGAGATGGCGGCGGTCAACCAATGCTCGGGAAACAGCCGTGGGCTGTTCCAGCCGCGTGTCGCCGGCGCACAATGGGGCAACGGCGCGATGGGCAACGCCAAATGGCTCGGCGTGCGCCTGCGCGACGTGCTCAATCTCGCCGGGGTCAAGGCAGGCGCGGTACAGGTGCGCTTCGGCGCTCTCGATCAGCCGGTGGTCGCTGGCGCCCCTGACTTCGAGAAGGCGCTCGACATCGACCATGCCCGCGACGGCGAGGTGATGATCGCCTTCGGCATGAACGGCGAGCAGCTGCCGCTCCTCAACGGCTTTCCCTGCCGGCTGATCGTGCCGGGCTGGTACTCGACCTATTGGGTCAAGATGCTGAACTCGATTGAGGTACTGCCCGGCCCTGACGACCAGTATTGGATGGCCAAGGCCTACAAGATACCGGCGACGCCCGGCGCGAATGTCGCGCCCGGTGCCAAGGACTTTCCGACCGTTCCCATCAATCGCATGATCCCGCGCAGCTGGATGACCAGCCTGCCCGATGGCCAGGCGATAGCTTATGAGGCGTCGATCCCGGTCGGCGGGATCGCGATGGGCGGCGACTGCGGCGTCGCCAAGGTCGATGTATCGTCGGACGGTGGCCGGACGTGGTATAAGACTACGCTCGGCGCGGACGAGGGCAGGTACAGCTTTCGCCGCTGGGACGGGCGGGTGCCGCTCCGGCGCGGGCCCAACCCGATCATGGTGCGCTGCTGGAATACCAACGGTGTCGCCCAGCCGATGAAACCGATCTGGAACCCGGGCGGGTTCATGCGCGGCAACATCGAGACCACCACCATCATCGCGGCCTGAGGAGCGAGTAGCATGAAGACCCCGTCTCCCGGCATCATGGCCGCTGGCCTGATCGGCCTGACCGGCATTATCCTGGTCTCGATCGGTGCGCCGAGCAGCCGCAAGGCGCCTGCCCCGATCTCCGAGACATCCGAGCCGGCGCCGCCCGCCAGCGTCTCAGCCCACGGCTTTTCGCTCGCCTCGACCAGCGTCGACCTGCCGGTCGATGACGCGACCTACCCCGATGGTCCGCACGCCGACGTCATCAACGCCAACTGCACTTCGTGCCACTCGGCAAGCATGGCGCTGACCCAGCCATCGCTATCAGCGGATCAGTGGAAGGCGACCGTCACCAAGATGCGCGAGGTGTACAAGGCGCCGGTGGCCGAAAAGGACGTAGCCGCGATCGTCGCCTATCTTACCGCTATGCCGAGCCAGAAGGCGGCACCCGCAACCGGCAAGGCGCAGGATCCCGACCCCAAGGCGGCTCCCGATGTCTCAGGTGGAACCGGGTAAGCAAACCTCTCGCATAAGCCAAAAAGGCGATTTCAACAGACGAGCGGCAGCCTTCAGTAGGACTTTTCAACAGCCACAGTAGCTTTTTGGTAAAACTCTAGAAAACCACGGCTGCGTGGACTCAATCCCCGACGTCAGCCGTGCCAATCAGCCGCAAAGGCTCTTCAGCCGTACTAGGTGCTTAGCGTCGACCTCCTCCATCATGGCGAAAAGCGTGATCGCCGCTCCCCGGGTTTCTTCCAGCGTCATTGTCGAGAACGACAGCAGGTCGTCGACGTTGTCAGAATGGGACTCGACCTGGGTGAGACGTTCGAGCGCGGCCAGCTTCTCCCGGTCGAGCGTCGGATAATCCTTACACAGCTTCTCAAGCTGGCTTGGAAGCCCCCCGCCCCCCGGACATTTGAAGGCAAGAAACACATCCAGCACGCGCCGGAGCACGTTGGGGATCATGTAGCCATGATCGTCGTAGGCGTCCGGCCTATCCACGAACCGCAGCACGTGACTGAACAGGAAGTGATACTCCGAGTCGTACTCGCGAAGCAGCTTCGACATTTCTACTATGGTCGATGTGCGTCGATCCTGCCCTTCCGCGACCGTGACGTCGATGAAAAGGAAGGTGGCGGTCGGATCCACGCCTTGCCGCGGCTTGGCCTTGCTCTTCCAGGCCTTCCTGAACTCGTTCATGCACTGAAGATTGTGGGTGAGGATGAAGACCTGTGAGGCTCCTTCCAGCCGGGTTCTCACGAGGGAGCATGCGAAATTCAATGCCTTCGTATCCAGGCTGGAAACGGGATCGTCCACGACTACAATGACGTCCTTCAGCTTCCGATTGTCGGCTGCGATTGAAGATAAAAAGTATGAGATCGCAATCGCGGTCTTCTCGCCTTCGCTCGGGACTCCGCTGATCGGTCGGCTGTGCCGCTGCAGTTCGTAACCTTGCTCTACCGGGGCGATCGTCAGCTCGCCGTGGCCGAGGTATGCAGCGATTAGCTTGTTGATCACGCCGGCAGCCGGTCCGTGCGTCCGGACGCGCTCGCGCAGCTCGCCTGCCTTCCTCCGCAAATCTGCCGCGCTATCGATCTCGTCCTTCAGCTTGTCCGACGCCTGGGCCAATTCCGCAACCGCCTGCGCGTAGTCGCCGCGACCCTCGACGACGAAATGGCGCCGGATCGACGTTTCGGCCGCCTCCTTGTGCTGGACGAAGTCGACGACGGACTGATTGTGACCTGCAATCGCCTCGTTGGCCATCGTTACACCCAAAGCCAACCGCTCGGCGGTGGCAACCACATCCCGTTCCGGGATGACGGCTGACATGTCAGCAGGCGTCGCCGGCCGCTCCAGCTTCGCCATAAGGGCCGTCTGCAGCGTTCCAAGCTGCTCCACGAGAACGTGAACCTCCTTGGCGACGCTTTCTCTGACATCCTTGAAGCTGGACCTGACTTCCGCCACGAGATCGCCCGCGGCAGGCAGCTGAACTTCCAATTGGCCCAATGACTGAAGCAGCGTTCTGAGCCTCTCGTCAGTCTTGGTCAGTCGGGTCACGAACGCGTTGACACTGTCATCCAAAGCGTTGGTCAGGAGCGACCGTCTCTCGGAAGAAATCGAATTGCCGCAGAGGAGGCAATCGGCGAGGCCGTGAGCCTGGTGGTACTCATGCCCCTCCTTCAGCCATAGGAGCATGTCTGGGTGCTCCTGCACCTCGGTAAGCGCGACTGTTGAGAGCGACTGACCGCAAACCTCGGCAATGAAGCGATAGGCCGTTTCGATCGTCCCCTTGTCGAATGAAACCGGTTCGAGGCGAGGCATCGGTTCGTCCATCTGGCGGATGTCCTCGGCCGCCTTCAGCTCGTCGTCCGTCAATGCAGGTCGATCATCGTCCTTCCACGCCTCGTAATCCCTCGCGAGATTTGGTGCTTCATACTTGCGGTTGCCCAGGTGGAGGCGGGAAGCAATCGACTTGGCGCGTTCCCTCTTCAAGTTGGCGAACATCTTATCGGCCGCCCTCTCCGCTGCGGCTGCCGCCGCCTTCCTCGTGTCGGCCTTTACGATGTCCCCCTCGATCTTCGTGAGTTCGGCGGCTGCCTCCGCCTGATCGGCACCGATGTAGAAGACGGGATTGGCTCGCCCGGCGGCCCACTGCAGGTTTCGCTCGATGTAATCGGAATTGAAGACCAGCACGCGCTGCTCCAACCCATTCGGCCTGGTCGGGCAGCCGAACGCCGTGTCGTCCTCCAGCGTGATCTCGAACGCGCCCCCCTCCGGGAGCTTTGGGTGGGCCTCACCGGCCTCGAGGCTTGCGAACAGACGGGAGAGGGTACTCTTCCCCGATCCATTGAAGCCGTAAACAAGATTATAGCGCCGGAACTGCAGAGACGGCGAGCGTGGGCTACGGTCCGCGTAGATCCCCATCCCATTCAACGACTTGATGTTCGTGATGACTCCCATGACCCGAGTTCATGCTCCCGGTCATTCATTGTCAATCAAGGAATTGGGGGTGCGCTGTTAGCGACGGGACGAGGGCGGAACGGTGGAAAGCCACCTGAGGTCACACTGCCGAAAAGCGTGACCGCAATTTCCAAGGGGGTTGCGACGCAGGCGGTCCAGTGCGAACAGACTGCTGTCCCCCGACGCGGGCTCCTAACCAGCCTCGCCTACCCGCTGAACAAAGGTGCGGTTCTCGCGGAGAGCTGCTCGAAGCCGGAAAATCGCTAATCTCCGTTGCGCTCCACTCCGCTTTTTAGGCTGATCCGATTGCCAAGGTGGCGGAAGGCGCGATCACGACAGGTGAGCAGGATGACCTGCATCCGTGTTGCCGCCTCCGTCAGGATCTCGGTCATGAGGTCGAGGCGGGTGTCGTCTGAGTAGACAAGCGGGTCGTCCAGGATCAGCGATACTGGCATTCCCTGCTCGAGGAGCATGTCGGCGAAGGCAAGCCGGGTTAGAACCGCCAACTGCTCCTGCGTGCCCCTAGAGAGATCGCCGCAACTCTCGCCAAATCCGCCCCGCGCAATCGACGCCAGGCCAAGGTCGTCACCAAAGCTGGGGTCAGCGCCCGGCAGCAGCCGCTCGATGTGCCGGCGTGCACGCCGCGCCACTGGCCCGACGAACGTCCGTGACGTCTCGGCGCGCGCGTTCTCCAACGTGTCGCGAAGCAGCTTCAGCGTTTCGGCTTCCTGCGTCACACGTGCCAGGTTGGCAGCTGCGGCTTCAGCCTCCTCACGCGCGACTGCGGCGCGTTCGGCCAGCCCCTTGCCGCCTTCCGCCTCGATCCGCGCCTCGAGCCCGGCAATCACCTTTTCTAGGTCGGTACGCTGGGCCCGGGCCACCTCGACCCGCTTGTCCACCAGTCCGATCTGCCGTTCGATCGTCACAACGTCGTGCGCCGTCGCCGCACGCTCGGCATCCTGCAGGTTGACGAGCGCTGCCGCCTCCTGCTGGCGCGCATCGCGCAAAGCATCGTCAAGCGAGGCCACCTCGGGCCTGGCTTCCAAGGTCGCAAGGTGTGCCGCAGCGTTCAGCGCATCCCGCTCGGCGCCAGCCTCCTGCACCATCAATGGAGCATTGCGCGCCTCCACTTCGCGCAACTGCTCGGATGCCACCGCATCGACACCTTCCGCCCTTGCAAGGGCCGTATCCGCCTCACCCGCTGCAATCGTCAATGCCTCGACATCGGCTTCTTCATCCCTCTCCGGCCCTTCCGCGCCTTCCTCCATTTCGGCAATGAAGAGCTTCAGGGCCGACGCACCCGCCTTGATCCCGAGCAGCGTCACGGCAGGCGTGATCCCGGCGATCCGCGCTTCAACCGTGCGAAGGTTGGCGACCGCGTCTCGCGCGGCCTGGTTACGAGCGCGAGCCGCAGCGACGCTCGCCACCCCGTGCTCGGCCAAGGCTGCATTCAGATCATCGGTCGCATTGGCGAGTACCGTTTCGGCGCCTTGCAGCCCGACCGGCGGACGGATGATCAGTTCGGCATCGCCCAGTCGAATGCGCGTCTCGCGAGACAACATCCGGTCTCCACGCTCCGCCACAGATCCGTCGATCATCAGGCCGCTGAGATCGCCGGCGAACTCGATCCGCGTCGCACCGGCATCCACGGCCGCCCGCGCCTTGTCCACGGTACGTTCACGTTCTTCGAGGGCCTTGATGACGGTGGTGGGGATCATCGCAGTCGCGAACTGGCGCGTCGCTTCGTATTCGGCCTCCAGCGCAACCAGCTCGACATATCGCTGTCGTGCCTCGCCAATTGCCCCCCGGCGCTCGCGCTCCGCAGCCCGTTTCCGAGCAGCGTCAAGTGCGGCGTGAGCGGTCCGCCGAGTGTCACGAGCACGAGTTAGCAGCTCACGGGCTGTCGTTGCTCGTTCCTGCGCGGCGGCCAGCTGCCCGACCAAGCCCGATCGACTATCCCGTGCCTTGTTCAGCGCCGTAGCCGTGTCGACGACAGCTTTGCGGGCGGTTGCGAGGCGTGATGCGAGATCCTCAAGGGCCCTGACACGATCGACAAGGCGGCCCTGCTCGGCGCGGCGTGTATCGAGCAGCTGAGCGGCAGAGCGCGCCACGTCGAGCTGGCCTACCAGCGCCCGACGCTGCTCAGCATCGGTGGTATCGGCAAGATCGCGATCGAGCACCTTCAGCCGCGCCCGCGCGGCCTCGACGTCGGAGAAGCCCTGCTCGAGTGCGGCAAGCCGAGTTGCCGCCTCGCTCGCGGCGCGTTGTGCTGCGTCATGCTCGTCGCGTGCCGCAGTCTGGCGACCGGTCGGCCGACCGCTGTTGGTCCAGTATTCCGCGTACTGGCTGTCGATGCGGGGACGCACGCGCTGGTAGGCGGCACCGCCCATGATCGTGCCAACCTCAGCTTCCAGCGTAGCGCGAACGCTGTCGCGCACGATCTCGCCCGGCGCCGTCACTTCAAGCGCCTGCGCCTGCCCGACCCACAGCAGGCCGAGTGCGCCGTGCGCGGCCGCATCGCCGCCCTGGCTGGTGTCGCGACGCGCACCGAGCAGTGCTTGCAGCTGCGCCTCGGCATCCTCGCCCTGCGCACGCCCGTTTGGTCCCCGAACCTCAACCGAAGCACTTTTCAGGAAGCGCTTGCTGACCGCCCACGCCTCACCTTTCGCCTCGAAGCCGATCTCGATCTGCGGGGCGACGGCCTCACCGTAAGGCGCATAGCTACGCGCAAGCCGGTTGGCAGTGTTGTGCCGGATGAAGAAGGCCGCGCGCATCGCTTCCAGCAGCGTCGACTTGCCGGTCTCGTTGGGCTCAATGATGACGTTGAGCCCATCGGTCAGCCCGTCGAGCACGAAGGGATCGCGGTATTTGCGGAAGTTTGAAAGCGCGATGCGCCGGATCCGAAGGCTCATGCCGCGTCCTGCCCACGCTGATGTTCCACGAACAGACGCTCGAGCGCCCGCCTGGCGATGGTGCCGTTGCTGCCACCAGCCTCGATCATACTCATCAGCTTGGCCGCGGCCGTGCCGATCATCCCCTCGACCTGCAGGTCTGCCAAGTCCTGGTCGCTTGGCCGACCGACGAGATCGTCGGCGGTGACCGCCAGATGGCGGAGGCGATGGCGCAGGTCATTGTCGAGGCGCGCAAGGATTGCGATACGATCGGACAAACTGACGATCCCTGAGAGCGAGAGCTGCAAGAGGGTTGCCGATGGTTCGACTTGTGCAAGCAGCCGGTCACATTCGGCGGCAAAGCCCTCCGCGTCGGCGATCGTCCACGAACGCATCAGCCACTGGAACCTGCCGGTGCGGATCGGCGATACCGACGGCTCCGCCCCTGGCTCAAGCGTCACGAGGAGCGCATAGCCCGGCTCGTCGCGCTGGAAGCGGTCGGTTTCCGGTGTGCCTGAGTACCAAGTGCGCGCATCGACCCGAAGGCTCCCGTGCCAGTCGCCGAGCGCGAGGTAGTCGAGGCCAGAGCGCTGAGCGCGATCAGGCGCAATCTGGTTCTGCGCCTCGCCGCGCGACGAGAAGTCGCGGATCGAGCCGTGAGCGAGACCGATGCGCAAGTTCGCGCCTGGCGTCTCCATCGTGTCGAACAGCGCGGTTGGATCGTCGGGATTGTGCCGGTGGGTTAGCGGTGCCGGCAGCAGCCACTGCCCGGGCTCCAACTCGCGCGGCACCGGCTCGGCGAGGATGCGGATATTGGCGGCGCCCTTGGCGCGGACACGATGCCACAAGCCGCTATTGCGTGCGAAGTCGTGGTTGCCGGGCAACAACCACCAGGTACAGGCATAGCGCTGCATCCGCGATACCGCCTGCACGATCACGCGGTCTTCTGGTCCTTCGGTATCGAACACATCGCCGGCGACCAGTACGTGCCTGACGTCATGCTCCGCTGCCGCCTTGCCGATCGCGTCTATCGCGTCGAACCGGGCTTCGCTGAGGGCAGCGCGCACGTCGCTGTCGAAGCGGCCGTATGGCTTGCCGAGTTGCCAGTCTGCTGTGTGGATCAGGCGTAGCATCGAAACCTTCTGGCGGTGTGGGCCATGGCAGTCGAGCCGAGCCCCCTACCCGCTCCCCTAACCCTTGACCGTGCGAAGTCAGCGGATCGCGACAACCTTGACCTCGACGGCGTCGGCGATCTTCTTCCAGTTCTGGTCGCTGGTCCATGCGGGCAGACCGTCGCGCCGCGCGAGTGCCAGGCAGAAACGGTCACCAAGGCTGAGCCCCACCTCGGCTGTTGCCGTCCGCAACCGCCCGGCAATCTGCGCGAGCGCCTTGTCGGCCGGCACGACCGTCAGCGGCAACGGATCGAGCATCGCATCGACTTCGCGCTCGGGCATGCCGGCATGGACGAAGTGGCTGACGACCTCGGCATAGTTGACGCTGCTCACACGCGCCCCACCGATCTCCGCCGCGACCTTTGCCGCGCCGCGTTCGCCCTTGAGCATGGCAATGATCGCAGACGCGTCCAGCACCACGCTCATTCGCCGCTCTCCTCCCGACGTCGGGCAAGAAATGCGTCCACGGATGCGTCAGGGTTACCGCCGGTGTATTGCTTGGCCAGAACCTGGGCGCGTGCCACAGCCTGGCCTGCCGTCCGCAACACCACGCCGTCCTCCGTCTCGTCGAGATAGACTGCGCCACCGCCACTCAGGCCAAGGCGCTTCCGGACGTCCGCCGGCAGACTCATGCGCCCGTTAGGCGTAATGTTAATTTGCAAGGTCATGTTAGCACACTAGCCTTGATGTACCACGGTGACGCAACATAGCTGAAGCGTTCACACATGACAACTATGTTGCTATTACGCCCTTTCATATTTTAATGTCACAAATGACATTGCGTGCCATACCGCTACGATCCTGCCAATTGTGGATATTCGCCGGTTCCTTTTGGGTATACCCTTGGATTACCTCACAGTGCCGGTCCCTTTTCCGTAAGGAATCGATTTAAAAAAACCGACATGAATTTGGGACCTGTTCTTTTTTGATTCTAGATGTATCGAAGACCATCGAGCACCTACCCAACTAAGACCGGCGCATCGCGGCCGACCGTGCTGCCAATCGCACCGTCACCGGCATCCTCTCCAAGGGTCGATGCAGCGAACACCCGCACCGTCTGGCTGATCGTCGCTCTTGAAAGGGCGTCTAATCACGTGTTGTGAGCGGGCGGGCCGTCGCGATGCTCGACAGATCGGTCGCCGTGTCGATCGGCGTGCCCGCTTCCTTGCGTTCGGAATAGCGGTCGACGAGCTGGGCGGCGTGCGGGCGCAGCAGTACCGTGAACCGCACCAGTTCTTCCATCACGTCCACAATCCGGTCATAGTAGCTCGACGGCTTCATCCGCCCGGCGTCATCGAACTCGTTGAACGCCTTGGCGACGCTCGACTGGTTCGGGATGGTCAGCATCCGCATCCAGCGGCCCAGCACGCGCAGCGTGTTGACGCTGTTGAACGACTGCGATCCGGCCGACACCTGCATGACCGCCAGCGTGCGCCCCTGCGTCGGGCGCATCCCGCCCATCGACAGCGGCAAATGGTCGATCTGCAACTTCATGATGCCGGTGATCTGCCCGTGACGTTCAGGGCTGCACCACACCTGACCCTCCGACCATAGAGACAATTCGCGCAGCTCGTGGACGGCCGGATGGTCGTCGCCGGCATGTTGGTCGGGCAGCGGCAGGGTCGATGGATCGAAGATGCGCGTTTCGCAGCCGAATAACCGGAGCAGGCGCGCCGCTTCCTCGACGCACAGCCGGGAAAATGATCGCTCACGCAGCGACCCGTAGAGCAGGAGGATACGCGGTGCGGGATCGAGCGGGCCAAGCCCCAGCGCTGGCCGCCGGATGACATAGGCGGGATCAAGCGCCGGCAGGGTATCGGATTCAGTGAGGGTGCGGAGCGGCATCAAGAGGCTTTCACTATCGTCATGCTCCCCTCGGGCCGAGCAGGATGACGCAGGTTCCGACAAGGCACAGGGCGGCACCGCCCACGTCCCATCGATCGGGCCGAACGCCCTCGACGCTCCATAGCCACAGCAATGACGCGCAGATGTAGATACCTCCATAGGCCGCATAGGCCCGGCCTGCCGCGTCGCTTTCCACCCGGGTCAGGAGCCATGCGAACAGGATCAGCGAGACAATACCGGGTGCCAGCCACACGGGCGACTTTCCCATGCGTAGCCAGGCCCAGAAGGCGAAGCATCCGGCGATCTCCGCGAGCGCCGCGCCGGTGTAGATCAGTGCCGTCATCGGATCGTGATCCTCAATGCCAGCGCCGCGAGCGTGATGAGCAGGACCGGCACGGTTAGCGTGACGCCCACCCGGAAGTAATAGCCCCATCCGATCCGAACGCCCTTCTGGCCGAGGACGTGGAGCCAGAGCAGCGTTGCAAGCGACCCGATCGGTGTCAGCTTTGGGCCGAGATCGCATCCTATCACGTTGGCGTAGATCATCGCTTCCTTGATCGCGCCAGTGGCGTGGGTAGCGTCGATCGAGAGCGCGCCCACCAGCACGGTCGGCATGTTGTTCATCACCGACGACAGGACCGCCGCGATGACGCCCGTACCCAGCGCCGCACCCCATTCGCCGCCTTGCGCGGTACGATCGAGCAGCGCCGCCAGATGGTCGGTCAGGCCGGCGTTCCGCAGGCCATAGACGACAAGATACATGCCGAGCGAGAAGATCACGACCTGCCAGGGCGCGCCGCGCAGCACCTTGGCCGTTGGGATCACATGGCCCCGCCCCGCGATCACCAGCAGCAGGATCGCGCCGGCAGCGGCCACGGCGCTGACCGGCACGCCGAGCGGTTCAAGCAGGAAGAAGCCGGCGAGCAGCAGCGCCAGCACGATCCAGCCCGCGCGGAACGTCGCGGCATCGCGGATCGCGTCACGCGGCGCGCGCAGCGCCCCCACGTCATAGTCCGCCGGTATGTCGCGCCGGAAGAACAGCAACAGCGCGCCCAGCGTGGCCGCGATCGACACCAGATCGACCGGCACCATCACGGCTGCATATTCGCCGAACCCGATCTTGAAGAAGTCGGCCGACACGATGTTGACGAGGTTCGACACGACCAGCGGCAGGCTGGCAGTGTCGGCGATGAACCCGGCCGCCATGACGAACGCCAGCGTCGCCTTGTCCTTGAACCCCAGCGCCCGCAACATGGCGATGACGATCGGCGTCAGGATCAGCGCCGCGCCGTCGTTGGCGAACAGCGCCGACACCGCCGCGCCGAGCAGCACGATCAGGACGAACAGCCGGCGACCGTGCCCTCTGCCCCAGCGGGCGACGTGGAGCGCCGCCCATTCAAAGAACCCGGCTTCATCGAGTAGTAGGCTGATGACGATGATCGCGACGAACGCGGCCGTCGCGTTCCAGACGATGCCCCACACCACCGGCACATCGGAGAGCGTGACGACGCCCGCGAGCAGTGCCACGACGGCCCCGCCCATCGCGCTCCATCCGATCCCGAGTCCCTTGAGTTGCCAGATGACGAGCGCGATCGTCGCGACGAAGATCAGGACGGCAAGGAGCATCAGGCGACGCGCTGGCCCGAGGCATCGACCACTTGCTCGCCGTCTTCCTTTGCAAATGCGCCGAGCTGATCGCTCGGCAGCAGATCGAGCACGGCTTCGGACGGCCGACAGAGCTTCACGCCGAGTGGCGAGACGACCAGCGGCCGGTTGATGAGGATCGGATGCGCCATCATCGCGTCCACCAGCGCGTCGTCGGACAGCGACGTGTCGCCCAGGCCCAGCTCGGCATAGGGCGTCCCCTTCTCGCGCAGCAGCTCGCGGGGCGTCATGCCGGCTCGGTCAATCAACTCGACCAGCAGCGCGTGTGTGGGCGGGGTTTTCAGATACTCGACCACATGCGGCTCGATGCCGGCATTGCGGATCATCGCCAGCGTGTTGCGCGACGTGCCGCACTCGGGATTGTGGTAGATGACGATATCGACGGCCACAGGACGTCCTTTCAGCAGCAGGGGGTGAGTTCGGCGACGAGCGGCGCGCACAGCGCCGCATTGCCGGCGCAGCAATCCTTGACGAGGAACAGCGTCAGCGCGCGCAGGCCGTCCAGATCGGCACGGTAGATGATTGAGCGGCTATGCCGTTCGGAGCGGACCAAGCCGGCGCGCGCGAGGATGCCAAGATGCGCCGACATGGTGTTTTGCGGCACGTCGAGCTGGCGGGCGATATCGCCTGCGGCCATGCCGTCCGGCTCGTGACGCACCAGCAGGCGGAACACGTCGAGGCGCGTCCCTTGAGCGAGCGCGCCCAGCGCCACTATGGCAGATTGGTTTTCCATACATCCAGCATAGTGGATATATGGCTCTGGTCCAGTGTTATGCCTTTAACAGGTCACAGCAACTTAGGTGCTTGGAGCCAAGGCTTCGATGATCCGGCAGTCGGCGACGGTGTTGCGGCTACAGGAATCGATCAGCGCATCCAGTTCGCCGGCCAACGCCGTCAGGTCGGCGATCTTGTGGGTGATCGCATCGCGGTGCTGGTTGGCGATGACGTCGACAGCCATGCAGGATTGGTCGCGCCGGTCGGCAAGCCCCATCAATTCCCGCACCTGGTCGATCGAGAAGCCGAGGTCGCGCGCGCGCCGAATGAAGGACAGGCGGCGGAGATGCGCGGCGTCATAGGTCCGGTAGTTCGAGGCCGATCGCGCCGGTGCCGGCAGCAGGCCGATCTGCTCGTAATAGCGGATCGTCTCGACCTTGGTGCCGGTCGCCCCGGCCAATTTTCCGATCGTCAGTTGGCCGGACATGGCGCTTGACCCTCTAGTGACTAGAGGGTGCATATAGGCTGCCGGATCGATTCTATCGAGGTGGCGGAAACATGGCCTGCACGAGCTGCGCGTCCGACAAGGCGGGCACTTTCAACGACCCCAAATGGCGGCGCGCGCTGTGGATTGCGCTTGCGATCAACGGCGCCATGTTCGGCGTCGAGATCGTCGCCGGCATCACCGGCGGATCGAAGGCGCTCCAAGCCGACGCGCTCGACTTCTTCGGCGACACCGCGAATTACGCGATCAGCCTTGGCGTCGCAGGGATGGCGATAGCGTGGCGCGCCCGTGCGGCCATGTTGAAGGGGGCGACCCTCGCGCTGCTCGACCTCTATGTTCTCGCCGCTGCGGGCTGGGCGGCCGCCCACGGCGCCGCGCCCCAGGCCGAGGTGATGGGGATCGTCGGCATCGCCGCGCTGATCGCAAACCTTGTGGTGGCGGTGATGCTCTATCGCTTCCGTGAGGGCGACGCGAACATGCGATCGGTCTGGATCTGCTCGCGCAACGACGCGATCGGCAACATCGCCGTCGTCCTGGCCGCGGGCGGCGTCTTCGGCCTGAACAGTGCCTGGCCCGATCTTGTCGTCGCGGCACTGATGGCCGCGCTGGGATTGTCGGGCGGCATCCAGATCATGCGGCAGGCTCTTGCCGAGTTGCGGTCCTCCCCGCCTTCCGCGCCCGTCGATTTCCAGGGATCATTACATGGCAGCCGGTAAACTGCTACGCGCAGGGCCGATGCACCGTTTGTCGGCTCTCTTCCTCTGTCTGATGCTCGTGCTGACGCTCGGGTTCGGATCGGTCGCGCATGCGGCCGAGGGTCCGGGCGTCGAGGTTTCCGTGGGCACCGCGATCGGCCATGCCGATGGCGATGGCGATCAGGTGCCGGCCGATAGCCAGAAGGGCTATCCGCATCATCATGGTGGATGCCACGGCCACGATATCGGCGTTCCGATGGCGCCCGATCCCGTGGCGTCCGTCACCGGAATGCGCGTAGCCTTGTCGGCATGGGACAAGGGGCCGATGCCGCGCGCACCTTCGGACCCGGCGCTGCGACCGCCCCAAGCCTGAGCGACGTCTAAGCTCCGCCGGGCACACCCGCGCGGAATCCAGCGTTTGTCAGGAGTCCGTTACCCATGCAGCGTTTTATCGCGGCCTTTTTGGCCGTGGCGTCGTGCGCGTCGATCGCGCACGCGCAATCATCCGAGCCGGCATCGACCAGTCCCCCGCTCACGCTCGAGCGCGCGCTAACTCTTGCCGGCGCAGCCGCGCCTACGCTCGAAGCAGCGACAGCGGGCGTGCGGGCGGCCGAGGCCGGTCGCACCGTTGCCGGCTACCGTCCCAACCCGTTGATCGTCGCCGAAACCGAAAATATCGCCGGTAGCGGCCAGTATCGCGGCGTGCGCAGCGCCGAGACGACGGCAGGGCTGGCGTTTCCGATCGAGCTGGGGGGCAAGCGCTCGGCGCGGATTGCGGTCGCCGACGCGATCGGCAATCGCGCCCGGATCGGCTCGGCCCTTGCCGAGGCCGATCTACGTCTCGCCGTCACCCAACTCTATATCGAGGCCACTGCGGCGGAACGGCGTCTCGTCACCGCGCGCGAACAGGCGGGCATCGCTCGCGAGGCATTGCGTGCGGCCGGAGTTCGCGTGCAGGCCGGGCGTGCCTCGCCGCTCGAACAGCAGCGCGCCGACGTGCTGCGCATCAACGCCGAGACCGCGGTGGAGCGCGCGCAGCGCCTTGCCGACGTCGCCCGCGACAATCTGGCGCGCCGGATCGGGCAGCCCGTCACCGGCGTGCTCGACATGGCATGGTACGATCGCATCGAGGGCTATGGGCCGGCGCAGCCGATCGCACCGGCCGGCACGCTCGCGCTCGCCGCGGCGCACGCCGATGCAACCACCGCCGAGGCGCAGGTCAGGCTTGCCCGATCGCAGCGCATTCCCGACGTGACGCTCAGCGCCAGCGCGCGGCGTCTCGAAGCGACGAACGACGTCGCCGCGGTGTTCGGCGTGTCGATCCCGATCCCCCTCTTCAACAGTGGTCGTGCGAGCGTGACGCAGGCGCGCGCGCAGAGCGATCAGGCACAGGCGCTCCGGCGCGCGGCCGAGCTGGACACCGCACAGGACATCGCCCGCGCCCAGGTCGAGGTGGCGAATGCGGCCACGTCCGCCCGCAACGCCAGCGGACCGGCGCTCGCATCGGCGACCGAAGCCGCGCGTATCGCGCGGATCGGCTACCGCGAGGGCAAGTTCGGGCAGCTCGACCTTCTCGATGCCGAACGCACCCTGTCCGAGACGCGCACCGCCGCGATCGACGCGCTCGCCACCTATCATGACGCCAAGGCACGCCTGGAACGGCTCGTTGCCGCGGCGCCCTCGCTCGAGGAAAACGACCGATGAAGAAGAACTTAGTGCGGGCGCTCGCGCCCGTGACATTGGCGATCCTCCTGATTGGGTGCGGCAAAGGCGGTAGCGAGGCGGGCGGCAGTGCCGGCGCCGAGAAGACAGAGGCGGCCGAAGGTGCCAAGGCCAAGGAAGCCCCCAAGGATATCGTCACCCTGTCCGCCCAGCAGATCGCGGACGCCGGCATTGAGGTCACGCGACCGACCGTGGGCGGCGAAGCAGGCGCGATCGAGCTGTCGGCGACGATCGAGGGCGACCCGCAGGGCGTCCAGGTGGTGTCGGCAGCGGTCGGAGGACGGCTCGTCTCGCTGACCCGCAACCTTGGCCAGTCGGTCGGGCGCGGCGATCCGCTCGCAATCATCGAGAGCCGGGAGGCGGCCTCGCTCAAGGCCGAGGTAGAAGCGGCGCGCGCGCGCGCCGCCCTCGCCCAATCGAACCTGCGACGCGAGCAGCGCCTGTTCGCCGAGCGCGTATCGCCCGAACAGGATCTCGTCGCCGCGCGCACGGCCGCCACGGAAGCCAGCATCGCGCTGCGCCTGGCCCAGCAGCAATTGTCGGCGACCGGTAGCGGGGGTGGTGCGCTCAACCGCATCGCCGTGCGCTCGCCGATCGGCGGTCAGGTCATCGCGCGCTCCGCCACGCTCGGCCAGACGGTCGCGGCCGACGCCGAACTGTTCCGGGTCGCCAATCTCTCCAAGGTCACTGTCACGACGTCGCTGGTGCCGAACGATGCGGGTCGTGTGAAGCCGGGTGCGCGCGTCGAGGTGACGGCGTCCGGCCGTCGCCAAGAGGGTCGCGTGACGTTCGTCTCGCCCGTGCTCGACGAAACCACCCGACTGGTGCCGGTGATCGCAACGCTCGACAATGCCGGCAGCACGTGGCGGGTCGGCGAGACGGTCAATGTGTCGATCCTCGTGCCCGCCAGCGGGGATCGCACCGTCGCCGTGCCATCGGCCGCGGTGCAGATGATCGAGGACAAGCCGTTCGTCTTCGTCCGCACCGCGACCGGCTTCCGCGCGACCCCGGTGACACTCGGCCGGACCAACGGCGGTCAGGTCGTCGTGACGTCGGGTCTCACCGGCTCGGAGCGGATCGCGTCCACCAACAGCTTCACGCTCAAGGCCGAACTCGGCAAGGGCGCGGCCGAGGACGAGGACTGAGCCATGATCGGTCGCATCGTCACCCTGTCCGTCGAGAAGCGCTGGCTTGTCCTGCTTCTCACGATCGCCGCGGCGTTGCTCGGGATCGGCGCGCTGCGCCAGCTCCCGATCGACGCCGTTCCCGACATCACCAACAACCAGGTGCAGATCAACGTCGTCGCCCCTGCCCTCTCGCCCGATCAGATCGAGAAGCAGGTCGCCTTCACCGTCGAGACGGCGCTCGCCGGCATCCCGGGCCTAGAATATACCCGTTCGCTCAGTCGGAACGGCTTCGCGCAGATCACCGCCGTCTTCACCGAGAAGACCGACATCTACTTTGCGCGGGCGCAGGTGGCGGAGCGGCTGCGCACTGCCGAGGAAGACCTGCCGCAAGGCGTGAACCCGGAGATGGGACCGATCGCGACCGGGCTCGGCGATATCTTCATGTGGACGGTCGAATATCGTGAACTCGATCAGGTCCATCATCGCAACGGCGAACCCGGGCTGCAACGCGACGGCAGCTACATCACGCCCGAAGGCGATCACCTCGTCAGCGCGGCGGACAAGGCGACCTACCTGCGCACCGTGCAGGACTGGATCGTCACGCCACAGCTCAAGAGCGCGGCGGGGCTTGCCGGCGTCGACTCCCTCGGCGGCTACACCAAGGAATATCTCGTCGTTCCCGACGTGCAGCGGATGGCCGCGATGCGCCTCACGCTGCAGGATTTGACGACGGCACTCGACCGCAACAACACCAGTGCCGGCGCTGGCGTCGTCAACCGCAACGGCGAAGGGCTTGCCGTCCGCTCGGACGGCCGCGTGCGCAATGCCGACGAGCTGGCCCGAACCGTCGTCGCCACCCGCGAGGGCGTGCCGATCCTGCTCAACCAGATCGCGACCGTTCGCACTGGCCAGGCGCTTCGCATGGGTTCGGCATCCGAGAACGGCCATGAGGTCGTGGTCGGGACCGCGGTCATGCGGATCGGCGAGAACAGCCGCACCGTATCAACGGGCGTGGCCGAGCGGCTGACGCAGATCGGCCGTTCGCTGCCGGTCGACGTGGTGGTGAAGCCGGTTATGAACCGGACCGAGCTGGTGAACTCCACCATTTCCACGGTTGCCCGCAACCTCGCCGAAGGCGCGGTGCTGGTCATCGTCGTCCTGTTCGCGCTGCTCGGCAATTTCCGGGCGGCGCTGATCGCCGCGTTCGTCATCCCCATCACGATGCTGCTCACCAGCATCGGCATGCTGGAAGCCGGCGTGTCCGCCAATCTGATGAGCCTCGGTGCGCTCGATTTCGGCCTGATCGTCGACGGTGCCGTCATCATCGTCGAGAACGCGCTGCGCCGTCTTGCCGAGGCGCAGCATGACCGTGAGGGCGAGCTGACGATGCAACAGCGGCTCGGCCTGGTCGCTGCGTCCGCGCGAGAGATGATCCGCCCGTCCGTTTACGGGCAGGCGATCATCATCCTCGTCTATGCCCCGCTCCTCACCTTCACCGGTGTCGAGGGCAAGATGTTCGAGCCGATGGCACTCACCGTCATCATCGCGCTCGTCTTTGCTTTCATCCTGTCGCTGACCTTCGTGCCCGCGGCCATTGCCATCTGGCTCAGCAAGCGGGTGGAAGAGAAGGAAAGTCGGGTCGTAGCGTTCCTGCGGCAGCGCTACGAACCGGGGCTCGACGCGGCGATGCGGCGGCCGAGCTTGACGGTCGGCGTCGCGGTCGGCGCGCTGGCGCTCGCCGGCGTCGCCTTCACCACCCTGGGCCAGGAGTTCCTGCCCCAGCTCGATGAGGGCAATGTCCTCGTGCAGGCGGTCCGCATCCCCGGCACATCGGTCGACCAGAGCCAAGCGATGCAGTTCCAGGTCGAAAAGGCGCTCGCCAAGGCGCCGGAGGTTCGGTTCGCTTTCTCGCGCACCGGCACGTCCGAGATCGCGTCCGACCCGATGCCGGCGAATGCGACCGACACGTTCGTCATCCTCAAGCCCAAGGGGGAATGGCCGGACCCCGGCCTGTCCAAGGAGGCACTGGTCGAGCGGCTGGAAAAGCGGCTCTCCGCGCTGCCGGGCAATGCCTATGAGATCACCCAGCCCATCCAGATGCGCTTCAACGAGCTGATCGCGGGCGTGCGCGGTGACATCGCGATCAAGGTGTTCGGCGACGACTTCGGCGAGATGAACGCGACCGCCAATCGCATCGCCGGCATCCTGCGCCGGACACAAGGCGCGGCAGACGTGCGTGTCGAGCAGACCGAGGGGCTGCCAATGCTCGATATCCGCCCCAACCGCACCGCCATGTCGCGGGTCGGGGTGACGGCGGGCGACGTACAGGACACCGTCGCCGCAGCGATCGGGGGCAGGCAGGCGGGCGTCATCTTCGAAGGCGATCGACGCTTCCCGGTCGTGATCCGGATGGCGGAAAGCTCACGGTCCGACCTGACCGCGGTCGCCCAAGTGCCCGTGCCTACCGCCAGCGGCGGTTTCGTGCCGCTGTCGACGGTCGCGGATATCGCCGTGGTCGACGGCCCCAACCAGATCAGCCGCGAGAATGGGAAGCGGCGTGTCGTGGTGCAGGCGAATGTCCGCGACCGCGACGTGGCAGGCGTCGTCGCCGACACGCGCGCTGCGATCGACGCCCAGGTGAAACTGCCTGCCGGCACCTATCTCGAATGGGGCGGACAGTTCGAGAATCTGGCATCCGCGCGGGACCGGCTCGCCATCGTCGTTCCGATCTGCTTCGCCGTCATCATGCTGTTGCTCTACGGAGCGCTCGGTTCGGTGCGCGATGCACTGATCGTGTTCACCGGGGTGCCGCTGGCGCTGGTGGGCGGCGTGCTGGCGCTGGTGTTGCGGGGAATGCCCTTCTCCATTTCCGCGGCCGTCGGCTTCATCGCGCTTTCGGGTATCGCCGTCCTTAACGGGCTGGTCATGGTGTCCTCCATCCACGACCTGATGCGCGCCGGCGTGGATCGGGCTGTAGCGGCCCACCAAGGGGCACTTGCCAGGCTCAGGCCGGTGGCGATGACCGCGCTCGTCGCATCGCTCGGTTTCGTGCCGATGGCGTTGGGCCACGGTGCCGGCGCCGAGGTGCAGAAACCCCTCGCCACCGTCGTCATTGGTGGCCTGATTTCGGCGACGCTGCTGACCTTGTTCGTGCTGCCGACGCTCTACGCGCGCTTCGGCACGCGCACGCTGTCGGCACCGTCGAGTGACCATCTCGAACTGCCCCCCCTCCCCGCTCCGGCACATTGAAAGACCAGACGATGCACGACCATGCAGCGGGCGGACACGCCCACGATCACACTGCCGGGGCCAACGCCAAGATGCTGGGGTGGGCGCTGGCCCTGACCACCGTCTATCTCGTCGCCGAAGTCGTCGGCGCGTTCGTCTTCAACAGCCTCGCCCTGCTGTCCGACGCGGCGCACATGCTGACCGATGTTGCCGCGCTGGTGATCGCGCTGCTGGCGATCCGGTTCGGCCAGAAGCCGGCCGACGACAAGCGGACGTTCGGTTACAAGAGATTCGAGATCCTCGCCGCGGCCTTCAACGCGCTGCTGCTGTTCGCGGTTGCGATCTACGTGTTAGTGGAGGCCGTCCAGCGCTTCCGTCAGCCCGAAGCCGTCCAGTCTACCGGCATGATGATCGTCGCCGCGATCGGGCTCGTGGTGAACCTCGTATCCATGAAGCTTCTGACGTCGGGCAAGGACGCCAGCATGAACGTCAAGGGCGCCTACCTCGAGGTATGGGCGGACATGATCGGCTCGATCGGCGTGATCGCGGGCGCGCTTGCAATCCGCTTTACGGGATGGACATGGGTCGATCCGATCGTCGCGGTGGGCATCGGTTTATGGGTGTTGCCACGGACCTGGGTGTTGCTCCGCGATACCACCAACGTGCTGCTCGAAGGCGTCCCCGGTGGGATCAAACTGCCTGAGCTGCGCGCCGGGATCGCCGGGCTTCCCGGCGTGGCCGGAGTTCACGACCTCCACGTCTGGTCGATGTCGTCGGACGACATTACCTGCACCGCCCACGTCACCCTCGGCGAGGGCGCAGATGCCGATGCTGTCCGCAAAGCGGTTGCGGATACGCTCAATCGTCGGTTCGGCATCGAGCATTGCACGATCCAGACCGAGGCGCCGGCCGAAGCGTGCGAAGATGCCGGGCACCTGCACCCGTGAACGCGCGATGACGATAAGAGGAAGGCGGCTGCGTTGGACGAACGAGACCGATGCAGAGCTTCGTCAGCGGATTGCCGCGAGACAGCCTTTGGCGAAGATCGCGAGGGAAATGGGTAGGACGATGGATGGTGTTCGAGGAAGGGCGGCTGCGCTGCGAATCACGCTTCCTTCACCGACGCGCCCTTGGCGCGAGACGGTGAAGCGGAGCCCCATGCCGAAGGTAGTGGAGGATCAGATAACCGGGGACGAGTAAAGACCCGTGAGGGCGGACCGCGCGCCACACGTATCTATTCTGGCGGGGGCCAAAATGGAGAACTAACGATGCATCACCAAATGTCCGCCGAAATGCAGGCGTGCATGGACGCCTGCCACCGCTGCCATGTCACCTGCCTGTCGATGACCACCCAGCATTGCCTTGATGTGGGCGGCGCGCACGCGGCGCCCGAGCATATCAAGATCATGCTGGACTGCGCGCAGATGTGCGCCACCTCGCTCGACTTCATGGCACGGGGGTCCGACCAGCATAAGCTCGTGTGCGGCATCTGTGCCCAGATTTGCCGGGCTTGCGCCGCGAGCTGCAAGGGGCTCGATGGCATGGAGGAGTGCGTCGCCGCGTGCGAGCGCTGCGCGGAGGAATGCGAGAAGATGGCCGCCTGAGCGGCGGGCGGGCGACTTTCGCCCGCCCACCCTCACATCGCCGAAGCAGGTGGCTCGAGCGTGCCGAGCCAGGCGACCAGCGCCAGGACCGTGACGGCGCAGGTCGTCTCGATGGCGAGGCTGCGCCGCAGCGCACCGAGTGCTCCGCGATGATCGCCTGTGGCGATCGACCGCTCGATCGCAGGCGTCAGCCGGAAGCGGTTGAGGGAGGCCAGCCCCAGCATCACGCCGAAGAGTGCGAGCTTGGCAAGGAGAAGCTGGCCATAGAGTGTGAAGGGAAGGTTCGGCAGATTGCCCATGCCGATCAGCAACCAGCTATTGAGCAGTCCCGTGACGACGATCGCGCCGACCACGATCGTGCCGACCAGCCCGAAGCCGTGCAGCGCGCGATGGGTGAGTCTGAGATGGGCGATGTCGATGCGATCGGCAGGGCGCGTGACGAGGAGCGTCAGCCCGAGCAGCGCACCGACCCAGGCTCCGGCCGCCAGCAGATGCAGGATGTCGGCCAGCAGGTGGACCCAGCCCCTCACCCCCTCATCCATCGCGCCGTGACCCGTCCAGGCAAGTGTTGCGAGCGCGATTCCTCCTGCGATGGCGATCAGACCGAGCGGAACCGCCCGTCCTGCCGCGATCAGCGCGACGACGGACGCGAGCCCCAGCGCGCCCATCCGCGCCTCCCACGCCGTACCCGTCGCCGTCCCGGTGAGCAGCACGCCGATCGCCTCGCGATCGATCGGCCAGGCCGGGGCACCGGCCATCGCCGCGGCGAGCAGCGCAAGCGCGATCCCGGACAACAGGAGCGCGGCAAGACCACTGCCGACAAGCCAGGGGCGCAAGGGAAGCGCATTGGAGCGCTCACCCGCATGAAGCCCGTAGAGGCTGAACGCCGACAGGCCGAACAGTCCGCTCAACGCGAGATACAGCGCGAGGCGGACCGCGATCAGCGGCCAGTCGGTTTCCACCTTACTTCACCGCAAAGGCGAAGTTGCCGGCTACCCGGTGCGTGTCGGTCGAGACGACGTGCCACGCGACGCTGTAGCGGCCCGCGCCGAGCGGCGACTTGGGCGTCAGGACGAGCGTGCGGCCGTCCGCCCCGACGGCGGTCGCGACTGCGACCTTCATCGGCGGGTGCGTGGTCCCGGCGTGTCCCGTCATCATCAGGTCCGCGCCCGAGAATTTCGGCATCAGCTTTTCGCTGAATTGCAGAGCGACGCTTGCGGGCTTGGCGACGGTCGCGTTGGGCGCAGGCGATGCCGACAGGAGCTTGGGATGCGCCTGTGCGGTACCGGCGAGGCCGAGAAGAGCGATGGCGGCAGGAACGACAAGGCGACGCATGGGCTACTCCGATCAGGTTCGTGTCCCCTCTTACGCGGCCCATGCCTGCACCCCTCACCGATCCGCATGAGGGACGATGGGCAGCCGTGCGTAACCGATGATAGAGGGGCGGAGTGGAAAGCATGGACGAACTGGACAGAGCATTGGCGCGACTGGCGGGGGCACCCGTTCCGGACACGCTGGACGGGATCGAGAACCAGGTGCTCGCGCGCATCGGCAGCCGCCCCGCGGTCCGCGGCGCAGGCATCGGTATCGGGGCCGTGACGATCGCGGCACTGGCGATCGGGATGATCGGCGCCGAGTTGCCGGCGTCCGCCAGCCCTGCGGTTTCGCTTGCACCGCTTGGCGGCGCCTCGCCGCTTGCCCCTTCGGCACTGCTGGTCGGCGAGCCATGACCTCTACCAGGCGCATCGTCCTGTGTGTCGTGCTCGCCTTTCTGGCGGCGATCGGAGGGGTGTTCATCGGCCGGACGCTGTTGCCGCAGCCCAAGCAGCCCGGCGCCGCCCTGCACGAGGTTCTGCATCACAAGCTCGCGCTCGATGCCGATCAGCAAGCACGCTTGAAGGTGCTGGAGGACCGGTTCGCGGTGCAGCGCCGCGCACTCGAGCTGGAGATGCGTGCCGCCAATGCCCGCCTTGCCGAGGCGATCGAGGCCGAACACGGCAACGGTCCTCGGGTCGCGGCCGCGGTCGACCAGAGCCACGCCGCGATGGGCGAGCTGCAGAAGGCGACGCTCGCCCACATCTTCGCCATGCGTCAGCTTCTGCGGGCCGACCAGACCTCCCAATTCGATTCTGCGGTGGTGAAGGCGCTCACCGACGGCCAGGGGTGAGCCTCGACTGGACCACGCTGTCGGATGGCGAGCTGGCGACGCTTAGCATCGCGGGCCGGCAGGCCGCCTTTGCCGAGATCGTGCGGCGCTATCGGCAGCCTATCTTTCGGCTGACGCGGGCTTTCATCGGCGATGCAGACGAAGCGCTCGACCTGACGCAGGAAGCCTTCGTGGCCGCGCATCAGGCGCTGGCGCGCTATGATCCCAACCGGTCGATGCAGGCGTGGCTTACGACGATCGCCGTCAACAAATGCCGGGATTGGGCGAGGAAGCGGGCCGTCCGTCGTTTTCTGTCCTTCGCCCTACCGAACGACGACCAGGTGGAAGCGATCGCCGACGATGGCGCTGCCGTCGATGTCGCCGCGGCCGACCGGCAGGAGTTAGGCCGCGTGTCGCGCGCGATCGCCTCGCTTCCTGCGAATCTGAAGGAGCCGCTGGTTTTGCGGACGATCGAGGGCCTGAGCCAGGCCGAGACCGCCGAGGTGCTGGGCATCAGCCAGAAGGCGGTCGAAACCCGGCTCTACCGGGCGCGAGCGCGGTTGCTCGAAAAACTCGGGCCTCGGTAAGGGATGCGCGGACGGGCCGCGTAGAACAGGCGAAGAGCCGTTCGCGGCCACGTTCCGAGGAGCTTGAATGTCGTGCGTTGTTGACCGCCGCCAATTGCTGCGCGGTGCCAGTCTGGCCGGGGGCGGGCTTGCCTTGTCGGCCTATATGCCGGCGTGGGCGCAGCCCGTATCCGCCGGCATCGCCAAGCCGCTGCCGACTGTTTCGGGCGAGGACATCACGCTCAAGGTCGCGCATCAGATGATGACGATTGACGGGCGGCAAAGCCACGCCATCGGCATCAACGGCACTGTCCCTGCCCCGCTCATCCGGTTGCGCGAAGGGCAGAACGTGCGCCTCCATGTCGTTAACGAGCTGGACGAGGAGACGTCGATCCATTGGCACGGGCTGTTGCTGCCTTTCCAGATGGATGGCGTACCCGGCATCGCCTTCCCGGGCATTCCCTCGCGCTCGACCTTCACCTACGAGTTCCCGATCATCCAGAGCGGCACCTACTGGTATCACAGCCATTCTGGGTTGCAGGAACAGGAAGGACATTACGGTCCGATCCTGATCGATCCCAAGACCCCGGACCCGGTGCAGTTCGACCGGGAGCATGTAATCGTGCTGTCCGACCACAGCTTCCAGCATCCGCACTATCTCTTCGACCGGCTGAAAAAGGAGTCGGGGTACTTCAACCGCCAGCGTCAGACCCTTTCCGGCCTCCTCGCGGGCAAGGATCAGCCGCTCAAGGAGCGGTTGATGTGGGGCAAGATGCGGATGGACCCCGCCGACGTCGCCGATGTCACCGCCTCGACCTATACCTATCTCGTCAACGGCTACGGTCCGCGGGACAACTGGACGGCGCTGTTCCGTCCCGGCGAGCGGGTGCGGCTACGCTTCATCAACGCGTCGTCGATGACCACTTTCAACGTCCGCATCCCTGGCCTGCCGATGACCATCGTCGCCGCCGATGGATTGAACGTGCGTCCAGTCGAGATCGACGAGTTCCAGTTCGGCCCGGCCGAAACTTATGACGCGATCGTCACGCCCCCCGACATGCGCGCCTACACGCTCGTCGGCGAGAGCGTCGATCGCTCGGGCCAGGCGCGCGCCACGCTAGCGCCGCGCGAAGGCATGGCTGCCGAAGTGCCGCCACTGCGCAAGCGTCCGCTCGCCACCATGAAGGACATGGGCATGGGCGGCATGGATCACGGTTCGATGGACCACGGTGCCATGGGCGCCGGTGCCGGCGCTTCCATGGCGGGCATGGACCATAGCGCGATGGGGCCTGGCACGGATGCCGGCGCCATGCCCGGCATGGACCATTCGCAGATGAGCCACGGCACGACCGCGGCTGCTGCCGGCAGCATGGTCGGAATGAACCACGGGTCAGCTCCGCAAGCCGGCGCCATGCCCGGTATGGGTCAGGCGAACGGCGCGATGGCAGGGATGAGCGGCGATCAGGCGATGCCCGGCATGGATATGGGCGCCATGAACATGCGCGACTTCTCCAAAGCACCCGAGGTCAAGAAGGGGCCGGGGGTGCAGACGATCTCGTCGATGCCGGTCGACCGTACCGGCGACCCCGGGCAGGGGCTCGAGAATGTCGGACACCGCGTCCTCACCTATCGCGATCTGGTGGCGCTCGAGCGCAACCCCGACACGCGGGCCCCGGAACGGGAGATCAAGCTTCATCTCACCGGCAACATGGAGCGCTATATGTGGGGCTTCGATGGCGAGAAGCTGTCGGAGAACCCCGATCCGATCACGCTGCTTCACGGCGAGCGGGTGCGCGTCACCCTCATCAACGACACGATGATGGGCCATCCCATCCATATCCACGGCCACTTCTTCGACCTGGTAACGGGAAAAGGTGCCTATGCGCCGCGGAAGCATACCGTGCTCGTCCAGCCGGGCGGCACCGTGAGCTGGGACGTGACAGGTGAGGAAGGCGATTGGGCGTTCCACTGCCACATGCTCTATCACATGCACGCGGGCATGATGCGCGTCGTCCAGGTCCGCAAGGCCGGGGAGGCTGCAGCATGAACCGGTCGCTTCTTCTCGTCGGCCTCGCTTCGGCAGCGCTCGCCAGCCCTATGTTCGGGCAGAGCATGGACCATTCCATGCACAACATGCCGGGTATGACCATGCCGGCGAAGCCGGCCGCTAAGGCAACTCCCAAGCCTGCGAAGAAAGCCGCGGCGAAGCCCGCGCCCAAGCGGAAGGCGCCTGTGAGGCGTGCGGCTCCGGCTCGTGCGCAGGCCGCACCCGCTCCAGCGGCCGATCCCCACGCCGGCCACGATATGAGTGGCATGCAGGGGATGGATATGAGCGGTCAGCAGCAGCCCGCGCCCGCCCAAGACCCGCACGCCGGCCACGATATGTCGGCGATGCCTGGCATGAGTTCATCGCCAAGCGCCGGGCAGGACCCGCACGCGGGGCATGACATGACTGCCATGCCCGGGATGGCAAAGGACGGTAATCAGGCTGCCAAGGTCGGGACCGACCTTCCTCCCGGCAACAAGCCAGCGCCCGCGCCGTCCGGAGACCATCTCGCCGATCGTTTCTGGGGGGCTGGCGCCATGGCCAACTCCCGCGAAGATGATCTGCGCCGCGAGCATGGTGGGATGACCTACTACCAAGTGCTCTTCAATCTCGCGGAGTACCAAGCTCGCAAGGGCGGCGATGGCTATCGCTGGGACGGCGAAGCGTGGATCGGCGGAGACATCAACCGCCTCACGCTCAAGAGCGAAGGCGAAGGCACGTTCGGCAAACCGCTCGAAGCTGCCGAGGTGCAGGCGCTCTACAGCCGTGCTCTCGATCCCTATTGGAACCTCCAGGCCGGCGTCCGCTACGATTTCAAACCCAATCCCTCGCGCACCTATGCGACGATCGGGGTCGAAGGGCTGGCCCCCTACTGGTTCGATGTCGAGGGCGCCCTGTTCCTCTCCGACAAGGGCGACGTCTTGGGCCGTGCCGAAGCGTGGTACGACCAGCGCATCACCAACTATTTCGTGCTCCAGCCCAGAGTGGAGGCCAACTTCGCAGCGCAGGACGTGCGGCGCGACGGAATCGGCTCGGGACTAACGGATCTCGAGGCCGGGCTGCGGCTTCGTTACGAGGGCCGGCGCGAACTCGCGCCTTACATCGGCATATCGTGGGAGCGGCAGTTCGGCGACACCGCGCGCTTCACGCGAGCGCGGGGAGACGACACGGGCGGCTTCAGCTTCGTCGCCGGCGTGAGGACCTGGTTCTGAGGAGCCGTAAGCTCCGCCTCCATATCGGCGCCAGCAAGCTTCACCGCTGGCTGTCGCTGATTATCGGCGTGCAGCTCCTGCTCTGGTTCTCCAGCGGCTTGCTGATGAGTGTCTTGCCGATCGAGCGGGTACGCGGCGAGCATCTTGTCACCCGCGATAGCGCGGCGCCGTTGGCGCCGACGCTGCAACTCGCGTCTCCGGCAACCGTGCTGCGCAGGGCGTCTGCGCCGGTGCGCGAGCTGCGCTATGCGAGCCTCCTCGGACAGCCGATCGCCGAGCTGACGATGACCGACGGCACTGTTCGACTGCACGATGCACGGACCGGGCGCCCCCTTCCGCGTCTCGACGCTCCTGCCGCGATCCGGGTTGCGCGTGCCGCCTACCGTGGCCCGGGCGCGCCTGCCGTGACAGGCGTTCTGATCGGGACGGCGAGCACCGAGTATCGCGGCAAGCTGCCGGTGTGGCGCGTCGAGTTTGACGACGAGGAGACGACCCGCGTGTTCGTCTCGCCCGACAGCGGCAGGATCGTCGCTGTCCGGACAGGCACGTGGCGGCTCTACGACTTCTTCTGGGGCCTCCACATCATGGACTGGAAGAACCATGAGGACTTCAACACGCCCTGGATGATGGCCTTCGCGGCCGGAGGGCTGTTGCTCGCCGTTGCGGGCGTCGTGCTTCTCTACATGCGCTGGCCCCGTCGCCGGCGCAGAAAAGCTCAAGGGGTAAGCGAGGTCGCCGCGTAGCTCCTTCTAGGTGGGGGATTCCTAGGGAGCACGACCATGAAGACCATTACGACGATTGGCATCCTTGCCGCGGCGCTCGCCGCCACCCCGCTCGCCGCGCAGCAGAGCGGCATGGCTGGCATGGATCACAGCCAGATGCAGGGCATGGATCATTCCAGGATGATGCAGCCGACCGCGGCTAACCCCTACGGCCCGGCCGAGATGAAGATGCACGAGAAGATGATGGCAGCAAAAGGCGCCGATGCCGGCGAAACTTGGTTGCGCAAAATGATCGAGCATCACCGTGGCGCGGTAGAAATGTCGCAGGCGGCATTGCGCAGCACCCAGAATGCGGATGTTCGTCGCGAAGCGCAGAAGGCGATCGCGAGCCAGACCCGCGAGATCGCGACCCTCAACGCGGTCCTTCGTAAAATGGGCAAGAGCCCGCAGTAACGGGTATGACCCCGCCCTGTTAGGGCGGGGCACCAGCACAGGAGTTCAGCGATGAAGGGTCCGATCCGTAGCGCGCTCATCGCCGTTGCGATGATGCTGCCGGCAACCGCCATGGCGGCGAACGGCATCGCCATGCACCGCGATCCGGGATGCGGGTGTTGCGAGAAATGGGCGGCGCAGGTGCGCCGGCAATTCGGCCACAGCGTCCAAATCATCGATGATGCGCGTCGTAACGTGCTTCAGCGCAAGTTGGGCGTGCCCGCCGACCTCGCTTCCTGCCATACCGCCATCATCGACGGTATGGCCTTCGAGGGCCATGTCCCGATCGCCGATATGAAGCGGGCGCTTGCCCAGCATCCCAAAGGGGTGCGGGGTCTGGCCGTGGCTGGAATGCCGATGGGATCACCCGGCATGGAGATGCCGGGCATGAAGGCCCAGCCCTATGACGTGATCGCGTTCGGTGCTGCCGGTCGGCGTGTCTTTGCGCATCACGGCGGATAGTCGTTGACACCTACACGCCCACGCCCGACCATATTCGCCTCGTGAAAGGTCGGCTTTCCTTCTTTCTCCTCTTGGGAGCGCTGCTCGGCTTTCTCGGCCAGCAGGCCGCCTATGCTGGCGGTCCTGCGCTCGTTCCCGTGATGGAAGCGAGCCACGCCATGCCGTCGGGTATGGACTGCCCCGACATGAGGGACATGCCGAAAGCGACTCACGATGCGCCCTGCAAAGGGCTTACGCTCGCGTGCATCGCTCAGATGGGGTGCGTCATTCCGGTAACGATTGAGGACCGGCTTGCGCTGACTACCCCACAAGTCGCGGTTCCGCTTGCAGCCTATCAGGCCGGCGCCCGGCCCTTGTCAGGGCGGGATGTAGCGCCGGAGCCCGAACCCCCTACCGTCTGAGCTGAATCGATACCGGTCGCGCCTGCCCTCCTCGCTCTGCGAGGTCGCGGGCACTTCGCCGTGACATCCCATTCAGAACGGACTTTGCCATGCGCGCATCCATGATGCTCGCGGTCGCCGCGCTTATGACAAGCGCTGCGCACGCGCAGACACTAACCTATGACCAGGCGCTGCGCGATGCGGTCGCCAATGCCCCGGGGGCGGCTGCCGGACGTGCGGGTGTGACCGCCGCCCAGGCCGACGCCCGCGCGGCGGGGAGCCTGCCGGACCCACGCGTGGCGGTAGGCATCGACAATTATCCCGTCTCGGGGCCCCCCGCCTTCTCGCTTTCAAGGGACGACATGACGATGGGGCGGGTCGGCTTCCAGCAGGACGTCCCCAACCTTGCAAAACGCCATGCCGCGCAGGCCCAGGCGCGCGCGGTGATCGCGACGGCGGAGGCCGCGCAGGCGACCAAACTTCGGGAAGTGCGGTTGGGAGCGGGGCAAGCCTGGATCGATCTTGCCTATGCCGAACGTCGGCTTACCGCACTCGACACCGTCCTGCACGCCCTCCGCGCGCTGCCTTCGGCTGCGCGCGCTGCCGTAACCGCCGGTACGGTGCGGCCCGGTCAGACAGTTACGACCGATCAGGGCATCGCGGGATTGGAAGACCGCCGTGACGAGCTGGTGGCGGCGGTTGCGCGTGCTCGCGCGATGCTGGCCCGCTGGACCGGTGTGTCGGCGCCGGGGACCGCCGGCGTTATGCCCGCGATCGACCTTTCTCCGGCCCGGCTGCGCGACGCGCTCAGCCAGCATTCCGATATGATCTCTGCGGACGCCGGCATTCGGCGTGCAGAGGCGGACGTGGACGCCGCGCGCGCGGAGAAGCGACCGGATTGGGGTGTTGAAGTGGCGTATCAGCGCCGCGATCCCCGGTACGGCGACATGGTGTCGGCGGGAGTATCGATGACTCTACCCCTGTTCGCACGATCGCGTCAGGACCCACGCATCGCGGCGCGGCAATCGGCTCGAGTGCAAGCAGAAGCCCAGCGCGAGGAAACCCGGCGCGCCTTGGCGGCCGACTTGGAGGCGGCGCTGGCGGATCATCAGATGCACCATAATCAATGGGAACGCGCCCGGGACGTGCTGCTCCCGCTCGCAAGGAAACGCGCCGAGCTGGAGACGGCCAGCTATTCCGCCGGCCGGGCGAGCCTCACGGACGCGATAGAGGCCAAGACCGCGCTCGCCGATGCCGAGCTGGCGGTGCTCGAGCGGGAAGCGCTGGTCGCTGCGGACGGGGTCCGCCTCACCATCACCTTCGGGAGCGTCGATCGATGAGCGGCACCACTATCGCCCGCACCCGCCTTGTCACCGCAGCGGCTGCGCTGGCGCTGGTCGCGGGCAGCGTGGGCTTCGGCATCGCCAAGTTCGGCACGTCGCCCGCGGCCGACCCGGCAGCATCGCCGATCCCGCAGAAGAAGATCCTCTATTGGTATGATCCGATGATCCCCGCGGAACGCCACGACGGCCCAGGGCTGTCGTCGATGGGGATGAAGCTGATCCCGCGCTATGCCGACGAGGGTGGCGGCGGCAGCGCCGAACCGGGGGTGGCGATCGATCCGGCCAGCATACAGCGGCTCGGAGCGCGGATCGTGGCCGCTCAGCGCGGATCGTTGTCCAATGCGGCGTCCGCTACCGGCAGCATCGACTTTAACGAGCGTAACATCGCGATCGTGCAGGCGCGCAGCGGCGGTTTCGTCCAGCGCGTCTATGCGCGCGCGCCAGGTGACGTCGTGTCGGCAGGCGCGCCCCTCGCCGACATCCTCGTGCCCGAATGGGCGGGCGCGCAGGAGGAATATCTCGCCGTGCGCCGGACCGGGGATGCCGCGCTTGCACGAGCAGCACGGCAACGCCTGTCGCTTCTGGGAATGCCGGCCGGGTCGATCGCGTCGGCCGAGCGAAGCGGCCGACCGCAGGGCGTGACGACGATCCGGACGCCTGTGGGGGGCGTCATCAAGACGCTCGGCGTCCGGCAGGGCATGACAGTCGCGCAAGGGCAGACACTGGCGGAGGTGAACGGGCTCGGCACCGTCTGGTTGAATGCGGCCGTCCCCGAGGCCATCGCCGGCAAGCTCCGTATCGGCACGTTCGTCACCGCCACGCTGGCGGCTTTTCCGGGCGAGAGTTTCCGGGGCCGGATCGCCGCGATTCTGCCGCAGGCCGACGCCGCGAGCCGCACGCTGACGATCCGCGTCGAGCTGCCCAACAGGGGCGGCCGGTTGCGCCCCGGCATGTTTGCCAGCGTGGCGCTCGATCAGGGGAGCCGCGACGCGCTGCTCGTTCCCAGCGAGGCCGTCATCAGAACCGGCCGGCGCACGCTCGTCATGCTGGCAGGGCCAGGCGGGCGGTTCAGACCGGCCGAGGTCCGCATCGGTGCGGAAGGCGGCGGCAAGACCGAGGTCGTGGCCGGACTGTCCGAAGGCGAAAAGGTCGTCGCGTCGGGCCAGTTCCTGATCGACTCCGAAGCCAGCCTTGCCGGCCTCGACGCGCGGCCGATTGGGGGCGCAGCGCCGCCCACGGCAAAGCCGGCGCCGAAACCGGCCGCGCCGATCTACGAGACGGTCGGCAGCATCGAGGCGATCGACCGCAGCGGCGTCACCCTGTCCCACCAGCCCGTTCCGGCGATCGGTTGGCCTGCGATGACGATGACCTTCCGCGTCGCAGAACCCGCGCTGGTGCGCGGCTATCGCAAGGGCGACCGGGTCCGCTTCGGCTTCGACCAACCCGCGGACGGGCCGACGCTGCGCCGCATGACGCGCGAGGCCGGTCGATGATCGCAACCATCATCCGCTGGTCGGTCGCGAACCGCTTCCTCGTCGTGCTGGCGGCCGTCGCGCTCGCCATCGCCGGGGTGTTCGCAATGCGCGCGACCCCCGTCGATGCGCTCCCCGACCTGTCCGACACACAGGTTATCATCCGCACAAGCTGGCCGGGCCAGGCCCCTCAGATCGTCGAGAACCAGGTGACGTATCCGCTCACCACGACGATGCTGTCCGTGCCCGGCGCGAAGACCGTGCGCGGCTATTCGTTCTTCGGCGACAGCTATGTCTACGTCCTTTTCGAGGATGGGACCGACCTCTATTGGGCGCGCTCGCGCGTGCTCGAATATTTGAGCCAGGTGCAGGGACGTCTCCCCCAGGGCGCGCAGGCCGCGCTCGGTCCCGATGCGACGGGGGTCGGCTGGGTCTATGAATATGCGCTGGTCGATCGCACCGGACGCCACGACCTGTCGCAGCTCCGATCCTTGCAGGACTGGTTCCTGCGCTACGAGCTGAAGACACTGCCCGGCGTCGCCGAGGTGGCGAGCATCGGCGGCATGGTGAAGGAGTATCAGGTGCTGCTCGACCCGACGCGCCTCGCAGCGTTCGGCGTCACGCACGCTCAGGCCGTCGATGCGATTCGTCGCGCCAATCAGGAGGCCGGCGGCTCCGTTCTCGAATTGGGTGGAGCCGAATATATGGTCCGCGCGTCGGGCTATCTGCGCACCGTCGATGACTTCCGCGCGATCCCGCTCAAAGTCGCCGGTGCCGGCGTACCCGTCACCTTGGGCGACGTCGCCTCGATCCAGATCGGCCCCGAAATGCGGCGCGGCATCGCCGAGTTGAACGGCGAGGGCGAGGTCGCGGGCGGCGTCGTCATCCTGCGCCAGGGCAAGAACGCGCGCCAGACGATCGAGGCGGTCAAGGCCAAGCTAGCGGAATTGAAGGGGAGCCTTCCCCCCGGCGTCGAGATCGTCACCACTTATGACCGCTCGCAGTTGATCGATCGCGCGGTCGAGAATCTGTCTGGCAAGCTGATCGAGGAGTTCGTCGTCGTCGCGATCATCTGCGGGCTGTTCCTGTGGCACGTCCGATCGGCGCTGGTCGCGATCATCACCCTGCCCTTGGGCGTACTGGCGGCCCTGCTCGTCATGCGCGTGCAGGGGGTGAATGCCAACATCATGTCTCTAGGCGGCATCGCCATCGCGATCGGCGCGATGGTCGATGCCGCGATCGTGATGATCGAGAACGCGCACAAGCGGATCGAGCGATGGGAACACGATCATCCGGGCGCGGCCTTGGCGGGCGAGGATCGCTGGCGCGTCATCACCGAGGCCGCGGCCGAGGTCGGACCGGCGCTGTTCTTCAGCCTCGTCATCATCACCCTGTCGTTCGTGCCGGTCTTCACGCTCGAAGCGCAGGAGGGACGGTTGTTCGCCCCGCTCGCCTTCACCAAGAGCTATGCGATGGCGGCAGCGGCGATCCTGTCGGTGACGCTCGTGCCGGTCCTGATGGGATGGCTGATCCGGGGACGCATACCGGCCGAGAACGACAATCTCCTCAACCGCGCGCTCACCCGCGCTTACCGTCCCGCGCTCGACCGCGTGCTGGCGCGACCGTGGGCGGCGATCGGCATCGCCGCCCTGGTACTGGCGACGACGGCATGGCCGCTGACGCGGCTTGGCGGCGAGTTCATCCCGACGATGGACGAGGGCGACCTGCTCTACATGCCGTCCGCGCTGCCCGGGCTTTCGGCCGCGAGCGCATCGGCGCTGCTCCAGCGTACCGATCGGCTGATTAAGACCGTGCCCGAGGTCGCGACCGTGTTCGGCAAGGCCGGGCGCGCGGAGACCGCGACCGACCCCGCCCCGCTCGAGATGTTCGAGACCACCATCCAGTTCAAACCGCGCGACCAGTGGCGCGTCCGAATGACGCCGGCGAAGCTGGTGGAGGAGCTGGATCGCACGGTGCGCGTGCCGGGCCTCACCAACGTCTGGGTTCCCCCGATCCGCAACCGCATCGACATGCTCGCGACCGGCATCAAGAGCCCGATCGGGGTGAAGGTGGCGGGGTCCAATCTCGCCGAGATGGACCGGATCGCCGCCAGCATCGAGCGCGTCGCCCGAACCGTGCCGGGTGTCAGTTCGGCATTGGCCGAGCGGCTGACGGGGGGCCGCTATGTCGATGTCGACATCGATCGGGCGACCGCAGGGCGCTACGGCCTCAACATCGCCGATGTGCAGGAGATCGTGTCGGGCGCGATCGGGGGCGAGACGATCGGCCAGACGGTCGAGGGCCTCGCCCGCTACCCGATCAGCGTACGCTACCCGCGCGAGCTGCGCGACAGCCTGGAGGGATTGCGGACCCTCCCGATCGTGACCGCATCGGGCCAGCAGATCACGCTCGGCACCGTCGCATCGGTGTCGATCGCGGAAGGCCCGCCGATGCTCAAGACCGAGAACGGGCGGCCCTCGACCTGGGTCTATGTCGATGTACGTGGGCGCGATCTGGCCTCCACGGTCGCGGACCTGCGCCGTGCCGTCGCCAAGGATGTTCGGCTCAGCCCCGGCGTGTCGATCGCCTATTCCGGGCAGTTCGAGTATCTGCAACGCGCCGAGGCGCGGCTGATGCTCGTCGTGCCGGCGACGCTCGCCATCATCTTCCTCCTGCTCTACCTCACCTTCGGACGGCTCGACGAGGCGGCGCTTATCATGGGCACGCTGCCCTTCGCGCTGACCGGCGGGATCTGGACACTTTGGCTGCTCGGTTATGCGCAGTCGGTCGCGACCGGCGTCGGATTCATCGCGCTCGCCGGTGTATCGGCGGAGTTCGGCGTCGTTATGCTGATCTACCTCAAATACGCGCTGGCCGACCGAGGGCCATTGCCGTCGGCGGATGAGGTGTCGGAGGCGATCCGGGAAGGCGCGCTGTTGCGGGTGCGGCCCAAGGCGATGACCGTCGCGGTGATCGTCGCCGGGCTGTTCCCCGTGCTGATCGGGCATGGTGCGGGGTCGGAGGTGATGAGCCGCATCGCCGCGCCGATGATCGGCGGAATGCTGACCGCACCACTCCTGTCCATGTTCATCCTGCCCGCCGCCTACATGCTCTTGCGACGGCGAACCCTCACCCACCCCGAAAGGAAAACATCATGAAGCTCACACACTCCATGGGCGCCGCGTCGATCCTGCTGCTCGTGCCGATCGCGACGGGTGCCTTCGCGCAAGCCGGCAAGCCGTCCGCGGCTGCGGTGAAGACCGGAAACGGCATGGGCGCGATCACCGCCATCGATGCGAAAGGTGGAACCGTGACCATCAAGCATGGCCCCATCCCAAGCATCGGCTGGCCCGCCATGACCATGACCTTCAAGGCCGCTCCCCCGGCCCTGCTCAAGGGATTACGGTCGGGACAGCGGGTCGCGTTCACCGCCAGGGCGAAGGGCATGGCGGCCGAGGTCACGGCGATCAGCCCGCATTGACGGTGCGGGCGGCTCCTCGCGTCAGTGCGCCATCGACAGCGCGGATGGGGCGGCGATCATCCATAGCGCCATCGCGACCATCATCAGGTTCTCGGTGAGCGAGATGAAGCCGAGCGGCACGTTGCTGTCTCCGCCGACGCAAGCGCATTTCAGTTCGCGCTTGTCGATATAGACGGCCTTGAACACCGACACCGCGCCGATCGTGCCGATGACGAGCGCGACGGGCACCGAGAGCCAGGTGAGCGCGCCAGCGGCCATCAGCACGCCCGCCCCGCCTTCCGCGAACGGGTAGATGTAGGAATAGGGCACCCAGCGCTTGGCGAGCAGATCATAGTTCAGAAACATGCTCGAAAAACTCTCCACGTTCTGGAGCTTGAGCATGGCGAGCACGCACATCGAAAAGGCGATGAACCATTCGCCGGCGCGAACCGTGAAGGGCGTGCCGAGCACCGCATAGCTGGCGGCAAGCGCCATCAAGGCCGTCATCGCAAACACGGCGATCACCGGCCGATAGGTAACGGCCTTGGGATCGCGCACGGTCTTGCCGAAGAAGCGACGCAGATCGTCATAGCCGCCCACCCGCTCGCCGGCGATGAAGGTCTGCGGGGTCGTCTTGACCCCGTGCTTCGCTTTGAAGGCGTCGGTCTCCTCCCGCGTGCGGAGCCAATGGTCGTCGACCTCGTAGCCCTCTCGGCGCAACAGGTCCTTCGCCTTCAGCCCGAAGGGACAGGTGTGTTCGGGCATCACCATCCGGTAGATCGTCGCCTGTTTGGCGGGGGCGCTCGCCATGTCGCTTCTCCAGTTCGTCTGCCCCACCTATATGGAGTCCGTACCATAGTCCGGAGTCAAGGCATGGCGGGCATGACGATCGCAGGGCTCGCGCGCGAAGGTGGCGTGGGTGTCGAAACCGTGCGCTATTACCAGCGGCGCGGGCTTCTCGACGAGCCCGATCGGCCGAGCGGGTCCGGCACCGGTGGCGGTATCCGACGCTATGGTGCCGATGATGTGCGGCGGCTCCGCTTTATCCGTTCGGCACAGGCAGCCGGATTCACGCTCGAGCAGATCGGCGAGCTGCTGGCATTGGATGCGACCGATGATCGCGCGCGTGCGCGCCAGCTCGCCCATGAGCAGATTGCAGCGCTGGATGCGAAGATCGTCGAGCTTGAAAAGGCGCGTGCTTCGCTGCGACGGCTTGCGAGCGAGTGCGGCTCGCGATCGGCAGGCCCCTGCCCGATCCTGACGGCGTTTCAACTTGAGTAAAGCAACGTGTCGATGCCATCTATCCGGCTGCAGCCTCATGTCGTGCCAATGCCTTGGTGAGGCGTGACCACATACCGTCCGGGACATGTGGCGTTACAACGGCAGCGAACGCTGCCGCTTCGCGAACGTATCGATCGGCATGACCGCTTCCTACTCGCGCTGCCTCCACGTTTGCGATCCGATCCGCGAGTTTGACGATTGCGGCGCGAGGTTCACGCCTGATACCGGCATAGATACGTTCGTTGCGATCGGCTCGTGTTGCGCCCAGACCAGTGACGGCATCGACCATGCCAGCGATTTCGGGACCGAAGTGATCGGCAATTGTCTCGAGATCGATTGCTGTGTCTTCCACCACGTCGTGCAGCCACCCTACCGCCTGATAAGAACCGGTGTAGCCGAAGTCCCGCAGGATTTGGACAACTGCTGCAAGATGGGTGCGATAGGGTTCGTTGCCGTATAGCTGGTCGCCATGAGCGGCGACGGCGAATGCTTCTGCGCGTTCTGCGACATCGACGGATCCAAACGGGGTTTCTCCCGCATCTGTCGCGCCCCCGGTCGTCACGATAGAGTCTGGAAGGAAGCGATAGACGGTTCCCCGTGAGATGCCGAGCTGCCGCGCGATATGAGATGGCCTCATACCGTTCGCCGCCAGTGCCCGCACGGCTTCTGGGTCGATCCGCGCCTTGCCGCCCTTGTAAACGCCGCGTACTTTAGCTGCGGCAATACCCTCCATCTGGCGCTCGCGACGCAGGTTCGTCTCGAACTCGGCGAATACGCCCAGCATATCGAGGAAAGCCTTGCCCGCGGCGGTGCCGGTATCGATCGGCTGCTCGGTGGCCTTCAGCGCCACCCCCCTACCCTTCAATTCATGGACGATGTCCTGCAGATCCTTCATCGAACGGGCAAGCCGGTCGATCCGCGTTACAACCAGCGTGTCGCCCTTACGCAGAAACTCGAGCAAAATTTGCAGCTCGGTTCGCGCACCGCGCTCGGTGCCCGACTTCTTCTCTGACCGGATCGTCTGGCAGCCCGCAGCCTTCAACGTAGCGATTTGGATGTCGAGATCCTGTTCCGAGGTCGATACCCGGGCGTAGCCAAAAAGCGTCATCAACCCCCCTCTTGTTCAATCAGCTTCTAGACCACAACAACCAACTGTTCAATATGCCTGCAACTGACCCTGGTCGAACACCGAAACTGTCTCAACGCCTTTGTACAATTACGGTATACCCACATTGACGGCAATGTCTTGGCATTCCAATCAAGGCTGCCCCTCGCATTGTTGTGTCATCCCGTCCGATGTGGCATGATGAGGCTTAACATTTAAAACGGAGGATTCCACGGTGGCTACGCAGACCATAGATATCCGGGTCGCTAGCAATGGCCGCATGGTCCTTCCCGCATCGGTGCGCAAGGCTATGGGCCTGCACGGTGACGCGAAGGTCATTTTGACGATTGAGGACGATCAAGTGCGCCTGTCTCCGATCGGGCATGGTGTATCGCGTGCGCAGGCGCTCTATCGAGAACACGCCAAGCACGCGCGCACGACAGACGACTTTCTGGATGACCGGAAGGCGGAAACGGCAGCTGATCTCGGTGAGGCAGCTTCAGGCGACGAGGATCAAGACGTACAATGACATCGGCCGTCCTCGACGCATCCGCGGTTCTGGCGCTGGTTCGAGATGAACCCGGCGCCGACAAGGTCGCTCCCCATATCGGGCGCGCTGCAATTTCGGCCGTCAACCTCCAGGAGGTCATCAAGGAACTCCTGCTCAGTGGCCTTGACGAGGCGACCACCCGTGAACTGCTTGACGAGCTTCGTCTCGACGTTCGTGCCCACGATGGCGACGCAGCCTATGCCGCCGCTGCCTTGCATGCACAGACGCGGCAATATGGCCGCGGCTTAGGCGACCGGTCCTGTCTCGCGCTCGCTGTGCAGCTTGGCGTCCCTGCTCTCACTGCCGATCGTGAGTGGAAGAAGGTGAAGGTCAAGAACTTGAAGCTCGAGCACATCCGATAGCCACAGCCATGGTGCGCCTGAATCTTCAGCGCCGACTTCGTGCTTTCGACGACACTGAGTTCGGTGGGCCATGCGAACGGGCGGAAACGGGCGGTTTATACCTTTGCCCCCCCCGCCCAGTACATTCCGCAGTCCAACGGACCGCTAGTCGTTTTCGGGCATACCCTTAGAGAACTTTTAGTCAGCCAGTCCTTTTTCCGTCGGATTAGATTTCAAAAGAGACTGAACATAAGCAGACCGTTCATAAAAGACTGAAGCATATTCGTTCGAACCTATTTACGCGCGTCGACCGCGGAACAGGACGCAACCCGCGCCCGCGCGGCGCTGGATGCCTTGGCCGTTGCACATGGTTTTAGGATTGCGGCGCGATATGTCGAAAATGAGATTGGGACCCGCCTTGCTCGGCCGAAATTGTTCCGGCTGCTGGATGACTGTAGCCATGCTTCAGGGTTGAGTGGATGGCAACGTGGTCCACGGCATGCCCCCGGACAACGTTGGCCAACGATCTGGTCGGGGGGAGCGGTCTATGGCGACGAGTAGGTAGAGCTTGCCTTCGGCAGTCTGCATTTCGGCAATATAGATGTGGAAGAAGCCGATCGGGTAGCAGTTGAAGCGTTGCCGGGTCGGTTTATCGCCTTCGATGTCCGGCAGGCGGGAGATGCCGTGCCGCTGCAGGCAACGATGCACGCTGATTGGGTCAGGTGCAGTATCGACGATCGCAGGACGTAGAGGCACTCATCCAGCCGCAGCATTGTGAGCCATCCTAATGTCCACAACGACTGCCTCCTCGGCCTCGGCCTCGGACAAGGTCGTTGAATGAGGGGCCTTTGGCCCGGTCTTCAGATTGTCGACCGTCGCTCTCTTACGCCACTTCGCGACCTTTTTTGGGTTGATCCCCGGCTCCCGGCCCAGCGTCGCGAGCGAAGCTTGCGATCGCTGTATTGCTGCTCGGACGGCGTGCGTGGTCGTGGCGAGTGATCGCATGCGATCACTCATGACGTACCGGTCCCAGACGGCATCCTTACATTCCAGCGAAAGGACCGCACCATCGAACCGTGGGATCAAACATCTAAGCAAGCCCTCCGTAGCCGGCCATGATCGTATCAGCGACTGGAACAGGATCCGGCTCTTCGTTGAGACTGAGCGCGGCCCTGCTTTCCTTCATGCAGAGCCAATCAACGATATCGCCGCGACCAGAGGTGACCTACACACGGCCGCCCGTCGGCCGGTTGAAGGGTATCCCGCTGCCCAAAGCGTACCTGAAAGCACGATAATGGCATCCATCTCGGACACTTCAGCTTTAAGCTACACGTGCTTTCAGGTACGCTATGGCTCTCCCATGTCAGCGTACCCGAAAGCACGAGTCTCCTGATACAGCGTACCTGAAAGCACGAAGATTCGAGGGTGAGCGTACCCAAAAGCACGAACCTTCGACCGCGACTCAAACCTTAAAGCCCGGTTACGCTTCCTTGTTGCTGGTCCGCGAGTTGCGGGCGGGGCCTCGCTATCATCCGATAGCGGGACACCATTAAGGGGATGCCGTGCAGAATAGAAAAACCCGGCACTAGGCCGGGCTTTTCGGACCTTCGGAAAGGCCGCCTGACAGCGCTCACCTAACCGAGCTCCGAGATCGCAGCAAGCTGAATTGCGTCGAACGACGCCACGCACTTCTGCGTCCGCACGGGATCCCCAGGGGGGATTTTCCGAACGATGTCGTACACCTATGCTCCAGGCGCCGGCCACCGACGGATCGACGATCGCACCGCAGCCACAGAGGAGATCGCCTCAAGCTTCCGGGGACTTCCGGAAGACGTCTCTCACCGTCAGGTCCTGACGATGTTCAAACGCGCGGCGCCCTACCTCGGCATACCTTCTCGCCTTGTACATGTCGTCGACACGCTCATGAGCTGGTCTCGCCCGGTGGACTGGACGACCGGCGAGCGGCCAATCGTATTTCCATCAAACGAGAAGCTGAGCGGAAAGCTTGGGATTGGGATACGGCAGCTGCAAAAGACGCTCACCAGTGCGGCACGGCGCGGCTTGATCGCGCACCGTGACAGCCCGAACGGCAATCGCATTGGGTCCCGCGGGAAGGACGGGCGGCTGATCTACGCGTACGGGATCGACCTGAGTCCTCTAGGTGTCCGGTACCAAGAGTTTGTGGACGCAGCCGAGCAGGGCCGCGCCGCTGACGTGCGCGTCAACGTCCTGCGCAAGCGCCTTTCCGCTGCTAGGCGGCGGATCCGGAGCTTTGCGCAGTTAGTGGAAGATGAAGCGATCACGGGCATCGATGCACGTTTGGTCGTGGAACTATCAGAAATGGCCACGCGGCAAATGCGGGAAGTCAGGGACGAGAGTCGTCTCATGGCATGCGTTGAGCAGATCGAGAGTCGCTCGGCTGAGCTCGCGAAAGCCGTAACCAAGGCTCTCGCGAGCTCGGGCGGTCCCTCGACAGACAGTCATAGTTCACCCTCGGGCGAACCTAACGACGCCCCTATTACAACTACAATCCAACCTGAAAATGCTAAAGCAAATTACAGTAGCGGCCTTTCGGAAAAAAGTGGGAGGGCAGAGTATGACGTTCGAAACGAGCGACCTCAAACGGAGGTCGAAAAAGATCTCAAAAAGCACGGTATCGACCCGGAGTTCATCGCCGCGGTGGTGCCGGAATTGATTTTTTTTGGCGGGACGTCGCCAACTTGGGGCGAGCTGATCGGCACGGCCGAACGTCTCGTCAACCAGACTGCGATCCACAAGAGCGTCTGGGACGAGGCCTGTCGCCTGATGGGGCAAAAAGGTGCTGCAGCTTCCGTCATCGCGACAGCGCATAAGCACTCGCGCGGCGACGTCGACCGGCCGGGAGCGTATCTCCGGGGTATGAACAAGAATGCTGCTTCCGGGAACCTCAACCTCGGCCGAACTTTCCACGGACTGAAGGACAGTGTGCGTACCGAAGGCATGCGGGCACTCGGAACCGGCGGTCCGTGCTCGATCGGGCAACTCGCCTTGGCGGCTCTGGGTCGAACGGGATCAATCGGGCGCCGGCTCCTATAACGCCGATAGCGTACCTAAAAGCACGTGCGGTGTCCCCTCGTTTTCCCCGTCTGAGGTGAGCGCGTGATAGGGGCCCGCCCGTGCGGCGTCCGATCCTCGTGCTTTTAGGTACGCTAGTCGCTTCGGGGGTGATCCACAGCCAAAATGCGCTATGATCCTCTTCAACCCTTCGAAAATGGGACCGTCGATGGCCAACGCCCCCGCCCTGCCGCGACAAATATCACTGTTCGATATGGACAGTCCGCTACATGGTAAGGTGCGCGGTGAACGCAGCATCATGGACTTCCCCTTCTTTGTCTTGTCCAAGAAGGCCCATTTCGAACCGATTGAATACAGGCATGAAGGTGTTTCGATCGACATCCGCCCGAGCGCGACCGGCGTAGCGACAATGTGGGACAAGGAAATCATCCTCTACGTGGCGTCGCTGTTGGCGCAGGAACTCGCACATGGGGTCACTCACAGCGGCGATGTAACGTTTGCGGCACACGACTTTTTTCGGGTGACTGGCGTCGCTCGTCCCTCAAAGCGAGATTACCAGCGCTTCGCCGATGCCTTGGAGCGCCTCCAGGGGACGCAAATCAAAACGAACATCGAAACGGGTAACAAGATCGATCGAGGCTGGTTCTCTTGGCTTTCGGAAGCCCAGATCGAATATGAGAAGAAGGCCAATGGGGACGAGGTCTTGCGGTACGTTCGGGTCCGCCCCTGTGCATGGCTGTTCCGGGCCATCCAGCGGGATCAACGAATTTACCATTATCATCACGACTATTTCCGGCTGGGCGCCATTGAACGGCGGATTTACGAGATCGCCCATTGCTACTGCGGGCCCGGCGAGATCGAGATTGGCCTTGAGGATTTGCATCGAAAGATCGGGTCGACGACTGCCTCTATGCGTAAATTCAAGCAGCTAGTGAAAGAGGTCCAGGAAGAGAACCGCCTTCCAGATTACGAAATCGTTGTTGATGAGTCGGCTAAGACGGTTCGGACCGATGCAATGGGCCGCAATCGCCAACCGCCACGGACGGTCGTCCGGATGCGGGCGAAGCCGAAGACTATCAGTCGGACGATCGAGTCAGCCGCAGCGTGAGACCCCCCTACCCTGCATCTCGTTCAACACCCAATAGATCGGTGTGAGCTATCGAGTTGGACTAAGGTCAAGAATTGGGGTGTGCGTAGGCAAGCTAGCGCCATGTGTGGAATATTTATTCACGTAGCCGTAATGCTTCGGCCCAAATTTCATATTTATTTTGTCCATGCCGAAGTTTTATCGAGGACCTCTTTGATTCGAGCAATGGAAGATTTCATCACCGATTTTATGACTTATACTTGTAAATACGGCATGTTCGGGATCAATTTGACGACCGTGCTGTGAAATGAGCGTCAGCATCTTCCTTCTAGATAGTGAAGGGACCTGGGATCAGGACTCGTTGATCGCAGCCAGAAGATTACCATGGCAGCGAGGGGACGGCGGAGAAGAAAGCCGTAGGGCAGCGCTGCTGCTCCGGTATAGTCGCTGACTTGGCCAGCGGTCATGAAGAAACTCAAAGGCTGGCCGTTCGCGTCGGCGACGGCGTGGAGCTTGATGTTCATGCCGCCATAGGTAGCGCCCGGTCAGGCGGCCAAGATCCCTTTTTTATCCGCAGGCTCGAGGCCTTGCGGTGCGCCTTCAGGTAAGTCGCGTCGATCATGACCGTCTTCGGCTCGGCACCTTTCGCCGCCAGCCCATCCATCATGCGCGTGAACACGCCTGCCTCACCCCAGCGCTTCCACCGATTATAGAGCGTTTTGTGCGAACCGTATTCGGTGGGTGCTTCTCGCCCGCGCAGCCCGTTCTTGTTGACGAACACGATGCCACTCAGCACCCGCCGGTCATCCACGCGCGGCTTGCCGTGGCACCTGGGGAAGAACGGCCGCAGCCGCTCTATTTGCTCATCAGTCAGCCAAAACAGGTCGCTCATTCCGGTCTCCTCGCGGAGCCTGAGCATCTCCGAGGATAGCCCCTGCTTCGCTGCACTCGCTGAAGCCAGCGTTGCAATCGCTAGCCTGATCTCGATGGCGACGGCCTCAGATATCCTCCAAAAAGGAGCAGGCTCGGCTCGACCCTATGAGTGTTAGGCTAAGCCGTGGAGACCTGATCGTTACCATACATGCGGTACGAGTATTTCCGCCGCGTATACCCGTGCACCAAGTCATTCAGTCGCGATCAAATCAGCGAATTTGAAAATAAGTTGTTCTACGTCAATCTCTCTGATGGCTATGGTCTGTCAAAGCTCGGTTCACGCTATCGGGCAATTCGCTTTCTAACCTTCTGGTGTACCGAGCGCTAGCCTCAGCGGACGTCTAACGAAGGGCACGGATCGTCTCGCTAGCGATCTCAGCGCTGGCTACCAAATTGCGCTCCGCTGTACCTGCCGGAACCATTAAGACGCTTGTAACCGTTGTGATTGCTATAACCGCCCTGACCGCTGTAACGTCCGTTACCGCTGTAACGTCTGTGACCGCTGTAACGTCTGCGACCGCTGTAACGTCTGTGACCGCTGTAACGTCTGCGACCGCTGTAACGTCTGTGACCGCTGTCACCGCTGTCGTTATAAAGCCGGCACGATCCATCGAATCAGAATTTCCTATCGACTGTGGGTGATAGCGACCGGCTCAAAGTTCACCTCGCAGATTGGTAGGCAACTCGTCGGGCCAGGCTAGCTTGTGAGAATCCGAGACGACGCTCCCAACGAGAAATCTGTTTTTAAGCCTCAGAGATCACGGGTCTCGAGATCGCGGCGGAGCACATAGTTAATGGGGATGCAACGGTCGCAACGGTTACAATCCTAGACGATTAGTTTTCGAGACCCGACGGTGTGAGCTGGTTTGGCTAGGTTTTTGACCTCTATGTGGCTCGCGGCCGCTGACATGGCGGGAATTATATAGGTTAGGATCTCCCCTGCCTTTGTGTTCCCCGCCGTCGCCTGCTGGTACGCGGCTTGGTTCACCTCGATCTCACCTATCGGCGGGGATCACCAAGGCAATCGCTGCTGCTGTTGCCACGTTCCAGCCGCAGCTACGGATGTACCCGCGTTAGCCGTCCGAGCACTAATAACCTCAGTAACCGTTGCACCCGTGCTAACCGTCGCATTCATGCTAGCCATCGTTACCGTTCATTCCAGGCCAATTCACGAATTGGGTTATCGGTCCGCTTCGTAGATCTCACGCCTGATCGCCTCGTCCGCGAGTGCTTCGCAGTGGTCAGGCAACCGCATGTGCAGCGATCCCGCTTTTGCCTAGTTCTACGCTCCGCTGTAACCGTGCAAACACAAGCGCCGCAACGAACGCACCAGCCACCCTGCTGCATTAGGTCCTGGGTGGATGTCGCTGTTGACTAAGGGGACGTTCGATGAGTTCAGACTCGGCCAATCGGAAACGATCGGATCACCTCCGTCCGAACCGCTGACAACGGCTATCGCTGCTATAATGGAGGACGCACACCGATTCACTAAGGTGAGTTCAACGGTCACAGCGGACATATTGAACTTCCGTAACCCGCGTGGTGCAGCGGTTAGAACGAACACAACGGTTACCAATGTGGAAGCATTGTAGCAGGCGCATTTAGCGCCCGCCGCTGTGAGGTGTAACTTCGGCCGGTCAGTGCTCAAGCGATGCTCATGAGTGACGATGCATCTGTGCGCTTTCTCTATACCTCAGAACGGCAATGGACCGCGGTTACAGCGAACATACGTGTTAAGGGGGAGACAGCGGTTGTGACGAGAGCTGCCCGGACTCTCTCAAGCGTCTCATCGATTGATGCCGAAAATGTACTCATTCAGATTTCGATGCACAGCGTCTCCAAGATCGGCCGTAGTCCGCCTCTCAATTGTCATCAAGAACATCGGGACAGGCTGCCGAGCCGCGGCGATGAGGCAGCGTAGCGCTGCGGTGCAGCTAGCCTGGTGGAGGGGGCGGCTGGACCGGAGTCACCTACGATTGTTCGAGTAAGTCCGGCCTTTAACTCACATCCATCGTAGCTGCCCCTTCTTGAAGGAAGTGGGGGCACTTGGTGCCGGTTTCGCGCTGAGCCTTGCGGAGCAACGATGCGTATACAAAGGAGCGCTGAAACCGCGCGCTCAATAGCAACCGTAAGAACCGCTGCGACTTGCGGACCCGCGCGAACCGTTCTAACCGGTATTTTGGCACATGAGCGTGCAAAACTGGAGAAGAGCATGCCCGTTATCACGCTGTTGTCGCCGAAGGGCGGGGTGGGTAAAACCACAACAGCGCTCATTCTCGCGACTGAGCTCGCGGCGCAGGACGCCGACGTCATCCTCATCGATGCCGACCCGAACTTCCCGCTTGCGAAATGGGCGGCGTTGGACGGCAAACCGAAGAACATTGAGGTCGTCGAAGAGATCGACGAAGAGACGATCATCGACACGATCACCGAGGCCCGAAAGCGCGCTAAATTCGTGATCGTGGATCTGGAGGGGAGGGCCTCCGGTCGTGTCACCAACGCGCTTCTCGTCTCCAATCTCGCATTGATCCCCATGCAGGGTTCGGCATTGGATTCCAACGAAGGTGCACGAGCCTTCAAGAATGTCAAACAGGTCTCAAAGCATCGCGATAAGCCACTAAAATTTGCGGCCGTCTTGGCAAAAACGCAGGCATCCGACAGGCTGTGGCCACGCGACCTCAAGCAGATCATTGCCGGCCTCCAAGAGGCCGGCATCCCAGTGATCGGGACAGCCCTTGCCGATCGCGGCGCATTTCGGGCGCTGTTCAGCTTCGGCGGCACCCTGGCCACGTTGAAGGCGACCGACGTGGGATCGCTCGACACAGCCCGCGCTAACGCCGCGGCGTTCACTCTCGATGTTCTGAACCTACTCAATGAAAAGGCACCGGCATGACCAAAGACACCGCTCGTCCCGGGCTCGCAAATTTCGCGCTCGACGACGATGATGACGTCCCTGTGCCGACACCGGAACAGCGTGCTGCCGCCAAGCAGGGGGGGGAGCGGCTCGGCTTCAAATCTGAGCCGACGGAACTCCTTACCAAGTCTGCTCCGCCGCCTGCGCCCGCTAGGATGGCCGTCTACACCGCCAATTTCCACATCCGGACGACCCCTGCAGACCGCGATCGGTATGACGACTTCGCGTATCGCCATCGCATGAAGAAGGGGGCGGCGATGACGCTTCTCCTCGATCTCGCTGAAGAGGCTGAGGCCGCTCGCGCCAAGAAGCAATAAGGTAAGCGGGGCGATGCCGCTTTCACAGTCGGTGAACCGAGGAATACGGAGCGGTCTTTCGGCGGCTGCGGATTGCTCGTAGAATGGTTAGGGCGGACCGCGCGGTTACAGCGAACATTATTAATCGCGAGTTGGCGGCAAGCGCCATCGGAACCCTGGCAAAGCAGAATCCGCTTTCATCATGTTCTTGCCCATAGGTAGAGCTGAGCCGTCCGATGTCAGCTGCTGACTCGCTCAATGATAAGGGGGCGTGAGGGCTGCGGAATGAGAGGGCAATGCCCCTAATTGCCCTCAGACTCACCCAGCATATGGTCGATATCGTCGGCCCCCTAGGTGGCACTTGGCGCGGCTATATCGCGACGTGTCGTTGATCCGCGTACGTCCGGCCGACAAGACGCTTCTCGAGGACCTGGGTTGGCGTCTGCGCACGCCGATGGGTGAGATCATCACACGGGCTCTCGAGCTTTTCGTCGCGGAGCAGGAGGCCAAGGAGAAGGGCAGGGGAGGGGAGTAGGTCATATCGGCCTCTCCGATACCTGGGGCGACTTCGGCGAAGGACTTCTGATGGGACGCTGAGTGGGCCTCGCGGTGCCATGTGACCCACAGAAGAAAATGCATCCGGGAGTAGATGATGGGGAAGCTGGTCAGGCACGACGCCTTGCTTTGGAGGAATGGCCAATCCCCGTGCATCCCTTGACAATGACGAACCTGCCGGGGGGTAGGAGGATCTCCTCTCTCCCGTGTTTCGTCCTGACCGCCGTAAACGCTTTCACCTGCCTTCTTTCATCGAGGTGCCCAGTGCTAGAGCATGCCTTTGCCGGTCACCACGTAGTCTGGCTTCGGTCTGTGCTACCGTTCTCGCCACCCAGCACCTGAGCCAGCAGCGCGACCGGATCGATGCCGATCGCGCGTGCGACTGCAACAAATTCGTCCACTGCCAGCATCCGCTCGCCGGTCTCGTAGCGCGACACATAGGCTTGCTGCCAACCGAGCCGCTTTGCCAGATCGAGTTGACGCAGTTTGGCGTCTCGGCGCGCCTCGGTCAGCGCGGCGACAATGCGGGAGTGCAGCTTGGGGAGGGCGGGGGAGACCGGCATAACGAGGCATTAGCGCGGCTTGCCGAAAATGCGGAAAGCGTATATCGTCTGACCTTGTCACAAGGAGGCCGAACCTCATGGGACTGCTGAACCGGATCGCATCGTTCTGCGATGACTGGCACTGGCTCACCGCCGGGTCGCCGGTGGCTGAAACCCCGACGATCAACCCCGCCAACGGGCTACCGATCACCGGCGGAATCGACATCGCTGGCAACCCGTTCGGCACCGATCTATCGCGCGACCATCATGACCACTGGCAGCACCATTCGCATGGCTTGGGCTTGGCGTGCGATGATTATCCCACGACGTGGCATGAACCGTTCCCGACCGGCATCGGAGGTGGACATGATTCGTGGCGTGACTGATCCAGTACCGTGGTCCGACCAGATGCTTGCACGCTGGGAAGTCAGCCGCTTTGCGGTGGTGCCGCTCAGTATCTCGCTCCTCGTCGCTCCGATCAGCTGGGTGATCCTTTTGCTGGCGCTCTCTGGTGGCAAACGCTCGGCGATCATGGCCGTGCTTCTCCTGATCATCTGGGCCGTGCCGGTCGGTCTCGACCAGGTACGTGGCTGGTGGCTGACCCGCCATCCTCACGCCTCGCCACGCTGGCTGTGTGCTGTCCGCGCCGCAGTTGGCGATGCGGTGTTCGACGACGCGCTGGAACACCTCAAAATCCTGCACGCTGATGACCCCGGCTACCGCATCGAACGCGCCCATCTGGCTAACGCGGTACAGGTGGCGTGGAACGCGAGGCGCAAGGGTCGGCAGCAGGCCGAAGGGGTCCGGCTCGATGATGCGGTAAGGCAGGCATGACGGCGTCTCGATCATACCGCATGGGCGATCTCATCGGTGTCCGAGTATCCAGCGGTAGCGGCGACTTTCCCGACCTTGTGAGCGAGCAGATCGTGGCGCTTGGTGCACTTGATCCGCACCACGTTTCGACGCTGCTCTCCGCAGCGGATGCTGCAGCTTTCTTCACCCGCGAAGAGGCTTGCAGCAGGCACATAGGGTCCGATGTCCGGACTTGGCATATACGGTTGAGCCGTGGTGCCAAAGCGCGCCTGCTTGCCTTCCCGGAGCCGGTCGCGGACCTTGCGACCAAGGTGCTGATCCAGTTGGCTTGCAGCTATCTTTCCGCTCGTCGAGCAGTGGGCATCGAAGAGGTTTCCGAGGCGCTTCGTGACGCGGTCGCCGCTTCTTGGGCACCATCGGAAAGCGCCGCGTTCAACCACGAGATTGAACCGGACGCCGGCCGGTAAAACGAGCCTGCTGCGTACGGAATTGTCTAAAGCGTTTCGGGATGATCCAGGCCTCATGCTGTGCACCCTGAGGGAGTGTTCAGCTGAGGGCACAGATTGCGTCAGCGGCCTGGCCCGCGTTGCTCGACCATGCCAATGCGATCGACGTTTTCGAATGCCAGAACTGGTAGCGGCGAGACCAGCTGATTGCATCTTCCATCTCGCTGTCACAGTCGGGAACGGCAGCCGCAAACTCGCAATCGTCGATCCTCTTGGACACCTGAACTCGCCCATCTGATCGCGCTGATCCAGCGCGTCATGTGTGACCGTCAGCTGCTGTCGCTGGACACGTTGAACGACGTAGAGGCAACCGCATTGGCAGCGGCATGGCTGGACCTGTAAGCAGTCGATCGAGGCAATGATCCAGACCGCTGATGCACAGGCCAAATGCATGACTGACGACCGAGACAATCAGATGGCTGAGACGCCGCTACCGAAGGATGCAGAGCCGCATCGCTGGCCTTCGATCAACATCCTCGACGCCCTCGACATGGTAGAGGTCGGTGAGATCGAAATTGCCTTCCAGCGACCGCTCAGCCATCCGCGTCCCGCCACGTTCGACTGATTTACATGCAGACCGGATAGCACGGCAGCAGGGCTGCCCTCTCAGTTGGGGCACATACGATCTGCTGGCCGGCTGTCACGCCGGCCTGGAGTCCCGCGGAAAGCCAGGAACGATGCAGATCATTAAATCAACGAGCAACGCCGTCAGAATAGGGTAGGGCAGGGGTCCACACCTGATGCACCCTGCGGGGTGCGAAGAAACGGCAGAAGACCAGGGCTACAGGCGAGTGGTCCATCCGCCGCTCTGTGCGTGGACCATTTGGACCAGCTGCTGAACAGAGCAGATACTGGCTGATTACCGACATATAATTGGGCATTGCTCTGCCCACATGCTTGCGGACCAGGATGATGGAATGCACAATCGGTAGACGGCGAAACGGGGGTATCGATGGCGCGCGTACCGATCACGGTCTATCTCCTGCCCGAGCAGCTGGCAGGCATCGAACGCCGCGCGGCGCAGGTCGGCAAGCAGCGCAGCGCCTGGGTAGCGGATACGCTGGTGCGGGCGCTCGACGACGAGCTCCTCCCGCTCGACGAGATCCTGCTGGACCAGCTGACCAAGCTGCGCGCCGGGCTGGAGACGATGGTCGAGGCACAGGCCGGACGTGGCCCCGACGCCAAGGCAAGGCTCACCGACCTGCGTCAGCGCAGCCGGGACCTGGCGGCGCGCATGCAGGCCGAAGCGCGCGAGAGGCTGCGGCGATGAATGAGCCGGTGCGCCGGCGCATCGACGTGTCGGCCGAGACCCATGCCTGGCTCGACGCCGAGGCGCGCCGACGTGGCCTGATGGTCCGGGATCTGGTCGAGCGGATCGTTCAGGAACAGGCCGGGCGCGAAGGGGGCGGGCAGGGTGCGAACGGGCACATGAACAAGGTCATGCCAGGTGCCGCAACAGGGTCGCTGATGACGCGGCTGAATGAGCTGTTCGAGCGGTTCGATACGCTGGTCGTACGGCTCGCCGAGGAGCTGCCGAGGTCGATTGCAAATGGCTTCGACGCGATCAAGGATACGATCGTGAAGACCGGCGGGACCGGCCATCTCCGGACCATGCTGACCGACCACGATAATGCGCATACGGCGCGGCTCGGTGCCATGGAAACGGCACGGGAAATCGCGGGCGTGGAGCAAGCCGCGGCGCTCAAGAATCTTCAGGACGTTCTCGTTGCAAAGATCGATACCTTGAAGTCGGAAGTGCAGGCGCTTCGCGCCTGGCACAAGGAGCGTCGATGGGCGGCCGCGGGGGGTGCCATTGGCATGCTGTTGCTGCTTGTCGCGCTGGGTCTACTCCTGGCCGATACCCCGCCTACGCGCTGGGTTTCAATTCGCCTGACAGGGAACACACGGGCGATCGATGCGGCGTTCACGCTTGCCGGTGATGACCGTGCAACGGGTGCATTGATGGCCGAGACAAAAGGGCTGCTCGGCGATCGAGATTTCCGCGAGGATTATACCCGCTGCGTGATCCATGCCCGCGAGGTCGCCAAGGGCTTTCCCTGCCGGATTTGGGTGCCCCCGATCAGGACAGTCACGTCGTGACGGCTCGCCCGACAAAACTCGCAGGTGGGGGCGATCCGGCGTCCTATTATGCGGCTGATAACTACTATACCGGCGGGCAGGAGGGACCGTCTGCATGGGGCGGGGAGGGCGCTGCGGCGCTTGGCCTATCGGGTCATGTCGACGCAGGCGTCTTCACCGCTGTGCTGGAGGGCCGATTGCCAGGCGGCGTGACAATCGCGGCGGGCGGAAATGGCACGCGCCTCAAGGGTTTCGAGCTCACGTTCAACGCGCCCAAATCGGTGTCGCTCGTCGCGTTGATCGGGGGTGATGCCAGGGTAGTTGCCGCACATGCCAAAGCAGTATCAGCGGCCATGGCGTGGGCGGAAGCCCGTTTCGGTGAGGCGCGTTTTGGCAAGGCTGGCGCGGTCACCGAGCCTGGGCGACTGGTCTATGCCGGCTTCCAGCACGATCTCAGTCGCAAGCTCGACCCACATCTGCATACCCATGCCGTCATCGTGAATGCCGCGCAGCGCCGTGACGGCAGCTGGGTAGCGCTGCATAACCCGGCGTTGTGGAAGCGGTCATCGCTGATCGGTGCCGCCTATCACGCCGAGTTGCGTGCCGAGCTGGGCAGGCTCGGCTACAACACCGAGATCAACGGTAAACACGGCCAGTTCGACATCGTCGGAGTGCCGCGCGGTGTGATCGAGGCATTCAGCGCCCGTCGCGAGGAGATCCTGCGCAAAGCTGAAGAACTGGGATTGTCTTCGCCGCGCGCGATGGAGGCGATCGCGGTACGCTCGCGCGACGCCAAGCAAGCTGGTGACGCCGAGGCGGCACGTGCGCTGTGGGCCGAGAAAGCGCTGGTGCACGGTGATGGGATCCGCGCGGTTGTCGATGCCGCCAAGGGGAGGGGGCCGCCGCGTTCGGTGATGGGCACGGTGCGCGAATGGGGCACGGCACTCATCGAGCGGGTGACCCAGGCATTTGGACCGCGGCCCGAACCTTTGCTGCGCGGTCTGGACGATGTCCGCCGGGGCGGCGACCTCGCCAGCGCCTATGCGGTGGCAGCGGGGGTTCGCCACCTCGGCGAACGCGCGGCGAGCTTTCGACACGTGGACCTGATAACCGCCAGCCTCGACATGGCGGAGAAGGGGGCAACCGTTCGCGGGATCGAGGCACGGATCGATGTGCTCCAGGCAGCCGGCATCCTGATCGCGGGACCACGTGGTGGCGTGCACGCTGATCGGCTGACGACGCGCGACATGCTGGCGACTGAGAAGGCGATCCTGAAGGCCGTACGGGACGGGGTCGGGACCGCCAGGCCGATCCTGGGTGGCATGGCCGCGGACGCTGCGCTGACGAGGGCAGCCGAGGCGCGTGGCGTGACGCTGGCCGACGAGCAGCGCCAGGCAGGTCTCGCTATGCTGGCTGGCGAGAACCGCATTCAACTCGTGCAGGGCGATGCCGGAAGCGGCAAGTCGTTCCTCTTCGAGATTGTGGCAAGCGTCTGCGCGGAGGCGGGCGTGGGGATGCTGGTGCTGGTGCCGCAGAACAAGCTGATGGAGGAAATGGGCGGGCGTGGGTTCGAGATGCGCTCGCTGGCCTCGGTGCTGCAGGCGCACGGTGCCCGAGGTGATCGGGTACGTGGCAGCGAGACGCTCTCGGCTTTGGTGCAGGACAAGCTTGTGGTGCTGGAAGAAGCCTCGATGGTGTCATCACGGCAGTTCGCCGCGCTGACCGGGATCATGGCGGCGGGAGGCGCTGCCAGGCTGGTGCCGGTCGGCGACATGAAGCAGATTTCGGCACCGGGCGCCGGGCGACCGTTCGCGCTGCTGCAAGACGCCGGTTTGCCCACCGTGCGTTTGTCGGAAAACCGTCGTCAGCAGACCGATGTGCTGCGCGAGGCAGCAATGCTGTCGCGCGAGGGCCGGGTCGGAGATGCCTTCGCGCTGCTTGCGGACCGGGTATGCGAGAACACCGATCCCGTGGTGGCCGCCGTGACCCATTATCTTGAGCTTTCGCCCGAGGATCGCGAGCGCACCGCACTGCTCACCTCGGGGCATACGCTACGCGAGGCGGTGCTGGACGCGGTGCGCGGTGAACTGCTCGAGGAAGGGGCACTTGGACAGGAGGCGGTGACGCTGAAGGTCTGGGACAATCTCAATCTGACGCGTGAGGAATTGCGGCAGACGCGGCATTGGGAGCCGGGTATGCAACTTGACGTCTACCGCCATCAGGCAGGGCTTGTGCCCGGCTCCTATGCGGTTGCAGGCGTCGACACTGTGCGGGGCACGGTCGAGCTGGCGCGCGATGGCGCGATATGCCGGTTTGCGCCAAGCCGGTTCCATCATGCAGGGCAGGGGGCAGCGCTGTCGGTGCCGGACTCGATTGAGGTCCGCGAGGGTGATCGGCTGCTGTTTACGGCGGGGGACACGTCGCGCGGGATCGTCAACGGCACTGCCGCGACGCTCGAACGGATCGAGGACGGAAGCCTCCATCTGTCAGGTCGCACGCGCGATTACGTGATCGACCCTGGTGATCCGATGCGCGAGCGGCTGGGGCACGGCGCGGTGCTCAACATGCACCGGGCACAAGGCATCACCGTCGACCGCGCGATTACGATGATGGACAGCCATGACCGACTGCTCAATAGCCAGAGCCTCTACTATGTCCTGCAAACCCGTGCGCGGGAGGATATGGTGCTGTACACCGATGATCGGGCAGCACTCGTCCAGGCAATCGAGACGCATCGTGGCGATGTGCCGCACGCACTCGATCTGGCGCCGGAACATACTCTGCCTGGCGGTGAACGGCCCGGTGCCGTGACGGGTGAACACCTGCAGCCCGAGCAGGCCGTGGAACGGGATGCGATGTTGCTCGACGCCATGAGCGCTGCGCTGACCGCAATCGAAGATGAATTACGGCAGCCCGAACCGGAACAGCCGGATGCGCTTGCCGGAGCGATCGACGACCGACAGAGCGCTTCAGCGCGGCCCACGCATCATGAACGGCTCGAGTTGGCACGCAAGGATATGGAGATCGAGATCGACTATGATCACGACATGGATATGTAGGCATAGCTACGCCATCATCATGGTATGTATTTAACATAACATTTCTTATCGAGCGATATCTGCCGACATGCTCCACGCGCCGGATGGCCCGTCAATTTGCTACTTTATCTCAGCGTTACCGGCCCTCGATACGGTCAGCATTGGCGTGCATGATGTTTGCTCAGGCGACGTACCAGCGAGACCAGCTTAGCCAGCGCCGGATCGCCGATCGGTTCGACAATCCGGAGTTCGCGACTGCGGCCGGCGATGGTCAGCCGGACCGTATAGGTACGTGCATCGGGCCGCGCACCGTCATGTGCCGGTGTGCAGCTAAAAAAATCCGCCTGATCAGCAAGGCTGGCGATTTCCTGACGCTCCGGGATGGCGAGATCGTCGAAGGAGACCGTCTGCTCCTTCGCCAGTCCGGGAAAATGGGCAAGGCCGCCCTCGATCCGAACGCGGGCCTCGCCCGTCACCGTCTCGTCGCATGCCTTGCCCGTCTGCATCAGATCACTCCAACCGCGCTCCAGGCCTTGGTGACCGCCTTCGCCTCGGCGCTGCCCGAACCGTATAAACGCGCTGCGACCTCAATGGTGACGCGGGCGAAGCCGGCAAAGTCCGTATTGGCCCTGGTATTGGGGTCCAGCAGCGCATTGTACCAGATTTGCCCGGCCCGGTCCCATGCGTTCCCGCCGATCGCGGTCGCGACCAGATAGAAGGCGCGGTTGGGGATGCCGGAATTGATGTGGACGCCGCCATTGTCCTGATTGGTGCGGACGAAGTCATCCATATGCGCCGGCTGCGGATCCTTGCCGAGCACGGGATCGTCATAGGCGGTGCCCGGCGCCTTCATTGAGCGCAGGGCGACGCCCCTGACCTTGGCGGTCAGCAGTTCGGCACCGATCAGCCAGTCGGCTTGGTCCGCGGCCTGCCCCAGCAGATGCTGCTTCACGAGGCTGCCGAACACGTCGGAAATGCTCTCGTTGAGCGCGCCGGACTGGTTGAAATAGGCGAGGCCCGCCTCCTTCTCGGTGACGCCATGGGTCAGCTCGTGGCCGATCACGTCGAGCGAGATGGTGAAGCGGTTGAACAGCTCGCCATCGCCGTCCCCGAACACCATCTGGCTGCCGTCCCAAAAGGCATTGTCATAATCCTGGTCGTAATGGACCGTGGCGTCGAGCGGCATCCCGGCATCGTCGATCGAGTTGCGCCGATAGGCGTCCCAGAACAACGCGAAGGTCGCGCCGAGTCCGTCATAGGCCTCGTCGACGGCCGGATCGCCGGTGGGCGCGTCCCCCTCACGTCGGACGACCTTGGCCCCCGGTGCCTCGGCTTCGCCGCCTGCGTCGCGGATGGTCCGGAGCGGGCCCGGTGTCAGGATGGTGGCTGCCGCGGCGCGACGCCGCGCAATCGCGCCGGTGACGGGTCCGGCGGTGCTGGCGCGGACGAGGCGCATGGTCGGATCGATCAGCAGGCTGCGGACCGCCATGGCCCGCAGCTCGGGCGAGCCGTTCTTCGCGATCTGCGACAGGATGTAAGGCGGCAGGATGCAGTGAAGCGAGTGACGATGGGTGGAGCGGCACATGATCGTATCTCCTCAAAGGGTCGGGTCAGTGGCGGGCGCGACGAAGGACGAAGGGGACGAGCGCGACCCACATGATGGTGATGAAGGCGAGGACCTGACTGGTCTGTTCGGGCCCCCCCGGCAGGTCGCCAAAGCCACCCAAGGCGGCCGCATAAAGCTCGAACGAGATCGCCGAGACCGCGATCGCCACCCCATCAGCTTCTCCCCCGCCCTCCTCCTGCGTTGCGAACCAGCGCAGCGCGACGATGAAGAGCGTGATGATGCCGATCAGGATCAGGCGGATGACGATATCACCGGCCGCGATACCGACCGCCAGCGGGTAGAGAGTCACCGCCTCGACGGGGAACAGCTTCACGAGGCTGGCATAATAGGGCTCCGGCATCGCGCGTCGCCCTCCCCCGTCCCTCAGCGTCGGGGCGGAGCCGCTCCGCAGCCGCAGCGTGCCGCGCAGTAAGGGTCGCGCGTCTGCCCCGCCCTGCCCGTCCAGCGCCGTGATCGCGCGCTGCACCGCTCCGGCATAGCGGGATAGCGCCGCGTCGTCGGGGGCAAGCGCGCTGCCGATCGCCTGTGCCTGCTCGCAGCGATCGAGCGTCGTGGCGAAGACGGGACGATCGCCCTCCGCCCCGTCATGCGCTGCGGCAAAGCGATCCCGCGCAGTGCCCAATGCGGTGCGCAACCCGAACAATGTATCAAAGAAGCGCGGCACATAGCGCGGGTCGGTGGTCAGGTCCTGAAGCTGGTCGATGAGCGCGTCCGCCGCGTCCACGGCCTGGGTGAAGCTGGTCATCCGATCCTCCTCAGGCGGGACTGGCGAGCGCGGCGATCAAGCCAAGCGCGCGGGTGATGCGGTCGATGTTGAGCCGGGCTGCCGCGCGACGCTGCGCCGGTGTCAGTCGGCCGGCGAGCGCATCGCGCAACCCGGCCTGCGCCTTGGCGGCCAGGTCGATCGCGTCGGCGACCTGCGCGGCGCGGGCCGGTCCATCCTTGGCGGCCTCGCGGGCGGCGAACACCCGTCCGGCAAGCTGCTCGCGCTGGTCGGCTGACAGGCTCGCGCGGTTGCGGACATAGGTCCGGAACAGGGCATTGCCATAAAGGTCGTCGGCGTTGCGCGCCGCCCCCCTGCCCCAGATCGTGACCTGCGCCGACAGCGATGCGAGCGCGCGATCGACGACAGCCCCGCGCTCGACGACAAGGGCACGCACGTCGCGCGTCCGCCGCGCCTCGCGCGCGAGGTCGTCCGCAAAGGCGATCAGCGCGACGAGGCTCTGGCCCTGCTCGCTGGCGACGGCCGCGTTGACGTTGGGCAGGTCGGCGCCGGCGACGAAGCTGCCGAAGCGGGCGAGCCGGTCGGCCTGGTCGGCAAAGGTGGTGATCTCTGCCGACACGTCGGTCTTGGGTGCGTCGAGGATCGTGGCCAATGCATCGGCATAGTCGCTGATCGCGGCGATGAGGGAGATGCGCGGTTCCAGCACCACGCGCGGACTGCTGCCGATATCGATCTCGAACATGGCGTAGCCCGGCGTCGGCGCTTCGCCGGAAAGGCACAGCGGGGCTGCCGGGGCGGACGGTGCGATGGGCACCTGGATCCGCAGCGGCGTCACCGGCAGGCAGCTGGGATCGCTCGCGACCAGCGCCGCGGCAGCGTCGCGGCGACGTTGCTCGATCGCATCGAAATAGCCGGCGGCCGCCGTCACCGCCTCACGGCTTCGGGCCTGCACCGCCCCTGCCGCCTCCAACCTGATTGCATGGGTGGCGCATCCGGCCAGCAGGCCCGGAGCGAACATCAACGGTAGAACGGCACGGACGCAGCGGCGCATGGCGATCTCCTTCAGCTTCCGGGCATCATGCCCTCAAACCACGAATTTGCCTCCCCTTTCTGCGCTCAAGCGGGCCGGGCGGCCCCGGTCGCTCCCGCAGGCGATCGCGGGGCCGTAAATCCGTGACGTTATGAGCGACACCGCTGATGCGGGCGGTGACGCCCATGCGCATCGGGTCGTCGATCATGGCGGTCATGTCTCCCGACTCCCTATTGATCCATCGACCAATGTTTCACGTTTGTTCTCGATGGGATAGCTTTAATTTTCGCCCCGGCAAACGATGCCCCCCGCGCCGACGCTGACAGCCGCATCTTCCCGGTCCAGTCGAAGCGCATGTACGCCGCGCTGAAGGGCGATGGCCCGACCGTCCGCTCTGTCGTCCTCCCCAACGAGCCGAACGGTACCTCGCACCGGAAGCGACCGGGGAGATGCTGTGGCGGATGGCCGACCGGCTCGGTCGGTAGATGTATCGAAGGTCTACCCCCCGGCGATCGACCTTCGCTGCATCGCTGATGGCACGGGCAAGGCCGGCGCGTTGCGACCGGCCTCAGACCTGCCAGCCCCCACCCAGCGCGAGGAATAGCTGCACCTGATCGGCCGATAGCCGGCTCTCCGCGGCGGCAAGCGCCTGTTCGGCGGTGATCGCCGTGCGTTGCGCGTCGAGGACCGGGAGGAAACCGGTCCGCCCGGCGCGGAACAAGGTCTCCGCGTCGCGCGCCGCCTTGGCGGCCTGTGCATCCGCGTCGCGCAGCGCGGCCGTGCGGTCGAGGTCGCGGGCATAGACGGTCAGCGCGCTCTCCGTCTCGCGCAGAGCGTTCAACACCGTCCCATCGAACCGCGCGAACGCGGCATCGCTTTCCGCATTCGCGGCCGCGATCCGCGCGCGAACCCGCCCACGATTGGGGAATTGCCAACGGATCAGCGGCCCCAGCGAGAATTTATACGTATCGCCCGACAGCGCCCGCTCGGCGAGGCCCACCGATCCGAGCGATGCGCCCAGCGAGACATGGGGATAGAGATCGCCGGTGGCGACCCCGATCCGCGCCGTCGCGGCGCGCAGCTCCAGTTCGACGCGGCGCACATCGGGACGACGGCGGAGGAGCGACGCGCCATCGCCGATCGGGATCGGTCGCGTAAGCCGCGGCTCGGCGGCACAGGCGGCGACGTCGCGGTCGAACTCGGCCGGCGGTCGCCCGGTGAGCGTCGCCAGCCGGTAGAGCGCGAGCTGCCGCGCCGCCCGCAGGCCCGGCATCGTCGCCCGCACCTGCGCCTCCTGCGTCGCCGATCGCGTGGCGTCGAGCGAGATGCCGCGACCGCCACGGACGAGCCGCCGGGTCAACGCGGTCGTCCGCGATTGCAGCGTCAGCGCGCGCTGCGCCACACCGATCTCCCGCCCTGCCGAACAGGCATCCAGATAGGCGCGGGTCGTATCGGCCGCGACGGCGACGCGGACGCCGTCATAGGCGGCGCGGGTGGCGGCGAGGTCGGCATCCGCCGCCTCGATCGCGCGGCGGACCTGGCCGACGAGATCGACCTGATACGCAATGCCGGCGCTTGCCGAATAGACGAAGTTGCGCGGCAGCGGGGCGCCGGGAAGCAGTTCCTCCTCCGCCGACCGCTGACCATAGCCGGGGGCGGCCTGCAAGGTCGCCTGCGGACGGCGCCCGTCCTCCGCAACATCCACCGATGCCTGCGCCCGCGCGATATTGGCGGCAGCCACGCGCAGATCGGTGTTGGCCGCGAGCGCCTGCGTCACCAGACGGTCGAGCGTCGGGTCCTGATACAGCCGCCACCATCGGTCCGGGACGGGCTGGAGCGCGGCGAAGGCGGCCTCGTTGCCACCGGCGAAGGGCGCGGTGGCGCTCGGCCGGTCGATCACCGCCGTTGCGGGGCGATGATAGTCCGGACCCACCGTCGAACAGGCCGCGAGCAGGCCGGTGCCGATCAGAGCGGCGGAACGACGCAGGGTCACGCGTGCGCTCCCATGGCGCGCGGAAGCACCTCGACCGTCGCGGTGCGACCGACGACCAGCGTCTCGCCGGCGGGCATGTGGTCGATCGCGATGCGCACCGGGATGCGTTGCGCGAGGCGGACCCAGCTGAATGTCGGATTGACGTTGGCGAGCAGGTTCGCGCCGGCACTGCGATCGCGATCCTCGATCCCCCCGGCGATGCTCTGGACGTGACCGGCGATGACGCGGTCTTCCCCCATCAACCGCACCTGGACGGGATCGCCGACATGGATCCGGGGCAGCTTCGTTTCCTCGAAATAGCCGATGATGTGCAGCGATCCGCGGTCGATGATCGCGAAATCGGGATGACCTGCGGTGGCATAGTCGCCGGGGCGCAGCTCGAAGTTGCTGACCGTACCCGCCACGCTCGCCCGCACCTCGGTCCGCGCGAGATTGAGCCGGGCCGTCGCGAGCGCGACGCGCGCCTGATCCAGCAGGGCGACGAGTTGCGCGACCTTGGCATCCCCCTGTTCGCGCACCTCCCCCGCGACGAGGTCGCCCAATGCGCGGTTGCGCTGCGCCTCGCGCCGGGCCTGCGCCAGCTGGGCCATCTGCGACGCGACCGTCGCGGCCGCCTGCGACACCGCCAGCCGGTAGCGCGGCGTGTCGACACGGAACAGCGGCGTGCCGACGACGACCGGCTGGTTGTCATGGACGAACACCTGCGTGACCAGGCCCGAGACGTCGGGCGCGACCTGGACGATATCGGCGCGCACGCGGCCGTCGCGTGTCCAGGGATCCGTCTCGTAATGCGCCCACAGGTGGCGGGCGGCGAACAGCGCCAGGGCCACGACGATCAGCGTCACGACGATGCGCGTCGCCAGGCGAAGGGAGGGTTGCAGTGTCATAAGCCTTTTAGCCGAAGAATGCCGCGGCGGGATCGCCGCCGGTGATCAGGCCGGCGATCCCGGCCCACAGGACGATGGTGAGCGCCACGTCGAACAGGCCGCGATGCCAGACGAAGCGATAGAGCCGCGCCTTGGCCAGCGCCCAGCCGATCAGCTCCGCGGCGACGAAGGCGAGGAAGGCGGCGATGAGCAATGGATGGACGAACACGCCGCCCAGATCGATATCGCCGGTCATGCGGCCATCCCCCGGTCGATCCAGGCCGGCGCGGCAGGAAAGACATTGCGGCGCAACCCGACCAGGGCCGCCAGCCGTTGCGGGTCCGCATCCCGGGTCAGATCGCTCGTGATCGCGCGGTCGATATCGTCGAGCAGGGCGGGCGGCGGGGCCGGTTCGCGACCGTTCGCCAATTGCCCGAACCAGGCGCCGAGCGCGCTCCGCAGCGCCGCATGCTGCGGACCGGGCGCGATCTGCGCGAGGCTGAGGCCCATGCGCAACTCGCGCAGCGCCGTTGCGACGGCATCGCGCTCCTCGTCCTCCACTTCGCCGATCCGGCCGGCGAGCAAGCCGACACGATCGAGCATCCGGCTGCGCCAGGTCGGCAATCGCGATGGCCGCTCGGCCAGCAGGGCGAGATCCCGCCAGCCGGCCCGGCGCAGGCGGCGGATCGCGGTGCTCGCGCCGATACTGCGCACCAGCCGCGTCATCGTCATCGCCGCGGCGACGCCGATCACCTGCGCGACGCTGCTGTTGAAGAAGCTGGCCGCATCGACGGTATAGACGTTGGTCAGCGCCAGTCCGCCGGCAAAGCCGATCAGCATCGGTATCATCCGCCCGTACCAGCTCGGGATCGCCATCACCGCGCCGAGGGCGAGCAGCGCCGGGGCCAGCGCCAGGCACAGCATCGCGAAGCCGTCGATCATCGGCAGGATCCCGAACAGATACACGGCAGCGAGCGGCAGCGACGCGACCGTCCAGATCAGGAATCCGCGCTGCGCGGGCACCGGATCGTCGAGCGTCGCAAAGAAGCAGCAGACCACCGCCGCGATCATCGCCGCGACCGCGCCTTCGGGCCAGCCGGTGACGACCCAGAACAGGCAGCAGCCCAGCACCGTCAGCAGCGTCGCCGTCGCCGACAACAGGGCAAGGCCGTAATCGCGGTGGAGTGGCCGGGCGGTCACCCCGGCGACGATCGCACGCGGCGCTTCGGGATCGGCCACGGCAGCGACCAGCGCGCGCGTCTCGGCCAGCGTGTCGACCAGCTCGTCCAACCGCGCGATCAGGTTGAGCGCCAACAGCCCGGGCCAGTCCCGCGCCTGTGTCGGCGGGGCGATATCCGGCTTGCCCGCATCCGGCCGGTGAGCGCCCTCGGAGACACGCCCCTCCCGAGCGAGGCCATCCGCACCCGGCGACGATGTCGGATCGACTACCCAACCGCGTACTTGCGCCACCGCTTGCGAAACCTCCGGCGGCAGCGGACCGATCGCGGCCAGGCCGCGCAAGCGATCCTCGACCGCGGAGACCAAGGGGATCAACTGGACGAGCCGGTCCTGCAAGCCGGTCAGCAACGCCCGGGTCGGGCGGATACGGGCCGTGTCGAACGGGATGTGCGTGGCGGTCACATGCAGATCGGTGACGTCCGCCGCCAGCCGGCGCCGCTCCGGCGCGGTGCGGGTGGCAGGCTCCTCGGCAAGGATATCGGCGATCCAGTGTTCCGCAGTCGCCAGTACGGCCTTGGCGCGCGTGCCGTACACACCGACGACGCTGCGCGGGAAGATCACCGAATGGATCACCGCCGCGCACAGCACGCCGATGCCGATCTCCTGCACCCGCAGCACCGCGGTGTCGAAGATGGCCTCCGGATGGGTCACCGAGGGGAAGCCGATCAGCGCGGCCGTATAGCCGGCCAGCATGAACAGATAGGAGCGCGGCGTCCGGTCGAGCAGCGACACGAACTGGCACCCCGCCACCCATGAAGCGAGGGCGAGGCTCAGCAGCACCGGCGCGTTGACCAGGGTCGGCACCAGCAGCACCGTGACCAGCCCGCCGATCGCGGTGCCGGCCAGCCGGAACACCGCCTTCGACCGCACCGCGCCGCTCATCGGCTGGCTGGTGATATAGACGGTCGCCATCGCCCAGAAGGGCCGCTCCAGCCCCAACGAGAAGGAGACGAACAAGGCAAGCATCGCCGCTGCGAAGCAATTGACGGAGAAGATCGTCTCGCGCAGGCCGATCCGGGGCATGGCGGTCACTCGGCCTCGCCGGCCGCGTCGAACGCGGCGTGCAGCCGGTCGAGCACCCGGGTCGCGGCGATCAGGTCGTCCGCGTCGATGCCGGCGAACAGTACCGCACGGATCGCGGCGGTCCGTTCCTCGACCTGCGCCGCGACGGCCCGGCCGTCATCGGTCAGATGGAGCAGGCGCACGCGCTTGTCGGTGACGTCGACGCGGCGTTCGAGCAGCCCGCTCCGTTCGAGCTGGTCGAGCAGCGGCACCACCGATGGCGCCTCCACCCCGAGCCGGTCCGCCAACCCACCCTGGCGCATCCCCTGCCCCGCCCGTCCGACCAGCATCACCGCCAGCGCGGCGGTATGCGACAGCGACAGGCCAGCAAGCCCACGATCGAGATGCCGCCGATATCCCCGCGCCATCGGCACGAGGCAGGCGGAGAACTGACGCTGGAGAGCCGGAAGATCGTTCACGCCATTTTAGATAGATGGCTATCTATTGGATAGCAAGACGTGACGGCGTGCGAGGGGCTTCGCTCCGTTGCTTCCAGCCGCAAGTTCGCATGGATCAGCGAGTATCGCTCCACCGGTCCGTGTGCGTCAGCCCGGCGACGACGATCGTCGTCCCTCCCGGAGACCAGAGCGAAACCTCGTGCATGATCCGCGCGAAGCGATCCGAAGCGAGATGGCCCGCCAGCCATGATCGCAGCCGTGGCAAGGGCAAGGCGTCGAACCACCCCCGATCGACCTGGGCGAACTGCCGGACGAACGGCATGAGCGCGGCATCCGTCAGTCCCGCCTTCGCGCCGCAGAGCTGACCGCCCCCCTCGATCCGCGTCTCCAGACCTTTGAGAAACGCGAAGCCGCAATCGCGATGCCGGACGGGGTCGGAACCATGGCGATCGGGATATTTATAGCGGTCGAGATGGTGCTTGAACACGTCGTCATTGGCCGCGATCAGCGCGGGATCGTCGCGCGCGAGCCAGTTTTCCGGGTCTCGGATGCACAGCGCCCACCGCATGATCGCGAGGCTTTCCTCGATCACCCCACCCTGCGCCGTGACGAGCACCGGCACCGTGCCCTTGGGCGACGCGGCGAGCAGGGCGGCAGGCTTGTCGGACAGCCTGACCTCCCGAATCTCGTGGCGCACCCCGCTGACGTCCGGTGCCAACCGCGCCCGCATCGCGAAGGGACAACGACGAAAGCTGTAGAGGATCGGGTCGATCATCGCGCCGCCATACGGCCCATTCCTTGCCGCAAAAATCGCCCCGATCGCCAGGAAAGCCGAAGGATGCGAGCCGGATAAGCGGATTGCCCTATCCTGGCGGCAATGGAATGATGCGCCGATGCGGATACGAACATCAGCGGCCCTCGCCCTCCTCCTGTCGGTGCCCGCGAACGCCCAGATCGTCGCCCAGCCTGGGGCTTATGGATGAACGTGCGTGATCAAAACGACGTTCGCCCCACCCCGCGATGTGCCCCGATGCTCGGCACCGACCGGCACGACGCAGCATTGGCCCGATGTCAGCGCGACACTATGGTCCCGGAAGTCGACCAGGAAATCGCCGCTCCAGACGATGACGGTCTCGGCCGTATGGCTGTGGCTATCCCATTTCCCCGGTCCTCCGCCAGGCACCCGCACCATTCGGATGGTCATTCCGCCGAGTGTCACGGTCTCTTCGTCCCCGCCCGTGCCGGCCAGTCGTGCAAACGTCTCGGAAAAGTCCGTCATAGGCGGCATCGATCACCTCGTCCTGACATCATCTCATAGGGTGTCCCGCTTCGGCCGATGCGCATGGACGGCACGGCTGCGGAACACGGGCATGACCCTGACGCGGCGGTCAAGCCGCACCGGGCGAAGACAGGATGCGCCGATATTCCTGTTCGGCATGACCATAGGTGTCGCCGGCCAGCGCCAGCAGCGCGTCGCGATCGCGGACGATCAGACGCCCCCTGGTCGAGCGTATCGCCTGGCTTTCCTCCAGCCTGTGCAGCGCATCGGTGACGCTGCTGCGGCGGACGCCGAGCATCAACCGGAACTCCTCATGCGTCATGCAGATCTCGTCCGCCCGGACGCGGTCGTGGTAGAGGAGGATCCAGCGCGCCATCCGCCGTTCGATCGAATGGGCGAGCGACGACACGATCGTTCGCGCCATCTGGCCCATCAATATCCCGGTGAAGCGCAGCAGGAGCGTTCGGATGTTCGGCTGGGCATCGATCGCCGCCTGGAGATGCTCGGTCCGCAACCGCATCGCGACGCCGTTCTCGGCGCGCATGACGACATCATGCGGCCAGCGGTCGTTGCCGAGCAGCACCGGCCAGCCGATAAAGCCCTCGCTCCCCACCAGGGCGACCGCATAGCGTCGATCGTCCTCCAGCGAGTCGAGCACGGCCGCGATGCCGGTCAGGGGAAAGCAGATGGTCTCCGCAGGGTCACCGGCGCGGGCGATGATGTCGCCGTTGCGGAAGGAAACGCGTTCGAGATGCGGCTCCAGCACCGCCCGTTCCCGGCCGGACAGCAGGCGCAGCAGCCCATTCTCTTCCCGCTGTTCGGAGAGCGACGCGTTCTGGTCCGATAGGTGGAAGAGCTGGGCGTCCATTTGGTCAACCTATGATCAGGACGGGACATCTGTCACCCCCGTCCGCTCCGTCTAGTTCCGTACCGAAACAGTCGTTGCCGCTGGTGGGTTGCCTCCATGACTCAACAGGAGAGTAACTTGCGCAGCATCTATCGCTTCGGCCCGCTCGCGGCCGCCCTCATCGTCGCCGCCTCCCCCGCCGTCGCGCAGTCGCCGCGTTCCGTCAGCGCCCCGCCCCCGCCTCCGCCGCCCGCC
>NZ_QLJH01000090.1 GCF_003951315.1 Sphingomonas sp. S-NIH.Pt15_0812
AAGCAAGGGTACTGATCGAGGCGTGGCGCCGTCACTACAACACCGTCCGGCCGCACAGCAGCCTGGGCTACCGGCCGCCCGCACCACAAGCGGCGACACCGCCATTGCCGGCCTCCGGTTCCGCTTCCCTCCACCTACGACCGGCAATGGCGGCGGAGACGACAATGCACTAACTAATAACCCGGACCACCCGATGGGGGCTGCTCAGCTGCGCGCGACGGCTCGTGCTTTCAGTTACCGTGTCTCACAAGGACGGCAGCGGCTTGCTCTGGATGACGATACAAGACACATCGTCGAACGCCTAACGGTTCCTAGGTGTTTGATCCCAGGGTTTGATGGTGCGATCCTTTCGTTGGAATGGAAGGATGCGGTATGGGACAAGTTCGTCATGGGTGCGCCACGACCACGCACGCCGTCCGAGCAGCAATACAGCGATCGCAAGCTTCGCTCGCGACGCTGAGCCGCGAGCTGGGGATCAACCCGAAAACGGTCGCGAAGTGGCGCAAGCGCGCAACCGTTGAGGATTTGAAGACCGGGCCGAAGGCCCCTCATTCTACGACCTTGTCCGAGGCGGAGGAGGCGATGGTTGTGGCGTTCCGGCGCCACACGCTGTTGCCGCTCGACGACTGTCTCTATGCGTTGCAGCCGTCGATACCGCACCTGACGCGGTCAGCGTTGCATCGTTGCCTCCAGCGGCACGGCATCTCCCGCCTGCCGGATATCGAGGGCGACAAACCGAAGCGGCAACGCTTCAAGCGCTACCCGATCGGCTTCTTCCACATCGATATCGCTGAGGTGCAGACTGCCGAAGGCAAGCTCTACCTGTTCGTCGGCATCGATCGCACCAGTAAGTTCGCCGTCACCCAACTGGTCGACAAGGCTGACAGGCGCACAGCGTGGGAGTTCCTCGAACACCTGCTGAAGGCCTTACCTTACCGCATCCACACCATTCTGACAGACAACGGCATCCAGTTCGCCGATCAGCCTCGTAACCGCAACACCGCTTGGTCGCGTCAGATGCGCTTCGACATGATCTGCGAGGCAAACGACATCGAGCACCGTCTGACGAAACCGAACCACCCGTGGACCAACGGACAAGTCGAGCGGATGAACCGGACGATCAAGGAAGCGACCGTCAAACGCTTCCACTACGAGAGCCATGACCAGCTCCGAACGCACCTCGCCGACTTCATGGCCGCCTACAACTTTGCCCGCCGGCTCAAGACGCTCAGTGGGCTCACACCTTACGAATACATCACCAGGATCTGGACGTCAGAGCCAGACCGGTTCATCGTCGATCCGATCCACCAGATGCCGGGACTGAACACCTAGGAGAAGCAGTTTAGTTGATCAGACGGCGACCAAGTCTCGATGTAAGCGTGGTCGGAAGGCCGCCTTGCGGTAGCGCCGGTAGCGGGGATGCTTTCTGCCTTTGATGAGGGCGCGGGCGGTGCGGGAAATTATTGGTTCTACGACCAGTCATACGAGTACTCGTATGACTGGTCGGATGGAGGTGGTCGGTCGGGTATCGGGCCGGCGCCGGTGGTCGGATGCG
>NZ_QLJH01000091.1 GCF_003951315.1 Sphingomonas sp. S-NIH.Pt15_0812
CCCGATTGTGTTGAAAAAGGCTGGCTTGCAGTAGTGTCGGTGGTCTGATTCAATTGCCTTGAGGCGAGCGGAGACGGGCCGATGATGGGCGAGCGGACGGTGGCGCAGGAGGCGCTGTTCTACAGCTTCAGCCTGGAGCGGCACGTGCCGGGGGATCATCTGCTGCGCTCGATCGACCGGTTCGTGGATCTGTCGGGCATCCGCGAGGAGCTGAAGCCCTTCTACAGTGACACGGGTCGCCCCTCGATCGATCCGGAGCTGATGATCCGGATGCTCATCATCGGCTATTGCATGGGCATCCGGTCCGAGCGGCGGCTGTGCGACGAGGTGCATCTGAACCTGGCCTATCGCTGGTTCTGCCGACTGGATCTGGACGGCGACGTGCCCGACCATTCGACTTTCTCAAAGAACCGGCACGGGCGCTTCCGCGACAGCGACCTGTTGCGCCGGTTGTTCGAGACGACGGTCTCGCGCTGCATGGCCGAGGGGCTGGTGGGCGGCGAAGGGTTCGCGGTCGACGCCAGCCTGATCCGCGCCGATGCCAACCGCCAGACCGGCGGGCCGGGAAGCGATGGCGTACCACCCGACGCCGACAGCCGTGCGGTCCGCGAGTATCTGGCGGTTCTCGACGATGCAGCGTTCGGCGCAGCGACACCGGTGGTGCCAAAGTATCTGGCGCCGGCCGATCCGGCAGCGCGCTGGACCAGCGCGCATCGCGGGCCGGCCTTCTACGCCTACTCGACCAACTACCTCATCGACCTCGACCACGCCGTCATCATGGACGTGGAGGCGAGCACCGCCGTGCGCCAGGCCGAGGTGACCGCGTGCAAGCGCATGATCGCGCGGGTGCAGGACCGCTTCGGCGTCTGGCCCGAGCGACTGGCCGCCGACACCGCCTACGGCTCGGCCGAGATGCTCGCCTGGCTGGTCCACGAACGTGACATCCAGCCGCACATCCCGGTGTTCGACAAGTCGGCCCGCCGCGACGGCACGTTCGAACGCGATGCCTTCACCTACGACCATGACGACGACAGCTACGTCTGCCCTGGCGGCAAGCGCCTTCGCCCCAGGAACCGCAACTTCGCGACCGCCCGGGGCGATGTCGGCCAGGACGGCTTCATCCGCTATCGCGCGCGACAGCAGGACTGCGGCGGCTGCGCCCTGCGGGAACGCTGCACGCCCAATATGCCGGCGCGAAAGGTCACCCGCTCGATCCACGAAGGGGCTCGCGACCTCGCCCGCGACATCGCCACCACCGATGGCTACGTCACGTCTCGCCGCCAGCGAAAGAAAGTCGAGATGCTGTTCGCGCACCTCAAGCGCATCCTGAAGCTCGACCGATTGCGCCTGCGTGGCCCAAACGGTGCCAGGGACGAGTTCCATATGGCAGCCACCGCCCAGAACCTCCGCAAGTTGGCCAAGCTCATCCCGATGCCGGTACAGCCGCTACCCGCCTGAGGCGGTCAGCGGCTTCCGGCGCAAACCAGCCCCCAATTGTCTCCGCGCCAGACGCCGACTTCTTCAACACAATC
>NZ_QLJH01000092.1 GCF_003951315.1 Sphingomonas sp. S-NIH.Pt15_0812
GCGATGGGTCGAGACGCGATCGCCGAGCTTCTCACCGGGTCCTTGCGCGAAGCGGACGGCGACATCGAACGTGCCAGGTTCCGCGAACAGGCCCTGTGCGAGCTCGGGCGGCAATCCGGGCGCGACGGTCAGTTGGCCGATGACGCAGGCCGTGCTCTTGGCGTGGCTGGCCCGGACCGCGTGCCCGTCGCGCTCCTCGACCGTCTGGCTTTCCTGGGTCATGCCCTGGATGATGCCGTCGATGCTCTGCTGTTCATCGGGCTCGGGGGTTTCGATGTCGTCGCGATAACGAAGATACGCCACGGGAGCTCTCCTATTCGTCTGGAAGCGAAGCGGGAGGGCGATGGCCGCCCTCCCGGTCGGTCAGCGCGCCAGCGCCGTCTTCAAGCGCGCGACCGCAAGGTCGTTCGCCTGCTTCGCGCCGTTCACGACCTTGGCCATGCCGAAGAACTCATGGGTCACGCCGGGAAAGGTCTTCTGCTCGACCTTGTCGCCTGCCGCGCGCATCGCCGTTGCCAGCGTCTCGCCGTCCGAGCGCAGCGGATCGATCTGCGCGTTGATGATCGTCGTGGGCGGCAGGCCGCGCAGGTTCGCCGCGACCAGGTTCAGCCGGGGGTCCTGCGCGTCCGCCTTGCTGGTCTGGTAGTAGTAACCGAACCAGGGCAGCATCGCGGTGTTGAGCGGCTTGGCATTGGCCGAGTCCCGGCGCGACGGCAGCGTCATGCTGCTGTTGGCGATCGGATAGACCGAGACGATGTGGCGCGGCAGCGTCAGGCCGTTGTCGCGGGCATAGATGGCGGTCGCGACCGCGAGGTTGCCGCCGGCGCTCTCCCCGACCGTGGCGATCCGCGCCGGATCGCCGCCCCAGCCCGCTGCATTCTGCAGCGTCCAGCGATAGGCGGCGGCCGCATCGTCATGCTGGGCCGGGAACTTGAACTCGGGGGCATGGCGATATTCCACCGAGACGACGATGGCGTTCAGCGCCTTGGCCATCGCCCGCGGCGCCGCGTCGTAGGTCGCGACATCGGCGATCACCCAGCCGCCGCCATGATAATAGACGATGACCGGCATCGGCTTGCCGCCGGCCGGTGCGTTCGCGGGCTTGTAGATGCGGGCGAACTGCTTGGGATCGGCGCCGTAGGGCATGTCCCGGGTCGTCACCGAGGCGTCCGCTTCCGTGGGCAGGCCCTGCTTGGCCATCGCCGCCTTGGCGCTATCGGCGGCCGAGGGCTGCATCCGTGCCTCGGCCGGGGTCAGCGTCTCGATCGGCTTGCCGCCGAGCGATGCGAGCGCGTCGAGCACCGCCTGCATGTCGGGCGCGGCCTTGGCGGGCTGGACGGCGGTCGCGGGCGGCGGAGGCGGGGGCGGGGCGCTGA
>NZ_QLJH01000093.1 GCF_003951315.1 Sphingomonas sp. S-NIH.Pt15_0812
AAACAGACATTCATGGTGAAATCAGCGCTCCCCGAAAGCGGACATCCATTCATCGGCTCACGAACAGTTCCACCACACGCATCGGCGCGTCTGGCCCGAAGAACCGCGCGAGATTGTTGGCACTGTGATGGGCAACGGCATGGCTGCGGTTGAACAGCTCATTCTCGTAAGCCGACAGCGCCGCTTCTTGGTCATCAAGGCTGCCTATCAATGCTTTAGCAAGCTCTGCGCCATCAAGCATGGCGAGATTGGCCCCCTCGCCAGCGAAGGGTGACATGAGGTGCGCCGCATCGCCGATCAATGTCACGCCCGCCACCCGCTCCCATGCAATCAACGGTGGCAGCGCATAGATGGGCCGAACGACGGGCGTGGTATCGCCGTTCGCGACGAACGCGCGAAGGGTCGGCGCCCATCCGTCGAACAGGGCCGCCACGCGTGCAGTGGCGGTCGGCAGATCGGCGGTGGCCCAGGCCTCGGGGCGGGTGACTGCGACATAGGTGTGGATGCTGCCGTCGGCGTTGCGGTGCGCCAGGATGCCCTGGCCGGGCGTCACCGCCATCAGCGTACCCGAGCCGATCACCGCCGCGGCGGCATGTGCCCGCGGGTCGTCGCGAGCGAGACGCAGCTCGACGAAGCTGATGCCGGTGTAGGAGGGGCGAACATCGGTCACGAGCGGACGCACCCGCGACCACGCGCCGTCCGCACCAACCAGCAGCATCGTCTCCGCTGTCAAGCCGTTCGCGAACGCCACCATGTAGCGACCGCCTTCCGCGGCACAAACCGAAACAACCTTGTGTCCCCACCGTACGACGCCGGGCGGAAGGGCGTTGAGTAACATCCGGCGCAGCTCGCCGCGATCAACCTCCGGCCGTGTCGTGGCGGGGTTGCCGGGACAGTCGAGCAGAACCGTCCCTTGACAGTCCACGACCCGCTTTGCGTCCTCGCCCGGCCGCACCAGCGTCAAAAATTCTTCGTGAAGCCCTAGATCGTGCAGCGCGCGCTGCCCGCTATGCTCGTGGAGGTCGAGGAGTCCCCCTTGAGCGCGCGCATCTGCCGATACCTCCGCTTCGTACACGACAACCTTGATGCCGTGCCGACACAATGCGCCAGCGAGCACCAGCCCGCCAAGCCCCGCGCCGATGATAGTGACGTTCTCTCGCATATATCCGTGCTCCTTGGTCCCGCAGGCGTGCCTGCATCGACATCAGTGGAGCCGCTGGCCGGCGAGAACCGGCGTGCGCGCGGAGGGTGGACGTAACCATCCCGCCGTTTTT
>NZ_QLJH01000094.1 GCF_003951315.1 Sphingomonas sp. S-NIH.Pt15_0812
TTGACGTGCTCCCCTGAAACTCCGCCAATTTGAGCTAGAGTCCGCCTTCGTGAGGAGACGGACGTGAAGAAGAGTAGGTTCAGCGAGGAGCAGATCATCGCGGTACTGCGCGAGCAGGAGGGCGGGATGAAGACCGCCGATGTGTGCCGCAAGCACGGCATCAGCAGCGCGACGCTCTACGCCTGGAAGGCGAAGTATGGCGGCATGGACGTGTCGCAAGCACGCAAGCTGAAGGTGCTGGAGGACGAGAACGCCCGGCTGAAGCGGCTGCTGGCGGACGCGATGCTCGACAACGCCGTGCTCAAGGAGGCGGTAGCAAAAAACTGGTGAGGCCTGCCGCTCAGCGGAAGGCTGTCGGGCATGCGCGGCAGTTGTTCGGCATCAGCGAGCGTCGGGCCTGTACCATCTTCAGCGTGGATCGGACGTCGATGCGCTATGCGCATCGGCGATCTGATGATGGCGACCTGCGGTCGCGGTTGCGCGAGATCGCGGCTGAGCGTCGTCGCTTCGGCTATCGGCGGTTGGGGATCATGCTTGCCCGGGAGGGCATCGTCATGAACCACAAGAAGCTGCTGCGGCTGTATCGCGAGGAAAACCTGCGGGTCAGGCGCCGGCGTGGCCGGAAGCGAGCCATGGGCACACGTGCGCCGATGACGCTGCCGCAGGGTCCGAACCAGCGGTGGAGCCTCGACTTCGTCAGTGACACGCTGGTCAGCGGCCGGCGCATCCGCATCCTTGCAGTGGTCGACGACTTCACGCGGGAATGCCTGGCGCTGGTGGTCGACACCTCGCTGTCAGGCGCGCGTGTCGCTCGCGAGCTCGACGCCATCATCGCTGTGCGCGGCGTGCCGCTGATGATCGTCAGCGACAATGGCACCGAGCTGACCAGTCTCGCGATCCTGAGATGGACGCAGGAGCGGCCTGTCGAGTGGCACTATATCGCGCCCGGCAAGCCGCAGCAGAACGGCTATGTCGAGAGCTTCAACGGCCGCCTGCGTGACGAGTGCCTCAACGAGACGCTGTTCGTGTCGCTGGGCCATGCCCGGTCGGTGCTGCGGCTCTGGCGCGACGACTACAACCATGTGCGCCCGCATAGTGGTGCTGGCGGGCTGACGCCCGCCGATGCCGCCAGGCGGGTTGTGCAACACCGCCCAGAGGGGCACCATACCAACCCCGGACTCCAGTTATGACTGGTAGAGCTTTGGGGAGCACGTCA
>NZ_QLJH01000095.1 GCF_003951315.1 Sphingomonas sp. S-NIH.Pt15_0812
CCGGCGGCGCGGCCACGACCTGGGGTGCAACCGGTTCGGGTGCGGGGGTCGGTTCCGGTGCCGGTGCGGGCGTCGGGGCAGGAGCCGGCGCGGGCTCGGCCGCCTTGGCGGCAGCCTCCGCCGCGGCCTGCGCGCGCTCGGCGGCGCGCTGGCGCTCCTCCTCGGCGGCGCGGGCGCGCTCCTGGTCCTCGCGACGGCGCGCGTCTTCCAGCGCTTGCATCCGCTGCTCGTCGGCTTCGCGCAGCAGACGCGCCTGGCGCTCCTGCGCCGTCTCGTTGGCGGGTGCCGGGCGCGGTGCCGGCGCAGGCGGTGCCGCCGGCGTCGGGACCGCGATTTCTGCCTCGGCGGCCGGGACCGGCGTTCCCGCTTCGCCCGCAGGCGCGGCTTCACCGGGGCGACGGAACGTCCGCGCCTTCTTGGTCTCGACGATCACCGTGTTCGAGCGGCCGTGGCTGAAGCTCTGCTTCACCTTGCCGGTCTCCACCGTGCGGCGAAGTCCCAGCGGCGCGCGCATGCCCAGCTTCGGCTTGTCGTTGTCGGTTTCGCTCACTCAAATTCCTCGCGTACGTCTACGGCCGGAGACGCCGGGTCTGAACCGGGCGCCGATGCGCCTTGCGGGGCCGTTCCGCAAGGGGCCGATAAGGATTCGGATCCGATGAAATGCAGCCATCGGTCGAGCGCTTCGCTCACCCGCTTTGCTGCGTGCCGGTCGGTCAGGGCGATGTGTACCACATTTTCGCGGCCCAGCGCCAACGACAATATGGTGCGTTCAACCGGTAGTGCCAACCCCTTCAGATCGGAACCTTCACGATCGCTGCCCACGCGCCAGGCCTGGGCCAGCTTGCGCCGCCCGTCCTCGCGCGCATCGGCGGCGTGATAGAGCGCCCGAAGCTGGCCGGATCGCGCCGCCGT
>NZ_QLJH01000096.1 GCF_003951315.1 Sphingomonas sp. S-NIH.Pt15_0812
GTAAACTCGGCGGGTGCCATGCCGCCAAGGCTGCTGTGCGGACGCACGGTGTTGTAGTCCGTCCGCCATGCCTCAATGATCCGTCTCGCCGCAGCCAGCGAGAGGAACAGGTGCTCGTTCAGACATTCGTCGCGCAAGCGACCATTGAACGATTCCACGAAGCCGTTCTGCTGCGGCTTGCCGGGCGCAATGTAATGCCACTCGACGCCGGTGTCCTGGCACCAGGCGAGCACGGCATGACTGGTCAGTTCGGTGCCGTTGTCGCTGACCACCATGCACGGCAGCCCGCGACGCTCGGCGATGGCGGTGAGCTCGCGCACGACACGCCGGCCTGACAACGAGGTGTCGACGATGCATGCCAGGCATTCCCGGCTGTAGTCGTCGATGACGTTGAGCACGCGGAACCGCCGGCCACAGGCCAATGCATCCGATACGAAGTCGAGCGACCAGCCCTGGTTGGGACCCTGCGGAATCGCCATCGGCGCCCGCGTGCCCAACGCCCGTTTCCGGCCGCCACGCTTACGCACCGTCAGCCGCTCCTCGCGATACAGCCGGTACACCTTCTTCAGGTTCATGCCCTTGCCTTCGCGCCCGAGCAGGATCGCAAGCCGGCGATAACCGAACCGGCGACGCTCGTTGGCGCGTTCGCGCATCCGCTCGCGGACAGCATCATCCTTTCCGCGAAGCGGCTCATATTGCCACGCCGACCGGTTGACCCCCACCAGCCTGCAGGCGCGACGCTCGGAGAAGCCGCGGTCGGTCATCAGCTTCTCCACCGCAGCGTAGCGATCCACAGACCGGGTCAGTTTTTTCCCAGCAGATCCTTCAGCGCCGACACGTCCAGCATCGATTCCGCCAGCAGCTTCTTCAGCCGCCGGTTCTCGTCCTCCAGCGTTCGTAACCTCGCCGCTTCCGACACGGTCATCCCGCCGTACTTCGACTTCCAGGTGTAGAACGTCGCATCGCTGATGCCGTGCTTCCGGCACAGCTCGGCGGTCTTCACGCCAGCCTCGTGCTCACGCAGCACGCCTATGATCTGATCCTCGGTAAAACGGCCTCGCCGCATCGCTCGTCTCCATCTGACGAGCTAACTTATCAATGGCATGTTTTCCGGGGAGCACGTCA
>NZ_QLJH01000097.1 GCF_003951315.1 Sphingomonas sp. S-NIH.Pt15_0812
GGCGGCGGAACATCGGCTGGCACGCAGCAGGCGGCTGGCGCTGGCGGGCGCATCCATTGTCGCGATCCTCCTCCTGTTGGCCTGCGCTTTGCTGATTCGCGGCATCCGGCGACCGCTGGCCGCGATGATGCAGGCGATGACCGATCTCGGGCAGGGGCGGAAGGCGCGCATCGCCAATGGGATGGGGTCGCGCGAGTTCACGCTGCTGGCGAGGGATTATAACGCCATGGCGGACCGTCTCGAACTGGCGGTTGCCGACCAGGCAACGAGCGAGCAGCGGCTGCAGGTGGCCAATACCGATCTGCACAACCAGGGCGAGGCGCTGCGCGAGCGCAACGACGTGATCGAGTTGCTGGGCGGCATGGCGCACCGCATGCAAGCGGCGCGGACCGATGACGAGCTGGCCCAGATCATCCGCGTCTTCGTGCCTCGTGTGCTGCCCGACCTTGCGGGCGCCCTCTATGCCCACAACAACTCGCGCAACCTCCTGGTCCCCATCGCCCATTGGGGTGGCCTGACGCTCAACCCGGATGGATTTCCGCCGGACGAATGCTGGGCGCTGCGTCGGGGTCGCAGCCATAGCGTGGCGGAGGCCGGTGCCGACATCGTCTGCGGTCATGCCTCCGAGGAAGAGCTCTACCATTGCGAGCCATTGCTTGCCGGCGGGGAGGTGATCGGCGTCCTCTATCTTCGCGGACGCGTGCCGGCGGAAAGCCGCTTCCGGCTGACGGTGTTGACCGAGAACATCGCCTCGGCGCTGGTCAATCACCGGCTGCAGCGATCACTGCGCGAACAGACCATCCGGGATCCCCTGACCGGTCTGTTCAACCGCCGCTACATGGAGGAAGCGCTGGCCCTGGAGATCGCGCGCGCATCGCGGTCCGGCCAGCCCCTCAGCCTCGTCATGTGCGATGTCGACCACTTCAAGCGTTTCAACGACGAATTCGGGCATGATGCCGGCGACGCGGTTCTCCAGGCGGTATCGGCGGAGATGCGCAATCGCTTCCGCGACGGTGACGTGGTCTGCCGCTATGGCGGCGAGGAGTTCACGATCATCGCGCCCGGCACGAACGCGACGGCGCTGCT
>NZ_QLJH01000098.1 GCF_003951315.1 Sphingomonas sp. S-NIH.Pt15_0812
CTAGAGCGGGATGACGTGGGGCTGAATCGATGGGGATTTCCATGGAGGCGCTGATCTGATTCAAGGGCAGGCTGGCGGAGGAGGCCGGTCTGCATGGCGAAGCCGTATTCGATGGACTTGCGCGACAGGGTGGTGCGGGCGGTGACGGCGGAGGGCATGTCGTGTCATGCGGCTGCGGCGCGCTTCGGGGTGGCGCCGAGTTCGGCGATCAAGTGGATGCGGCGCTACCGGGACACGGGCAGCGCGGCGCCGGGGCAAATGGGCGGTCGCCGCACCAACATCCTGTCGGGCGCGACGCGGGACTGGCTGCTGGAGCGGGTCCGCCAGGACTTCACCTTGCGCGGGCTGGTAATGGAACTGGCCGGGCGCGGCGTGAAGGTCGACTATGTGCAGGTGTGGCGATTTGCCCATGCCGAGGGTCTGAGCTTCAAAAAAAAGCGTGTTGCCCGCTGAACAGCTCCGTCCCGCGATCGCGCGGCGCCGGGCACAGTGGAAGAAGTACCAGGGGCGAATTGATCCGACGCGCCTGGTCTTCATCGACGAAACCTGGGTGAAGACGAACATGGCCCCGCTCAGGGGCTGGGCGCCGGTCGGGCAGCGGCTCCACGCCAAGGTGCCCTACGGCCATTGGCGCACCATGACGTTCCTGGCGGCGCTACGGTGCGACCGGATCGATGCGCCATGCGTGCTCGACCAGCCGATCAACGCCCAGAGCTTCACCGACTATGTCGAGCAGTGCCTTGTGCCGACGCTCTCGCGCGGTGACGTCGTCATCATGGACAACCTATCCAGTCACAAGAAACCCGCCATCCGGCACGCCATCAGAGCCGTCGGCGCCAGGCTCCTCTTCCTGCCACCGTACTCGCCCGACCTGAACCCAATCGAGCAGGTCTTCGCCAAGCTCAAGCACCTGATGCGAAAGGCCGCAGAGCGATCCCATGAAGCAACATGGCGCCGTGTCGGATCGCTCCTCAATGCCTTCTCACCAGACGAGTGCCGCAACTATCTGCGCAACTCCGGATATGCGTCAGCCTGATGTCATCATGGTCTA
>NZ_QLJH01000099.1 GCF_003951315.1 Sphingomonas sp. S-NIH.Pt15_0812
CTAGAGCAGATTCCGATCAGTACGCATCATATCCTGCAGCGGCGAAGTAGTTGGCGCACTCGGCAGGCGTGAAGGTGTCGATGGCGGCACCGATGGCGCGGTACAGGTCGTCGCGGGTGCGAGCGGCGGCTTTGCGCAGGAGCGCCTTGAGCTTGGCGAAGGCGTTTTCGATCGGGTTGAAGTCGGGCGAGTAAGGCGGAAGGAAGAGCCGCCGGGCGCCGCATGCCTCGATCGCCGTGCGAGCCGCGGCGCTTTTGTGGGCGGGCAGGTTGTCGAGGATCACGACATCGCCGGGCTTCAGCGTCGGGGCGAGCGCGCGGGCGACCCAGGTCGCGAACCACGCCCCGGTCATGGGTCCGTCGATGACGAGCGGCGCGGTCATGCCCGAGAGCCGCAAGCCCCCGACGAACGTGGTCGTCTTCCAGTGGCCGTGCGGCACGGCCATGCGCAGCCGCTGCCCGCGCGGCGCGCGTCCGTAGCGGCGCGCCATCTTGGTGCTGGCACCGGTCTCGTCGACGAAGACCAGCGTTTCCGGATCGAGGTCGAGCTGGCCATCGAACCAGGCCTCGCGCGCGCTCAGGACGTCGGGGCGGTCCTGCTCCTGCGCGTGGCCGGTCTTTTTTTGCGCGTATGCCCGTGGCGCGCGAAGAAGCGCCACAGCGTCGATACCGCCACCGCGATCCCCTTGGCGGCCAGCGCCGCGCGCAACTCGGCAAGGGTGATGTCGGGCGCCGCTTCGTACAACGCCCAGATCCGCGCCGCCTTCGCCTCGGTCGCGCCCGAGCGCATGTCGCCGCCCTGCGGCTTGGCAGCCGGTTTTCCCCGATCGCGCTGAAGCGCCGCCCATCGCACCGCACTCGCCGCGCTCACCCCGAACCGCGCGGCTGCCGCACGGCGGGACATTCCCTGCGAAATCGCACCAACCACCCGCTCGCGCAGGTCCATCGACAATGGCTTGCCCATCTGACCGGCCTCCCGTCACCGGTGACGATCATGAATCAGACTTCATGCCGCTTGGGAA